>NZ_CAJPVI010000034.1 GCF_905397435.1 Cupriavidus numazuensis
ATGCTCTCTCCCGTGCTGCTCGAACGCCTGCGCGTTTGGTGGCGAGTTGCCCATGCCCAGGGCAAGATGCTCGACGGTGGCTGGTTGTTCCCGGGCCTCAACCCCATCGAGCCGCTCACTCCCCGGCAACTCAATCGCGCCATCCATGCCGCCGCCGAAGAGGCACAGATTGAGAAGCACGTATCCATGCACACGCTGCGACACAGCTTCGCTACCCACCTCCTCGAACAGAAGGTCGACATTCGCGTCATTCAAGTACTGCTTGGGCATAAGAAGCTGGAGACGACAGCGCTCTATGCCCAAGTCGCGACTGATCTGCTGCGCGAGGTCGTCAGCCCACTCGAGAACCTGCGTTCCGACTAGAGGTCCCGCCGCCGAGCTCATTGTGCTCGAGGTTGCGGACATCTTCCGCCTCCACGGGCCGGCCTGGCGACAGACTGCCCACTTGAGCCTTGGGCAGTTGCAGGTCATGTCGGCCATCGAACAGTGCCGCACCGGGGCACTGGGAGGGCATGTGCTGCGCTGTTCCGGCTGCGCCAGGCCCGAGGTGTCCTATAACTCCTGCCGCAACCGGCATTGCCCCAAGTGTCAAGCCAGCGCTGCGCATCGCTGGCTCGAAGCGCGCAGTGAGGATCTGCTCCCCGTCGAGTACTACCACGTTGTGTTCACGCTGCCCGCGTCCATCAGCGCCATCGCCTGGTACAACAAGGCGGTAATCTATGGTCTGTTGTTCGATGTCGCCGCCGATACCCTACGGACCATCGCCGCCGACCCGAAGCACCTCGGCGCGCAGATTGGCGCCACCCTGGTGCTGCACACCTGGGGATCCGCACTCACCCATCATCCCCACGTGCACGGCATCGTCCCCGGCGGCGGCCTGTCACTGGACGGCGAACGGTGGGTGGCTTGCCGCCGCGGCTTCTTCTTGCCGGTGCGTGTGCTCTCTCGCCTGTTCCGACGCCGTTTCCTCGAGGCCCTCCAGGCTGCGCATGATCAGGGTCAGTTGCAGTTCTTTGGCGACTACGCCGCCCTCGCCGATCCGGCTGCCTTTGCGCAGTGGCTTGCGCCGCTTCGCACCTCCGAATGGGTCGTGTATGCCAAGCGCCCGTTCGCCGGACCCGAGGCGGTGCTAGCTTACCTATCGCGCTACACCCACCGCGTCGCGATCTCCAACCAGCGCCTGCTTGCCCTGGACGAGCGTGGCGTGACCTTCCGCTGGAAGGATTACCGTGCCAAGGGCCGCACCCGCTACAAGACCATGACGCTCGATGCCGGTGAGTTCATGCGGCGCTTCCTGTTGCACGTGCTACCGCACGGCTTCCACCGCATTCGCCACTATGGGCTGCTTGCCAACCCGGTGCGCCGTGCCAACCTGGCCAAGGCGCGCGAGCTCTTGGATGTCGCGCCCGCAGTCACCGATCCACCTGACGACACCGGCCTCGCGATGCCCACGCCCTTCATCTGCCGGCATTGTGGCGCACCGATGCTCATCATTGAGGTCATTCCGCGCAGTGCCTGTATCCGCGGACCACCACCGAAGCGAGTCATCGCATGAGCCCACACGTCCTACGCATCAAACTCGATCGTCGGCTCTTCGGAGACCAGAGCCGAAAGCGGACAGTCGTGCTCGCTGTCTCACACCGCCTCATTAAATGCTCGCAGCGTCCCAAGGATTCTGACCCACCACCACCTCGCGTCATGCCTCCGTCCGCTTCACGCCTCGCTTCCTGCGACATCCCTTGGCATCGCTGACCGAGCAAACGCTTCAATCGCCATAGCCCGGCGCACCACATCGCTGCATCCCGCGGTTTCCTCCCTTGAGGATTGTTCGACGCCTGCCCACAGGCGCCACCCTCGCTCTCTGTCCTGCAGTCGAGGGCAGGCATCAAACAATCCTTAACAAGAGCGGTCAGTTGGCACACCATCCTGGTTGGACCGATTCGGGTGCGTGTTGTCATCCAGGATTGGTGGGCCAATGTCTGTATGGCTAACAAGTTAGACTCTCAAGGTCTTCAAGTGCAAGTGTGAGGTTGGCAAGTAGCTGCGTATGATATGCGTGCTCGTGGCCTAGGCGGTAGTTCGGTTTCTGGTCCGATTTTCGGAGGTCGCGAATGCTGCGGGCCGTGATACTCCGCTGCAACTGTAAGGCTCGTTTGATAGACGACGCCGTCACCGTGGCAAGGTGTGATCTTCGGAAGGCGGTGGCTTGGAGTCGAGCGCCACCGCGAGGCGCGGCGACGTACTGTACGCCGTCCGCCCCCATTTCTGTGGCAAATAGTTCGCATAGGGCTTCGGTCTCGAGGACAAGGAAGCCGTTTGCGTGGGACAGTTCTCCCCGCGGTAAGCGTGTGTCTTCGACGACAAGCAGCGATCCCGCGTACTGCAGCAGGGCATGAACATCTTGCAGTACGCCCTCCCATTGTTCGATCTCGATCTCGTGCAGCACGTTCGCCATGACAACCACGTCGGCTCTTGTCGCTACCGAAGCGAGGAAATCCTGCGCGGATGCGAATACGCGTGCAGCCCCGTCGTCAAAATGTCGGCTCACCCGTTCGGTGCACAGCGCCCGCGTGACCTCGTTCGGCTCGATTGCATAGTAAGACACGCTGTCGGCCAACGCGTCGCCGAGCGCATGAGTCAGCCCCTCGAGTAGCCGCCCCTGGCCGGCACCAATGTCGACGATGGTCAGACGACCCTCACTCTTCCCAGCGATAAACTCCCGTATCTGCTGGATTTGTGGATCGCCTTCCTTATATGTAACCGCCTCGGGAGGGCAAAGGCAGTCGGCTGAGAACGCGCACGCAGCGAACTGGTCTGCGCGAACACAGAAATCGCTGATCTGCTCGGCGCCTGTTGCCCCGCCAAGAAGACCGTTAACCACCTTCTCCTGCGCTAGGCCAGCGCGCTCGAAACGCCCGTTTGAGCCGAACCAGATTGCCCGCGGCTCTAGCGCAGCAAGGTGCGCTGTCAGCGAAAGACTGTGTGTAGCAATCCACAGTTGCGCGTGCGGCAGGTGGGTACGGAGCGCGTCGATAAGTCCGACGAGTCGCGACGGATGTAGGTGCCGCTCCGGCTCGTCGAGATGTATTGGCACCGCAGCGTTCTCGAGCACTCGCGAATGGACCAGAACGGCGATACGGAATAACGCCATCTGCCCGTCTGAGAACGTTGTGCGATGAACGCCTCGACCATCGAGGGAAGCATGCCCATCGGCGATGTCGAGACACATGCCTGTGATACTGCTCATCAATTTCTGCAAGCGGGCGTACTCGCTATCGATCATTCTGTGCTCGCTGTGAAACCCGATCCGCTCATCTCCGAGGGCTGCAGCGTGGCGCACGCAGATGTCATCGATGTAAACGAGTGGTGCGCCAACGAGCAGCGGATCCGTTGGGTCATCGCCACGCGGGACGCCGACTGTTAGGCGCGCAAAATGCTCTCGATTTGCGATTGAAGAGTTACGCAAGATATCGGCGAGCGCGCAGTATGCGGAGAGTGCGGCATCGACGTCCTCGCCGCTTTCCCAAGCGAGTTCGAAGCCCTCGACAGGCGAGAGCATTGCGTCGAAAGCTTCGAGATCATGGCCCGCCCCGGCAAATGTGTAGTGATCGTCTGGATCGTTGGCGAGAGCGGAGAAGAACGCCGCCTTTTCCTGCCTTCCTGCTCGAATCTCAAGCAAACGGGCATGGCCGACATGCCTCGTGCGGCGAAGGAGCCAGTCCACCGCTTCGAGCATTCGCGTCTTTCCGCAGCCATTTTCTCCGACCAGAACGACGAGCTTCCCCAAATCGCTCATCAAGTTCTCTTGGAGTCCCAGTCTAGAAGCAATGTACGGATTGATAGCAAGGCGCGTGAGGTGCATGGCGAACGTCAAGAAAGTAGCAGGCCCGAAACATAACCCATTTTAAGGGCATCCCGGTTGGTAGATGGGCAGCGTGGCCCTCTTGTATCATCGACGCACAACAACGTAAGGGAGATCACATGAACCACACGCTGGACCTGCTAGACAATGCGATGGACAGCCTGGAAGAGGCACTGAAGAAGTTCGAGGAGGGGGATGGAGGCGATCAAAAGGCCTACAAATTCTGCGTGCTCCACATGGCACACTTCATTGAACTGATCTTTAAGCACCACATCACCGAGAAGCACCCGCTACTAATCTACGCCAACCCTTTTGCGCCAAAGATCGACCCAGCAACGGCCAAGACAATCGGGCTCTGGGAAGCTGTCAACTTCATCAACAATGAAGACAAAGACGCAGTCGCCGGCGATTTCAAGAAGGACTTGGACTGGCTGAAGCGGCTGCGCAATGACATCGAGCACCACAAATTCGAGATGGACGTGGCTACCGCGCGGATCACAATCGGTCGTCTATTCCGCTCTGTTCTGGAGTTCTTGGACTCTTACAGCGTTGTAGACGTAGAGAAGCGAATTCCGGACGCGACTAGGGCGATCTTCAAGGTTCTTTCGGACGAGTACCAGTTCAAACTGCACGATGCTCTTAAGAGGGCTGACGAGGTTGAGGCAGAAAATCCTGTAGATCCGATGGACCCCGACGCTGATCCGGTACGCATGGAATGCGAGGAGTGCGGCAACGACACTATGGTGGTCAACAAGGAGTCTGACTCAGGCTACCGATGCACGTTCTGCGAGAACGAGAACGGGGATGACTTGCCCGCCAGTTGCTCGTGCTGCGGTCAGCGTTTGACGGCTGGGGATCTTGAAACTTGGCACGATGATGTCACTGGTGTTGAGTACCGTTGCTATTACTGCTCTGGGCGTTATGCTGCCGACCGTGACCGAGACTGAGGACATTGCGTAAAGGCGGCACTCTGAAAACGTCAGCTCTGCAATGCGGTCATTCATTGGGAGCGGTTTGAAAGGCGGCTTTGGGTCGGTCGCCTCTGGCCTTGGCAAGCCCCTGCCCAGCTACTCCGGGGGCAGAGATCGACCACGAAGCGTCATTCGCCCGCCGAGACGCTCGGACGCTGAGACGTCGCCAGTGCCACAGCAAGCTGCCGTTTGATCGGAGAAGCTGAACGTCGGTCCATCGGGCTTGGCAAATGGTCTGTGTCACGGAGACGTTCGCTAAAAGCATTTGTGCGCTACCCCTAATAGCAGACCGTCCCCCATAATGACGGTACCTCGATTGTCGCCAACGACAAAGCAAAGGAAACGACTCGATGGAACTACCGAATAAGCAAAGAAATATCGATCCTTTGAAACAAGTCCTTTTGCAGGAGGACACCGTGCTATTCATTGGGTCCGGGATTTCCCTTTGGGCGGGGCTCCCTACATGGTCGAACATGATCGAGGAACTTGCAACGTTTGTTGAGCGCAGCGGCGCAAGCGCCGACTTGATTCGACAAGAGGCAAAGAAGGGCGACCTATTACAGGCAGCAAGCTATGGTTTCGACAAGCTCACGAAGCAGCAGATCGGCGATTTCGTGAGATCTGCGTGTCGCTATGGACGAGCAAAGCCACACGAAATTCACAGGAAGATCGTCACATTAGGGCCCAGGTGCTTTATAACGACAAACTATGACGACTTGATCGAACAAGGTTTACGCCTCTGGCAACCCGATCGGTTTTACCGACCTCCTGTCACGAATAGACATTTGACCGAAACGGCCGAGATCGTCCACGCCCGCGCCACCGATTTTATTTTCAAACCTCACGGCGATGCTGGCGATAGCGAAAGCATAATTCTCACACGGGAGCAATACAGGCAGTTGCTTCCCCAAGGAGAGCGACAGGCCGCATTGGAATCCGTAAAAATGCTGCTCGCCAGCCGCCCCGTCGTCTATTTCGGATTTGGACTTCGAGATCCCGATTTCATCTATGTGCGCGATCTTCTCGCGAACACGTATAAGGGCGGAAGCCGTGATCACTACGCAGTCGTCGCAGACGTTCAAGAGCAAGAGATTGACTACTGGCGACGCAATTACGGAATTCACCTGATCGGATACGAGACGACACAACGCGAGAATGAGGCAGCTGACCATACACCTCTGCTAGAGCTACTTGATCTAATGCTGAAGCAAGCAGCAAGTGAGCAGCAATCTGCAGCTTTCAAGCCTCGCTCGCCTGAGGTCCTTCTTGCGTTGGCTCGCCACGCAGCCGCTCTCAGCCGTACACCGAAACAAGCCCCAGAGTACTCGATTCGAGTTCGTGCTGAATCGTTGCGCAAGGATAGCTTGATTGGGCGAAGGATGTTTGATCATTCTCGGATCGACTCATTTCTCACTGAGGGACCGGACCGAGCGGTCCTAACCGGCCTTCCCGGCGCGGGAAAATCGTACTCCATGCGAAGAGCCGCAGCACACCTTGCGGAGCGCCTTCACGAAGCGAGCCTAGCTGCTGAATTCGACCAGATAAGCGTGATCGTACCGGTATTTGTTGACCTTAAGCTCTACCACGGGAATCTGCGACAACTTGTTAATCAAACATTACCAGGCGGCCTGCCCCTCGACGAATTGATTAGTTCGTTCAGAGTAAAGATCTTCCTCGATTCGTTTAACGAGCTACCTCGGGAATACTGGGAGAGTGGAGCGTACGAGGCAGATTTTCAGCACTTTTTCGACAGTATTGGCGAGACCTCCGTTGTAATCAGCTCTAGAACATCGGATGGCTTGAACAAATTAGAAATTCCATTTTTCTGCCTTGATCAAATCGATCAATCCATAGTTGAGAGCGAGCTCGATCGACTACGGATAAACGTCGATGGAAGATTCCGATTGGAAATGATCCATTTACTTCAGCGGCCATTCTTCTTTCGATACGTCACAACCGGCGCAATCAATTTACCCGCAGCGCCTCATCCGCGGGACTTCTATAAATCACTTCTTGACAATACACGTGATAGATTTACGTCGCGCTTTGGAATTAATCTCGATATCGAACGTGTACTTTCTCCGGTTGCCTACGAAGCATTGAATCGCGGAGAGGAAGCCTTTCCGCTTGGAAGTCTTATTACTATTTTGCAAGCTGGCCCGGCCGCTGAGTCGCTTGTTCAGGCAGGGATATCAGCAAGTGATCTTGCTAACTGGCTTGTTTCGGATTCCCTTTTGGTTCCGTATAGCGGAAGTCGAGTAGCCTTCATACATCAATCGATCACAGAGTACCTTGCCTCAACAGAACTCGCCAGGCGCTATCTGTCTAATTCACTAATTCTTATCGAAAAGATGGCGCTAAAGAGGTGGGATCAAGCGCTATTTTTTACACTAAGCCTACTACCATTCGAACAGGCTAATGTTTTTTTACAGGACGTGATTAAATGTGATTTTGAACTCGCCCTGAATGCGTCTAAATATATGGAATCTGGTCGAGACGCGGTTATAGCGGAATTGCTAGAGAAAATTCCGACTCGCTGTGGTATCGATTTGCGCCGAGAATGGTCTGTAGCTTGGACAATGGAAAATCTTCCCCTTACCGAAGCGCATGAGCCACAGCTACGTTTATTGGTCAAGCTCGGCAATACCTTAGGTGGGACGGCACTAGCCAAGCTGATCGCGATCAAGGGCGAACAAATGAAGGCTGAAGCACTTCCGATGCTTTTGGGCCGGTGGGACGATTTCAATTTTTGTCAGAACGGGTTGGCCCCAGCACTGGCTCCATACGTAACCGAAGACGACGCAATCAGAATAGCGTGTTTGGCAGACGAACTTGATTTGAAAATCAATCCCGAAGACGATGAAGATTGTGCCGCGGGTTTTGTGAGCGGCGCCAGTACTCTCTTGGGTAGTCTGGACCTCTGTGCCGTGGAACGCATATTCATACCGTCGAATCGGTCGGCACCCGTTCCAAAGACCCGTGGGCGCGTGCTGTGCAATCTCCTCCGCGACAATCGCACCACCATGGGATTGACAATTGCAGGCGATTTGTTGCTCAGAGGTGTCAACGAAGCGGCTATGGTAATAGCCTTCGTCGGAAAGTTTGCGAAACTCGAAGACGAGTCATCTTGGGCTTCGTTTACATCTGAACACGTCACACAACTCGAATCACTTTTAGAAGTCGAGAGGTCTTCGGCCGTTGAAGCCCTTAGATACCTATGCGCCGCAAGACCTGACCTGTCAAATCTCGTGAATGAACGCGCTCATCAGATCCACGGGTTGCGTAAGGCGGTGTTCCTTTACTGCACCGCCCCCAACGATTTGAGACCAATCTTCTCGGCCCTTGGTGAATTGCTGGACAAGAGTGATGCGGAACGAAAAATTTTGAAATATGAACCGTTGTTGCGTATCGAATTCGATTGGACTGGGAAGGAGGTTCTATTCACCAAACTCATGAATCTTCAAGATGCTCGTCTCGCGTCCGCCCTGTTAGGAGGCTCGATTCCGCCAGATCTACCGGGTTTGGGTTGCTTGAATATTGAAGATATCGAACCGTGGCTGGAATGGACGCTTGAACTTGCAGCCACTTCTGACTATTTCTGGCTGTCACGAGGAATAGGCGCCTTGCTCGCGGAGCATGTAAGTCAGACTGTCAAGCAAAAGTTGATAGCGGAATTTCAACGAGAGGACTCCAAATTTAGAGCACTGTTGTTGCGAAATGTGATCCCTCATTTCACAGAAATCACGACGGATGCATTCAACGAGAATACAATATCGTTTCTATTGGCTGATCTACGCCGAGAGGGAAGTGTGTGGCCTCTTGATGGACACCTACTTGGAAGTGCTGCAACCGAGCGTTTTGTCGCTGAACGACTATTGCCACTGCTCCCGGCGGCGGCAGATGGAACGTTTTCGAAAAATTTACGTAAAGTGCTAGAGCAAGCGGGGGGCCGCCATGGGATACGGTATCTTATTGGATGAAAGCGACGGACTTTGGTGCGCGGGCTAGATCATTCATGGATTTGCGCACCGAGCCCGCCGGCAGATCGACTAAGCCCCCCAATACCTCAAACCTCCAACTCCTCCAACACCTGCCCCTTAGTCTCAATCCCCAAAAAGTGCACCGTAATCGCCGCCAAAAACGGCACAGCCGCCAGCGAAAGAAACGCACTACTGAGATTCCCGCTGCCAATGGTGCTAGCGATCAGCGACGGAGCAAAGATAGCCGCCAGCTTCAGCCAAGCACCACCCAGCCCACACCCCATAGCCCGCACACTGGTCGGATACAACTCCGGCGTATAGACATACGCCGTAATAAACCCGCTAGCCAGGAACCCCATAGCCAGCGCACACAGCGTCGCCACAACATAAACATTCGACGCATGAAACACCCCCGCCAGCACCAGCGACAGCGCACACAGCAGGAACGACACATTAATCACCGGCTTGCGCCCAACCTTGTCCACAATCATCGCGCAAACCAGCGACCCCACCACCCCCAGCACTGAAGCGCCAGCAGCCAGATTCAGCGCGAGTTGCAGCGGTGCGTGATACACGGTCTTGTAGACCGTCGGCAGCCACGTCGACAAGCCATACTGGATGAACCCGCAGGTCGCCCACAGCATCCACACCGCCAGCGTGCGGCCGATATAGGCCTTGCTCACCAGGTCACGGACACGGCGGCGCGGATGATGGGTCATCGCATCAAAGGCACTGGTATCCCCCACCGGCGGCAGCGGCGTGCGGGCACGCGCCTCGAACGCACGCAGCGCGCTGTCGGCTTCCTCCATCCGCCCCTTCTCCGCCAGCCAGCGCGGCGATTCCGGAATCACGCGGCGCAGGATGAAGAACAGCACCAGCGGAACGCCGCCGAGGAAGTACATCACCTCCCAGCCGTAGTGCGGCACCAGCCAGGCGCCCACGCCGTTGGAAACCATCAGGCCGATCGGGAACACGACTTCATACAGCAGCACGAAGCGGCCACGACCATGCGCGCGCGTGACTTCGTTGATGTAGGTGGCCGCTACCGGCAACTCGCCGCCGAGCCCCAGGCCCTGCACGATACGCAGCAGCAAAAAGATCTCGAACGACGGCGAAAGGCCGCAGGCAATGCTCATCAGGCCGATGATGCCAGCACTCCAGCCAATAGAACGCAGCCGGCCGAAGCGCTCAGCCAGCGCCGGGAACACCAGTGCGCCGACAAGCTGACCCACCGACGGCGCCGCGATCAAAATACCGATCTGGCCCGGCGTGAGCGACCACTTGGCGATCAGCAGCGGCAGCGTGGCGGCGATGGCGATGACGTCGAAGCCGTCGAAGAATGTCGCAAGGCCGATCAGCAGCCGCGCGCGGATATGCATGGCATTGCCCGGCATGCGCTCGATGCGGGCGATGATGTTGCCCCGTGTGACGCCGCCCGTGCTACCTGCGGCACTGGTGCTGCGGCTGTCGGCAAAGCCGGCGGCGCCATCGGCCGCGGTCACGATACTGGCGCTCGCCGCCATCTGCGCGCTCGGGGACGCGGTGTCTTGTCTCTGTGTCAGCACGGTGCTTCTCTTCTAATACTTTGGGGGGCAGTCAGCCATCGCGCCGCGGCACGGAGGGCTTCGGTTGCGCGCTCGGGCGCACTGGTGAAGCGCCGGCGAGGCCGGCAGGCCCCGCCGTCGGGCGTGGACTTACAGGTCCAGCACCAGCCGGCTGCCCTTGCAGCCGGACACGCAGACCATCATGGTCTTGTTGGAGGCGCGCTCGCTGTTGCTGAGCACACTGTCGCGGTGGTCGGGGCAGCCTTCCAGCACGGCGGTCTCGCACGAGCCGCACACGCCTTCGCGGCAGCTGTGCTCGACATCCAGGCCGGCTTCGAGCAGCGCATCGAGCAGCGATTTGCCCGACGGCACCTTGACGAGGGAGCCCGTGCGCGACAGCTGCACGACGTATTCGCCTTCCTGCACCGACTCGGTCGACGGATCGGCGGCGAAGCGCTCGATATGCACATTCGGATAGCCGTGCGCCTCGCACGCGGCTTCGAACGCGTTGAGCATCGGGCCGGGGCCGCAGCAGTACAGGTGCGTCTGCGCGTCCTGGCCGGCCAGCATGGCTTTCATGTCGGGCGGTGCGCCGGCTTCGTCGTCGAAGTGGAAACGCACCGCGTCGCCATACGCCGACAGCGATTCGACGAACGCGGCCTCGGCGCGCGTGCGGGCACAGTACAGCAGCGTGAACGAACGGCCCAGCTCGGCCAGGCGGCGTGCCATGCAGACGATCGGCGTGACGCCGATGCCGCCGGCGACGAGCACCGTGTGCGCGGCGCTTTCATCGAGTTCGAAGTTGTTGCGCGGCGCGCTGACGGTCAGCGTGGCGCCGACGCGCAGTTGCTCGTGCACGTAGCGCGAGCCGCCGCGGCTGTTGCGGTCCTGCAGGACGCCCACGGTGTAGCGGTCGCGGACTTCCGGCGCGCCGCACAGCGAGTAGCTGCGGACCAGGCCATTGCCGAGGTGCAGGTCGATATGGGCGCCCGGACCGTATTCGGGCAGCGTGGCCCCGTCGGGATCTTGCAGCTCGAGGCTGACAATGCCGCGCGCTTCGTAGCGCATGGCCTGGACTCGCATCGTCAGGGTCTTGTGGGCACTCATGTCTCTTCCTTCTGTTTCCTTGGCGTGCTGCGCACAATGCCGCAGCAGCACTACTAGCCTGGTCTTGCGCTCGCGTTCAGCGGGTTCAGCGCTTCTCGGTCAGGAACTTGCCTGCCGGGCCGCCAGCGTTCTTCTGGCGGCGCGTGTTGCCGTCGATGCCGCCCTCGATCGCCCATTCGGCGAACATGGTCGGGCCCGGCTCGAACGCGCGCGGCTCCCAGTGCTCGTCGAGCTGGTCTTCGTCGGCGTAGTACTCGATCAGGCCGCCGGCCGGATTCTTGAAGTACCAGAAGTACGCCGACGAGATCGGGTGACGGCCCGGGCCGAGCTGCGTGTCCCAGCCCTTGCGCGACATGTGCATGCCGCCGCCGAAGACTTCGTGCAGGTCGCGCACGGTGAACGCCACGTGGTTGATGCCAGCCTTCGGTTCCGGCAACTGCAGCAGGAACAGGTCATGGTGGCCGCCTTCGGCTGCGCAGCGCAGGAACGCGCCGCGGTCCGGGTAGCGGTCGGACGGCACGAAGCCGAACTTCTCGACGTAGAAGCGCTCGGTGGCCTTCACGTCCTTGACGAAGAACACCACGTGGCCGACTTCGATCGGCACGGCGCGTTCGTAGATCGGGCTGCGCTGGTTCAGGCGCGGCTTGTCGTTCCACGTGTTCATCAGCGCGCATTCGACCTGCACCTCATGCTTGCGCGTGACCTGGAAACGCACGGCCAGGCCGTTCGGGTCGGTGCAGCCGATGCGCAGCGTGTTGCCTTCGCCCTGCTTCACGAAGCCGGGCGCGTCAGCGATAGCGTCTGCGATATGGTCCAGCGATGCCTGCGTCTCCACGCCCCACACCACTTCGCGCAGCGTCGGGCCGGCTTCGATCGCGGGCGGCAACGTGGCGTCGTCGATGCGGCGCACCAGCACGCGGCAGCCGTTGAGCGTTTCGAAGTCCAGGCCCTGCGCGTCGTCGCGCTTGATGGTCAGGCCCCAGTCGCTGAAAAAGCCGCGGCAGGCGTCAAAGTCATCCGCGCCGTAGACGATTTCGTCGATTCCCAATACCTTGATCATGTTGTGCTCCAGCTTGCGGGGCTCAGTTGGCCCACGGCAGCGGTTGTTCGTTCAGGCCCCAGTACACGCTTTTCTGCTCCATGTACTGCAGGATGCCCAGCCTTCCCTTCTCGCGGCCGAGGCCGCTGTCGCGCCAGCCACCGAACGGCGCGGAAATGGAAAACTGCTTGTAGGTGTTGATCCACACATTGCCGGCTTGCACGGATCGTGCCACGCGCCAGGCGCGCTTGTAGTCGCGCGTCCAGATGCCGGCCGCCAGCGCGTAGACGCTGTCGTTGGCCTGCTCGATCAGGTCGTCCTCGTCATCGAACGGGATCGCCACCAGCACCGGCCCGAAGATTTCTTCCTGGGCGATGCGGGCATGGTTGTCCAGGCCTTCGATGATGGTCGGCGTATAGAAGTAGCCGTTGGGCAGGCCCGCCACGTCCGGACGCAGGCCGCCGGTGCGGAGCTGGCCGCCGTCCTGCACGCCCATGGCGACATAGGACTCGATCGAGTCGCGGTGGCGATCGGTGATCAGCGGGCCCATCTGAGTGCGCTCGTCGGCCGGATCGCCCACGCGCAGATGCGCAGCGCCGGCAGCCAGGCGTTCGATGAAGGGCTCGTACTGCGAGCGCGCCACGAACAGGCGCGAACCGGCGATGCACGATTCGCCCGACGAACTGAAGATGCCATACAGCACACCGTTCACCGCGTGGTCGAGATCGGCGTCGTCGAACACCATGGTCGGCGACTTGCCGCCCAGTTCCAGCGACACCGGCATCATCTTGTCAGCGGCGATATGCGCGATGTGCTTGCCCGTGGTGGTGCCACCCGTGAACGACACGCGGCGCACCAGCGGATGCTTGGTGATGGCGTCACCGATCACCGAGCCCTTGCCGGGCAGCACGCTGATCAGGCCCTTGGGCACGCCGGCCTCGTCGCAGATGCGTGCGAGTTCCAGCGCCATCAGCGGCGTGACTTCGGCGGGCTTGACCACCACGGCGTTGCCGGCGGCCAGCGCGGGCGCCATCTTCTGCGCTTCGCTGGCGATCGGCGAGTTCCACGGCGTGATGGCGGCGACCACGCCCATGGGCTCGTACACGCTCATGGTCAGGCATTCGCCACGCTGCGGCGTGATCTGCTCTTCCAGCGTTTCGCACGCAGCGGCGAAGAACTGGAACGTGCTGGCAGCGCTGGCGACGAGTGCGCGCGTTTCGCTGATCGGCTTGCCGTTGTCCAGGCGCTGGCGCTGCGCGAGCGGCTCGGCCTGCGCGCGGATCAGCTCGGCCACGCGATACAGCACGGCGGCGCGCTCGTGCGGCTTGCGCCGGGCCCAGCCACTGGTCTCGAACGCGCGCTGCGCGCCCTGCACCGCTTCTTCGACATCCGCGAGGCTCGCGGCGTTGAGTTCGGCCACCACTTCACCGGTGGCCGGGTAGCGCGTCGCGTAGCGGTCGCCGGTCCCCAGGCGCCATTCGCCTGCGATACAGATGGGGAGTACTTCTTGCGTCTTCATTGTCGTTGCCTGCTTGGTCTGTCGTTGCCCTTGCGTCCTGCTGCGGTCTCGCGCTGCGACGGCCTGTTCATTTACTGCTGCGTAGCTCCCCTCTCCCGCTTGCGGGAGAGGGGTGGGGGGAGAGGGCAGGAATCTCCACGAAGTCCAGCTTGTCGTGCTTGCCACACGCCTGCCCTCTCCCCCGGCCCCTCTCCCGCATGCGGGAGAGGGGAGCAAACACGCGGTGGGCTTCAACGCCCAAGCATGTCAATCAAATCGATACCGCGTGCGCCCGGTTGCCCAGTGCGCGAACCACGCTGAACACCGTCAGCGCCGAAGTCTTGGGGTTGGCCGCGAGCGGCTTGCCGCGCATGGTCAGTTCGAAGCCGCCGAACGCGCCGCGTGCTTCGATGTGGTGGACGTTTTCCACGGCATTCGGGTCGGCCAGCAGGCGCACCGAAGTGCGGTCCAGGCCGAGCCCGGCCAGCGAAACCGTGGCCGCCACGTTGGCGTTCTTCGGGTACAGGCGGGCCGCGTCGCGCGCGGTGCCTTCGAAGATCACCGTGGGTTCGGTCAGGGCTTCCAGGTCGAACAGCTCGGCGGCCGGTGTGCCGGTCCAGGCGCGCGCCGGCTTGCGGCCGGTGTAGATGACCTCGTCGAGGCCGCCCACACGTGCCGCGGCCAGCGCGTCGATCGCGCCGATCGCACCCGACAACAGCTGCACCTGCGTGTTGCCACGGCGCGCGGCTGCTTCCAGCCGCTCGACCAGGCCCGGCTCGGACAGCGCGCCGACCGACACCACCATGCACGCGATGCCGCGCTCCAGCGCCGGCACGATGTGCTCTTCGAGCGCCTGGTGGCCCGCGCACTCGACCAGCAGGTCGGGGCGCTGACCGTCGAGGCCCGTCGCCACACGGACGTTGGGCGCGAGCGCCGACAGCGCGCTGCGTGCCTCATCCATCTGGCCTTCCGGCACGATCACCACGTCGAACGCGACATCGGGATCCGCCTTCAGCAGCTCCAGCACGCCGCGGCCGATCGCGCCGCATCCCACCATGGACACATGCAGCATGGACATCTCCCTTAGGCGGTCGTAGCCGGCGCAGCAATCGGCGCCTGCTTGTTCACCGGCGGGCCGGCAAACACGGTCTTGAAGCTGCCGATCGACAGCATGTCGATTTCCAGCAGGAACGGACCGGTCTCAGCCGTGGCGTCCTGCAGCGCGGCACCGATGTCGTCCAGGCTGCTGACGCGGCGGTGGCGCAACGACAGCGACTGGCACAGTTGAGCATAGTCCGGCGTGTGCAGGTCGACATAGTGGCGGCGGCCGCCGTACTGCGCGTCCTGGATGTTCTTGATCACGCCATAGCCCTTGTCGTTCATCAGCACGATGACCATGTCGGCGCGTTCCTGCACGGCCGTGGCCAGCTCGCCGAGGTTCAGGATGAAGCCACCGTCACCAGCCAGCGTGAAGGTCTTCTTGCCCGAAGCCGTGGCAGCCGCGCCCACTGCGGCGCCGATGCCCATCGCCAGGCCCTGGCCGATGCCGCCGCCCAGCGCATGCACGCCGGCACGCGAATCGAAAATCTGCAGGTGGCGGTTGCCCCAGGTGCTGTTCGACACGGTCACGTCGCGCACCCAGTTGAAGTTGCGGCCCACGGCCTGCTGCAGTGCCTGCACGAGTGCCGAATACGGGCCCAGACCGTCAACCAGCGAGCTGACCGCGGTGTCGTGTGCGCGGCGCAGGTCATCGGCGAAGGCCGGGTCGATCTGCATGCGGCCTTCGAGGCGATCGGCCAGTGCGTCGAGCGCGAGTGCGGCATCACCGCTGACGAAGTAGTCGCTCTGGTAGCAGCGGCCTTCCGAAGCCGGATCCGCATCGATGCGCAGCAGCGGGCGCGGCAGCTTCAGTTCGTACTTCAGCGTTTCATTGCCGCGCAGGCGCGAACCGACCACGAGCATCGCGTCGCAGCTTTGATAGAACTGCTCGACCGGCTTGTGCAGGTTGTAGGCACCCAGCGAACGCGGATCGTCTTCCGCGACGATGCCGCGGCCTTGCGTGCTGGTGACCACGCCGAAGCCCAGGTCCAGCAGGCGCTTGACCTGCTTGCTGGCATGGCGTGCGCCACCGCCCAGCCACAGCATCGGGCGCTTGGCCTTGGCCAGGCGCTCGGCCAGTGCGTCGATCGCGTGCGCCGACGGCTGGTGCTGCGGAACCGGCAGCGGCTTGAGGTCGACGGGCATGTCGATCAGCGCGGCCTGGATGTCGATGGGGATCTCGACGCTGACCGGGCCGGTCGGCGCCGTCAGCGCGGTCTGCACGGCCAGCTTGATGGTGCTGATCGCGGTGTCGGCGCTGCGCACGCGGAAGGCGGCCTTCGACACGGCCTTCAGCATGGTCAGTTGGTCCGGCGCTTCGTGGATGTATGCGAGGCTCTGGTCCAGGTACGGCGTTTCGATCTGGCCGGTGATGTGCAGCATCGGCGTGCCGGCGGTCAGGGCTTCGACCATGGCGCCCGCGGCGTTGCCGGCGGCGGTGCCGGTGCTGGTCAGGCACACGCCCAGGCCGCCCGTGGTACGGGCGCAGGCGTCAGCCATATTGGTGCCACCCGCTTCACCGCGTGCCGGCACGAAGCGGATGTTGCCGCGCTCGCCCATGGCGTCGAGGATCGGCATGTTGTGGATCGAGATCACGCCAAAGGCTGCCTTGACGCCGCACTGTTCGAGAAACGCCGTGATGGCGCAGCCCACGGTGACTTGCTGTTGTTCGTTACGCATGACGGGAGTGTCCTCCGGAGATATCAATATGGCTGCCCGTGGTGTACGAAGACAACGGCGAGGCAAGGAACAGGATGGCGCGGGCTGCCTCGACAGGCAGGCCCAGGCGGCCAAGGGGAATATGTTTCTGCTGGGCCAGGCGCGCGGTCCATGCGGCCCAGTCCAGGTTGCGGTCTTCTTCGGGGCGCGCATCGAAGCGGCGGCGCCACTGGCCCGATTCGACCAGTCCGATCAGGATGCCGTTGACGCGCACGCCCTTCGGTGCAAACTCGGTGGCCATCGAGCGCACAAGGTTCAGCACGCCGGCACGCGCGGCCGACGTGGCGACCATATGCGGCTCGGGTTGCTGTGCGAGCAGCGAGTTCACGCAGACGATGGCGCCCTGCCCCGATTGCTCGAGCTGCGGCAGGAAGGCGCGCGTCGGGTGGATCACGGAGAAGAACTTGAGCTGCAGTTCTTCCATCCACGCTGCGTCTTCCGTGTTCGCGAAGGTCGACACGCGGCCCTGGCCGGCGTTGTTGACCAGCATGTCGACGTTGCCGAGCGTGCTTTGCACATTGGCGGCAAACGCTGCGACCTGTTCGGGCTTGAGCACGTCGCACGTGGCGGCATAGAGCCGGCAGTTGGGGAACGTCTCGCGCAGTTGCGCTTCGGCGCTGCGCAGGCGGCTTTCGTCGCGGCCGCAGATGGCCACGGCGGCGCCCGCTTCGAGCAGCAGTTCGACGGTCGCCAGCCCGATGCCGGAGGACCCGCCTGTGACGACGGCAACCTTGCCGTCGAGTTCAATCATGGACATTGTCCTCACTCCCGATACAGATTCACTACCTTGCCGCCGCTGCTTTTCAGCGCGGGCCGGTAGTCCAGCAGGCGCGACAATTCGCCCGCGGTTTCCCTGACTTTTTCCACCATCGAGTCCAGCTGCGCGGGATCGATATGCGCGGCCGGAATGGTGGCGCCCAGCGCCGCCACCACCTTGCGGGTGCGGTCACGCACCGGCGCGGCGATGGTGGAAATGCTCGACTCGAAGAAGCCTTCATGCAGCACATAGCCGCGCTCGCGATCGTGCTGCACCAGTTCGTACAGCGCGTCCACGCTGGCCGGCGTACGCTCGGAGAAAGCCTCGAGCCGCGGTTCCGGATACAGCGCGCGCAGTTCGTCGAGCGACAGGTCTTCGAGCAGCACGCGGCCAAGCACGGTTGCGTGCGCCGGCAGACGGGTGCCCACGTTCACGGTGCTCGCGAACGGACGCGGCGACACGGCCTTGGCCACGTACACGATCGAACGGCCGTCGCGCACCACGAGGTTGCTCGGATAGCCGATCTCGTCGCGCAGGCGCTCCAGCAGCGGGCGGCCCAGTTCGGTCAGCTCCAGCGACGCCAGGTATTCGAAGCCCAGCCGCAGCACGGCCATGCCCAGGCGGAAGTCCCGGCCACCCTCGGCACGCTCGACAAAGCCGAGCATTTCGAGCGTGGTCAGCAGGCGGAACACCGTCGAGCGCGGCACCTGCAGCCGGCGCGCCAGCTCGGCCGCCGAAATCGCGCGGTCCTTGCTGTTGAACTCGCCGAGCAGGCGCAGGCCGCGCTCGAGGCCCGGGACGATGTACTTGTCCGGGAACTCGGCGGCGGTTTGCGTGGCGGTGGCGGGTTGCAGGGCGTTCATGGCCTGGGTACCTGGTTATGGCGCGGTGTGCGGTTGGGCACTCGCATCAGCGCTTGATCTTCGACAGCGGATGCTCGGGCGGGTACGTCGGCGTGATCGGCTTCTTGGCGCCCAGCATCACGCACATCAGCGCGTCTTCGTCGCCGATGTTGATTTCCTCGCGGTACACGCCCGGCGGCACCGAGACCAGGTCACGGTCGGTCAGGATGGTCTCGAAGCGCTCGCCGTCCTTTTCCAGGATCAGCTTGATCTTGCCGCGCATCACGAAGAACACCTCTTCCACGTCGGTGTGGATATGCGAGGGACCTTCGTGGCCAGCCGGGATGATCATGGTCGAGAACGTGAAGTTCTCCGACGGCACGGTGTTGGTGTCAGCGGCCACGCCGGTGCCACCGGTGCCCAGGTAGCGCATCTGCGCACGGCGGTACTTCGGGTCGTAGTCGGCCTGGAACTTCAGCGCGTCCCAGTCGTACTTGCGCGTGGAGAAGCGCGCCACGCGGCTTTCCATCCACTGGTCAAACGAAGCGTCTTCCGGTTGTTCCCACGAACGCTTGATGTTGGCTTGTTGAGACAGATCGCTCATTTGGATTCCTTCTGTTTCAGTAGATCGGTTGATCCGTGGATCAGTGCATGACAAAGCCGCCGTTGACCGCCAGCGTCTGGCCGGTCACGAAACGGGCGAGGTCGGACAGTGCGAACAGCACCGCGCCGCAGACATCGTCGGGCAGTTGCTCGCGCTGGATAGCGCGCTGCTCGCGATACAGGTCGTGCCGGTGCTGCGGCACGTATTCGGTGGCTTCCACCAGCGTCAGGCCCGGCGCCACCGCGTTGACGGTGATCTGGTCGCGGCCCAGTTCGCGCGCCAGCGAACGCGTCATGCCGATGATGGCGCTCTTGCTCGCCACGTAGGCCAGCAGGTTCGGCGCGCCCCACAGCGGCGTGTCGGAAGCCAGGTTGATGACAGCGCCGCGGCCGCTGGCCTTCAGGGCCGGCAGGCAGGCGGTGGTCATCAGCCAGGTACCGCGCACGTTGACGTTCATCACGCGGTCCCACGTGGCGACGTCGATGGCGCTGGCGTCACGGCCGCCGGAATCGGTCACGGCAGCGTTGTTGACCAGGCCGTCCAGACCGCCGAGGCCCTTGATGGCGGCGTCGGCGCAGGCCTGCACGGAAGCCGGATCGGACAGGTCCACCGGCACGGCCACCACCTTGAAGCCGCGTGCACGCAGTGCGTCGGCTTCCTGCTGCAGGCGGTCGGCCAGGATGTCGGCCATGGCCACGGCGGCGCCAGCTTCAGCCAGCGACTTGACGAAGGCCAGGCCCAGTCCGCGTGCGGCGCCGGTGACCAGCACCTTGCGCCCGGCCAGCAGGCCGTTGTTGTTGGCCTCAGGCATGATTTGCCACCCCGTCGGCAGGCTTGAGCATGGCAACCGGCTCGTCGGCGATTTCCTGGTCGGCACGGCGCTTCAGCAGGCGGCGCACACGCGTGATGCCGGCGTCGTGCTGGTACAGCATTTCGTGGTCGCGGGCCTGCGGCGCCATCGATTCGAGCACCACGCGGTCTTGCTCGAGCACGTCCCAGTGCAGCTGCTCCAGGCGGTTGCGGTACAGGAAGCGCCATGCATCGCGCTGCCAGCCCTGCACGTTGCGGGTACGCCAGAAAAACACCATGCAGTGGTCTTCATCGACCGGCGTAGCCATGCCGACGATGCCGAATGGGCCGCCGGGGCCGACCTTGTCGCGGTACGGAATTGCCAGGCGCAGCCACAGCGTGCCGGTTTCGCCGAATTCGACCCAGTCGAAGTTCACGCCACGCTGGCCGACCTTCTCGAAGATCAGGCCGTGGTCGGTTTCGCGGATCTGCATCGTGGCCGACTTCTCGCCGCAGGCCATCGAGTGCGACACGGCATGCAGGTAGGCGCCGTGCATCGGGTCCATGACGTTGTCGATGGCGTAGCGGTAGTTGCAGTCCCAGTGCGCGACGCACAGGAAGTTGCTGTGTTCTTCGCTGACCAGCTCTTCCGGCAGGCGCAGCACGTCGGGGCTGCCCTCGCCTTCCTGCGGGGCCTGGTCGCCGAACCACAGGAAGATCGCGCCGGCCTGTTCCTGCACCGGGTAGCTGCGCACGCAGGTGCGGCCTTCCAGCGGGCAGCTGTCCACGGCCGGCACGCTCTTGACCTGGCCGTCACCGCCGACTTCCACGCCGTGGTACCAGCAGGCCACGCGGTCACCGAGGTTCCAGCCCATCGACAGGCGGGCGCCGCGGTGCGGGCAGCGGTCTTCCAGCGCGTGGACCTGGCCGGCGTTGTCACGCCACAGCACGATGTTCTGGCTCAGGCGGGTGATGCCGATCGGGGCATGCGTCACCGCCCACGAGGCAGCGACCGGGTACCAGTAGTTGCGCAGGCCGCTGTTCAGGCGGGCTTCGGCGCGGGCTTGCTTGTTCGATTCCATGTTTCTCTCGCTCGGGGCTCTGTGCTTGTCGGTCGGGGCGGGCTGCGGTCAGGCGCCCAGCCGGCGCAGTTCAGCCAGGAAGCGCTCTTCGGTCCAGGCCTGGCCATCGAGGCACAGGAAGTCCGTGGCATTAAAGGCGCGGACGATGTCGGCCGGCGTTTGCGCGCCGCCTTCGAACGCGGCTTCGAGCGCGTCGCCGAGCTTGTTCTCGTAGGCCGAGGGAGCATCAGCGCGGGTCTGCCAGATGATGTTGGCAACCTTGCCCGGCTGTTCGATGTGGCCCTTGCCCGCGACGTTGTTCGGGGCCGGACGCTCCCAGGGGACCAGGTTGGGGTTGTACGAGAGGCTATCCATTGCGCTTTGCTCCATTTCTGCCTGCGTGGGGACCGGTTTCATCACGCTGTGATCCCGGTTCGGATCACGCTGCGTTTTGTTTTACTAATGAAACGCTGGTTTAGATATTGAACACAGGTACGACTATAGACAACGATCGTTCAAAAATTGACTAGGGTTAACCCGTGAAATGCGGAATGTGCTGCCGGGGCGGCGTGCCCCGGCTGAGGAAGGCTATCGATTGGCCGCAGGCAGGGCGCTGCGGATCAGGCGCGCCGTGGCGGCAGCCTGGTCGATGTAGCAGGCGTGTCCGGCATCGGGCACCGGGTCGAACGGCAGATGGAAGCGCTCGGCCAGCATGCCGCACGCGACCGGGGTGGTGACGACGTCCTGGCTCCCGCAGCCAATGCGCGCCGGCACCGAGGCCGGACGCCTGGCGAGGTAGGCATCGATATCGTCGCCGCACAGCATGGCCACTGCCTGACGGTAGCCGTCCACATGCAGGCGCCGCATGTTCCAGCGCACCCACGCCGCGGCGCCGGCATCAGCACCGCGGCTCAGCAATCGTCCGGGGCCGCGCTCGGCCAGCCCTTCGACGCCGAGCGATGCCAGCGCATCCAGTCGCTGCCGCGAGACTTCGCGTGACTTGTCTTCCTTGCCCGGCGCACCGTATCCCTGCGCCACGCTCAGCAGCAGCAACTGCGCGGGCAGTCCGGCCTCATCGGCACCGGCCACATAGGCAGCGGCCATCAGCGCGCCGAGCGAATGGCCGACGATCAGGTCGGGCCGCACGCCCAGCGTACGCAGCCATTCCCGCAGGCGCTGCGCATAGTCCGCCGCCTTGGGCTCCGCCTGTGCCAGCGGCGTGGAGTCGCCGTAGCCAGGCGCGTCCCACGCGAGCACGCGCGCATGCGCGGCCAGCAGGCTTGCGCACGGCAGCCAGGACGGCGCACCGGAGCTGATGCCGTGTAGCAGCACGATCACCGGACCGGCGCTGCCGCCGCTGCGGTAGGACACCTGTGCACCGCCGCCGATCTGCGCTACGCGTTGCGCAAACCCGCTGTCCAGCGCCGCAAGCATGTCTTGTGACGGTGGGCACGCTTCTTGATAGTCTTTTTGTTCCATATATAAAACTCAGGTTTGTAAATGAAACCTTTTGACTATAGAAGCTCGCTTGCGGCAAGAGGATCAGGGTTAACGATAGGTCAACGAGGCTTTCCCACCGCCGCGCCGACCCGGTGCATGCACCGCGATCGCGCAACAGGATGCAGGCCGGGCCCGTCAGTTGTCTGCAAAGTCTTTACTGGCGCGCCTTGCGCATTTCCGCCCGTGTCGTAGTCGTGTCGTAGCGGCGCGGGCGGAAATGCCGATGCGCCGGCGTCCGACCCCGCATCGTGCACTGGAGGTGTGCAGCCTTCGGCTTTTGCCCACGTCGTACCGCGACCTCACTAGGGATAACCCTCCTCACTCCTCTCGAAAAGCCCGGCTATATTTCGCTCAACGTTTCTTAGGTTGTTTGATGTTTTACCTATAAAACGCAAAAGCGGCTGAAAATGCATTTACGGAGGCTTGCAGCAGCCGGTCCCCAGGACAGACGAGCCAGAACGATTAGAAGACGGAACAAAGAAGGAAACGGTAGATGAAACTTGCACGAATCGCTGCGGGCCTGCTCGCAGCCTCCCCCCTGCTGGCCTCGGCCCAATCGGTGACGCTGTACGGCGTGATCGACACCGGTGTCGAGTATGTGAGCAACGTCGGCGCCAATGGCTATGGCCTGACCCGTGTGCCCAACAACACCGCGACCGTCCCCTCGCGCTGGGGCCTGCGTGGTACCGAGGATCTCGGTGGCGGCCTGAAGAGCATCTTCGTGCTGGAATCGGGCTTCGCGCCGGATACCGGCAGCGCCAACCAGGGCGGCCGCCTGTTCGGCCGCCAGGCGCTGGTCGGCCTGTCGAACCAGTACGGCCAGCTGTCGTTCGGCCGCCAGTACACCATGCTGTTCTGGGCCACGCTCGACAGCGACATCCTGGGGCCCAACGTCTACGGCTCGGGCTCGCTCGACAGCTACCTGCCCAACACGCGTGCGGATAACGCGGTCTCGTACAAGGGCACCTTCGGCGGCTTCACGGTCGGCGCCACGTACAGCTTCGGCCGCGACGCCGTCAACGCTGGCCCGAGCCCGGCCGGCACCAACTGCGCGGGCGAAAACCCGGCCGACAAGAAGGCCTGCCGCGAATGGTCGGCCATGGTCCAGTACGCGACCAACTGGTGGGGCGTGCACACCGCCTATGACTCGCAGCGCGGCGGCCCCGGCGCGTTCGCGGGCCTGACCAACAGCAACCTGACGGACGACCGCCTGTCGGTGGGCGGCTACATGATCCTGTCGCGCGCCAAGCTCGGCGCCGGCTGGCTGCGCCGCGACAACGAAGGCAGCGCGACCCGCATCAGCGACATGTACTACGCCGGCGCGTCCTACGACATCACGCCCGCGGTCAACCTGGCCGGCCAGGTGTACTACCTGAACTACCACGGCAGCGACAACAAGGCATGGTTGTACGCCCTGCGCGGCACGTACGCGTTCAGCAAGCGCACGTCGGTGTACGCGACCGCCGGCTTCATCGACAACGGTGGTCAGCTCGCCGCGTCGGTCAGCGGCGGCTCGCCGGGCTCGAATCCGAAGCCGGGTGCGAACCAGTTCGGCACCATGCTGGGCATCAAGCACATCTTCTAAGAGACGTACGCAACGCGGCTGGCCGGCTCGATGCCCGGCCGCCGCGCTCCATGGCGATACATCCCCTGGCACGACACAGTCCGCGCGGCACTCCGGCCCGCGGCTGCCCTGAAGCACTCAATTGCCATCGTCCGCGCGCATGTTGCAATGCGCGGGACACCAGTTTTCAGAGGTCCACCATGAAGTCTGCACGTCGCAAAGTCCTCGCCACCGTTATCGCGGCCGGCGCTGCCGCCATGTTTGCCGGCGGCCCCGCGCTGGCCCAGGGCGAATATCCCAACAAGCCGATCACCATCGTGGTCGCGTATCCGGCCGGCGGCGACGTCGACGTGCTGGCACGCATGTTCGCCGAGAAGCTGGCGCCGCGCCTGAAGCAATCGGTCGTGGTTGAAAACCGCACGGGCGCGGCCGGCACGATCGGCAGCGCTTACGTGTCGCGCGCCAATCCGGACGGCTACACGCTGCTGCTTGCGCCCAACACCGTCGCCATTGCGCCGCTCGTGCTGAAGCCGGGTACCGGCGCCAGCTACGACGTGCAGCGCGACTTCACGCCGATCTCGCAGATCGGCACGCAATCGCTGTTCGTCGTGGTGAACAAGGGCACCGGTATCACCAAGGTCAGCGACCTGGTGGCACGGGTCAAGGCAGGCAAGGTGGAAACCTACGCCACGCCGGGCAATGGCTCGCCGATGCACATCATGGGCGAACTGTTCAACAAGTCCGCGGGCGTCAAGATCAACCAGGTGCCCTACCGCGGCCTGGCACCGGCGATCGTCGACGTGCTTGGCGGTCAGGTGCCGGTGACTTTCGTCACGTATGGTGCCGTGTCCCAGTATGTCGGCAATGGCACCCTGGTGCCGATCGCCGTGGCCGACTCGAAGCGTTCGCCGTTCGCGCCTAATGTCCCGACGCTGGCCGAGCAAGGCTACAAGGACGTGGAGATCGGCGCGTGGCAGGCGCTGCTCGGCCCCAAGGGCATGTCGCCTGAACTGGTGCGCACGCTCAACGGCCACGTCAACGAGATCCTGAAGATGCCTGACGTGGTGTCGCGCATGGCAACCATTGCTGTCACGCCGTCCGGCGGCGAGCCGGCCGTGCTGCAGAAGCTGCTGGCGTCCGATACAGCGCGCTACACGAAGATCGTCAAGGAATTCGGCATCCAGGCCGACTGAGCGATACCGTAGCCGCAGATGGACAAAGGACCCGGTTCCGCGAGGAACCGGGTCCTGCTGCTGAAAAAGCTGGCGTGCCTGCTTGGTGCTCCCCTCTCCCGCTTGCGGGAGAGGGGTTGGGGGAGAGGGCAGGCGCATGGCAAGCACCGTGACGCCCCACTTCGTGGAAACTCCTGCCCTCTCCCCCGCCCCTCTCCCATAAATGGGAGAGGGGAGACAATAATCGCAGCTTTTGACCTTGTCAGCCGGTCAGTTGACCTGCCGGCCCATGCCGTCCCAGAACGGCTCGCGCAGCTTGCGGCGCAGCAGCTTGCCGGATGGGTTGCGCGGCAGCGCGTCGACGAAGTCGATGCTCTTTGGAACCTTGAACCCCGCCAGGCGCTGGCGCGTCCACGCGACGATGCTGTCGCGGTCGGCAGCCTGCCCGGCCTTGAGCACGACGATGGCCTTGACCGCCTCGCCCCATTTCTCGTCGGGCACGCCGATCACGGCGACGTCGGCCACGATCGGGTGGCCGTAGATCGCGCTCTCGACTTCCGCCGGATAGACGTTCTCGCCACCGCTGATGATCATGTCCTTGACGCGATCATGGATGTACAGATAGCCCTCGGTATCGAGATAACCCGCGTCGCCGGTGCGCAGCCAGCCATCGGCGTCAATCGTGCGCGCGGTCTCTTCGGGTTGCTTCCAATACCCGGACATATTGTGCGCGGAGCGGACCACGACCTCGCCGACTTCACCGGGCGCCAGTTCGCGGCCTTCGTAGTCGACCACCTTCAGTTCCACGCCGGGCAGCGGCTTGCCTGCGGCACGCATGCGCGGCACTTCTTCGGTCGTATGGTCTTCCGGCGGCAGCGCCACCACGGTGCCCGTGGTTTCGGTCATGCCGTACTGCTGCACGAAGCCGCAGCCGAAAACTTCGATGCCTTCGCGCAGCAGCGCCGCCGGAATGGGCGCCGCACCGTACAGCAGGTACTTCAGGCGCGAGTAGTCGACCGAGCGCGCACGCGGATCGCGCAGCACGATCTGCATGGCCGCCGGCACCATGAACAGCTTGCTGATGCGCTCGTGTTCAATGAAGTCGAGCACGGCGCGCGGATCAAACTCTCTCGCCACGACGCCCTTGGCGCCCGAGAGCAGGTTGCGCAGGCCCCAGCCTGAGCCGCCGATATGCGCGACCGGCATGGCCACCAACGAGATATCGTCCGCGGTCCAGTGCGACCAGGGAATCGATTCACGCTCGCTGACCTCGGTGCCAATGGTCAGGTTGCGGTGGGTCAGCATGGCGCCCTTGGGTCGTCCGGTCGTCCCAGAGGTGTAGAGCTGCAGCACGACGTCATGCGCATCGGGCTGGTGATCGGGCAGCGTGGGCGGTTGCGCATCGCGCCAGTCCGTGTAGACGGGCCAGTCCTGTCCCCCGCCCGCTTCCATGGCGATGACCTGCCGCACCATCGGCAATGCAGGCAGCAAACCCTGCACCATCGCCGCGGATTCGGGACCCACGAACAGCATCACGGCATCGCAATGGCCGATGATGAATTCCACTTCGGGGCCAGCGAGGCGCCAGCTTGCCGGTGTCATGACCGCGCCCATCTTCGCCGCGCCGAGCCACGCCTCGAAATAGTGGTCGCAGTTCTTGCCGACATAGCCGATGCGATCGCCCGCGCGTACGCCGGCAGCGAGCAGCGCCTGCGCCACGCGGCTGGTATTGCGCTCGAACTCGGCGTAGGTCGTCTGCCGGCCTTCGAACGAGTAGGCCACGGCGTCGGGCCTGAGGCCTGCAAAGTGGCGCACCGCGTGAGGCAGCGTGGCCAGATAGCTGAAATCCATCGACGTCTCCTCTTCTTATATGTAGAAACGGCCCGGCCAGGCCGGGCCGCAGCCGTCATCTGCGGATGCTTGCGGTGCCGATCAGCGCGGTGCCATGCGGATGGCGCCGTCCAGTCGCACGGACTCGCCATTGAAATAGCCGTTGCGGCACATCTCGACCGCGAGCGAGGCAAACTCTTCCGGCTGGCCCAGGCGCTTCGGGAACGGCACCGAGGCGCCCAGCGCGGCCTTGACGTTCTCGGGCGCGCCTTGCAGCAGCGGCGTATTGAAGATGCCCGGCAGGATGGTGTTGACGCGGATGCCTTCACCGGAGAGATCGCGTGCGATCGGCAGCGTCATGCCGACCACGCCCGCCTTCGATGCCGAGTAGGACGCCTGGCCGATCTGGCCATCCTGCGCCGCCACCGACGCGGTGCTGATGATCACGCCGCGATCGCCGCTGGCGGTGTGGTCCAGCGTCAGCATGCCGGCAGCCGAGCGCGCGATGCAGCGGAACGTGCCGATCAGGTTGATCTGGACGATGCGTTCGAACGCATCGGTCGGGAAGAACTTGATCTGCGACGGGTCTTCCTTGGAGCGCGAAGCGGTCTTGATGGCGTTGCCGGTGCCGGCGCAGTTGACCAGGATGCGTTCCTGGCCGATGGCGGCGCGCGCCTTGGCAAAGCCGGCTTCCACTTCCGCTTCCGAAGTCACGTTGACCTGGCAGAACACGCCGCCCAGTTCACGGGCCAGTGCTTCGCCCTTTTCGGCATTGAGATCGAACAGCGCGACGCGTACGCCGTGCGCAGCCAGCGCGCGCGCCGTCGCCTCGCCCAGGCCCGAAGCGCCGCCCGTCACGATGGCCGATACCGATGCATTGAGTTCCATTGCCGTGTTCCTTCCGTCTGGTTTTTGCAGGCCTGGTGCCGCACAAGCGGCAAGCCCGAAGTTGGTGTCTGAAACCGGCGCAACGCTGCGCCGGAGCGGGTTCGAGATTCGGGGATCGGGCCCTGACACGCATCGTCGGAAGCGACGAATGCACCGAAACGCCACTTTTGCCCGCGCCACGGAGGGTCAGCGGGTCATCCCGATTCCAACTCAGGGAACCGGCAAGGGACCAATGCGCTACAGTGTCGCGCATGGACGGCTTGCCCGCGACGCGGCCCCTGACCCATGCGCCCCTTTGTCCCTGATGCCCGATCACTGCTGCACCGGCACGCCTGGCTGCCGCTGGCCGCACTGCTGCTGCCGCTGATCCTGATACTGGTGCCATGCGCGCCGGCCCATGCCGCGCCGGCCAACCCGCTGGCCGCCGCGATCCGGCAGGCCGATGCCAAGACAGATGCCAAGGCTGCACCGGCCAGCGCCCCGCTGGCCCAGTCGCTCGACCAGGTGATCGTCACCCTGAAAGACGACACCCAGCGCAAGGCCCTGCTTGAACAGTTGCAGGCGCTGCGCAGCGGATTGAATGCCCCGGCATCGGCGCCGGTTGCGCCAGCCTCCGCACCGGGGCTGATCGGCGCCGTCGCGCAGGCACTCGATGAAGTCGATACGCACCTGCGCAAGGACCATGGCCCCTGGCACTACTGGCGCTGGCGTGCACAGTTCGCCGCCGAGGAGTGGCGCGACGCCGTGACGCTCAAAGGAACGCGTTCGGGCCTCGCTTCCCTGCGCGAGTTCGTCATGGTCATTGGCGGCTGGGCGCTCTGCGGCTGGATCCTGTGGGAGATCGGGCACCGCATCCGGGTGCGCCGCCACATGCGCGCCGAGACCACTGTCGCGCTCGTACGCAAGCCACGCGTCGGGTTGCCCGACCTGCCATCCTGGATGGATGTCGGCATCTATATGCTGCGGCGCATCGGGCCATGGGTAGCCGCATTCGCACTCACGATGCTGCTTGCGTACCGGCACTTTTCCCAGTCGCCGGCCAGCATGGCGGCCGTGATGGTGGCCCATGCGATCGTGGCCGGGGCTATCGCGGGCGCGGTCTGCCAGGTCATCTTCGCGCTGTTCCGCACTGCACACCGCCGGCTGGCGGTACGCCAGTTGCTGACGCACTCGCCGCTGCTGCTGTTCTGTACCGGCGCCCTGGCCGCACTCGGCAACAGCGCGACGGATCCCCGCATCACCACGGTGCTCGGCACCAATCTGAGCGCGTTGATCTCCACAAGCGCCAATGTCGCGGCCGCAATCCTGATCGGCGTGTTCGCGCTGCGCTTCCGGCGCCAGGTGGGCCAGCTCATCGCGCAACGTCCGCTCGAATTCCGCCAGTCGCATCCGGCCATGACGGACCTGCTGCGCCTGGCCGGCCAGGCCTGGCATCTGCCCGTGCTCGCCGTGGTCGTGGCGTCGGTGATCGGCACCGTGCTGGCCACCGGCCATGCCGATGTCTTCCTGCGCCGCACCGTGGCCTCGGTGTCGCTGTTCGTCATCGCGCTGCTGCTGACACTGATCGCCGGCCGCTCCCCGAAGGCAAAGGTGCGTGCGCCCCGCATCCGCGACCGGCGGCGTTCCGCCTACCTGGAGCGCTTCGGCCGCTTCGCCATGGCGCTGGTGCGCGTGCTGATCTGGATCACCGTGGTCGAACTGGGCACGCGCATCTGGGGAACGTCGGTGCTGCATCTCGTCGAAGCCTCGCCCGCGGGCCGGCACATTGCTGAGTCCATGCTGAGCGTGACCGCCACGGTGCTGCTCGCGTGGCTGGTCTGGCTGCTGATCGACACGGCCATCACGCAGGCGCTCTCCCCCACGTATGGCCGGGCCGCGCAGCCCAGCATGCGTGCCAAGACCATCCTCCCGCTGGTGCGCAATGCGTCGTTCGTGGCGCTGCTGGTCATCGCCATGATGGTGGTACTGGCCAATCTCGGGGTCAACGTCACGCCGCTGCTCGCGGGTGCCGGCGTGGTCGGCCTGGCGATCGGCTTCGGCGCGCAAAGCCTGGTCCAGGACCTGATCACGGGGCTGTTCATCGTGATCGAGGATTCCATTGCCATCGGCGACTCCATCGAACTGCCCGACCATGCCGGCGTGGTGGAAGGCATGACCATCCGGACCGTCAAGCTGCGCGACGGCAAGGGCGCGCTGCACACGCTGCCGTACAGCCAGATCAAGGCAGTCAAGAACCTGTCGCGCGGGTATGGCTATGCGGTCTTCAACATCGGCATCGCGTACCAGAGCGACCTGGACCGCGCGCTGGAGCTGATCCGGTCCACCGGCGCCCAGATCGCGCACGACCACCGCTATTCGTACAAGCTCCTGTCCGGCCTGGACATCCTGGGCCTGGACCGCTTCGACCCGAGCGGCCCGGTGGTGCTGGCGCAGTTCAAGACCCGCCCGCTGATGCAGGCGGAAATCACGCGCGCGTTCAATGCGCTCCTCAAGCGGCAATTCGATACCAACGGTATCCGCATGGCATCGCCTAGCCTGACCATTCAGTTGGACGGCGGAACAGCCAGCGCGGCAAGCGTCGAAGCCGTCATGCCGCGCACCGAATGAGATGCCCGAATCACGCAGAAACGGGTACGCTGTCGCTTTTGCGAAACGCGGCTGTCATTTTGACGTCGAAATTCCTTCATGACTCCGTATAGCGCATTAACATCCGCGTTATGCAAGCGTCGACATATTGACGATCTGGTCCGCTGCGCTCGCTTGACGGAGCGTTAGCCCCCCAAAGCGGGGGATAAATCGAACTGGATTGTTTGGCATGATTGCCGACATGCAGGCATGGACAATGCTTGCAGAGCATCTTGCACGCGGTGCCGTCACGTTACGGTGCCGTGGCCACGGAGCGCACAAGAACGCCCGGGCAGCACAGCAGTAGGGGAAATACAAAACAGCAGCCATTTTGAAATGGCGCTCAGTAAAGGCGTTTGCCACCGGGGGAACTGAATATGGGCGAACACCCGACGGCCGACGATGATTTTCATCGTCTGGTCGACTCCATCTACGAGTCCGCAATGGACGTGGCGGCCATGCCCGCCGCTCTGGACCTGTTTTCACGCTACACAGCCACAGACAGCCCGCGCTATCTGATCTGGGACAAGCTGTCCGGCCATGCCCGGCTCGGCGTCACCCCGCACGGCTGTTTCACAAGCGGCGTCAGCCTGCCCGACGGCGTCATCCCGCCGTCGGATCCGGGCCAGCCGTCATACGCGGGAACCGCCCTCGCCGCCGGTAGCGATGCAGAGGCCATGGCGGACAGCATCGCGACAGCGGTCGCCGTCTCGCGCGACGGCGACGAACTCGAACAGGGCATCCGGCTGATCGACACCGCCGAGATCTGCGTGCTCATGAGCGGCACCAGCACGGGGCAAAGCCATGTCAGCCGCACCGTGCGCGAACGCCGGCTGGCCCATGTCATGCCGCACTGGGCTCGCGCCGCGCGCATGCAGCAGCGCAACTTCGAACTGAGCGGACTGGCTTCGCTGGGGCTGGCCGGGCTCGACACGCTGGACTTCGGCGTGATGGTGCTGCAGGCCGACATGCGGGTGCGCTATGCCAACAGCTGGGCCGAGGCGCTGGTGCAGGCCGACAGCAACCTGTCGCTCGAACAAGGCCTGCTGCGCTCGCGCGATCCATCGCTGCAGTCTGTGCTGCACGGACTGCTTGAGGGCGCCGTGCGCGGCCGCGGCGCCGACGCGGCATCGGGGTCATGGATGCACATCACCTCCGGCGGACAACCGGTGCCGATCATCGTCGTGCCACTGGTGTCGCGCCAGCCCGTGGAAGGGCCCTGGCAACTGCCGGCAGCGATGATGCTGCTGGGCAACTCGGAATCGCGGTCGGTGCTCGATGCGGCGGTGTTGACCTCGCTGTTCGGGCTGTCGCGCAAGGAAAGCATTATTGCCATCCGGCTGGCCGCCGGCGAAACGCTCAACGAGATTGCCGAGCGGGAGTTTTTGTCGCCGCATACCGTGCGGGTGCATATCCGGGATACGTTGCGCAAGACGGGGACGCATCGGCAGTCGGAGTTGGTGAGGTTGTTGCATTTGTTGCCGGGGGTGAATTTGGTGCGGGCGGGGGGAGCGTCGGCTACCCCGCGGCCGCGGGGTGCTCGGCAAGGGAAGAGTGGTTGAAAGGGTTTCGGCCAGGTAGCCGGCGGGGCGCTTCTCGTTAGGGCTGGGTTGTCGTTCTTGGCGGGCGCTGCTGTTTCGCCGGCGTAGCCGGCGAGTCACTTTTGTCCGAGCGACAAAAGTAACCAAAAACGCGTTTTGGTTGCCCCAAAGGGGCGAATTTTTATCGTAGTGTGCCAGGGGTGTTGTACGGGTATGGGCTTCAGAGTCAGTCACACTGCCTGCCGCGTGGGGCACGACCGTGGTCAGAATTACAGCGCTGATTGAACGAGCCCTGCAAGCGTCTGTGGCCCCTGCTGCGAGCGATATCGTGTGATCGCCTTCGGCTGCGCTACGCGCAGAGCCCTAGTCTGAGCACACAGGCCCAGGGCAAACCACGCCTCGGTAACGAGGCCCGCGCATTGCATGCGCCAAGTGGAGAGAGGGAGAAGAAATACAGACCTCGGGCGCCAGCGACGTTGGTGAGCTTGCGCCCCGACTAGGATGTGCGCGCAGCGCAGCCGAAGGCGTCCCACCACTGACCTTATTGAAACGCTGTACCCGAGTCCGTCTTGGGGATCGTCCAAACGTTGTGCCGCGCCAGGCACAGGTTCTGACTCACATGGCGTAGCAGGGTCGAACGGCCGACCACCATCGCAGGCGTCCAAAGCAGTTTGAACTACCGACACCGTGGAATTGATGGCCCGCGGCAACGACGCGCTTTTTGGTTACTTTTTGTCGCTCGGACAAAAAGTGACTCGCCGGCTACGCCGGCGAAACAGCGGCGCCTGCCAAGAGCAACAATCCAGCGCGAACCAGAAGCACCTACCAGCTACGCAAAAGAACCACCGGCGCGGGCCAAGAACCCGTTCCTTATTCCCCTACCGCCTCCAACGCCGCCCCCAGAAACCTCTCCACCTGCCGATCCGCATCATCCGCCCGCGCCGCGAAGGCAATCCCGATCCTCCCAGCCGGCCGCGGGCTGGACAGCGGCAAGAACCGCACCCGCCGGTTGGCGTACCGCGTCGCCACGCTCGGCACCAGCGCCACACCCAACCCGCTTTCCACCAGACTGATAATGGTCTGCACCTGCACCGCCTCCTGCGTGACGCGCGGCACAAACCCAGCCTGCTGGCACAGCATCATCGCCACCGCATGAAGGTTGGGCACCGCCGCCGCCGGATGCATGATGAACGGTTCAGCCGCGAGCGCCTTCAGCGGAATCGATTCCTCCTTCGCATGCGGGCTGTCCGCCGGCACGGCTGCGACGAAGACATCGCTCTCCAGCGGCGTGAGCGTGTAGCCACCGCTGCTCAGGATCGGAAAGCGCACCAGCCCGGCGTCCAGCCGGTGCTTTTCGAGCTGGTCGAGGATGTTCGCCGTGGTCGATTCATGCAACACCAGCTCGATCCCCGGATGTGCCGCCCGGAAGGCCGGGATCAGCTTGGGCAGCAGTGCATAGGTCGCTGAACCGACAAAGCCGATACGCAGCGCGCCGCGTTCGCCCTGCGCGGCCGCCATCGCCGCCGCCCGCGCCTGCCCCGCATGGAATAGCGCTCGGCGCGCATCCTGCAGCGCCGCTTCGCCGGCCTGGGTCAACCTGACACCGCGCGGCGTGCGCACGAACAGCGCGGTGCCGAGTTGCTCCTCCAGCTTGCGGATGGAGATGGACAGCGGCGGCTGCGCCATGTGCAGGCGCTCGGCCGCGCGGTGGAAGTTGCCCGTCTCGGCCAGGGCAACGAACTGCTGAAGTTGACGCAGATCCATATCGATATCCGGGGTATATCAGTTTCTAAAAAACTAATATTAGACCAGACATATGCCCGTGATCTACGCTGTGCCCCACAGTACAGATCCGGAGACAGACGCATGCTGCCCTTAGCAGGCATCCGCGTGATCGACCTTTCCACGGTCGTGATGGGCCCCTACGCGAGCCAGTGGCTGGCCGACCTTGGCGCCGAGGTCATCAAGGTCGAGCCACCCGAAGGCGACTCCACCCGGCGCACCGGCCCGGCCGCCGAAGCCGGCATGGCCGCGATTTTCCTCGGCGTGAACCGCAGCAAGAAGAGCATCGTGCTGGACCTGAAGCAGCCCGCCGCGCAGGCGGCGCTGGACCGCCTGCTGGCCGGCGCGGACGTGCTGATGCACAGCATGCGCCCGCAGAAGCTGGCCGCGCTCGGCCTGGCGCCGGCCGACGTGAAGGCACGCCACCCGCAACTGGTCTACGTCAGCCTGCTCGGATTTGCCGAGGAAGGCCCATACGGCGGACGCCCGGCCTATGACGACATCATCCAGGGCCTGTCCGGCAACGCCGCGCTGATGGCGGCGCAGACCGGCAGCAGCCGCTACTTCCCGACCATTGCCGCCGACAAGACCAGCGGACTGGTGGCTGCGCTGTCCATATGTGCGGCACTGGCTGGCCGTGCGCGCGGCGACGGCCAGGGCGCGATGGTCGAGGTGCCGATGTTCGAATCGATGGTCGCGTTCAACCTGGTCGAGCATTTCTACGGCCGGCATTTCGAGCCGCCGCGCGGGAGCACCGGTTATCCACGCGTGCTGGCGCCGCTGCGCCGCCCGTACCAGAGCGCCGACGGCCATGTCTGCATGATGCCGTACACCGACGCCCACTGGCGCGACTTCTTCCGCGCCGCGGGCCGTCCCGAACTGGCCGCCGATACGCGCTTCACCGATATCTCGGCACGCACCGCGAACATCGAGATGCTGTACGAGATCACCGGCGAGATCGTGCGCGGGCACAGCACTGCGCATTGGATGGAGGTTTGCGAGTCACTGCAGATTCCCGTGGCAAGGATCAACGAACTCGACGACCTGCCCGATGATCCGCACCTGCGCGCGACCGGCTTTTTCGAAGCCGTCGAAGATCCCGCCATGGGCTCGCTGCGCTTTCCGGGCGCACCGGTGCGCTTTGACGGCGAGCGCGCACCGGTCGGCGTGCCGCCGCGCCTCGGGGAACACACCTCAGAGTTGCTGGCGCAGGCCGGGCTGACACAGCAGGACATTGAAGGGCTATATGCCACTGGCGCTGCCCGCGGTACTTCCAACGCTGAGAACAACTCCAAGGAGACAGCATGACGCAACGCGACCTGCCGCGACTCGGCCAGGGCTTCTACTGGCAGGACCTGAAAGAGGGCCAGGCCTTCCGGACCTTCCGCCGCACCGTGACCGAGACCGACCTCGTCAACTTCATCTCGGTCACCGGCATGGTCGAAGCCATCTTCATCGAGGACGGCTACGACGGCGGTGCGATCGGCGGCCGCCCGGTCCCAGGCGCGCTTACCTACACGCTGATCGAAGGCTTCATCCTGCAGACCATGATCCAGGGCACGGGGCTCGCCATGCTCGAACTCACGCAGAAGATCCTGGCCCCGGTGGTGGTCGGCGATACGGTGTGGGCCACGGTCACGGTAACCGGCATCCGCCCCACGTCGCGCAGCGGCCGCGCGGTGGTCGATTCTGAGATCGAGGTCTTCAACCAGCGCAACGAGAAAGTCATGACATACACGGCGCGGCGGCTGCTGGCCGGACGTCCCGGCTGAAACGCATCGCATTGGAATGGATCTGACGATTTCGTGGAGGAGACAAACAGAATGATGGCAAAGACCCTCATGAAGGCCCTGGCCGCGCTCGTGCCGGCCTTGCTCGCCAGCACCAGCGCGCTGGCACAGGGTGGTGCCGGCTTCCCGGCCCATCCGATCCGGCTGGTGGTACCGTTCCCGCCGGGCGGCCCGACCGACCTGGTCTCGCGCGTGATCGCCAAACGCATGACCGACGAACTGGGCCAGCAGGTGCTGGTGGACAACCGTCCTGGCGCCAACGGCAATATCGCCGCCGAGATCGTGGCCAAGGCGCCGGCCGATGGCTATACGGTGCTGTACAACACCTCGTCGATCGCGCTGAGCCCGGCGCTCTACAGCAAGCTCACTTATGACGTACGGCGCGACTTCGCGCCGGTGGTGCTGACCGCCATGGTGCCGCTGGTGCTCGAGGTCAATGCGCAACTGCCGGTGCACAACGTGAAGGAATTCATCCAGTACGCCAAAGCCCATCCGGACAAGCTGACCTACGGCTCGGCCGGCAATGGCAACGTGACGCACCTGGCCGCCTTCCTGTTCCTGCAGGCCAACGGCCTGAACGCCGTGCACGCGCCGTACAAGGGCAGCGCCCCCGCGCTGACCGACCTGGCCGGCGGTCAGGTGCAGTTCATGACGGATACGATCAACTCGTCGCTGCCGTTCATTCGCGACAAGCGCATGCGCGCGCTGGCCGTGACCAGCAGCACGCGCAGCTCGCAGCTGCCGGAAGTACCGACCGTGGCCGAAACCGTCATGCCGGGCTTTGAAGTGGGCGCCTGGCAGGGCATGATGGTCCCGGCAAAGACGCCGCCGGAGATCGTACGCAAGCTCAATGCCGCGACCATGAAGGCGCTGGCCAACCCTGAAACCCGATCAGCGCTGGCCGCGCAGGGCGCCGAGCCGCGCGGCTCGACCCCCGAGGCCTATGCCAGCTACCTGTCCGCCGAGATGACGCGCTGGCGCAAGGTGGTGAAGGACTCCGGCGCCACGCTCGACTGACACGGCGGCCTGCCCAACGCCGCCATCACGCACCTGGATATTCAACGTGACCGCACTGCTTTCCACTTTCCAGCTCACCAGCCTGCCGCCGCACGCCATGGCGTTCCGCGAGCAGGTCCGGGCCTTCCTGGCCGAACAGATGCCAAAGCTGCCGCCCGAAGTCCGCGCACGCTCGTGGATGGGCTTTGACGCCGCCTTCAGCCGCGCGCTCGCCGCGCGCGGCTGGGTCGGCATCACGCTGCCGGCCGAGTATGGCGGTGCCGGCCTGGACCCGTTCTCGCGCTTCGTGCTGGTCGAAGAACTGCTGGCCGCCGGGGCGCCCGTGTCGGCCCACTGGATTGCCGACCGCCAGAGCGGTCCGCTGATCCTGCGCTACGGCAATGCGGCGCAAAAGGCCAAGTACCTGGCCGCCATCTGCCGCGGCGACGCGTTCTTCTGCATCGGCATGAGCGAGCCCAACTCGGGCTCCGACCTCGCCAGCGTGGCCACGCGTGCCGTGCGGCAACCGGACGGAACCTGGCTCCTGAACGGACGCAAGATCTGGACGACGAACGCGAACCACTGCCACTACATGATTGCGCTGGTCCGCACCTCGGGCACGCCGCAAGACCGCCAGACCGGCCTGTCGCAGGTGATCGTCGACCTTTCGGCACCCGGCGTCACGGTGCGGCCGATCCAGGACCTGACCGGCGACGCGCACTTCTCCGAAGTCAGCTTCGAGGACGTGGTGCTGGCGCCGGACGCGCTCGTCGGGCAGGAAGGCAGCGGCTGGGAACAGGTCAACGCGGAACTCGCCTTCGAGCGCAGCGGGCCGGAGCGGCTGTACTCGAGCGTGGTGCTGCTCGATACATGGCTGGCCGCGCTGCGGCGCCTGCCTGAAGCGCGGCGCGATACTGTCACCGCCGGCCGGCTGGTGGGCCACCTTGCGGTGCTGCGCTCCATGTCGCTGGCGGTGACGGCGCGCCTTGCCGCCGGTGAGAGCCCAGTGGTCGAAGCCGCGCTGGTGAAGGATCTCGGCACGACGTTCGAGCAGTCGATCCCGGCACTCGTGGAAGCCGCGCTCGGCGACGAGCCGGCACTTGCGGCCGATGGCGCGCTGTACCGCACGCTGGCCTATGTCACGCAGATCGCCCCGTCCTATTCGCTGCGCGGCGGCACGCGCGAGATCCTGCGCGGCATGATTGCGCGCGGCCTGGGTCTGCGCTGAACGCGTCCAATACTGAGTCCATCGCCATGCATAACACCTATTCCGACGCACTCGACGCCCTGCTGCGCGACCTTTGTCAACCCGCCACGGTTCGCGCCATCGAACAGGGTGCCGATACGGCGCCACTGTGGCAAGCGCTGCTGGAAAGCGGCTTTGCCGACTGCCTGCTGCCTGAATCCGCAGATGGCGCCGGCCTGTCGCTGTCCGACGTGGCCCCGGTGCTCTACGTGCTGGGTCGTCACGCCATGCCGCTGCCGCTCGCGCAGACGCTGTTCGCCCGTGCGCTGCTGCACGCGCACGGCGTGCAGACGCCAGCCGAACCGATCGCACTCGCAAGTTTCGACGACGAGAGCCCGGCCACGCTGGTGGCTGACGCCCGCCACGCAGGCTGGTTCCTGGTGCAGACCGGGACCCGCTGCGTGCTGCTGCCGGCCTCCTCCGCCGGTGCAGAACCGACCGGTGCCCACGCCGACCTGACCGTGCGCCTGCCGCGTCCCGATGCCCGGGCCGAACAGGCCTTCGCATTGCCCGCCGGCACGCTGCGCACCATCGGCGCCTGCCTGCACGCCGCGCAGATGGCCGGCGCGCTGTCCCAGGTCATGGACATGACGCTGCAGTACGCCAACGACCGCCTGCAGTTTGGCCGCGCGATCGGCAAGTTCCAGGCAATCCAGCACCAGATCAGCGAGATGGCCGAGCATGTTGCCGCCTCGCGGCTGGCCGCACAGATCGCGTGCGAAGGCTCGGGCAGCACGCCCGACCCGGTCCGCGCCGCCATCGGCAAGCTGCGCGCGAGCGATGCGGTCACGCCCGTGGCCGCCATCGCCCACGCGGTGCACGGCGCCATTGGCATCACCGAGGAATTCGATCTGCAGCTCTACACGCGCCGGCTGCACGCATGGCGCGTGGCCGACGGTTCGGAACGCTGGTGGAGCCGCGCGCTCGGCGAGCTCGTGTGTGCGGAGCCGTCGCGCGGCGCAGTGGAACTGGTGCGGGACTGGTGCGAGACCGCCGCCTGACACCTGAAACAAAACAGCGGCCCGGTTAAGGGCCGCCGTTTCGTCCGCAGAAAAACCTGACCCTCAGGCCGCCAGGCTCAGCCCGCCACCAGCCACTTTGCGGTGGCGGCGTTCCGGCTTGCACTCGTACTTGAGTTCGCGTCGACCATCCTCATACGCCACTTCCAGCCGCACGTTGAAGCCCCACAGGCGCGTCACGTGGCGGATCACCTCGTCGAAGTTGTGCGAAAGCGGCCGGCGGTCGCTTTGCTGGTGACGCAAGGTCAGCGAGCGGTCCCCGCCCACATCGACATTGGTGACCTGGATATTCGGCTCCATGCCGGACAGGTCGTACTGTGAAGCCAGCAACTGGCGGATCATCCGGTAGCCTTCATCGTCATGGATGGCCGTCACGCGCAGCTTGTTCTCGCGGTCGTCGTCGAGTACCGAGAACAGCTTGAGTTCGCGGATCACGCGCGGCGACAGGAACTGGAGCAGGAAGCTCTCATCCTTGAAGTTGCGCATGGCGAAGTCCAGCGTGGTGCGCCAGTCCGAGCCAGCGATCTCCGGCGCCCAGTGGCGGTCCTCGTCGTCCGGGTTCTCGCACATGCGGCGCAGGTCCTGGAACATCAGGAAGCCCAGCGTGTACGGGTTCAGCCCACTGTAGTACGGGCTGTGGTACGGCGGCTGGTAGATCACGTTGGTGTGCGCCTGCAGCAGTTCCAGCATGAACGCGTCATTGACCAGCTTTTCCTCATAGAGCTGGTGGATGATCGTGTAGTGCCAGAATGTGGCCCAGCCTTCGTTCATCACCTTGGTCTGGCGCTGCGGATAGAAGTACTGCGCGATCTTGCGCACGATGCGCACGATCTCGCGCTGCCACGGCGCGAGCTTGGGCGCGTTCTTCTCGATGAAATACAGCAGGTTTTCCTGCGGCTCCGGCGGGAAGGTGCCTTCCGGCTCGATTGCGTCGTCATCCGTGGCAAGCGCGTGCGGGCGGTGCTTCGGCAGCGTGCGCCACAAATCATTGACCTGCATCTGCAGGTAGTTCTCGCGCTCGGCCTGGCGTGCCTGCTCCTCCGTGATCGAGAGCTTCTTGGGCCGCTTGTAGCGGTCCACGCCATAATTTTGCAGTGCGTGGCAGGAGTCGAGCAGCAACTCCACCTCCTGCTCGCCATAGCGCTGCTCGCATTCGGCCACATAGTTCTTGGCGAACAACAGGTAGTCGATGATGGCGTCCGCGTTGGTCCAGGTGCGGAACAGGTAATTGCCCTTGAAGAAGGAGTTATGGCCGTAGCACGCGTGCGCGATGGTGAGCGCCTGCATTGGCAGCGTGTTCTCCTCCATCAGATACGCAATGCAGGGGTTGGAGTTGATCACGATCTCGTAGGCCAGCCCCATATGGCCGCGCTGATAGCTGCGCTCCGAGGCCAGGAAGTGCTTGCCGTATGACCAGTGGCTGTATCCCACCGGCAAGCCAGCCGACGCGTACGCATCCAGCATCTGCTCGGCGGTGATGATCTCGATCTGGTTGGGATAGGTGTCCAGCCCGAATTCGCCGGCAATACGGGCGATCTCGCGGTCGTACCGGTTGATCAGCTCGAAGGTCCATTCCGAACCCGTGGAGAGATAAGCCATCTTCACCCCCAATCTGGCGGGCACGCCGGCCGCACCCGGCATACGTTGCCCGGCACGGCCACGCTGCACCGCGTTGCCACTGTCAACGTCCTGCGGGTCCGCCGGAACCAGTGGACCCGAAAGGCTTCACGCCTCGTCAGGCCGCGCGCTTCTGGAACAGGTCGTGCAGCACCGGATAGATCTCGTCCGGACTGATGATGCGCTGCATCGCGAAGTGCTCGAACTGACCTTTGACCGTCAGGTACTCTTCCCAGAGATTCTGCGGTTCCTCCGAGGCAACCTCCACATACGCGTAATACTGCACCAGCGGCAGGATCGACTCGCGCAGCAAACGGCCGCACAACTCGGAATCCCCGGCCCAGTTGTCGCCGTCGGATGCCTGCGCACAATAGATGTTCCACTGGCTGGGTGGATAGCGGTCATGGATGACCTCGACCATCAGCTTCAGCGCGCTCGACACCACGGTACCACCGGACTCGCGCGAATGGAAGAAATCCTCCTCTTCCACCTCCTTGGCCACGGTGTGATGGCGGATGAACACCACGTCGATGCGCTCGTAGTTGCGCTTGAGGAACAAGTACAACAGCATGAAGAAGCGCTTGGCGAGATCCTTCCTGCTCTCATCCATCGAGCCCGAGACGTCCATCAGGCAGAACATCACCGCCTGGGCCTGGGGCCGCTTCTTGAGCACGCGGTTGTTGTAGCGCAGGTCGAGCTTCTCGATGAACGGCACGCGGTCGATGCAGGCACGCAGATGCCGCATCTCCTTCATCAGCTCGAGCGCGGTGTCCCCGTAAGGGCCATCCTTCTCCAGCGCCTCGTTGTAAGCCTCTTCCAGTTCGCGCAGGCGTTTCTGGTACGGGCTGGACAACGCAATGCGCCGGCCAATCGAACTGCGCATGGTGCGCAGGATCGACAGGTTGGAAGGCGTCCCGTCAATGGAAAAGCCGGCGCGGACCTTTCGGACTTCGGCGATCTTGGCCAGGTGGCGCTTGGCCAGGTCCGGAAGCGCCATGTCCTCGAAGAAGAAATTCAGGAAATCCTCGCGCGACAGCGTGAAGACGAAATCGTCCTCGCCCTCGCCGCTGTCGCTGGCGCGCGAACCGGTCCCGCCGCCGCCCTGCTGCTGGCGGTCGAACGAATCCCCCCGGACGAACTTCTTGTTGCCGGGATGGATCCATTCACGCCGCCCGCCCGGGCCGTGGTGAAAGATCGGCTCGGAGATGTCCTTGACCGGAATGGACACCTGCCCGCTCTGCTCGATGTCCATGATCTTCCGGCCGGACACCGCCTTTGCAACCGCCTGGCGTATCTGCTCTCGGTAGCGCTTGATAAAGCGCTGCTTGTTGACGGCACTTTTGTTGCCGCCGTTCTCACGCCTGTCGATGACCGTGCCCATGTATATGCCTTCGAAGAGAGGCCTGGTTCAGGCGCAGTTACGATGATTTTCTTACGCGCAGATACCACTCCACCAGCAGTCGGACTTGTTTCGGTGTGTACCCCTTCTCGACCATGCGGTTGACGAAGTTCTCGTGCTTCTCCTGGTCTTCGCGCGAAGACTTGGCGTTGAACGAGATGACTGGCAGGAGATCCTCGGTAGTGGAGAACATGCGCTTCTCGATCACCATCCTGAGCTTCTCGTAGCTGGTCCAGACCGGATTCTTGCCACCGTTGTGGGCTCTCGCGCGCAGCACGAAGTTGACGATCTCGTTGCGGAAGTCCTTGGGGTTCGAGATACCCGCTGGCTTTTCCACTTTTTCCAGTTCGTCATTCAGCGCGTTGCGGTCGAGGATTTCGCCGGTATTCGGATCGCGATACTCCTGGTCCTGGATCCACAGGTCGGCGAACACCACGTAGCGGTCGAAGATGTTCTGGCCGTACTCGGAATACGACTCGAGGTACGCGGTCTGGATCTCCTTGCCAATGAACTCCACGTACGGTGTGGTCAGGTACTCCTTGATGTGCGCCAGCAGCTTCGCTTCCTGCTCCGGCGGGAACTGTTCGCGCTCGATCTGCTGTTCGAGCACATACAGCAGGTGCACCGGGTTGGCCGCGACCTCGGTATTGTCGAAGTTGAACACCTTGGACAGCACCTTGAACGCAAAGCGCGTCGACAGGCCGTTCATGCCTTCGTCCACACCGGCATAGTCGCGGTATTCCTGGTACGACTTCGCCTTCGGATCGACGTCCTTCAGGCTCTCGCCGTCATAGACGCGCATCTTCGAGAAGATGTTGGAATTCTCGGGCTCCTTGATGCGCGTGAGCACCGCGAACTGCGCCATCATCTTCAGCGTGCTCGGCGCGTTCGGCGCCGCCGACAGCGAACTGCTGCGCAAGAGCTTGTCGTAGATCTTCACCTCTTCCGACACGCGCAGGCAGTACGGCACCTTGACGATGTAGATACGGTCGAGGAAAGCCTCGTTGTTCTTGTCCTGCTTGAACGTCTGCCACTCGGCCTCGTTCGAGTGCGCCAGGATGATGCCGTCGAACGGAATCGCCCCGAAGCCCTCCGTGCCCTTGTAGTTGCCCTCCTGCGTGGCGGTCAGCATGGGGTGCAGCACCTTGATCGGCGCCTTGAACATCTCGACGAACTCGAGCAGGCCGCGGTTGGCCAGGCACAGGCCGCCGGAATACGAGTAGGCGTCAGGATCGTCCTGCGGGAAATCCTCTAGCTTGCGGATATCCACCTTGCCGACGAGCGAGGAGATGTCCTGGTTGTTCTCGTCGCCCGGTTCGGTCTTCGAGATCGCAATCTGCGACAGCACCGACGGACGCAGCTTGACCACGCGGAACTTCGTGATGTCACCATTGAACTCTTGCAGGCGCTTGACCGCCCACGGAGAGGGAATGGTGTTCAGGTACCGGATCGGGATGCCATAGTCCTCTTCCAGAATCTTGCCGTCTTCCGTCGGCGAGAAAAGACCGAGCGGAGATTCATGGATCGGCGAGCCCTTCAGCGCGTAGATGGGTACCTCTTCCATCAACGCCTTCAGTTTCTCCGCCAGCGAAGACTTGCCGCCACCAGGAGGCCCGAGCAGATACAGGATCTGCTTGCGCTCTTCCAGACCCTGCGCGGCATGCTTGAAGAACGCGACGATCTGCTCGATCGTGTCCTCCATGCCGTAGAAATCGCGGAAGGCCGGATAAACCCTGATGACCTTGTTGAAAAAGAGTCGGGACAGTCGCGGATCATGGTGGGTGTCCACCAGCTCCGGCTGACCGATCGCGGCGAGCATGCGCTCAGCCGCAGTCGCATAGGCAGTCGGGTCCTTCTTGCAGATATCCAGGTACTCCTGGATGCTGTATTCCTCTTCCTTGCGAGCTTCGAAACGCGTGGCGTAATGGCCGAAAATGTCCATTCCTCACTCCCGTCAGAGTCCCCATCCGAGGTCAAGGCACTGCTACTCCCCTGAGGCTTCGCGTCAGCTTTAGCGGTCCACCACCCCGGCTTGGCGACCTGTTCATGTTGCGAAGTCTTTACTTCATCATAGTCAAATAACGGCGATGGTGGTGCTCAAGTTGACGATTCGTATGTATGTAGGCAACGGCATTTCCACCCTGCAAACACCACATTCGAACCAGAGCCTTTCCCCGCGCGCGACGGGCCATTGACTATGGCTTGTGACAAACCTTACACCTTTCTGCCCCACCCTGCACAGACGGTTTTGTAACCAGTACACAAAAAAGGCCGGCGATTTCGCCGGCCTTTCGCGGAGATTTTCGCGGCGCGCATCAGCACACGCCGACTGCTGATGACAGCACTCAGAGCGTGCGTGCGACCAGCTCTTTCATGATCTCGTTCGAGCCACCGTAGATCTTGCCGACACGCGCGTTCGCGTACATACGTGCGATCGGGTATTCGAGCATATAGCCGTAGCCGCCATGCAACTGCAGGCACTCGTCGATGATTTCGCAGTTGCGTTGCGTGCACCACCACTTGGCCATTGCCGCGGTCGCTGCGTCGAGCTTGCCTTCCATCAACCGCACCATGCAGTCGTTCACGAACGTGGCCGCGATGGTCGCATTAGTCTTGCACTCGGCCAGCTTGAAACGCGTGTTCTGCAGGTCGAGCAACGGCTGACCGAACACCTTGCGCTCGCGCACGTAGTCAGTCGTCAGCTCGATGGCGCGCTGCATGCTCGCCACCGCACCAAGGGCGATGATCATCCGCTCCTGCGGCAATTGCTGCATGAGCTGGTAGAAGCCTTGCCCCTCCTGCTCGCCGAGCAGGTTCTCGCAAGGCACGATCACGTCGTCGAAGAACAGCTCTGCAGTGTCCTGGCCCTTCTGTCCGATCTTCTCCAGAATGCGGCCGCGGCGGAACCCCGGCAGATCCCGGGTCTCCACCATGATCAGCGACACCCCGCGCGAACCCGCTTCCGGATCAGTCTTTGCGATCAGGCAGACGAGGTCGGCGTGATACCCGTTGGTAATGAAGGTCTTTGCACCGTTGATGCGATAGCAATCCCCGTTTTCCGTCTTCTCGCGCACCGCGCGGGTGCGTACCGATTTGAGATCGGAACCGGCGCCCGGTTCCGACATGGCGATCGCCGCCACCATTTCACCGCTGGCCATCTGCGGCAGCCATTTCTCCTTCTGCGCCTGTGTGCCGTAGTTGAGCAAGTAGTGGGCCACGATGCCGCTATGCACGTTATTGCCCAGGCTGGTGCAGATGCCGCGCGCCATTTCCTGCGTGATGACCGCCTCATGCGCAAAGGTGCCGCCACCGCCGCCGTATTCCTCGGGGATGCTTGCGCACAGCAGGCCGATCTGGCCCGCACGGCGCCAGACGTCGCGGTCGATATAGCCCTGCTCGGCCCAGCGCGATTCGTTCGGCGCCAGTTCACGTTCGACAAAGCGCCGCACCGTGTCCCGGAACAGGATCAGGTCTTCGGTCATCCAGGAGGCCTCGGTGGTAGCAGAGGCGACGGCATTCAGTTCGGGAGTTCCCATGATGTGTATCGACTTCGAAATGCAGAGGGAAAAGGAGGAAAGGCGGAAGACAGGCGGACGACACGCGGCGTTACCGCTGTCATGCCTCTATATAGATAGGCGTATTTCGTTGAAGCCTTGCGAGGCAGGAAACGTCCGGCGTGCCGCAGTGCAGCATGCCGGACGCACCCGATTGCTTCGCAGGACTTAGTCAGGCCAGCGATAACGCGGCGGCTGCTTGGACAGGAAGCGGTTCGCGGCCTCCTGGCGGTATTCCGTGGCGAACGCGATGCCCTGGCCGTCCGCTTCCATGGCCAGCATGCTGTGCAGGTCCTGGTTCAGCGACGCATTGAGTGCCTTCTTGGTCAGCGCCAGCGCAACCGGCGAGGCCTCGGTGAAGGCGCGGGCCATCGCACGGGCGCGCTCCTGCAGACTGTCTGCGGGCACGATCTCCATGACGATGCCCTGTTCCTGTGCGGCCTCGGCGTTCAGTTCCCGCATGGAGAACATCAGCGCCTTGGCGCGCTGCAGGCCGATCATGCGCGGCAGAGTGTAGAAAACGCCACAATCCGGAATCAGGCCCAGACGCAGGAACGGCAGCCCGAAGCGGGCGCGCGGCGTGGCCAGGATGATGTCTGCGGTCAGCGCCAGGCTGAAGCCTGCACCAAAAGCCGCGCCATCCACCGCTGAAATGACAGGGATCTCGAGATTGATCAGCGTCTCCAGCCACGGATGGATATTGCCCAGCCGCTGGCGCCCCTGCGCGGCGCTGATCTCGCCCTGCATGGAGCTGATGTCCCCGCCCGAGCAGAAGTCAGTGCCGGCACCGGTCAGGATCAGCGCGCGCACGCTGGTGTCCTGGCGCAGCTGGTGCATCACGTCGCCGATCTCGCGGCGCATGACGCCGTTCAGCGCATTCTTGCGGGCCGGGTAATCCAGCGTGAGGGTGGCAATACCGTCTTCGACGGCATAGCGAATGGTTTCCATTGATGACTCCATGTAATGCTGCGGTTCGATGCCTGACTGGCGCTCAGTCCAGCTGGATATGCGCGTCGCGCACGATCTTGGCCCACTTGGGCATATCGCCCGACACCACGGCGGCCAACTCCTGCGGTGCGGAACCGACTGGCTGAAGGCCCATGCCGGCCAGCTTCTGGGTGATCTCGGGCAGCTTGACGATGCGCGCGGTCTCGGCGGCAAGGCGCGCGGTCACGTCCTTGGGCGCGTTGGCGGGCAGGAACAGCGCGAACCAGCCGCTCGGCTCGAAACCCTGCAGGCCCTGCTCCGCAAATGTCGCGACGTTCGGAATGGCCTTGTAGCGCTGCGTGCCCGTGATGCCGAGGATCTTAAATTTGCCGCTGGTCAGGTATGGATACGCCGACGTCACATCGACGAACGCCGAGTCGACCTGGCCGCCGAGCAGGTCATTGAGCAGCGGTGCCGCGCCCTTGTAGGGCACGTGCGTCAGCTCGATGCCCGCCTGTTGCCGCAACAACTCCCCGTGCAGGTGCGACGAAGTGCCGTTACCGTAGGAGCCATAGCTGAGCTTGCCGGCCTTCGCCAGCGCGATGAACTCGCGCATCGTATTGGCTGGGACGCGGTTGGGCACCACGAACAGATCCGACGACTTGGCGATCAGCGAAACGGGCGTGAAGTCCTTGTTCACGTCATACGGCGTACGCTTGTACAGGCTCGGCGACTGGATCAAAGCCGTGATCGCCAGCAGCATCGTGTAGCCGTCGGGCGTCGACTTGGCGACGATGTCGTTGCCCAGCATGCCACTCGCACCGGGCTTGTTGTCGACCACCACCGGCTGGCCCCACGCCTCGGCCAGCCGCTGGCCGATCATGCGGCCCACGGTATCGGTGCCGCCGCCGGCCGGGTACGGCACGACCATACGGATCGGCTTGCTGGGGTAATTCTGGGCCAGTGCCTGGCCCACGTTGCCCAGCATGGCGGCGCCCGCCAGGGTGCCGGCCTGTGCCAGCCAGGTTCGTCTGCTCTTCTGCATGATGCTGTCTCTCTCCAAAACTCTGTCTGGTTCCGGTCTCACCGGCCTTCCGTGCCCGTCTTGCCCGGGGCCGCCGGTTGCATGGCCTCTTCCTGCAGCGCGCGCCACTGGATCTTGCCGGTGGCCGACTTGGGCAGGGCGTCGACGAATTCGACGATGCGCGGCACCTTGTAGGCAGCCAGGCGCTCGCGGCACCAGGCCATGATGCGTTCCGGGTCAGCCTCGGGCGTGCCGCGCGATTCCGCGCGCAGCGCCACCACGGCCTTGACCGTTTCACCGCGATGATCGTCGCGCGCGGCGATCACGCAGGCCTCGTGGATTGCCGGATGCCCGTAGAGCAGGTTCTCCACCTCGGCCGGCCAGACCTTGAAGCCGGACGCGTTGATCATTCGCTTGAGGCGATCGCGCATGAAGAAGTAGCCCTCTTCGTCCATGAAGCCGAGGTCGCCCGTGCGCAGGAAACGCTTGCCATCGACCTCGATGAACGATTCTTCGTTGGCCTCCGGGTTGTTCCAGTAGCCGAGCATCACCTGCGCGCCATGGGCGACGATCTCGCCGATCTCGCCTTGCGGCAGTTCGGCCAGCGTTTCAGGGTCGACCACGCGCGCGTCCACGCCAAAGGTGGCAATGCCCAGGCATTCGCGCTTGGGCTTCTGGCGCGGGTTGGACAGCAGGAACGACGCCGTCTCGGTCATGCCATAGGCCTCGACATAAGGCAGGCCGAAGCGCTCCTGCAGCATATTGGCCACGGCATCGGGCATGGCTGCGCCACCGCCGCCGAGGAACGCCAGGCTGGACAGGTCGCGTTCCGTCACGCCGGGCTGTGCGAAGAAGTCCACCAGCATGGCCGGCGGCGCGCCCCATACCGAGACGCGATAGCGCTCGATCAGGTCGGCGGCGAGCGAGCGCTCCCAGCGCGGCATCAGCACCACGGTGGCGCCGAGGTAGATGGGCGAATGCATGCAGTTCTGCATGCCGAGCAGGTGGAACATCGGGGCCACTGCCAGCACCACCGCTTCCGGCGTACTGCTGCGCCAGACCTGCGAGCCCACCGCGGAGCTCATCATGGTGCCGTGGGTATGCATGCACCCCTTCGGATTGCCGGTCGTGCCCGACGTGTAGGCCAGCATGCACAGCGAGTCGTAGCCGGCCTCGTGCGGGCGCGGGCGCTGGCCGGCATTGCTTGCCGCTTCCCAGGCGACGGGCATTGCACCGCTCGGTGCCGCGCTCAGCGGGGGCGCCGGCTCGCGCAGCCAGGCCGGCACGGGCAAGCCACCATCGTCATGCAGCATGCCCGCATAGTGGTGCACGATCACGTGGCGCAATGCCTTGCCGTGCAGCGGCGCGACGCGGTCGTACAGTTCGCTGCCGCAGAACACGGCCACGGCACCGCTGTCCGCGACCACGTGTTCCAGTTCGGCCTCGAGCCACATCGGGTTGGCCGGCACCACCACGGCCTCGGCGCGCAGGATGGCGTAGTACGCCGCGATGAACTGCGGGCAGTTCTGGCTGAACAGCACCACCCGGTCGCCGGGCTGGATTCCGCAGGTGTGCTGCAGATAACCGGCCATGCGCTCGACCTCATCGAGCAGCGCTGCATAGGAGATCGCGGTGCCGAAGTACTGGATCGCGGTCTTATCGGGATAGCGGCGCGCGGCCACCTCCAGGTTGTAGAACAGGCTGGTACGCGGCGCATGCAGCGACGCCGGCAAGCCGGCGGGCCAGGCGGGGGAACGGTAAGGCTGGGAGGTACTGGCGAACTTCATGTCAGGCAAAGGCTCAGTCAAGACGAATGTTGTGGGTACGGATCACCTTGCCCCAGCGCGCGTAGTCGGACTGCACGGTCTGGGCAAAGGCATCGGGCGTGCTGCCGGTCAGGATCACGCCCAGTTCGTTCATGCGCGTGCGCACCGCGGGGTCGGCAAGCACCTTGTTGACGTCGGCCGAGAACTTCTCGACGATCGCGCGCGGCGTGGCGGCGGGCAGCAGCAGGCCGAACCAGCCGAGCGAATCCAGGCCGGCAATGCCAGCTTCCTTGAACGTCGGCACGTCGGGCAGTTGCGGTGAACGCGAAGCCCCGGTCACGGCAAGCGCGCGCAGGCGCCCGGAGGCGTTGTGGGGCTTGGCGCCCATCACGGAGATCACGGCGGATGGCACCTGGCCGCCGAGCAGGTCGTTCAGTTCAGGCGCCTCGCCCTTGTAGGAGACATGGATCATGTCGAGCTTGGCGGTCTCGTTGAAGATCTCGCCGTAAAGATGGCCGCTCGAACCAGTGCCGTACGAGCCAAAGGAATACTGCTTCGGCTTGGCGCGCACCAGCGCAATGAATTCCTTCAGGTTCGTGGCCGGCACCGCACCGTTGACGGCGAACACGAGGTTGGTGGTACCAAGCTCCGACACAGGCGCGAAATCCTTCACCGGGTCGAACGGGGCCTTGGTGTAGAGGCTCGGGGCCTGCACGAGCGTGGTGATGGTGAGCAGCGCGGTATAGCCGTCCGGCTCGGCACGTGCGACCACTTCCGAGCCGATCATGCTGCTGGCGCCGGGGCGGTTCTCCACCACGACGGGACGCTTCCAGGCCTTGCCCAGACCGTCGGCAATGGCACGCGCCAGGACATCGGTCGCCCCGCCGGCCGGATACGGGACCACCAGCCGCACGGATTTCGACGGGAAGGCGGCTTGTGCCATGGCCGGTCCGGCGCCAAGCAAGCCGGTTGCGACCCCGCCCAGTGCCAGCAATCCGGCACCAAAACGCAGCAATGCACTACGACGATCTGCCTGCATGTGGTTGTCTCCTTTGTGTTTTTTGTTCGCGGCGAAGGGCTCTGCCCCCTTTTGCTGACGCCGGCGATGTATCCGTTGGCGTGGCCGTGTCCGGCGTGCCGGTGGCGGTCCGTTCGGTGCGGACCTTTCCACAGCGAGAGGGTGCGCGATGGGAGGTGGTCCGGACAATGACCAGACGACCCAAAATGATTGGCCGAATCGCTCAGTTGAAAGGCAGGCTTTGGCAAATCCCGATTGTGCGGTGCGACCCGGCCGCGATAAGGTCTGCCTCAGGCCACCATGCCGCCAGTTCGCCACTGCCAGGGCAACGCCCGGCGCGCCCCAACACGACGAGGAGACTCATGCACATCGTTGCCACGCCCGCTCACCGGCATCCCGTGCCGGGCATGCCGCGCAGCATCGCCGCGCCGGGTCCGGCGTTGGCCGGCACCGCCGGCACGGTCATGACACCGCTGGCCGCAGCGCCCGCGCCGGCGCGCCACACGATCGCCATCCACCACGTCCAGCAGATCGTGCTCGGCGTGCGCCGGCTCGGCGGCGATATCGATGCGCTGCTGCGCCGCGCAGCCATCTCGCCGGCACTGCTGGCATCGCCCACCGCGCGCGTCACGCAAGACCAGTACGCCGCACTGATCCGCACGCTGCGCCGCATCACGCGCGACGAACTGTGGGGCCTGCTCAGCCGCCCCGTGCCGCCGGGGGTGTTCGCCCAGGCTGCCAGCGCAATGATCCACTGCGCGACGCTGGAGGAGGCGATCCAGGCCGGCCTGCGCCAGTACCGGCTGCACATCGGCGACTTCACGCCACGGTTGCACCGCAGCGAAGATGGCAAGACCGTTTCCGTCCAACTGCATGCGCACGCGCCCGCGTCGCCGTGCCACGTGTTCGCCGAGTCGACGTTCGTGTTCCACGCCTACGGCCTGATTAACTGGCTGGTGGCACGGCGCATGCCGCTGGCCCGCGTTGACCTGAGCGCGGGGCCGCCCAAGGGGCAGACCGACACCGAGCGCATTTTCAACACGACGGTCCGGTACGGGCAGCCCTGCACGGCGCTGCATTTCGACGCCGCCTGGCTGCGGCTGCCGGTGATGCAGGATGCCACCGGCCTCGGCGAATTCCTGCGCGAGGCGCCGCACAAGTTGCTGGTGCGCTACCGCGACAACAGTTGCCTGGCCGAACGCATCCGCCTGCACCTGCGCTCGCACCTCGACGACGAACTGCCTTCGCTCGAGCAGATGGCGCAGATGCTGCGCCTGACGCCGCAAACGCTGCGCCGCCGGCTGCGCGACGAAGGGCGCGGCTACCAGAACATCAAGGACAACCTGCGGCGCGACGTGGCGATCGGCATGCTCGAGCGCTCCGATCTCTCGCTGCAGCAGGTCGCGCTGCGGCTCGGCTTCTCGGAGCCCAGCACCTTCCACCGCGCGTTCAAGAAATGGACGGGCGTGGCGCCGGGCGAATACCGGCAGCTCGCAAGCGCCGGCAGCTGACCAGCCGTCAAGACCAGCGCAAACAAAAAAAGCCGGCGATGACAACGCCATCGCCGGCTTGACCCTATCGGGCTTTCACGTACGCGGTCAGACCACGCCCTGCTCCCGCAGTGCAGCGATCCGCTCCGCGGACAAACCGAGCACTTCAGCCAGCACACGTTCCGTGTGTTCGCCAAGGCGCGGCGGCGGCGCGTCATATTGCACCGGCGTGCTCGACAGCCGTAGCGGGCTCTTGACGGTCGGGCAGATCGCACCGTCCTTGCGTACCAGATCGACCTGCAGTTCGCGATGACGGACCTGCGGGTCGTCGAGCACCTGCGCATAGTCGTTGATCGGCCCGCACGGAATGCCCTGTGCCTCCAGCGCTTCGACCCAGTGCGCGGTGGGACGGGTGCGCATATGGGCCTCGAGCATCGGCACCAGCAATTCGCGATGGATGATACGACCCGAGCCCGTGGCGAAGCGCTCGTCGGCGGCCAGATCCGGACGTTCGATACCACGGCAATACGCCTGCCACTGGCCGTCGTTCCCGGCCGCCACGATCATGTAGCCGTCCGACGTCGCAAAGACGTGGTACGGCACCATGTTCGCGTGCGCATTGCCATAGCGCGGCATGGCCTGGCCGGTGATGCGCTGCGCGATGATCGGCGTCGCGCCCACGGCCACCACGGCATCGAGCAGCGCCATGTCGATATGCTGGCCCTCGCCGGTGCGCTCGGCATGCCGCAATGCGGCAAGCACAGCCACGGTCGCATACATGCCGGTCAGCACGTCCACCACCGCCACACCGACCTTCTGCGGACCGCCGCCAGGCAAGTCGTCACGCTCGCCGGTCACGCTCATCAGTCCGCCGATGCCCTGGAAGATGAAGTCGTAGCCCGGCTTGTGCGCGCTCGGGCCGGTCTGGCCATAGCCGGTGATCGAGCAATAGACCAGCGCCGGATTGATCGCCTTCAGGCTCTCAAAGTCGAGCCCGTAGCGCTTCAGGTCCCCGACCTTGTAGTTCTCGAGGACGATGTGCGACTTGGCCGCGAGCTCGCGCACGATCGCCTGCCCTTCCGGGCTGGCGATGTCGAGCGTGAGCGACTGCTTGCCGCGGTTGGCGCCGGCAAAGTAGGTGGCATCGCGCGAAGGCTGGCCTTCGGGATCCGGCAACCATGGCGGGCCCCAGGAGCGCGTGTCGTCGCCGACCCGGGGGCGTTCCACCTTGATCACTTCGGCGCCGAGGTCCGCCAGGTTCTGCGCGCACCACGGCCCGGCCAGGATGCGCGACAGGTCGAGCACCCGGACACCGGCCAGTGCGCCTTGCATGGCGGGCGCCATCTCAGATCGGGTCCCAGCTGATCACGTCGGGCGAGCGCTCGAGCTTGAAGAAGCTGTTGCGCATGGCCGGCATGGCGATCTCGCCGATCGATTCCGGCGTCCAGCCTTCGCTCATGTGCACCGAGCGCACCGGGCGCGGCTGGCTCATCAGGATGATTTCGTTGGCGCGCACGGCGAAGATCTGGCCGTTGACCTCGGCTGCCTCCGGGCTGGCCAGGTAGACCGCCACGGGGCCGATCTTGCCGGCTTCCATCTTCTGCAGCTTGGCCACACGCGCCTTTTCCTCCGGCGTTTCGGCCGGGATCGAGCTGGTCATGCGGCTCCATGCGAACGGCGCGATGCAGTTCGAGCGCACGTTGAAGCGCTGCATGTCGAGTGCGATCGACTTCGACAGCGCGGCGATACCGAGCTTGGCGGCCGAGTAGTTGGCCTGGCCCAGGTTGCCGATCAGGCCCGAGGTCGACGTCATGTGCACAAAGGCGCCGCCCTCCTGGTCCTTGAAATAGTTGGCCGCCGCACGGCTCACGAAGAAGGTGCCGTGCAGGTGCACGTCGATGACCGAACGCCATTCCTCTTCATTCATCTTGAAGAACATGCGGTCGCGCAGGTTGCCGGCGTTGTTGACCACGGCATCGATGCGGCCGAAGTTATCGAGCGCGCACTGGACGATGGCGTTGGCACCATTCCAGGTCGACACGCTGTCGGTGTTCGCCACGGCCTCGCCGCCGGCCGCGCGGATTTCTTCCACCACGCGCTGTGCGGGACCGGCATCGCCGCCTTCGCCGGTCATCGAGACGCCGAGGTCGTTGACCACGACCTTGGCACCGGCAGCTGCCATCGCCAGCGCGATGCCGCGCCCGATTCCACCACCAGCGCCCGTTACCAGCGCTACCTTGCCTGCCATCAAACCGCTCATTGCGTTGCTCCTCTGAATGCTTTTCCCGGTCACCAGACCGCGTTTCTGGCGACAATAACGGCCGCCCGCGACGGCCGTGCCAGTCGCAGGCAAGCATGTCCGGATGTTATTGCCACGCTAGATACGATAAATTGGCGGCTGAAACATTGGAATTCACGAATCGCAAAAGTGGCCTTTGGCCTGACGGAACCCCATGCATTACGACCTGACCGACCTGCGCCTTTTCCTCAACGTCGGTGAAACGGAGAACCTGACCCGCGCCGCGGAGCGCAGCTTCCTGTCCCTGCCGGCAGCCAGCACGCGCATCAAGCAGCTGGAAGAGGCGTTCCAGACGCAGCTTCTGATCCGTCAGGTGAAAGGCGTCAGGCTGACCCCGGCCGGCGATGCGCTGCTGCACCATGCCCGCGAGGTGTTCCGTGAACTCGAATGCCTGCATGCCGACCTGCGTCCCTATGCCAAGGGCGTCAAGGGCAAGGTCCGCCTGCTGGCCAATACGACCGCCACCAACTCGTTCCTGGCGACCGGCCTGTCCCGCTTCCTAAGTGAAAACCCTGACGTCGATGTGGAGCTGGAAGAGCATCTGTCGCAGGAAATCGTCTCCGCGATCAGCGCCGGTGCGGCGGACCTTGGCATCGTCGCGGGCGAGGTTGCGACCCAGGATCTCGACGTCATGCACCTGTGCAGCGACGAGCTGATCGTGATTGCGCCGGTCAACCACCCGCTGCCGCAGTTCAAGCGGCTGCACTTCGCCGACCTGCTGGACACCTGCCGCTTCGTCGGCCTGAACCAGTTCAGCGCGATCCAGTCCTTCCTCGACCGCATCGCCAGCGGCATGGGCAAGCGCATCAGCCTGCGCATCCAGGTGGGCAGCTTCGACGCGGTCTGCCGCATGGTCGAGGCCGGTGCCGGCATCGCCATCGTGCCCAACAGCTGCGCACGCCGCTACGCGAGCCGCAAGGTGCTGCGCTTTATCTCGCTGGAAGACGAATGGGCACGCCGCGAATTGCGCCTGTGCCGCCGCCCGGGCCGCGAACTGCCGCAGTTCGCCGAAACCCTGATCCAGTACCTGGTCGACGCTGCGCGCGAGCCTGTATAGAGTTGGCATTGCATGGCCGTTCCCCGTCTGGCGCTAGGCCACCAGCCGCGCGAGCGGCCGCAGCGACACCAGCATGACCGCGATCAGCAGCGCCATGGCTGCCACACCGGGCCAGCTCGTGCGGCCGCAGCGCGCAAGAGAATCATTGACCACCTCGGGCGACCAGTGGTAATCGCGCAGGCGCCGGATCGTCGATTCCGCATGCATGCGGTACAGCTGGTTACCGTAGAAGCCGAGGACCAGCGCCATGGCGTAGGCTAGCGGCCGTGCGAGCACATCCGGCATCTGCACATGGAACAGCGCGTGCAGCACCGGTTCGGCGCACAGGACGATGGCGTAGACGCCGACCTGCCAGTACATGCGGCGGTAGGCCATCCAGAAAGGCCCGAAGAAGAACGCCGCCCAGTTCCACGCCATGCCGTTGTGCGCCGCTGCGACCTGCCAGCGATCGCGGTAGTACGGGAAACGGGATCCTACGAACACGGCGAAAGCCGCTTCGTCGCTGATGATTGCTTTCATGCCACACTCCCCTGCGGTGGGCCCCTGACGACGGGACCTCTGCGACAGAGCATAGGCTTGCGCCGCTGCGCTAAGCGTGCGGTTGCGCGCAGAAGGCGCGATTTTCCCGACTGCGTCCGGCGGCCGGGACACGAGCGGCCAATCAGCTACGTGGAATGTGCGTCCGGTGGATCGCGGCCCATTGGGCGGGCGCGCCCGGGGACATGGGTGACGCTGCGCGGCCTGGCCCGGCAGCACCGAAGTGCCGCCGGGCGCGCGCCGTCTACGCCCCTCGCGGACATCGTCCCGTCTCGCCGGCATGTGCCGGCCCTGTGCGCCAGGTGAGGACGTGGTCCGTTTTGCTTCCCCTGCTTTTTTGCGGACCGCATGTGACGCCTCGTCGTCGCCAATGCGAACCGCCATGCCATTGTGACCGATTCGCAGCGCCGCATCATCATCAAAATGAGTGATGCGCACCGCGACGGGTTGCGTGGAAGGCGCTCGCCAAGTCATGCCAGACAAATGCGATGCCGTCCTACAGCGCAACCGGATTCGCGCGGACACGGCAGAGCAGCCGCTCCTTCTATCGTGAAGACGTACAGAAAAGGAAGGAGCACATCATGCCCTACATCATCGCGTGGCTTCTCGGCGTTCCGGCCTTCGTGCTGATCCTGATCTGGCTGTTCATGCGCTGACACGTTCCGCGCCAATAACATGCCAGAAGACGCCCGGTTCGCCGGGCGTCTTCCCATTGGGCCCGGCCTTTCACCACGGATTGCGCACGCTGTGCCGCACCCGCAGCTGTGCTCCACATTGGCCGCACCTAAGCCGCACCTAAGCCGCTCTTTCGCAAATCCGAATTTCGGGCCAAAGGGCCCTCGGGAATAATGGCCCCATTCAAATCGACCGGGCCCACCCCATGTTTGCAGATCAGGATCAAGACCAGCTTTTCCCGGAAATCCGCGAAGCCGTACGCGACCTTTGCGCGGGTTTCGATTCGGCCTACTGGCAGCGCATTGAAGAACAGAACGGCTTTCCCGAGGAATTCGTCCAGGCGCTGACGCACGCGGGCTGGCTGTCGGCCCTGATCCCCGAAGCCTACGGCGGTTCGGGCCTGTCGCTGACGGCCGCCTCGGTCATCATGGAAGAAATCAACCGCAACGGCGGCAACTCCGGCGCCTGCCACGGCCAGATGTACGTGATGGGCTGCCTGCTGCGCCACGGTTCGGACGAGCAGAAGAAGCGCTGGCTGCCGGGCATTGCCTCGGGCGAACTGCGCATGCAGTCGATGGCCGTGACCGAGCCGACCACCGGCACCGACACCACCAAGCTCAAGACCACTGCCGTGCGCAAGGGCGACAAGTATGTCGTCAACGGCTCGAAGGTATGGATTTCCCGCGTGCAGCACTCGGACCTGATGCTGCTGCTGGCCCGCACCACGCCACTGGACCAGGTCAAGCGCAAGTCGGAAGGCTTGTCGGTGTTCGTGGTCGATCTGCGTGAAGCCATCGGCAAGGGCCTGACGGTCCGCCCGATCCGCAACATGGTCAACCACGAGACCAACGAGCTGTTCTTCGACAACCTCGAAGTGCCGGCCGAAAACCTGATTGGCGAGGAAGGCAAGGGCCTCAAGTACATCCTTGACGGCATGAACGCCGAGCGCATCCTGATCGCCGCCGAGTGCATCGGCGATGGCTACTGGTTCGTCGAACGCGCGAGCAACTATGCGCGCGAACGCGTCGTGTTCGACCGCCCGATCGGCCAGAACCAGGGCATCCAGTTCCCGATCGCACGCTCCTACGTCAACGTCGAAGCCGCCAGCCTGATGCGCTACAAGGCTGCAGCGCTGTTCGACGCCGGCAAGCCGTGCGGCAAGGAAGCCAACATGTCCAAGCTGCTCGCTGCCGACGCATCGTGGGAAGCGGCCAACGTCTGCCTGCAGACGCACGGCGGCTTCGGCTTCGCGGCCGAGTACGACATCGAGCGCAAGTTCCGCGAGACCCGCCTGTACCAGGTCGCGCCGATCTCGACCAACCTGATCCTGTCCTACGTGGCCGAGCACGTGCTCGAGCTGCCGCGTTCGTTCTGAGGCCGCGCATGACTGCAACTACGCCCAACGGCATCCGGCCGCTCGACGGCATCCGCGTGGTGTCGCTCGAACACGCGGTCGCGGCCCCTTTCGCCACGCGCCAGCTAGCCGATCTCGGCGCGCGCGTGATCAAGATCGAGCGCCCTGGTGTGGGCGATTTCGCGCGCGGCTATGACGAGACCGTGCACGGCCAGTCGTCGTACTTTGTCTGGCTCAACCGCGGCAAGGAAAGCCTGACGCTCGACCTGAAGGACGCCGAGGCCCAGGCCATCCTGCACAAGCTGCTGGCCGACGCCGACGTGCTGGTGCAGAACCTCGCCCCCGGCGCCGCCGCGCGCATGGGTCTGGACTTCGACACCCTGCACCCGCGCTACGAAAAGCTGATCGTCTGCGATATCTCGGGCTACGGCGACGCCGGACCCTATCGCGACAAGAAGGCCTATGACCTGCTGATCCAGGCCGCCGCCGGCCTGGTTGGCCTGACCGGCGGCCCGAACGAACCGTCGCGCGCGGGCGTTTCGATTGCCGACATCTCGGCCGGCATGTACGCCTACAGCGGCATCCTCTCGGCGCTGCTGCAGCGCGGGCGTACCGGCAAGGGCCTGCGCGTGCAGGTCACCATGCTGGAAACCATGGCCGAGTGGATGAACCAGGTGCTCTACCTCGGCCACTACGGCGGCAAACCGCCGGCGCGCGTCGGCGCCTCGCACCCGACCATCGCTCCGTACGGCATTCATCGCACCGCGAATGGCAGCGTGATCTTCAGCGTGCAGAACGAGCGAGAATTCGCCAACTTCTGCGAGATCGTGCTTGGCAATCGTGAGCTCGCGCAGGATGAACGCTTCTCCAGCAATACGGCACGCGTGCGCAATCGGCCCGAACTTACCACCATCATCGAGGATCGCTTCTCGACGCTGACCGTGGCGCAGGTCGAGGAATTGCTCGACCAGGCACAGATCGCCAACGCCCCGATGAACGACATCGAAGGCGTGTGGAATCACCCGCAACTGCAGGCGCGCGAGCGCTGGCGCAAAGTGGAGACGCCGAACGGCACCGTCGACGCGCTGCTGCCGCCGGCCAACCTGTCCGGCGTGGAGCCGGCGATGGGCGCCATCCCCGCCCTGGGCGCGCACACCGCTTCCATCCTGACCGAACTCGGCTACGGTGCTTCGGACGTCGAAGCCCTGGCCGCCAAGAAAGTCGTCTGAGCGGACGGGTCCGGCTTTGCCCGGGCCTTTCCCTTTTTCAAACGTTACCCGGCACCCAGCCAACATGAGCGCTGACCACACCTACCCGACCCGCCAGCTCTGCGAATTCCTCGCCCGTTTCACGCTGGCCGACGTACCCGCCCCTGTCATCGAGCGCACCAAGGACCTGTTCCTTGACTGGATCGCCTCGGCCATAGCCGGCAAGGACGCCCCCGCCGTACGCAAGATCCAGGAATTCGCCGCCGCCATGGGCCCCTCGACGGGCGACGCCGAAGTCTTCGTCGACCGCCGCCGCACCTCGCCGTACTTTGCCGCACTGATCAACGGCGCGTCGTCGCACGTGGTCGAGCAGGACGATGTGCACAACGGCTCGGTGCTGCACCCCGCCGCCGTAGTGTTCCCGGCCGTAATCGCCGCCGCGCAGGCCGAAGGCAAGACCGGCGCGGAGGTGCTGCTGGCTTCCATCGCCGGTTATGAAGCGGGCATCCGCATCGGCGAATTCATGGGCCGGTCGCACTACCGCATCTTCCACACCACCGGCACGGTCGGCACGCTGGCTGCGGCTGCCGCAGTTGCGAAGCTCTACAACCTGGACGCCGAAGGCATCAACCAGGCACTGGGGTCGGCTGGCACGCAAGCCGCCGGACTGTGGGAATTCCTGCGCGACGCGGCCGACTCCAAGCAACTGCACACCGCGAAAGCCGCTGCCGATGGGCTGCAGTCCGCGTGGCTGGCCCGCGCCGGCTTCACTGGTGCGAAGCAGATCCTCGAAGGCGCACAGGGCATGGCCGCCGGCATGTCGAGCGATGCGAACCCGGCTTGCCTGACCGATGGCCTGGGCACGCGCTGGGCCACGGCCGAGACCTCGTTCAAGTTCTTCGCCTCGTGCCGCCACACCCATCCGGCTGCCGACGCGCTGAAGGTGCTGATGCAACGCGAGGGCGTCAGCGCCGACCAGATCGCCAGCGTCACGACGCATGTGCACCAGGGTGCCATCGACGTGCTCGGCCCGGTGGTCAACCCGACCACCATCCACCAGGCCAAGTTCTCGATGGGCACGGTGCTGGGCCTGGTTGCCGTGCACGGTCACGCCGGCCTGGCCGAGTTCGAGCAGCACGCGCTGCAGGATGCGAAGGTCGCCAGCTTCCGTGGCAAGGTGGAGATGGAGCTTGACGACGAGATCAACGCTGCCTATCCGCGCCAGTGGATTGGCCGCGTGACGGTACGCACCACCGACGGCCGCACGCTGGCCGCGCGCGTGGACGTGCCCAAGGGCGATCCGGACAACACGCTGTCGCGCCCCGAACTCGAAGCCAAGGCGCTGCAGCTCGGCGGCTTCCGCCACGGTGCGACCGAGGCCGAGATGCGCACCATCATCGCGCGGGTGTGGGGCCTGGAAAACGCCCCGAACGTCAACGACTGGCTGCCGCTGGCACGCTGAGGCACAGACCATGTCCACTGCAGTCACCTACCTGTTCGTGCCGGGCGACCGGCCCGAACGCTTTGACAAGGCCGCCGCGGCAAAGCCGGATGTGATGATCCTCGACCTCGAGGACGCCGTGCATCCGGACGCCAAGCCGGCGGCGCGCCAGGCCATTGCGCAATGGCTCGCCACGGGTCCCGCTGCCAATGCCTATGTGCGCATTAACGACAGCGCCGCGGCGGGCTTCGCCGCCGACATCGAATGGCTGCGTACATTGCCGAAAGGCACGCCGTTGGCCGGGCTGATGGTGCCCAAGGCGGAAGATGCCGCGGCACTGGCGTCGATCACCGAAGTCCTGCGCGGTATCAATCCGAACGCTGAAGTCGTTGCCATCATCGAAACCGCGCTCGGCCTGCATCAAGTCGACGCAGTGGCCACCGCCAAGGGGGTTGCGCGACTGGCATTCGGCTCGCTCGACTATGCGGTCGACCTCGGCTGCAGCCACACGCGCGATGCGCTGGCCTATGCGCGTGCGCGTATCGTTCTGGCATCGCGCGTGGCCGGCCTGCCGCCTCCCGTCGACGGTGTCACCACGGCGCTGAAGGATGAGTCCGTCCTCGCCGACGACGTGGCGTATGCCCGCGCACTCGGCTTTGGCGGCAAGCTTTGCATCCACCCGGCACAGCTCGGCGCGGTTCGTGCGGGCTTCCTGCCCACGCCCGAGCAACTCGACTGGGCACGGCGCGTGCTGGAAGCGACCGCCAGCGGCAGCCATGCCGTGCAGGTCGATGGCAAGATGGTGGATCGCCCCGTCATCGAACAGGCGCGTCGCCTGCTCGCCCTGGCGCAACCGTCAGCAGCGCTCTGAACACAAAGGCAGTCGTCATGACCCAGAACTCCCAACTCGACCATTTGCGCACGTGGATCGGCCGCAGTGAATCACGCACCGAGACACTGACGCCGGAACCCGTGATCGGCCTGGCCGCCACGTTTGACCTCGACCCGGAAGCCGTAGTGCGCGGGCCGCTGCCGCCGCTGTGGCACTGGCTCTACTTCCTGCCGCGCGCGCAGCAACGCGACATCGGCGCCGACGGACATCCGGCTCTCGGCGGCTTCATGCCGCCCGTGCCGCTGCCGCGTCGCATGTGGGCGGGCAGTGAACTGTCGTTCGAACGCCCGATTCACGTCGGTGACACCGTGACGCGCACGTCGACCATCAAGGACGTTCAGCACAAGGCTGGCCGCAGTGGCGAACTGTGGTTCGTCGCCGTTGACCACGAACTGAGCGTCAACGGGCAGATCGCCGTGCGCGAGCGCCACGACATCGTCTATCGTGCCATGCCGGAAATCGGCAAGCCGCAGCCCGCGCGTCCGCGCCTGGAGCATACGGCGCAATGGCAACGCACGCTGCGCGCCGATCCGGTCATGCTGTTCCGCTATTCGGCGCTGACCTTCAATGGCCACCGCATTCACTACGACCGCGAGTACACGCGGGACGTGGAAGGCTACCCGGGCCTCGTCGTGCACGGTCCGATGCAGGCCATGCTGATGCTGGACCTGGTGGCACGCGAACAGCCGCAGGCACGCGTGCGGCGCTTTGGTTTCCGCGGACTGGCGCCGCTGTTCGACCAGGACATCATCACCGTTGGCGGCACGGCCGATCCGGCTCAAGCCGGCAAGCTGATCCTCTGGACCGGTGACGATGCTGGCGGCCAGGCAATGCAAGGGTGGGCCGAGATCGAAAGCTGATCGCAATCTCGACGACAGCAGGAGAGAGAAAAGGGGCAAGCGTCAGGCTTGCCCCTTTTTTGTTGGCTCTTCGTCGAATTACGCGTTGTCGTTCTTGGCATGCGCCGCTGTTTCGCCGGCGTAGCCGGCGAGTCACTTTTGTCCGAGCGACAAAAGTAACCAAAAACGCGTTTTGGTTGCCCCAAAGGGGCGAATTTTTATCGTAGTGTGCCAGCGGTGTTGTACGGGTATGGGCTTCAGAGGGGATTTGCGCTGCCTGCCGCGTGGGGCACGACCGTGGTCAGAATTACAGCGCTGATTGAACGAGCCCTGCAAGCGTATGTGGACCCTGCTGCGAGCGATATCGTGTGATCGCCTTCGGCTGCGCTACGCGCAGAGCTCTAGTCTGAGCATGCAGGCCCAAAGGCAAACCACGCCTCGGCGACGCGGCCCGCGCATTGCATGCGCGAAATAGAGAGCGCGAGAGAGAAGAAAGCGGACCTCGGGCGCCAGCGCCGTTGATGAGCTTGCCCCCAGACGACGACGCGCGCGCAGCGCAGCCGAAGGCGTCCCACCACTGACCTGGTTGGAACGCTGTACCCGAGTCCGTCTTGGGGATCGTCCAAAAGCCGTGCCGCGCAAGGCACAGGTTCTGACTCACATAGCGTTAGCAGGCTCGAACCACTGACCACCGTGGCAGGCGTCCAAAGCCGTTTGAACCACTGCCACCGTGGAATTGATGGCCAGCGGCAACGACGCGCTTTTCTGCCTACTCTTTTGTCGCTCGGACAAAAGAGTAGGTCGCCGGCTACGCCGGCGAAACAGCGGCGCCGGTCAAGGACGACAACCCAATCTCGACTAGAGCCGGCCTTCGATCAGTCGGCCTGGATATTCGCCGTCTTGACCACGCCGCCCCACAGCTTCAGTTCGCGCTGAATGCGGTCAGCGAGAGGCTTGGGACCGGAGATGTTGAGGTCATAGCCACCGGCCGTCATGCGCTGCTTGAACGCCGGATCGTCGCCGATGGTCTTCTGCGCCTTGATGAGCTTGTCGACCACGTCGGCAGGCAGCTTCTGCGGACCGATCAGCGCATACCAGCCGGTCAGGTCATAGTCCTTCAATCCGGACTCGATCATGGTCGGCACGTTCGGCAGCGCCGGGTTGCGTGTCTTCGATGTCACCGCCAGCGCGCGCACCTTGCCGCCATTGATATGGCCGATGGCCGTACCGGTGATGTCGAACATGAACGTCACCTTGCCGCTCATCACGTCGGCCATCGCGGGCGAATTGCCCTTGTACGGCACGTGCAGCATCTTGACGTGGCTCATCTGTGCGAGCAGTTCAGCCGACAGGTGGTTGGACGCCCCGACGCCGGCCGAGCCGAACGTCACGTCGTCCGGATGCTTGCGCGCGTAATCGACCAGTTCGCCGACGTTCTTCGCCGGGAAGTCCTTGTTCACGAGCAGCACATTGGTGTAGTCCGTGATCAGGCCGATGTAGGTGAAGTCCTTGAGCGGATTGAAATTGACCGAGCGCTGGATCAGCGGCGTCATCGTCATGGTCGGGCTGGCGACGAAATACAGCGTGTAGCCATCCGGTGCCGACTTGGCGGTCAAGTCGGCGGCAATGGCGCCGCTCGCACCGGCACGGTTGTCCACGACCACCGGCTGGTGCAGCGCACGGCCGAGCTGGTCGGCATAGATGCGTGCCGCAGTGTCGACGGGACCGCCAGGCGCATAGCCCACGATCAGCTTGATCGGGCGCGACGGATACGCATCAGCCGCCCATGCGGCCCCATGCAGCAGCGTAGCCATCATCGCGGCAACGGTCATCCAACGTTTCATGTTGTCTCCTCCAGATTGACTTTGTATTTCCCGCCGGATGCAAATCGCGAACCGCGAATCGACCGGCGGGCAGAAAAACGTGCCGGGCAATCAGCCCAACAAGGCCCGCAGCGGCTGCTTGAGCAGCTTGCCGCTCGCCGTCGTGGGAATCACATCGATCACGCGCACTTCCGCCGGGCGCTTGTACGGCGCAAGGCTGTCGCGCAGATAGGCGTCGAGCTTGGCGCGATCAGGTTCGACGCCGTCCTGCATCTCGATGAAGGCCACGACTTCCTCATTGCCGTCGCTGGTGTTGCGACCGACCACGGCCGATTGCCGCACGCCCGGGAACGCGTTGATCACCGATTCCACTTCGATCGGGTACACGTTGAAGCCGGAGCGAATGATCAGGTCCTTCGAGCGGCCCGAGATGAACAACGCGCCGTCGGCGTCGAGGTAGCCGAGGTCACCGGTATTGAGCCAGCCGCCCGGCAGCAGCGCTTCGGCGGTCTGTTCGGGGTTGAGGTAGTAGCCGAGCATCACGCCCGGGCCGCGCACGCGGATCTGGCCGCGCTCGCCGGCCGGCAGCAGATTGCCTTCGCCATCGGTAATGTTGATCTCGACGCCTTCGACGATGTAGCCGGCCGAGCAGTCGGCGCGCGGCGCTTCCATGCGCGTGATGAAGAGCGAGCCCGCGTACTCGGTGATGCCATAGCCATGGTGCAGCGGCTGGCCGAAGTACGCTTCCACGTCGCCCTTGAGGGTCGGATCCAGCGGCGCGCCGCCGGTGTACAGATAGCGCAGGCCCGGATAGGCCTTGCGCTCGCGCTGCTGCGCGACCGCCATGATGCGCGTGAACATCGTGGGTACGCCCTGCAGGATGGTGACGCCCGGCGACTCCAGCGCGTCGAACACCTCGTCCGCATCGAAGCGGGGCCGCACGAAGAGGCTCGCGCCGCCGTACAGCGTCGCCAGCAGCACCGTGGCAATGCCGAAGATATGCGACATCGGCAGCGCGCCGTACGCGACATCGGCCGGGCCCATGTTGCGCGAGGTCGCGGAAATGCGCGCGAAATGCGTGAGGCCTTCGTGCGGCACCATCACGCCCTTCGGCGCGCCGGTGGTGCCCGACGTATAGATCAGCGTGGCCACCTTGCGCGCCTGGTCTGCGGGCACGCGGTCCGGCGTGGTCTCGGCCCGCACCACGGTCATGCCGTCCGCATGGACCGGACAACCCGTCGCCTTGGCGTCGAGCCGCCGGCCGTGCGCGGCAGCGACATCGGAAACGTGCCCCGTGAACAGTACCAGCACCGGCTGCGCATGGTCGCGGATGTTGTCGATCTCGCGCGCCGACAGGCGCGCGTTGACCTGGATCGGCCATGCGTGCAGCGTGCTGCAGGCGAACATCGTGGCGATCATCTCGTTGCAGTTCTCGCCGACCACGATCACGCGGTCGCCCTCGCCCACGCCCTGCGCGGCCAGCCAGTCCCGCGTGGTCTCGATGCGGCGCCACAGCTCGCCGTAACTGATCACGGTACCGCTCTCGTGCAGGCACGGCGCCTGCGGCGTCTGCGTGGCCCAATGGCGGGGAAGGTCGTGGATGAACTCGGGGCGGAAGGAAGACATGATGCTCGCTGCTCGGTCAGGAGTTGATACGGCGAATGCGTCGGGGAATGCACTGCAACGCACTTAACGCAGGTGAAGAAGTTTGCGCCATGTATCCCGGCTAAGCCATTTGGAATTCGCTAAGGCCGCCTTCGGCGCGGCCGCGCCCCGTGCAACAGTTCCGCCGGTACGAAGGACACCTTTGCCATTGATGAAGAACCGAACGGCAAGGCGCTCATACAATCGGCCAGCACAGTGAAGGGCCGCCGCGCATACGCCATGCGGCCCGCGTACCACAGGGGACATTCAGATGGATTTGCGTTTTACCGCTGAGGAACAGGCCTTCCGCGAGGAAGTCCGGGCGTTCGTCCAGGCCAATCTGCCGGAGGACATCCGCAACAAGGTGCTGAACCACCAGCGCGTCGAGAAGGACGACTATGTCCGCTGGCACCGCATCCTGACCGCGCACGGCTGGGGCGCGCCGACGTGGCCCAAGGAATGGGGCGGCACGGGCTGGAACGCGCTGCAGCGCCTGATCTTCGAGATCGAGACCCTGCGCGCCGGCGCACCGCGCATGCTGCCGTTCGGCCTGACCATGATCGGCCCCGTGCTGATGAAATATGCCAGCCAGGCGCACAAGGAACGCTTCCTGCCGCGCATCCCCAATGTCGAAGACTTCTGGTGCCAGGGCTATTCCGAGCCGGGCTCCGGTTCTGACCTGGCCTCGCTCAAGACCCGCGCGGTGCGCAAGGGCGACAAGTACATCGTCAATGGCCAGAAGACATGGACCACCATGGCCCACTTCGCCGACTGGATCTTCTGCCTGGTCCGCACCGACCCGGAAGCCAAGGCCCAGGAAGGCATCTCGATGCTGCTGATCGACATGAAGTCGCCCGGCGTGACCGTGCGCCCGATCAAGACGCTCGACGGCGGCCACGACGTCAACGAGACCTGGTTCGAGGACGTAGAAGTCCCCGTCGAGAACCTGCTCGGCGAAGAGAACAAGGCCTGGACCTACGCCAAGTACCTGCTCGGCCATGAGCGTACCGGCATTGCCGGCATCGGCCATTGCCACCGCGAACTGCGCCAGCTCAAGCACTACGCGGCCCAGGCCACGGATGGCGCCGGCCGTCCGCTGATCGAGGACGTGCGCATGCGCGACAAGATCTCGCGCATCGAGATGGACATCATGGCGCTCGAAATGCTGCTGCTGCGCGTGGCCACGCAATCGGGCGGCCAGCCCGGTCCCGAGGCCTCGATCGTCAAGATCCGCGGCTCGGAAATCCAGCAGGACCTGGCCATGCTGATGATGGAAGTGGCTGGCCCCAACGCGTGGCCGTACTCGCCCGAGTGGCTGGAGCCCGGTGTCGAGGAGCCGGTGTCGGGTCCGGCGTGGGCTTCGTCCGCATCGTCGACCTACTACGACATGCGCAAGACCTCCATTTACGGCGGCGCCACCGAAGTGCAGAAGAACATCATCTCCAAGATGATCCTGGGTTTCTGAAGGGATAGCAGACATGGACTTCACCTACAGCGAAGAGCAGCAGATGCTGGCGGACAGCCTGCGCCGCTTCATCGATACCGAATACACCTTCGACGCGCGCCGCAAGAGCTCGCGCGCCGGCGAAGCGCTGGACCGCAACCTGTGGAACAAGCTGGCCGAAATGGGCGTGCTGGGCCTGACCGTGCCGGCCGACTTCGGCGGCTTCGGCGAAGGCGCCGCGAGCCAGCTCGTGGTGCAGCGTGAACTGGGCCGCGGCCTGGTGCTGGAACCGGTCACGCCGAGCGGCGTGATGTCGGCGGCGATCCTGTCGGCCTACGGCAGCCAGCAGCAGAAGGAAGAATGGCTGCCGGCAATCGCCAGCGGCGAGCGCATCGTCACCCTCGCCTACCTGGAGCCGACCACGCGCTATCGCCCCGAGACCGCCCGCGCCAGCGCCGAGCGCAGCGGCAGCGGCTACGTGCTGAACGGCACCAAGAGCCTGGTCTGGCATGGTGCTTCGGCCGATGCCTACCTGCTGACCGCGCGCATTGCCGGTAGCAATGACGTCGCACTGTTCCTGGTGCCGCGCGACAGCGCCGGCCTGACCGTGACCGGCTACCCGACTATCGACGGCTTGCGCGCCGCCGACCTGTCGCTGCAGAACGTCACCGTGAGCACCGACGCCCTGGTGGGCCAGCCGGCCGACGGCCTGGCAGCGCTGGGCCTGGGCATGGAGCACGGCGTGGCCGCGCTGTGCGCGGAAGGCGCGGGTGCGATGGAAAAGCTGATCGAGATCACCGGCGAATACTTGGGCACGCGCCAACAGTTCGGCAAGCCGCTGGCAGCCTTCCAGGCGCTGCAGCACCGCATGGCTGACATGCTCGTGCAGAAGGAGCTGGCGCTGTCGATGGCCTACGTGGCAGTGCAGGCGCTGGACGAAACCGATCCGGCACGCCGCCGCCGCATGCTGTCGGCGGCCAAGGTCACGCTGGCGCGCGCCGGCCGCTACGTCGGCCAGCAGGCCGTGCAGCTGCACGGCGGCATGGGCATGACCGATGAGCTGTCCGTGGGCGATTACTTCAAGCGCCTGACCATGCTCGACCAGCTGCTTGGCGACAGCGACTACCACCTGCAGCGTTTCGGCGAAGTGATGGAAACCGCGGCCTGAGGCCAGCGTAGTCAGACCGACGCTCCCGCAGTCTTGCAGGAGCGTCATCCAGCGCGGCGAACCTGAGCCGGACCCAGTCCGGTTCGCGTTCGCCGCGCTGCATTTCAGGTTCAGGGTTCGGCGCTCAGCGTCTCAGGGCTGCGACAGCACGAACTCATGGCCGGTGGTATCGAGCCGCGACACGCGGTACTCGACGCGTTCATCGTGATACGACGATGCCACCCTCAGGATCTTCAGCAGCGGGCTGCCGACCGGCACGCCGAGCAAGGCCTCGTCATCCTCGTCGGCGAGCGCCGAACGCAGGCGCTCCTCGGTGCGGATGATGTTGATGCCGAACGCGTCCTGGTAGAAGTTGTAGAGCGTATTGGGGCGCTCGCGCAGTTGCTTTTCGGAGAGCGTCTTGAACCGCTCTTCCGGCACCGTGATAGCGTCGATCATGACCGGCTTGCCTTCGAGCGAAAGCACATTGGTGAACCGAAACACCGCTTCGCCGACCGCCAGGCCCAGCGCGGCGGCCTCTTCCTTGTCGGCCTTTGCCCGCCGGAACCGCGCAAGCTGCACGGTCGGATACTCGCGATGCCCGTCCTGCCGGACGATGCGGAAGAAGCGAAAGAAATGGTCTTCCAGCCGATGGGTAGCCACGAACGTGCCGCGGCCCTGATGGCGGATCAGGATGTTCTCCGCCACAAGTTCGTCGATCGCCTTGCGCAGCGTTCCAATCGACACACCGAAGCGTTCGATCAGCTTGCGTTCGGACGGGATAACCTCGCCTGGCTTCCATTCCCCGTCTGCCAGCGCAGCGAGTATCGCCTGCTTCACATCCTTGTACAGGACACCGCCGATGGCGCTGCCCGCTTCGAATCTCGCGCCCACGTTGAGGATCCCCTGAGATGCAATTCCTTAGATAGGCCGGATCATATCAAAGCAATTTCCTGCCGCCGTGTCACGCCGGTCACCGGCGCGAACCCCATGCGCCGGCGCTCCTTCGCGATCCAACCTTGCTATCCGCGCTACTCGACGCGGATGTGCTTCTCCTCGATCAGCTTCGCCCAGCGCGTCACTTCGGTATTGAAATACTCGTTGAACGGCGGGCTCTGCGGTGCCGGCGTGAAGCCCGCCGCCACGATGCGCTCACGCATGCCATCGGTCTGGAGCAAGCGTCCGACCGACGCCGTCACCTTCTCCACGATCGGCCGCGGTGTGCCTGTCGGCATCATCAGGCCCGTCCAGTTCTCGACAATCAGGTCCGGAAACCCGGCCTCGGCCACCGTGGGCACATCGGGCAATTGCGGATGCCGCTCGCGTGTTGTCACCGCTATCGCGCGCAGCTTGCCGCCCTTCACGTAGGCGATCGATTCGGGGAAATTGGAGAACACCACATCGAGCTGCCCGCCGATCAGGTCCGTCATCGACGGGGCGCCGCCCTTGTACGGCACGTGGGTCAGGTTGGTGCGGGTCTGGCTTTCAAACAGCGCGAGCGTCAGATGCGGCGGCGTGCCGTTGCCGCTCGAGCCGGCATTGAGCCGAGCCTTCTGGGCTGCGGCAGCCAGGTCCTTCATCGACTTGATCGGCGAATTAGTGGGCACCACAACGAGCATCGGCGACGACGCAATGCGCGCCACGGGCACCAGGTCCTTCTGCATGCTGAACGGCAGCTTCGGGAACAAGGTTACGTTGGACGCGTGGGTCAAGGTGACAGCGAGCCACGTGTAGCCGTCGGCAGGCGACTTGGCCACCTGATCGGCACCGATATTGGCATTGCCACCGGGCTTGTTGTCGACGACGATGGGCTTCTTCCATTCCTCCGCGAGCTGCTGGCCCACCAGCCGCGCCATGATGTCCGTCAGCCCGCCGGCCGAGAACGGCACGACGTAGCGGATCGGCTTGCTCGGGTAGTCACTGGCGGCCGGCGCCGGGCCGCTTGCCTGTGCTGCTGCCGGCGATGCGGCCAGCCAGGCGAACGTCGAAACTGCGGACAATGCAACAAGCGCGCGGGCGGCAAGCCTGAGCGCCGGGCGAATCAAGCCTCGATGCATGGTGTGTCTCCGTTTGGGGTCGCCGGCCCGCTTTTTTTGTCGACTAGCGGGTCCGTCTTCGTTGTGGAATGACTGCTATGCCTTCACCTCCTCGCCCGCAAGCGACAGCAGTTCTGCAAGCTGCGCTTCCGGTATTTCGATGCCGCGGTCTTGCGCCTCGGCTTGCAGCGCATAGCGCCGCGCACCTGGCAGCCGCGTGCCCGTGTCGTCGAGCATCGTCTGCAGCAGCGATTCGACCCGCTCGCCATACACGTCCGAGCCCGCGAAGGCGCCCGGGTCGAGCACAAGGAACAGTTGACCGATGCGCGGCCGGTTGCCGGCGTCCGTGAAGAACGAATCGGCCTCGGCGCCGAACTGCGCGCCGGCAAGCGTGGTCACCAGCAGTTCGACCATCAGGGCCAGCATCGCGCCCTTGACGCCGCCGGCCGGCAGCATCGAGCCGCGCAGCGCGGCCTGCGCGTCGGTGGTCGGCTGCCCGTGCTCGTCGAGCGCCCAGCCAGGCGGGATGGGCTTGCCCTGCTTGGCCGCGACCATGATCTTGCCGCGCGCGACCTCGGACAGGGAAAGGTCGATCAGGACCGGCAGCTGCCCCCGCCGTGGAAATGCCGCGGCAATCGGATTGGTGCCGAACAGCGCGCGCTTGCCGCCCCACGCCGGCATCGCCGCAGGCGAATTGCCCATGGCAATGCCGACCATGCCGGCACGGGCCACGGTATCGAGCGGCAAGCCAGCGGCGCCGAAGTGATGGCTGTTGGTGACCGCGCCGACGCCGACGCCGGTCTCTCGCGCGCGGCGCATGGCCTCGGCGATCGCCAGCTCACACGCCGGGAACGCAAACCCGCAAGCCGCATCCACCAGCACGGCGCTGGCGCGCGTACTGCGCACGGCCGGCACCGCTTGTCCGTCCACGCGATCGTGCCTCAGGTGTCCGACATACATCGGCACGCGCGATACGCCATGGGAGGCAAGTCCCATGGCATCGGCCCGCACCAGCGCCGCGGCTGTGGCGTGCGACTGCAATTGGCTCGCACCGGCCCTCCGCAAAGCGGATCGGGCCAATGTTTCCAGCTTCTCCATCGGGATACGGCTCATGGCAGCGCCTCCAGCGTTTGCCGCACCTGCTCGGCAATCATCATCGACACGCGCGCATTGGCCTCACGCGTGACGCCGCCGATATGCGGAGTCAGCACCAGGTTCGGCGCGTCTGCGAGCACGCTGTCCGCGGTCAGCGGCTCGGCTTCGAACACGTCCAGCGCCGCGCCACCAAGGTGCCCTTCGAGCAAGGCGCCAGCCAGCGCGCCCTCGTCCACCACGCCGCCACGCGCCGTGTTGATCAGCACGGCGCCCCGCTTCATCGCGGCAATGCGCTGTGCGTTCATCAGGTGCCGCGTCGCGGTCACCAGCGGAACATGCAGGCTCACCGCATCGGATTGCGCCAGCAAGGCTTCCAGCGTTGTGCCCTCCACGCCGGTAGCGGCCCAGACCGGATCGTCTGGTGCAAGCATCGGATCATGCGCGACCACTCGCATGCCGAACGCCTGCGCGAGCGCGGCGGCCTGCCGGCCGATATCGCCGAAGCCAATCAGGCCCAGCGTCTTGCCCAAGGCCTCGCGCCCTTCCGACAAGCGGGCACGCGGCCACTTGCCGCCGGCTACCTCGGCGCTGCCGAGATACGCGCCACGCAGCAGCAGCGCCGCCGTGGTCACCACGTACTCGGCAACGGATCGCGCATTCGCGCCGCTCGCCGGAATCACGCGAATACCGCGGTCACGGCACGCTGCGACATCGATATTGTCGAGCCCCACGCCAAGCCGGCCGACCACACGCAGCGCAGGCGCCCGTTCCAGCAACGCCGCGTCGACCTGGGTGCGGTTGCGCACGATCAGCGCATCCGCACCAGCCAGCGCGTCCAGCAGCGCGTCGCGGCGATCCACCCAGCCCGGCTCGTAGCACACGTCGAAGCCGGGCGTGAGCGCCTGCACCGCGGCCGGGTCCATGAACTCGCTGATGCAGATGCGCTTCATCATGCGGACTCGTGGATGCGCGTCAGCACGAATTCGCGGTGGCCGAGCGCCTCGGCCGCGGTCCAGCGCCCGTTGGCCGTGGCCAGCATGCACTCGAGCAGCTTGTCGCCGGTCTGGTCGAGCGTCTGTTCGCGTTGCAGCAAGCCTGAACAATCGACGTCCATGTGCTCGCTCATCAGCCGCACCGTGCGCGGATTGGCGCAGAGCTTGATGACCGGCACGATCGGGTTGCCGATCACGTTGCCCTGGCCGGTCGGGAAGAAATGCACCACGTATCCGGCGGCCGCGCACAGCGTCACCATTTCAGCCGCGGCGGACGACGAATCCATGAACCACAGGCCCGGATGGGTCGGCTCCTCGGCTTTGTCGAGCACACCGTCGACCGTGCATTTCTTGCCGATCTTCTGGATATTGCCGAGCGCCTTCTCTTCGATGGTGGTCAGGCCGCCCGCGATATTGCCCTTGGTCGGCTGGGATTCCGACAGGTCCGAGGTCTTCCAGCGGTCGATCATGCCCTGGTAGCGCTCGAACATCGCCATGAACTCGTGGCGCACCGTGTCATTGGCGCAGCGTGCCGCGACGATGTGCTCGCCGCCGGTCAGTTCCGACGTCTCGCCGAACACCAGCGTCGTGCCGAGCGGATGCAGCTTGTCAAACGCATTGCCGACCGTCGGGTTGGCGCCGCAGCCGGACGTGGTATCGGACTCGCCGCACTTGGTCGATACCCACAGTTCGCTGATCGGGCATTCGACGCGATGCAGCGCGGTCGCGTACTGCACGTATTCCTTGGCCGCCTTCGAGGCGCGCATGATGGTCTCGTGATCGCCGTGGCCTTCAATGCCGAAGCCGACCACGGGCTTGCCGGTCTTGGCAATGCCGTCGACGACACGCTTGGTCCAGCCGTCTTCGATGCCGATCACCACCACCGCGGCGACGTTCGGGTTGCTGCCCGCACCGATCAGCGTGCGGAAGTGCAGGTCCAGGTCCGGCCCGAACTGCAGGCGGCCATACGGGTGCGGAATCGCCATGGTGCCCTTGATGGAGGCGGCCACGGCTTCGGCGGCGGCATTGGACAGGTCGTCCAGCGGCAGGATGATGACGTGGTTGCGCACACCAACGCGGCCATTGTCGCGGCGGTAGCCCCAGAAGGTGGTGTTTTGGTCGATCACGGACATGGCGTGGTCCTCGAATATGGAATGGGGATCAGATGGATGGGGTGACAGCGGCGCGGCGGATTACCAGCGCTTGGTCTTGATGTTGTGGACGTGGGCGTGTTCGCCGGCCTTGATCGGGGCCACCACCTTGCCAATGTCGATGCCGTACTTGAAGACGGTGTCATTGGGCGCCATGTCGCACAGCGCCACCTTGTGGCCGATGGGAATCGGCTGCAGCGCCGTCACCGTGACGATCTTGTCCTCATCCATGATCCACGCATTGAGCTTTGTGCCCGCCTGGATGCCCTCCACCACGGCCACCGCGACGGTGTCCTTGGCGTCATGCAGCACGACATGAATCATTGTTGTCTCCTCGGTTGTGGGTCGGTGTGTGGAAGTCATGTTAGGAGAGGGATTAGTCCATGTCAACTAGCTCATATATATGAGTTGGATGAATGATGAATTTTCGGGACGCTGGGAGGACGCTATGCGGGGATTGGATGTCGTGCCTGGCAGGCGCCGCTGTCTCGCAGGCATAGCCGGCGCCTGACCGGAGGGCGCCTTCGCTGCGCTGCCGGAATGCTGTGGCACCCCATTGAATGAGATGCAAAAATCACATAAATCGACAACCATTTTGATGGTTATGGAATAATCATCACTTTTTGTAGCGCTTTCTGCCGACCGCTCGTTTTACTTTTTGGGCAGCGGACATGAATGTTTTCGAGAAAAGCACCTCTCATGTGCATCAGGCGAAGCATTGGGTCTACACTCAGCCGAACCGTTGAACGGCTGGTCTTGTCATCCCGGCCGGCGAACCCGACTGCCCGGAATCACCGAATTGAACGGCGGCGGAACGCTGACGCGCCAACAGGCGATGCCCCCACCGTTCGCATGAACAGGAAAAGGCCTTCCGCCATGCCCCGCTCAGCGTACGCCCCGACACCCCGCCGCCGCCTGCTATCTGCCAGCCTCGCCCTGATGATGCTGGCCGCGCCGACCTGGCCATGGCACGGCGTTCTGGCCGCGCCCACTCCCGCCGCCACGTCCGCGAGCGCCGCAGCGGCCCCGGCACAGCCGGCCGAAGCACCGCCGGCGTTGCCGACAGCAACAAGCACTCAGGTCCTGACCCTGCGCCAGATGGGCTCGTATGGCCCGATTGCGCTTCGCGGCGTCGATGATGACCGCTCGCTCGATGTCGGCGTGCGGCTCGATGAAGTCGTCACCGCGGCCAGGCTCAAGCTGGTATTCACGTATTCGCCGGCGCTGATCTTCCCGCTGTCGCATATCAAGATCACGCTCAATGACGAGGTGATCGCCACCGTGCCGCTGGAGGAAAAGGAGGCCGGCCGCCTGGTCACGCGCGAGATCGACCTGGACCCACGCTTCTTTACCGACTTCAACCATCTGACGGTGCAGCTGATCGCGCACTACACGATGGATCATTGCGAGGATCCGCTGCACTCCAGCCTGTGGGCCGATATCAGTCCGGCCACCACGCTGACGCTGAGCAAGGCGCATATGACGCTGCCGGACAGCCTTGCCCTGCTGCCGGCGCCGTTCTTCGACCGGCGCGATAACCGGCGCGTGACCGTGCCGTTCGTGCTGCCGGCCAATGCCGACGCCGCGACGCTGCGCGCGGCCGGCCTGGTGGCGTCGTGGCTGGGCGCGCTCGCGTCGTACCGGGAAGCGCGCTTCCCGGTGGCACGCAGCGCGCCGGCGGATGCCGACTCGATTGCCTTCGTGCTGCCAGGGGACCTGCCTGCCGGCATCGCGCTACCGGAAATCAAGGGGCCGTCGGTCAGCGTCATGCCCAACCCCGCCAGTCCCCACCGCAAGCTGCTGGTCATTGCGGGCCGCACCCCCCAGGAACTGCAGACCGCGGCCAACGGCGTCGTGCTGAGCAAGACGGCGATGGCCGGCAGCAGCTCGCAAGTGCAGTCCGTGGATATCGGCAGCCCGCGCCAGCCTTACGACGCACCTGCTTGGGCGCCGACGGACCGTCCGATCCTGTTCAAGGAACTGGTGTCCGACCCGCAGCAGCTCCAGGTGGCAGGCTACAACCCGAACCCGATCCGCGTGAACCTGCGCGTGCCGGCGGATCTGTACGACTGGACGCGCAGCAACGTGCCGCTGAACGTGCGCTACCGCTACACCGCGCCGCCGACGTACAACGATTCGGTGATCAGCATCGACATCAACGACCAGCTCGTGCGCTCGTACCGGCTCAAGCCGCTTGCGATGAAGGATGACCAGAACCTGGTCAGCGTTCCGCTGCTGTCGGGCAGCAGCGTGTCGGCTGAGAACCTGATCGGCATCCCGGCCTTCCGCGTCGGCAGCAACAACCAGATGCAGGTCAGCTTCCACATCGATTCGCAGAAGACCGGGCTGTGCACGTCGACCGCCACGAACGTGGCGCGCGCCGCGATCGATCCCGATTCGAGCATCGATTTCAGCCGCTTCTCGCACTACACCGGCCTGCCCAATCTCGCGTTCTTCGCCAACAGCGGCTATCCGTTCACGCGGCTGGCCGACCTGGCCGACACCGCAGTCGTCATGCCCGACGCGCCCACGGCACTCGACCAGGAAGCCTTGCTCACGCTGCTCGGCCACATGGGCAAGTGGACCGGCCTGCCGTCGCTGCGCGTAGCGGTGGTGCCCGCTGCGCAGATCGACAGCGTGCGTGGACGTAACCTGCTAATCGTGGGCACGGGCAGCGCAGCAGGCGTGCTCGGCAAATGGGGCAAGTCGCTGCCGATGCTGATCGAACGCGGCCGCACCGAGATCACGCTGCGCGACCAGCGCAGCCATGCCTGGTCCAACTGGCTCAGCGGCGTCGAGGAGGATCCGATCACGCCAACCGGGCGCGCCATCCTGACGGCCGACGGTCCACTGGCGGCGCTGGTGGGCTTCCAGTCACCCTATGCCGAAGGCAACAGCGTGGTGGCGCTGACCGCAACCGAAGACGGTCGCGTCGCAGACCTGCTCGACTCCCTGGAAAATCCCGGCAAGGTCGCGCAGATGCGCGGCGACCTGACCGTGGTACGCCACGACCAGGTCGACGGGCTACGGCTGGGCGAGCGCTATTACGTCGGCGACCTGCCATGGTATGCGCGCGTCTGGATCCGGGTATCGGCGTTCCCGAGCCTGATGGCCATTGCTGGCCTGCTCGCCGGGCTGGTCGTAGCGCTGTCGCTGTTCTGGACGCTGGGCAAGCTCGCGGCACGGCGCAACGGAGGCTGACATGTGGCGCGCCTTGCCGGGTCTGACCAGGTGGCTCGCGGCCGGCGCGCTTGCGTGCGCCTGCATGGCGGCCGCGCCCGCGCATGCCGCCACGTGCGCCTGGACCGACTGGGACACCTTCAAACGCACGCTGATCAGCGCCGACGGGCGCGTGATCGACGCGAGCACCGACGACAAGGTCACCGTGTCCGAAGGGCAGGCCTATGGCCTGTTCTTCGCGCTGGTGGCGAACGACCGCGCCACGTTCGACAAGCTGCTCGCGTGGACCGAGAACAACCTTGCGCAGGGCGATCTCATCGCGCATCTGCCCGCCTGGATCTGGGGCCGTATTCCCGCCGACAAGGCCAAGGACGGCAAGGAGACCTGGGGCGTGATCGACACCAACTCCGCTTCCGACGCCGACCTGTGGATCGCCTACACGCTGCTGGAAGCGGGCCGCCTGTGGAACGAGCGGCGCTTCACCGCGCTCGGCACGCTGACGGCGCGGCGCATCATGCGTGAAGAAACGGCGGCCATGCGCGGCCTGGGCCGTACCGTGCTGCCCGGCCCGGTCGGCTTTTCGCTGAGTGAAGGCCGCTGGCGCGTGAATCCGAGCTATGTGCCGCTGCAGGTCATGCGGCGCCTCGCGGCGTTGCTGGCGAAAGAGTCTGGCTGGGACCAGCTTGTGGCCAGCTCGTCGAAGGTCATCCTGGAAACCGCACCGCGCGGCTTCTCACCAGACTGGGCCGAGTACGACAACAGCCGCGGCTTCCTGCCCGATACCAAAACCAAGGCCGAAAGCGCCTACAACGCGATCCGCGTCTATCTGTGGGCGGGCACGCTTGCCGCCGACGATCCGCAGCGAGCCCGCATACTGCAGCAGTTCATGCCGCTGGCGGACTACGTCGCGGCCCACGGGTATCCGCCTGAACGCGTCGACACGCAGACCGGTCAGCCAGGCCCCAATTCCGGCAATGCCGGCTTCTCGGCGGCAGTCGCACCGTACCTGGCCGCGCTCGGCCGCACCGACCAGGCGCGCGCGCAGGCGCAGCGCACGCGCGAAATGGCCGCACGCGAGCCGCTCGGCTACTACAGCCAGGCGCTTGCCCTGTTCGGCCTCGGCCACCTGGACGGCCTCTACCACTTTGCAGGGGACGGCGCCCTGCTGCCAGCCTGGAAGACCGGATGTCCCGCGCGCTGACGCCCCTCGTGCTCGCCGTTGCCAGCGCGCTGGCGGTGCCCGCCATGGCGCAGCAGGCAGAGAAGCCGTCGCCGGAGATGGCCCAGTTGCTGGCTGCGGCGCGCATGTGGGAAGCCAAGAACCGTACCGACATCGCACGCGGCATCCTGGACAAGGCGCTGCTGATCGATCCGAACCAGCCGGATGCACTGATGCTGCTCGGCCTGATCGAGTTACGCTCGAACCGGCCGCTCGAAGCGGACAAGATCCTGCGCAAGCTGCGCCAGCGCGCACCGAACCACCCGGCCACGCTGGAGCTGGAAGACGCCTATCGCATTGCCACGCGCGACAAGCAGGAGATGGCCCGCATCCGGCTGCTCGCGCGCGCCGGCAAGTCCGAGGAGGCCATCGCGCGGCTCAGGCAGCTGTTTCCGCGTGGCGCACCGCGCGGCGACCTCGCTGTCGACTACTACCGCATCATGGCCGGCACACCGGCCGGCCGCACGGCCACCATTGCCGAGTTGCGCGCGCGCGTGCGCCAGAACCCCGATGACCTGCGCCTGGCCATGGCGCTGGCCAGCCTGCTGACCGACCGCGAAGCCACGCGCCAGGAAGGACTGGCGATCCTGTACGGCATCGTCCAGCGGCCTGACGGCGACCGCAAGTCGGCGCTGGAGATGTGGCGGCGCACGCTGTACGGCGTCAGCGACGACCCGGCGTACTACAAGTGGTTCGAGCTCTATGTGAAGGAAGTGCCCGACGACACCTCCGCCCAGCAGACGCTCGCGGAACTCGCCAGGAAGGGTGGCGCCGCCAGCCCGGCCACGCAGGCGCGGCGCCGTGGCGAACAGCAGCTTGCACGCGGCAACGTGCGTGAAGCCGAAACCGCGCTGGAACGCGCCAACCGCAAGCGCCGCAACGATGGCGAGACGCTCGGCAACCTGGGGCTCGTGCGATTGCGCCAGGGCCGCCACGACGAAGCGCGCGAACTGTTCGCGCGTGCAGAGCAGCTCGACACCGGCAACCGTGGCAAGTGGCACAGCCTGAAGGACACGGCCACGTTCTGGGGCACGGTGGCCAAGGCGCGTGAAGCGAATGCCCAGGGCAAGCCTGCGCAGGGCGAAGCCCTCGCACGCGAAGCCCTCGCGTTGCAGCCCGGCAATGCCAATGCACGCGGCGTGCTGGCCGATGCGCTGATCGCGCAGAACAAGCTGCCCGAAGCCGAGGCGCTGCTGCGCGAAACGCTGGCAGGACCCGAACCCGATATCGGCACGCTGCGCACGCTGGTCAAGCTGCTCAACGACAGCCAGCGCAGCGACGAAGTCGGACCCTTGATCGCGAGCACCGGGAGCCGGTTGAAAGGCTCGGCGGACGAGCTGCGCAGCTTGCGCGCGGACTTGCTGTCGCTGCAGGGCGAACAGCTGCTCGCGCAGCACAAGCAGAGCCCGGCGCTCGCCCGGCTCGAGGAATCGATCCGGCTCGCGCCCAACGATCCGTGGACACGCTTCACGCTCGCACGCGCCTATCGCGACCTCGCGCTGCCCGTGCTGGGCCGCCGCGTGATGGAAGACGGCATGGCCGCGTCGCCCACGAGCGAAATGCGCTACGCCACCGCGCTGTACCTGAATTCGGTCGACGATATCGATGCCGCCAGCAGCGTGCTGGCCGGTGTGCCGGAAGCGGAGCGTTCCGATTCCATGCGGCGCCTCGCGGGAAACCTGCAGGCGCAGCGGCTGTTGCGCGAGGTGCGCCAGCTTATCGCCGCTGGACGCGAACAGGAAGCGGAAGACAAACTGCGTGCCGCCGCAGAAGCCGCGCGCGACGATCCGCAGATGCTGGCCTCCATCGGGCGCGAGTGGATCGCGATCGGCCAGCCCGACACCGGTCTCAAGCTGGTGCGCGACTGGCTTGACGCGCATCCGCAGGACCCGGCCATCGACGTGCGCATCCGCTATGGCGAGCTGCTCGCGTCGGCCGAGCGCGACGACGAACTGCGCGCCTGGGTTGCAGCGTCCAGCGCCTTGCCCGGCATCACGCCGGAACAGCGTGCCGATTTCGACGACCAGTTGCTGCGGCTGGCGCTGCGCGACACGGACCGCCGCATCGCCGACGGCGACCTCAAAGGCGCCGAACGGATGCTCTATGCAGTGCCCGCGGCGCAGCAGAAAGACCGGCGCTGGCTGCTGGAACTGGCCGACCTGCGCGAAGCCCAGGGCGACTACGACGGTGCCGCGCAGGCCGCGCGCGAGGTGCTGAAGACCCATCCGCAAGATGCCGATGCGCGCCTCACGGTCGCACGGATGCTGGAACGTCAGGGCAAGGAAGACCAGGCGCTCGAGGAAGTGCGCGCGGTGCTGGCCGACACGCCCGAGGACGATATCGATACACGCCTGGCCGTCGCACGCCGCTTCACCGCCATGCGGCGCGAGGACGAGGCGCTGGCCGTGGTCATGCCCTTGCGCGAACGCTATCCGGAGCGCTCCGACGTCACCATGCAGGCCGGCCGCATCGCCCAGTCGCGCGGCGACTTCAATGGCGCAGCCGTGCTCTACCGCGAAGCGCGCGTGCAAGAGCAGCGCGAGAACGAGATTCCCGGGCCCGAGGGCACTTCGGCCGAACGCGCCCTGCGCGCGCTCGAGGCGCGCCGCGAAGGCCAGGTGGCAACCGCCGTGCTGTTTTCGAACAAGTCCGGCGACCCAGGTATCTCGCGCCTCAACGCGACCGAGATCCCGCTGTATGTGCGCATTCCGCACGGCTACACCGGCCATTCCTTCTTCCATGCCGACACGGTCTTGCTCGACGCGGGCACCCTGCCTGCCGACAGCCTCCCCGGTTCGCGCGACTTCGGCAAGATCCGCGCGCTGGGCAACAACGGGCTTGGCCCGATCAGCCAGAGCGACCGCGGGGTGGCACTGGCCGCGGGCTACGAGTTCAACGGCGCCTACAACAGCTGGCGCGCCGACATCGGCACCACGCCGCTCGGCTTCACGCTGCAGACCGTGGTTGGCGGCTTCCGCTACCGCGCGGAAATGGGCCCCGCGTCGGCGACGGTGGACATCTCGCGCCGGGCCGTGACGAGCAGCCTGGTGTCGTACGCCGGCGCGACCGACCCGCGCCACGTGGATGCGCAGACCGGCGCAGTCACGCCCGCCGAGAGCTGGGGCAACGTGGTGCGCAACGGCATCCATGCGCGATATGCGCGCGACGTGGGGCGTTTCGGCCTCTTCGCCGACCTGGGCTACGGCGTCTACACTGGAACGAATGTCCTCACCAACCAAGAGTTCACCGTGCGCACCGGCTTCGACGTTCCCGTGTTCGTGCGGCGCGACCACCGCATCACGAGCGGCGTGGTGCTGAACTACTGGCGCTACTCCGAGAACGAGCGCTTCTACACGTTCGGCCACGGCGGCTACTACAGTCCGCAGAAATACCTGTCGTTCCTGATTCCGGTGGACTGGACCGGGCGACGCGGCCTGCTGTCGTGGCGGCTGCGCGGCTCGGTCGGTATGTCCAGCACCTACGAGAAGTCCATGGACATCTACCCGACCCGGCCCGACCTGCAGGCGATGGTCGGCGGCGCGCAGTACGAAGGCGGCTCCGGCGGCGGCTTCAGCTATACCGTCGGCGGGATCGTCGAGTACCGCTTCGCGCCGCACTGGGTGGCGGGCGCGGGTTTCGACATCGACCGCTCGCGCGACTACGCGCCGAACCGCGCCTTTGCCTACGTGCGCTATTTCTTCGAGCGCCAGCAGGGACCGGTTCCCTACCCGCCCACGCCGGTGCGGCCGTACTCCACCTACTGAGGGCCCGCATGAACGATACGCGTCCAGCCCGCTCCCGCAACGCTGCCTCCAGCCCATGGCTGCAGGCGCGCCACGCGCTTGCCATCGACGCGCTGCCGCCCGCGCTGGCTGCGCTGCAGCCCGGCGCGGTGCATGCCGTCTACGCCGACGCGTCGCCCGCGCGCGATGCGCTGTTCTGGCAGAGCGCCGCACAACTGCTGCGCGCGCGCACCACGGTGCTGTCCACGCGCGAGCCCGCCGAGATCGGCGCGATGCTGCGCCAGCACGGCCTGGACATCGACAGCAGCCGCACGCTGCACAGCCGCGCCAATGTCTGCACACTGCGCGCCGTGCCCGACCGTACGGGCCCGGACGTGTTGCTGGAGGCCATGCAGGCGATGGTCGATCAATGCGGCGCAGCGGGCGGTGAAATCCTGCTCGAAGGTGCCGAAGCCTTCCTGCCCTGGGACGACGCCACGGCCCTTGCCGATGCCGGCGCGCGGATGGCGCAATGGTGTGCCGCGCAGGGTTGCGGCCTGTTGCTGCTGGCCGCCCCGCCCGACGGCGCGGAAACGCTCGATCTTGCCACACTCGTCCGCTTTCACCGTCACTTCGCCGGCGCGGCCAGGCTGGCACAGGTGCAAGGCCAGTACGTCTGGGAAGTCGGCTTCTGGCGCCACAAGGATGCCGTGCTGCCGCACGAAGTCGTGCCGCTGCGCTTCTCACCGGACGACCACGGCCTGATGGCGGGCACCGGCGATGCCGATGCTGCCGACGGCGTGCCGGCCGGGCTGCTCGCGCCCGACGAACACCGCGTCATCGTCAGCCGCGATGCGGTGCTGCGCGAACGCTGGATTCCCGCCGAATGGCAGGTGGTGCCCGACAATGACGCCGCCGTGGCGGCCGCGTCCGGTGCCGTGGCGGCGACCGTGATCCTGCACTATGGCGACCGGCAGGAACTGGAGCCGCTGGCCGCGCAGGTCCACAAGCTGCGCCACCACGGCGGCAAGGCGCTGAAGATCGTCGTGCGCGAAGACAAGGAGATGCTGCGCCAGCGCTATGAGCTGCTGATGATGACGCTTGGCGCCAACATGGTGATCCTGCGCAACACGCCGTTCGCGCGCATGCAGACGCGCATTGAATCGCTGCAGGGCCAGGTGTTCCAGCGGCCGATCCTGCCCGACTACAAGAGCGCGCTGTCCGCCGTGATGGCCACAGTCGCGACTGGCTACCTGCCCGCAGCCGAGTTCATTGCGCTGGTGCGAAGCACGCTTGAACGCAGCACCGTTGTACGCCTGCCCCATGTGCTGCTGGAACTGCCGCTGCTGCCAGAAGTCGCACACGTTGATGCACTGCGCGCATGCCTGATGCGAGACCCCGGAGACCTGTGCACGGCAGGCAGCAACAGCGTGTACGCCTTCTTCTTCGCGTGCCGGCTCGAGAATGTGGAGATTGCCTGCCAGCACGTATTCCAGCGCCCCATGTCCGAATTGTTCAGCGGCGAGCTGCGCTGCGGGGATACCGAGTCGATCCTTGGCACCCTGCAGCGGCTGGAAGCCGACATCGCACAACGGCCCGCACAGGACTACAGCGGCTGGCTGGCCCAGCATGCGAACGACCGTGCCGACGCACCGGCCAGCCAGCCGGTGGCCGCCGGCATCTTGCCGCAGCCATCGGGCGGCCAGCGCCGGCGGCCGCGTAGCGCGCCGCAGCCGTTTTCCATTCCGATCAAACCGCAAGGCTAGACCATCATGGCGATCTTCCTGGGCTATTTCATCTGGGGCGTGATCCTGGCCGTGCCCGTCACCTGGCTGGTCTGGCGCTTCCGCCTGCTGCGCCTGCTGCCGCGCTGGCGGTTGCCGCGCTCGCGCCGTTCCGTGCGCCTGCCGGCACAGCTGCGTCCGGTCGTGATCCGCGGCCGGCCGTGGCGCGACATCGCGGGAGGCCGCGAATGAAGACCATCGCCCTCATTTCAGCCGTCGGCGGCGCCGGGCGCACCACGATCACGGCGGAACTGGCCTCGCTGCTGCGCTGGCATGGCCACGCGCCGCTGGCCATCGAATGCGACCCGCGCGGCCTGCTCGGCTTTCATTTCGGGCTGCACGAGCCGGTGCGCCAGGGCCTGTCCAACACGGCCGACTGGGCCGCTTGCGGCCACCGCAGCGACGACGGCGTGCTGTTCGTGCCGTGGGGCGAGCCGGGCACGCGCGCCGCGCGCGCGGATATCGCCATGCGAATGCATGAAGATCCGCACTGGCTGCGCCGGCTGTTGCAGGACGTCGACCTGCCCGGCGATGCCGTGGCACTCGTGGACAGCGCCCCGTGGCCATCGCCGTTCGCGGAGCAGGCGCTGGCCGCCGCTGACCTCGCCCTGGTGCTGCTGCCATCGTTGCCCGAAAGCTGCGCCACGCTCGCGCCGCTGCGTCAGGCGCTCGATGAGGGTGGCATTGCGCGCGCCTACGTCGTCACGCGGTTGCAGCCGGGTCGCCAGTTGCACACCGACGTCTCCGTGCTGCTGCGCGCCACACTTGGCGACGCACTGTTGCCCTATGAGGTCCATGAGGACGCAGGCGTGCCCGAAGCGCTGGCGCGCGGCGAATGCTTCTGCCGCAGTACGCCGCATTCGCAGACAGCGCATGACTTGCAGGGACTGGCGTCCTGGGTGTCAGGCTGGCTGCTCAACGGCGCGCGGGCCGGCAAGGGACAGGCCGGCGGCCACGTGCCGCGCGGAGTGGTGGCGCCATGACGCTGCCATCGGTATCCCGCATGTGGGAAGCCTTGCGCCGCCTGCTCGCCCGGGAACTCGGCATTTCCGCCAGCGCGCCCGCCGCCGGCCTGTGGTGGCTGCGTTTGCTGTTCCGGACCCCGCCTCCCGGCCGGCCGGACATACCGCTGCGCTGCGCGATCTGGCTGCGCGAGCGCGCACACGTGCGCCTCGAGATCGGCCGCGCGCACGGCCCTCGGATCTGGCTGCAACGGCTGCTATTGCGCGCGCCGCGCGCGCTCCGCCCGCTCGCGGCGGATTTGCGGCAGCGCCGCCAGCCGCAGGCCGCGCCCGAACCGAGCGCATTGCGGCGCTGGTTCCGCAACTGGCTGGAACCGGCCTACTTCCGTGTGAAGCGGCTGCGGCACCGGTTGATGGCGCGTCTGCCCCAGGTGGACTGGCACGGCATCGCCAATCGACTGGAAGCCTTGTCACCGACACTCGGACAAATCCCTCTGCTGATGCCGATCCTGCTGGTGCTGGCCGCGGTCTCGGGCATCCTGCTCTGCACCACGCCTCTGCCGCTGCGCGACCAGTTCCTGCTCGTGGTACTGATCCTGATTGGCCTGTTCATCCTGCGCCGCATTCCGGGCCGGCTCGCCACGCTGTCGATGGCCGCGCTATCGGTGCTGATGGCGGGCCGCTACATCTGGTGGCGCGTCACGACCACGCTGCGCTTCGAGACCACCGTCGAAGCCGTCTTCGGCTACCTGCTTCTGATCGCGGAACTCTACACGTGGATCGTGCTGTTCCTCGGCTATCTGCAGACCATCTGGCCGCTGAACCGCAGGCCGGCAGCGCTCTCGCCGGATCCTGCCGACTGGCCCACCGTCGATGTGTTCATCCCGACCTACAACGAACCGTTGCGCGTGCTGCAGCCCACTGTCTATGCCGCGCGCAGCATGGACTGGCCCGCCGGCAAGATGAACGTCTATGTGCTCGACGACGGCGGCCGCGAAGAAATCCGCGCCTTCGCCGAGGAAGCGGGCGTGCACTACCTCGCGCGCGATGAACACTCGCACGCCAAGGCCGGCAACATCAACTCCGCGCTGAAGCGGACGGCGGGCGAGTATGTGGCGATCTTCGACTGCGACCACATTCCCACACGCTCCTTCCTGCAGATGACGATGGGCGAGTTCCTGGCCGACCCGAAATGCGCCATGGTGCAAACCCCGCACCACTTCTTCTCGCCGGACCCGTTCGAGCGCAACTTCGACACGTTCCGCCGCGTGCCCAATGAAGGCAGCCTGTTCTACGGCCTGATCCAGGACGGCAACGATTTCTGGAACGCGACGTTCTTCTGCGGCTCTTGCGCGGTGATCAAGCGCGCGCCGCTGACCGAGATCGGCGGCATTGCAGTCGAGACCGTGACCGAGGACGCGCACACCGCGCTCAAGCTGCACCGGCTCGGCTACAACAGCGCCTACCTGCGCACAGTGCAGGCCGCGGGCCTGGCCACCGAAAACCTGGCCGGGCACATCGGCCAGCGCATCCGCTGGGCGCGCGGCATGGCGCAGATCTTCCGCATCGACAACCCGATGTTCGGCAAAGGCCTGCACCTGTTCCAGCGGCTGTGCTACAGCAATGCCATGCTGCATTTCTTCTACGGCATTCCGCGGCTGATCTTCCTGACCATGCCGATTGCCTACCTGTATTTCGGGCTGCATGTGATCCACACCTCGGCGGTGCTGATCATGGCGTATGTGATCCCGTACCTGATGGTGGCCAGCATCACGAATTCGCGGCTGCAAGGGCGGTACCGGCATTCGTTCTGGGCCGAGGTCTATGAATCGGTGCTCGCGTGGTACATCGTGCTGCCCACCACCATGGCTTTCGTCAACCCGCGGCTCGGCAAGTTCAACGTGACCGCCAAGGGCGGGCAGATCGAGGAAGACTACCTGGACTGGACCATCTCCAAGCCGTACGTGCTGCTTCTGGCGCTGAACGTCGTGGGCCTGGCGCTCGGTGCGGGCCGCGTGCTGTTCGACGACAGCTTCGAGGCCTCGGCAGTGATCATGAACATGGGGTGGGCATTGTTCAACCTGGTGATGCTGGGCGCGGCCATTGGCGTCGCGCGCGAAGCGCGGCAGGTCCGGATTTCGCACCGCATTCCCATGCGCGTGCCGGCCACGCTGCTGCTGCCCGATGGCCGCACGCTGGCTTGCAGGACCGAGAACTATTCGCTAGGCGGACTCGGCCTGATGTTGCCCGTGGAGACCCGCGTCGATCCAGGCGAACAGGTCGGCGTATGCCTGTCGCGCGGCAAGCGCAGCTACCACTTCCCTGCCGTGGTGACGCGCAATGCGGACCGCCATCTCGGCGTGCGCTTTGAAGACATGGACGCGCTGGCCGAACAGCAACTGATCCAATGCACGTTCGGGCGTGCCGACGCGTGGATCAACTGGATCGACGAGCAGCCCGTGGACGTACCGCTGAATGGACTGAAGGAAGTCATCGAGATGGGATATCAGGGCCTGCTGCGGCTGGTCGACGCCGCGCGCGCCTCGGTCGCCGGCATCTTCGGCCGCGTGGGGCCGCGGCAACCCTGAGGCTGACCTGCTGACCTCACTGACACCGACATGGGAATCTGGAACCTCTACTTCATCGTCAAGCTCTACCTGTTCCATATCGGACGGGTCGAGCCGCAATGGCTGCTCAATATCCTGTTCGCGCTCGCGCTGGCCATCCGCATTCCGAACCGTGCGCTGGCGGCACTGCGGCAAGTTGTGGCGGTGGTCGCCGGCGCCGCGCTGCTGTACTGGGAATCGAACTTGCCGCCGTTCGAACGTGTGATATCGCAGCTCTCCAACCTGCAGGCGTTCACGCCGGCGTACATGGTCGAATTGCTCGGCCGGCTGGTCAGCCGGGAAATGCTGCTCACGGCGCTGGCGGTGCTGGTTGTCTTCCTGCTGGTGAACCGCTGGGTGCGCGTGACCACGCTGGTGTTCGCGGCGCTGTTGCTGGTACCGCTGTGGCAGGTGCTGTCCGTGGGCCCGGTGGTCGGCGGCGGACAGCAGGCGATCGCCGGTACCGAAACGGCCGCCGCCGGCGGCGCACCCGGCGAGGCCGGCTGGGATGCGCGCCTGAATGCATTCCGGCAGCAGGAAGCCCAACGCTCGGTGCACTTCGGCCCGCTTGCCGCGACGCCCGATACGCAGTACGACATCATCGTGCTCCATATCTGCTCCTTGTCGTGGGATGACCTGGATGTGGCCAAGGCGCGCGACAACCCGCTGCTGTCGCGCTTCGATTTCCTGTTCACCAACTTCAGCTCCGCCGCGAGCTACAGTGGCCCGGCAGCCATCCGCGTGCTGCGCGCTGCGTGCGGGCAGCCGCGGCACAAGGATCTGTACGATTCGGCGCCGGCCGAATGCCACATCTTCTCGGCGCTTGCCGATGCGGGCTTCAGCACCCGTATGCTGCTCAACCACGACGGGCACTTCGACAACTTCCTGCAGGAAATCGAAAAGGAAGTTGGCGTGCCGGGCGTGAAGCCGCCTTCGAACGATGGCCTGCCGGTCGCAATGCGTTCGTTCGACAACTCCCCCGTCGCCGGTGATTTCGATGTGCTGCAGCGCTGGTACAAGAAGCGGCTCGCCGAAGGCGGCGGCCCGCAGGCGCTGTACTACAACACCGTGACGCTGCATGACGGCAACCGCTTGCCGGACACGAAGATGTCGAGCCTGGAGTCATATCCGCTGCGGCTGTCGAAACTGCTCGGCGATGTGGACAAGGTCATCGACATGGTCGCCAGTTCGGGGCGCAAGGCGGTCATTGTGTTCGTTCCCGAACACGGCGCGGCGTTGCGCGGCGATGCAAACCAGATTGCGGGCATGCGCGAGATCCCCACGCCGCGTATCATCCATGTGCCGGTGGGCGTGAAGCTCGTCGGCTTGCCCGGAGGCCAGTCGCCATCCGGCAAGACCGTGACGATCGATACGCCGACCAGCTACCTGGCGCTGTCGCAGCTGATGGCGAACCTGGTGGCAGAGAACCCGTTCCAGCCCGGCGCGCAGACGCTCGCGCAGTATGCGGCGGACCTGCCCCAGACCCAGATGGTCGGCGAAAACGAAGCCACGGTCACCATGCGCGACGGCAGCGGATACATGGTGCACACGCCAGACGGCGTGTGGATCGAGGGGAAATGATGAAACCGGCCAATGCACGCGGGCTCGCGCTCGCTCGCAGCGACATCGACGTCCTCGGCAAGGAGGTGGCCGGCTTCGATCCGCATCGGTACTTCGACCAGCAGGACCTGCAGGCAGCACGCGCGGCGGCACAGCGGTGGCCGCTGCTGGCGAGCCTGCTCGGCTATGAAAGCGCAGTCCCCGTGCTGGCCGGGAACGACGACCACGCCTAGTCGAGTTCCTGCGTGATGTAGAGGTAGAACGCGCGCGCCATTTCTGCTTCCAGCCTGCGATCCGACAACCGGTACGTGCCTGACCGGTTCACCAGCGTGTAGATCAGCGTTCCGACCATCGCCTGATACGCGAAGCGGATGCGCGTTTCCAGTTCCGGCGACGCGCCCGCCGCATGCAGCCGCGCCAGCCGCGGCACCACCAGTTCCACGTAGTCCTGGTTCATCCGCTTGAGCGGATCTTCTCCCGTGATCGCGCGCTCGATCAGCGAGGCGCGCAGCACGCCCTCGTTGCGGTACGCCCACATGCGGTTGCTGCGCGCGAGCGATTCGACCACCTCGCGCAGGGTCTGCTGCCCTTCGTCGAACAGCGCCACGCGCTGCGCCATCCCCTCACGCAACTGCGCCACGAGCAGCGTCTGCAGTGCGCGAAAGTAGCTCTCCTTGCCGTCAAACCGGCTATAGAACGCGCCGGTCGTCACGCCCGCATGGGCACAGAAGTCCTGGATCGGTACCTGATCGAGCGCACGGTCTTTCAGCAGGCGCCGCCCGGCTTCCAGCAACCGCTCGGTTGTGCGCTTGCCGCGCGAGTAGCGCGGCACCGCGAATCCTTCCTGACCTTCCAGGGGCGTGAGGGCTTGTTTCATCGTGGCCGGCGTCTGTGTCCGTGTTTTCCCAGTGTTGACAAGCTTAACAGGCGTCTTTAGTCTTAAAAACATAATCTGGATTATGAATTCAACGGCGCGCTTCCTGTCGCGCTGTTGACGCCATTCGGGAGAACAACAAACGTGGAGACAACCCCCGTGCAGGCTGAGGACGTACTGTCCTCGGGCCTGCATTGCATCGCGCGCCGCATCGACGCGCGCGCCACGGGCATCAGTGCCCTGCGCCGCCTGTCAGGTGGCGCCAACCAGGAAACCTGGTCTTTCAACCTCGAACGGGCAGACGGCACAGCACCGATGATCCTGCGGCGCTGCCCGCCGCAAACGGCGCGCCCTGCGGGCACCGGCACCGCAAGCTTCACTGGCATGGCGACCGAAGCCGCCTTGCTCGACCGGGCCGCACGCGCAGGCGTACCGGTGCCGGTGGTGCGGGCACAGCTCGCTCCTGCCGACGGTATCGGCGACGGCTTCATCATGAATTTCGTCGCCGGCGAAACGCTGGGCGGACGAATCGTTCGCGATCCGTCCCTGGCGCATGCGCGCACGGTGCTGGCCTACCAGTGCGGGCGTGCGCTGGCGGCGATCCACAGCATTGCGCGCGCGGATTTGCCGCCATTGCGCGAAGCCGCGGCCGCCGAAGAAGTCGCGAACTACCTGGCGCGCCACCGCGCTGGCGGGTCTGCCAAGCCTGTTTTTGAGTTGGCCTTCCAGTGGCTGCAGCGCAATCTGCCGCCCGCTCCCGAGCGCAAGGTGCTCGTCCACGGAGACTTCCGCAACGGCAACCTGATGGTCGGCGAAGACGGCCTGCGCGCCGTGCTCGACTGGGAACTCGCCCATCTCGGCGATCCGATGGAAGACCTCGGCTGGCTCTGCGTCAACTCCTGGCGCTTCGGGCACACGGCCCTGCCCGTCGGTGGCTTCGGCACGCGCGAGGACCTGTTCGTCGGCTATGAAGCCGGCGGCGGCACCGTCGACGCGGCACGCGTGCATTTCTGGGAAGTGTTCGGCTCGCTCAAATGGGGCATCGGCTGCGAAAGCATGGCGCAGGCGCCCGCTGGCGGCGCGCCGCGTACCGTGGAGCGCGCGGCCATTGGCCGGCGCAGTTCCGAGACCGAGATCGACCTGCTGAACCTGCTGGCGCCGCGCCAGGGAGCACGCTGATGCGAGACACACCCAACGCCGCCGATCTGCTGCGGTCGGTCACGGCCTTCCTGCGCCATGCCGCCATCCCGAAGCTGTCGGGACGCGAGGCCTTCGATGCGCGCGTTGCCGCCAATGTACTCGACATCGTCGAGCGCGAACTACGCCTGGCACCCGATGCCAATGCGGCCGAACACGAACGCCTGCGTGCGCTGCTCGGCGCCGACGGCACGCTCGAAGCGCTGAACCGGCAACTGTGCGAAGCCATTGCCGCCGGCATCGTCGACCTGGAGACGCCCGGCCTGGCCGCGCATCTGTGGACCGTCACCCTGAACAAGCTCGCCATCGACCAGCCTGCCTACAGCAGCTATCGCGCGGCATTGCAAACCATGGAGCAATAAATGGATTTCCAGCTTCCCGCAGAACTCGTCGCCTATCTCGAAGAACTCGACCGCTTCATCGAAGCCGAGATCCGGCCGCTGCAGGCCGAGAACGACAACGAGCGGTTCTTCGACCATCGCCGCGAATGGGCACGCACCGATTTCGACAACCAGGGCCTGCCACGTCCCGAGTGGGAAGCGCTGCTGGCCGAAGCGCGCCGGCGTGCCGACCGCGCGGGGCACCTGCGCTTCGCGCTGCCGCCCGAGTATGGCGGCAAAGGCGGCGGCAACCTGTGGATGGCCGTGATCCGCGAACACCTTGCCGCCAAAGGGCTCGGCCTGCATAACGACTTGCAGAACGAGCATTCGATCGTCGGCAACAAGCCATTCGTGCTGGTCATGCGCGACTACGGCAGCGACGCGCAGAAGGCGTTCTTCATCCCGGGCATGCTCGATGAAACGGTCAAGCTCGCGTTCGGGCTGACCGAGCCCGAACACGGCTCCGACGCCACGCACATGGCGACGCGCGCCATTCCAGAGAAGCGCGATGGCAAGGAAGGCTGGCGCATCGATGGCGAAAAGATGTGGACCACTGGCATGCACACTGCCACGCATTGCGTAGTGTTCGCGCGCACCAGCGGCGAGGATGGCGATGCGCGCGGCATCACCGCGTTCCTCGTGCCGGCGGACACCGCGGGCGTGCGCGTGGAGGAGTACCTGTGGACCTTCAACATGCCGACGGATCATCCGCGCGTGAGCTTCACCGGCGTGTGGGTGCCGGCCGACGCGGTGCTCGCCAAGACCGGTTCAGGGCTTTCGGTGGCCCAGCATTTCGTGCACGAAAACCGCATCCGGCAAGCGGCTGCGAGCCTTGGCGCAGCCGATTACTGCATTCGCGAAAGCGTGCGCTATGCGCGCGAGCGCAAGCCGTTTGGGCAGGAACTCGCGCGTAACCAGGGCATCCAGTTCCCGCTGGTCGAACTGGCCACGCGTGCGCAGATGCTGCGCGCTTTTATCCGCCAGACCGCGTGGGAGATGGACCGCATCCCGAAGAAAGAAGTGGAGAAGCAGCTGTCAGACAAGGTGTCGATGTGCAACTACACCGCGAACCGCCTGTGCTGCGAAGCGGCCGACCTGGCCATGCAGGTGCACGGCGGCATTGGCTATTCGCGGCACAAGCCGTTCGAGCACATCTACCGCCACCATCGCCGCTACCGCATCACCGAAGGCTCGGACGAGATCCAGATGCGCAAGGTGGCGGCCTACCTGTTCGGCTATATCGGCCGCGAATCCAAAGCGTGAACCACGGGACGGAGACCTTGATGAACGTGGACCATTTGGCCACACTGCCGCGCGCCGTGCAGCACCTGGCGCGCGTGCAGAAGACGCAGATCGCCTATGTGTTCGAAGGCAGGGAAACCACATACGGCGCATTCGGCATGCATACGGACCGCGTCGCCAATGGCCTGCTGGCAGCGGGACTGGCACCGGGTGACCGCATCGCGTACCTGGGCAAGAACTGCGACCACTATTTCGAACTGCTGATCGGCGCGGCCAAGGCCGGTGTCGTGATGACGCCGGTCAGCTGGCGGCTCGCTGCGCCGGAAGTGGAGTACATCGCCGCCCATTGCGATGCGGCGCTGCTGTTCGTCGGCAGCGAATCGGTGGAACTCGCGCAGTCGATCGCATCACGGCTGCCCGCGCTGCGCGGCGTGGTGGCCATGGAAGCCACCGTGGCCGACTGGCCGGCATATCAGGACTGGCGCGATGGTCAGGCGGCCACGCCTCCCACGCACGTGAGCCGGCCTGACGATGTGGTACTGCAGCTCTACACCTCGGGCACCACGGGCCGCCCGAAGGGGGCGATGCTCACGCACCGCAACCTGACCGTCAGCGCGATCATCGCCGAGCGCGAGAACATCGCCTGGCTGCGCTGGGTGCCCGACGACGTCTCGCTGGTAGCCATGCCGGTCGCCCATATCGGCGGTACCGGCTGGGGCCTGCGCGGACTTCTGGCGGGCGCGAAGGGCATCGTGGTCCGCGACTTCGATCCGCGCCGCGTGCTCGACTTCATCGCCAATGACCGCATCAGCAAGCTGTTCCTGGTGCCGTCGGCAATCCAGATCGTGCTGCGCGACCCGCGTGCGCGGCAGGTGAACTATTCGCGCCTGCGCTACCTGATCTATGGTTCCGCGCCGATGCCGGCCGACCTGCTGCGCGAAGGCATGGAAGTGTTCGGCTGCGGCTTCGTGCAGACCTACGGCATGACCGAGACCACCGGCAGCGTGACCGGGCTGATGCCGGAGGACCACGCGAGCGGCAACACCGCGCTGCTGCGCGCCGCCGGCCGGGCGCTGCCGTGGGCCGAAGTGGCCGTGGTCGATGCAGCGGGCACGCGCGTGCCGCCGCGCGAAGTCGGCGAGGTCATCGTGCGTTCCGTGCAGACCATGGCTGGCTACTGGAAGCAGCCGGAAGAGACCGCGCGCACGATCGATGCCGACGGCTGGCTGCGCACCGGCGATGCTGGCTACATGGATGCGGACGGCTACCTCTACATCCACGACCGCGTGAAGGACATGATCATCAGCGGGGGCGAGAACATCTACCCCGCGGAAGTCGAGAACGCGATCTATGGCCATCCGCATGTGGCCGAAGTCGCCGTGATCGGTGTTCCCGACGCGCGATGGGGCGAAGCAGTGAAGGCCATCGTCGTGCCGCACACCGGCACCACGCCCGATGCGCGGGACATCCTGCAGTGGGCGCGCGAGCGGCTGGCGGGATTCAAGCTGCCCAAGAGCATCGATTTCGTCGAAGCGCTGCCGCGCAATCCATCGGGCAAGGTCCTGCGGCGCGAATTGCGCGAACCGTACTGGCAAGGCTATACGCGCCGCGTCAACTGAGGCCGGCGGACTAAACAGGATTTCCTTTCATGACCCAGACTTTCCGACATCCGCGCCGCCAGTTCCTGAAGCTGGTCCCGGCGAGCCTGCTGCTGGCCGGCGCCGCGGTTGCGCTGCAGGCGCCGGCCGCACGCGCACAGACCTTCCCGGCCAAACCCGTCACGCTGATCGTGCCTTATCCGGCCGGCGGCGCCACCGATGTGCAGATGCGCTCGCTGGCGCTTGCGGCTTCGAAGCGGCTCGGCCAGCCGATCGTCATCGTCAACCAGCCCGGCGTGGGCGGCACGCTTGGGCCGGCCGCCATGGCGCGCACCGCCGCGCCGGACGGCTACACGATTTCGGTCATCAATGCGGCGCTGTTCCGGCTGCCTCATATCCAGCGCGTTTCCTACAACGCGCTGACCGACTTCACGTTCATCATGGGGCTCAACAGCTATGTGTATGGCGTGTCGGTGGCCGCGGACTCGCGCTGGAAGCGTGTGGAAGACCTGATCGCCTATGCCCGCGCCAATCCAGGCAAGCTCAGCATCGCCTCGGTCGGCAATGGCACCTCGGGCCATATCGCCACGGAACGGCTCGCGAAGATGGCCGGCATCAAGGTCAACTTCGTGCCGTTCAAGGGCGGCGCAGACGCGCTGGTCGCGCTGATCGGCGGCCATGTCGACGCGATGATCGAAGCGGGCTGGGGGGCCATGGCCGAAAGCGGCAAGGTGCGGTTGCTCGCCGTTGCGCTGAATGAGCGTCTGAAGCGCTGGCCGCAGGTGCCGACGCTCAGGGAGCTGGGCTACGACATCGCCATCCAGTCCGAGGTCGGGCTGGCCGGCCCGAAGGGCATGCCGCCTGCAGTCGTGCAGGCTTTGCATGACGCGTTCAAGGCATCGCTGTCCGACCCTGGCTACCAGCAGGCGTTGCAGGCGGAATCGATGCCGAACATCTACCTGAGCACCGCCGAGTACCGCCAGTACGCGCAAACGCAGTTTGCCAGCGACAAGCGCTTTGTCGAGGAGCTCGGCATCCGGCTCGCAGACTGACGGCCGGCGCTACTGCATCCGCCAAAAACACAACGGCGGGGAAATCCGATTGGACTTCCCCGCCGTTGCGCCTTCTTCCCTTTAAACCCGGATTGCCTTACAGCGTGGCGGCCGTCCCCAGGATCGCCGTTGCCTGGCTCGACAGCGTGCCGCCGTTGCCGTGGACCACGGCGACTTCCGCGTCCTTGACCTGGCGGTCACCGCATTCGCCGCGTAGCTGGCGTACGGCTTCAATCGTGATGAACATACCGTACATGCCCGGATGCACGCAGGACAGACCGCCACCGTTGGTGTTCACCGGCAGGCGGCCGCCCGGCGCGATGCCGCCGCCGCTGACGAAATGCCCGCCTTCGCCCTTCGGGCAAAAGCCGAGGTCTTCGAGGAACAGCAGCGTGTTGATCGTGAACGCATCGTACAGTTCGGCCACGTCGACATCCGACGGCTTGAGGCCAGCCATCGCGAATGCACGCTCGCCGGATTCCTTCGCAGCCGTGACGGTGACGTCGGGCATGCACGAGATCTGGCGGTGCCACGTCGCGGTAGCGTTGCCGAGCACGTAGACCGGCGGCTTGGCCAGGTCCTTGGCGCGGTCGGCGCGGACCATCACGTAGGCGCCGGCGCCGTCGGTCACGAGGCAGCAGTCGCGCACGGACAGCGGGTCCGACACCATGCGCGCGTTGAGCACGTCGTCGATGGAAAGCGGATCGCGCATCTGCGCTTCCGGATTGAGTTGCGCCCATTTGCGCGCGGCGACGGCCACTTCGGCCAGGTGCTCGCGCGTGGTGCCGTATTGATGCATGTGGCGTGCGGCGGCCAGTGCATAGGACGTGATCGGGCTCAGCGGCTGGTACGGATTCTCGTACGGCTGCGGATCGAGCATCGCGCGCACCTTGCCGATGCCGGCACGGCCCACGGTGGAAGTGCGCTGGTTGCTGCCGTAGCAGACCAGCACCGCATCGCACTGGCCGGCTTCCAGCGCCATCATGGCTGGCAGCATGTGCGAGACGAAGCTCGAACCGCCGATCATGGTGCTGTCGATGAACTTCGGCTTGATGCCGAGGTATTCGGCCACCGGCATCACCCACATGGAGGCGCCGACGCTGGCGGTGGCAATGCCGTCGATGTCGCGCATCGACATGCCCGCATCCTTCACGGCGGCCTTGGCGGCCTCCACCAGGATTTCCATTTCAGTCTTGCCATGGGCTTCGCCCAGGCCTGCCTGGCCCACGCCGACGATGGCGACGCTGCCGCGCAAAGAAGACAGACTCATTTTGCTTAGCCCTCCACCGGATCGAACACGACGAGAGCGGGCTCGCCATCTGCCTTGCCAGGCGCCACGCGCGCCTTGACGCGCATGCCGATGCGCACGGACGTCGGCGCAATGCCTTCGACCCGGCTCATCATGCGCACGCCTTCATCCAGGTCGACCAGCACGATGTTGTAGTCGCCGCCGGCCTCGGCCTTGCGACGGATCACGCTGGTGGAGTAGACCGTGCCTGTGCCCTTCGGCTCGGTCCAGTCGAGCGCGTCACCGCCGCAATGCGGGCAGATGTTGCGCGGGAAAAAAACGTGCTTCTTGCAGTCCTGGCAGTGCTGGATGCGGAATTGGCCAGCGGCGAGCATGTCCGCATAGACCTTGTCCGGACCCGCTGCCGATCCTTCTTGGGGCATGGTGTCTCCTTCACATATGATGCCGCCACGGGGCTTCCATGGCACAGCTGCCAGATTGCCGCACTATGCGCAGTGCAGCAATTCGCATCTGCCAAAGGCAGGATTCCCGAATGCGGAAAGCCCGCCTTGCCCAGGCGTGCCGACGCTCAGATCACCAGTTCGATCAGGAACGGTCCCTTGCGCTGGTTGGCCATGCGGAACAGCTCGGCAAACGTCTCCATGTCGTGCGCCCGCGCGCCTTCCACACCCATGCCGTTGGCCATCTGCACCCAGTTCAGGTCGGGGTTGCCGATGTCGAGCATGTCGAGCGCGGTCTTGCCCGGATTGGCGCCCACACCGGCCAGCTCGCCGAGCAGGATCGCGTACTTGCGGTTCGCCAGCAGCACCACCGTGACGTCGAGCTGCTCGCGCGCCATGGTCCACAGCGACTGCAGCGTGTACATGCCCGAGCCATCGGCCTGCAACGCAACCACGCGGCGATCCGGTGCGGCCACCGCGGCGCCGGTGGCCAGCGGCAGGCCGGCGCCGATCGCACCGCCCGTGAGTTGCAGCCAGTCATGTGGCGCGGCGTTCACGGTGCCCGGATAGAACGCGCGCCCGAAACTGACACTCTCTTCCACCACGATGGCGTTCTCGGGCAGCAGCGCGGTCAGCGTCCTGGCCACGGCTTCCGACGTGACAGCGCCGCGTGCGATGTCGGACGGCGCCACGGCGGCGGATTCAGGCAGCACCGCGTTACGCGCGCCCACTTCATCGGCAAGGCGAGCCAGCGCATCCGCGAGGTCTTCTTCTTCCCGTGCCAGTACGTGCACGACCGCATCTTCCGGATAAGGCCGCGGCGACTTGCCCGGATAGGCGAAGAACGTCACCGGCGCCTGCGCACCGACGAGAATCACATGGCGGATGCCGGCGAGCCGGTCACGCGCCACATCGCCTGAGTACGGGATACGGTCGACTGCCAGGCGCCCTCTCCCGCGCGACACGCGTGCGTTCGACATCGGCGTGATCAGCCTTGCCTGCGTGGCCGCCGCAATGCGGTGTGCATCAGCCAGCGGCGCTTCGCGCAGTGCGCTACCGGCCACTACGATCAGCGTGGGCTGTCCGGAGCGCAGCACGCGCGCGGCGTTCTGCACGGCGTCAGGAGCCACCTTTGGCACGGCCAGCGGCGGCAGCGGCGCCGCCACTTCGCCGCCAGCGTCCCAGCACACGTCGGACGGCAGGATCAGGCTGGCGACACCACCGGGCGCAGTGCGCGCGGCCTGCACCGCTGCGGCCGCGTCCGCGCCGACCGATGCCGCGCGCGTCGCCGTGCGCGTCCACACCGAAACCGGGCGGGCCCAGCCTTCGGTATCGGCGGTGAGCGGCGCATCGAGCGGACGATGGTAGGTGGCCTGGTCGCCGATGATATTGACCACCGGCGTCTGCGCGCGGCGCGCGTTGTGCAGGTTGGCGAGGCCATTGGCCAGCCCCGGGCCGCAGTGCAGCAGCGTGGCGGCCGGCTTGTCCGCCATGCGCGCATAGCCGTCGGCAGCCCCGGTCACCACGCCTTCGAACAGTCCCAGCACGCAGCGCATGCCGGGAATGCGATCGAGCGCCGCGACGAAGTGCATCTCGCTTGTGCCCGGGTTGGCAAAGCAGGTATCCACGCCGCTGGCCAGCAGGGTCTTGACCAGGCTTTCGGCACCGTTCATCGCTTGGGAGGTTTCCATGGGTCGTTTTCGTGATTCAGGACGGGTTGGCATCAGACTGCGGGCCGGAGGAGGCCAGCAGATCAAAATCGAGACAGACGAATTCCGTTGGGAATTCGATGCGGGCGTAGTAGACGATCACATCGTCGACGCAGGCGTAGCGGCGCAGTTCGGCCACTGGCGCGCCCACGGCAAGATCGAGCCCGACGGCGGACTCCGCCCCGGCCGCGACGATGGTCAGGCGCTGGCGCGCCGCGCTGACCTGCAGGCCGGGAAAGCGGTCGAGTACCTGCACCGAAGCGCCATGCCTGAAAGCATCGGGCTCGCGTGCGAAGACATCGGCTTCGATGTACACCTCACACATCGCGAACGGGCGCCCGTCCGCGCGATGCAGTCGCCGCAAAAAGTGATATTCGGCGGCTCGCTGCGCGCTGCACGGCAGGCCGAGGTCGACAGGCAACGCCACGTTGCGGCGGGATTCGACCAAGGCTTCCGTATCGATGGCATCGCCGACTGCGACAGCCTCGTCCCAGCTCGTGGATAGCGACACGCGCCGCTGCGGGCGGCTACCCGCCTTGACGAACGTTCCACGGCCGCGCGAGCGCTCCAGCATGCCCTCCTCGTCGAGCATCGACAGCGCCTGGTGCATGGTCATTCGCGCCACGCCGTACTGGCGGCACAGCGCGTCGAGCGACGGGATCTGCGCACCGGGCGCCCAGGCGCCGCTTTCGATCTGCCGACGGAATATGGTCGCCAGCTGCAGATAGACGGGCTGGCGGCTGCGGGAAAGAAGTTCGGTGGAAGGATGTTCCGGCATGGGGAGTCAGGCTGATTCGCCTCTGCTGCAAAGGCTGCCCACGACACATTCATACGCAGGGCGGCATGCCGAAACTTTATAAAGGTATATAAACCTAGACTACTAGGGTTTACCACCCCACCAGTCCCTTGGTTCCCACAAATTGCTGCAATGGATTAAGGGAAATGTGATGCTTTCAAAGGCATTCGAGCGCCGACTAACACCTTGTTCTTGATGCGTCAACTCGCACATTCGCGCTATGTAATCATCTGTAATGTACTGAGATAATCGCACTGCCAAAAACGGTTGCCAGTCTGGGAACCGCATGGCGTCGCATCGTGGAGGTCGGTGCGAAATACAAGACCAAATCCCTGCGCCCTCGCAGGACGCCAGGACAGACGTGGAAGAATTTTCAGCTTTTTCAGGTCGCGGCAATGCCGCGCCGGTCGGCACCCCTTTGCCGAATGCCATTCAGAAGTGGCCTCTTCTCTCGAATAAACTCGCGCAACCGCAGTCCGCCACAAGCATTTTTGCCATCGCGCTGCTCGCCCATGTGCTCCTGTGGACGCTGTTGCCAAGCCTGCTGCTGAGAAACGCTTCACTGGACATCATCGAGGCGCTGGCGTGGGGGCATGAGTGGCAACTCGGCTACGAGAAGGATCCCCCGCTCTGGCCGTGGGTCACCGAAGCCCTGAGTGTCTGGCCGGGCAAGAATCTGTGGGCCTGCTATCTTGCCGCACAGGTCTGCATCGGAACCGTATTCGTCTCGGTATGGCAGTTGGGGTGTCGCATTGCGTCCCGGCGTGAGGCACTACTGGGCGCCCTTCTGCTCGAGGGCATCTATTACTTCAACTTTCCCACCCCCGAATTCAACGACATTGTCCTGCAGATGCCGTTTGCGGCGCTGTTCGGGTGGCTGTTGCATCGCGCACTGACCGACAACCGCCTGCGCGACTGGTGCCTGGCCGGATTCGTTGCCGGTCTTGGACTATGGGCTCGCTATTCGATGGGGGCCTATCTCATCCCCATGGCCATCTTTGTGCTGGTGCACCCGGTGGCACGCCGCCGCCTCGCCGAAGCGGGGCCTTGGGTTCTGGTAGCTACCGCGCTGCTCACCTTCCTGCCGCATATGGCCTGGATCGTGGACAGTGGCTTCATCTCGATCGAGTATGTTGCGCGGCGAGCGCCTGAGGCAACGAACGGCCTGCATTATGTGGCCAAGCTTTCCTCGTTTATCGGCGCGCAGCTTGCAGCGCTGATCCCGATGCTGCTGCTCGCGCTGATGCTGTGGCGCTGGAAAAACCCCAATCCGCCATCGCCCTCGGATTCGCGCGATTTCGACCGCGCCTATCTTGCCGCGCTGGCCTTCGGGCCGATCGTCTTCTCGGTGATCCTCTCGGCCATGACGCAAAGGCCCCCGCGGGTCATGTGGGCCGCGCCGCTGTTGTGCTATGTGGGACTGTTCATCGCCACCTCGATCCGCCCGGTGCTCACGGCCCAGCGGTTGCGTACCTTTGGTCGGGCATGGATCGCCGTGCTGCTGCTTCCGGCGTTGCTGTTCACGCTGGAACAAGTCGCCCGGCCGCTGGTTACCGGCAAGGAAAACCGCAGCCATTTCCCGGGGCGATCGCTCGCCGCGGAGGTGACAGACAGATGGCATGCCGAGACAGGAACCCCGATGAAGTACGTGATCGGGGATACGTGGTATGCCGGCAATGCCGCGTTCTACTCCGACGACCGGCCGTCCGCCTTGTTCGTGCATGGCGGGTATCGATTCAACCCGTGGGTGACCCCGGAACAGCTGAAAAAGGAAGGTGCAGTCCTGGTATGGGATGCCGCAAGCGAAGGGGCTGACATCCCGCCCATCATTGCCGAGCAGTTTCCCGGGGCAGCACTGCAGCCCGCTGTTTCCGTGCGCGGACCGGCTTCCGTCCATCAGGTCGGCATCGCGTTCCTGCTCCCGACTGAGACGGCCATGCCGGAAGACGGCGAGCGGCTCGCAACGAGCCTCTGACCCGGTATCTTCCCGGGGAACGCGCGGGCGCCTTGCCCGCGCTCGTCTTTCCATCGCCATATCGGCCAACGGCCCGGCGCCGCCGACCCTGGCCGGTGTCGTGACAGTGCCAAAGGCACCACATCCTCGCGCCTACGCAATGCGCCAAGCGGCCAGAATGCGTTATGCCCCGACCTTCCCCGGGGCGTGCGCGACTGCCGCTTCGCAGTCATTCTCAGGAGTCAATCCATGTTGATGCGAGACGTGATCCCCCAAGTGCTGAACCGCGGTACTGCCATGCTGACGCAGGACCTGCTGGAGACACCCCCGCAGAAGACGTTCCACCACGCTATCGATATCTATCTCAAGGATTCGAATGCCTTCATGAACACCTACTTTGCCCGCTACTTCGAATGGCAGGGCATTTGCCGGGAACGCTGGTTCCACGAATGCATCCATGACAACCTGCTGGCCACCGGCGGCGTCTTCGTGACCAAGCGCGCGCACCAGGAGTATGTCGAGGAAACGTTCCCGTTCCAGCGCGTGGACTGCTACCTGAACACGTTCCAGGTCAAGCAGTGTTCGGCGTATCTGCTGTTCCGCTTCTGCGTTGGCGGCAAACCGGTCTCGCTGGGCTACCAGCAGATCGTCTTTGCCGACCGGGACAAGCGGATCAGCCGCTTCCCGCACGGCATCATCGAGCGCGTGAAGGAATATGAACTGGTGCTGCCGGCACTGGCCAGCTAACGGACAGCGAAGCAGCTAGTTGAAGCCGGCGGCTGGCAAAGCCGCTGGCCGATATGCAAGCACAGCGCCGCCGGCCCGGTCAGCCGGCGGCGCTGGCGCGCAGCTGGCTGTCCGCCATGGGCGTGAAGCGCGGCAGCTTCAGCGTGAAGGTGGTATGCGAGCCTGGCATGGATTCGCATTCGATGCGCCCGCCGAACGACTCGATCGCGCGGCGGCAGAAGGCCAGCCCGAGGCCGGCGCCGCTGCCGTGGGCCTTGGTCGAGAAGAACGGATCAAAAATGCGCGGTAGCACCTTGGCAGGAATGCCGCAGCCAGTGTCGCGGAAGCGCACGACATGGTACGGGCCTTCGGCCGCGCCTGCGATCTCGATACTGCCCTCGCCGCGGGCACGGATCGCATGCAGCGCGTTCTTGAGCAGGTTGAACAGGACATAGACCAGCAGCGTGTCCGATCCCACGAAGCGCCAGGCATCGTCGATGCCGCGCACCTGCACGCGGCCCCGGTCGTCGCCCTGGAACGGGTAGCGCTCCAGCGCCTCGTGCACGCATTCACCGATGCCATGCGGCGCGAACGTGCTGCGGTCCAGCCGCTCGAGCGTGACCGAGGCCAGCGCCATGTCGATGACCGTGCTGGTGCCATCCACCTCGCGGGTGATCGCACCCACGAGGCTGGACACGCGTTCGAGCTGCCCCGGGCGCATGCGGTCTTCGCACAGCCCGTGTTCGACGGCAAGCCGGTAGCCCTGCAGCACCTCCGGCCAGGTCCGCGCCATTTCCTGCGCCTGCATGCGGATCGACGCGAGCGGCGTGCGTACTTCGTGCGCGACCGTGGCGGCCAGCGAATACGGATGCATGAGGTCGTAGCGCACCACGCTCAGCGCGAGGATGCCGAGGCTCAGCGCCACGAACACCACGCCGGGTGGATAGAAGGCGTAGCCATAGTTGACCGCGTAATCGACTGCCGCGATCGAGTAGAGCACCACCGCCACGAGGCACAGGTTATAACGCTTGCGGCGTTCCGCGGTGGCGTTGCGGCGCGCTTCGAGCAGGATCCAGGCGCTGCGCATTGCCACCAGGACGGTCTGCACCAGATGCAGTGGATGCAGGGGTCCCGCCTTCGGATAGTCGCCGAAAAAGTATGTGTAGTAGCCCGCCACCACCTTGTTGCTGGTCAGCAGCATCACGGCAAGCAGCAGGCTCATGCCGTATGAGGCAAGCAGGATCGGCCGTTCCTGCCGACGTTCGGTGACTTCGGCAATGAAGTGGTAATACGTGGTCGGCAGGAACAGGATGAACAGGTAGCCGAGCCGCGCCAGCAGCGTCGCCACGTCGGGATGTTCGGCCTGGAACAGGAAGACCCAGGTCCCCTGCCACGCAAACGTGGTCACGCACAGCAGGAAGAACGATGCCGACACGCGCGTCACGCCCTTGGTCACCAGCACATAAAGGCCGTAACCGAGAAAGGTGGACGAGACGAAGGCTGGCAGGGCGGCGTACATGCGTGGCGCGATTAGGGGTGTCCCCGAAGCAACGTGACATGTTAAGTCGCGACAGGCTGCGGCGTGCATCATTTGATTGCATTCTGAGCTAACCTGCGCTTAACGCATCCCCTACTACCCGGGGGTTCCAAAAACAACAGGGCGGCGGGGGGGGGGCTACGGAAGCCCCGCGCCCCCCGAGGCGGGGGCCGGCGGCGCTAC
>NZ_CAJPVI010000035.1 GCF_905397435.1 Cupriavidus numazuensis
GCGCTCATCTTGGCGTGATCGAGGTCTTGTTCGACGGGCAGGTTCTGGATGGTGAGGGACATGATGAAACTCCTTGAGGGTGCTGGGCTGACTTTGGTTTAGAGGGCATCGTGTGTTGCGCTCGCAGTCATATACGCATGGGGTGTGCCAGGCCTCGTTCCAACCGCTTGAAAAGCGTTCAATGCCTTGAAACTAAAGAGAAAATTACGGTGACGGGAGGTCAATCTCGGCCAATGCGGGCTGGATGGATGTCGGTGCCGGCCAGACACATCCGCTGCGATCTGTTTGCTGAACGACGACACGAGTGATCCGACGCGTCCGTGGATACCCACATTGACGTGGAATTTCACCTGCGTAAAATCGAATTCATAAATATGAATAAAGAGTGGTGCGAGCCCGACCGATCGCATCCGATCAACGCAGTAGTGGAGACACACCTATGAAGCCGAATTTCCGTCGCCGCCTGGTGCTATGTGCGGCCGTGCTGGGCGCCATGCCAGCGCTGGCCTGGAGCGACACCTATCCCAGCAAGCCGATCCGCATGGTGGTGCCGTTCTCCCCGGGCGGCGCCACCGATGTTGTGGCGCGCCTGATCTCGCAGAAGCTTGGCGAGGCGCTGAAGCAATCGGTGGTGGTGGAAAACCGGCCCGGCGCCAACGGCATCATCGGCACCGATGTCGTCGCGCGCGCCGCGCCTGACGGCTATACCTTGTTGCTCAATACCGCTGGTGCGCAGACCCTGAGCCCGCTGATCTACAAGGCCAGCTACGACCCGCTAAAGAGCTTCGAGCCGATTTCGCTGATCAGCAATATCGGCTTCGTGATGGTGGTGCACCCGTCGGTGCCGGCCAAGACCGTGCAGGAATTCGTCGCGCTGGCCAAGTCCAAGACCCGGCCGCTGAGCCTGTCGGCGGGCAGCAGCATGATCGAGCTGATTGGCGCCAGCTTTAAAGCGACCGCCGGCACGCCTGACGTCGTCAGCGTGTCCTACAAGGGCACCGGCCCGCAGATGCAGGCCGTGGTGGCAGGCGAGGTCGACATGACGATCGACCCGTTCAACTCGATGGCGATGATCAAGGCCGGCAAGCTGCGCCCGCTGGCGGTGCTGTCGGACAAGCGCTCGCCGGCGCTACCGGATGTGCCGACCATGCACGAAGCCGGCTACGAAGGCATGTCGTTCGGTTCATGGGCGGGCCTGCTGGCTCCGGCAGGGACGCCGAAGGAGATCATCACGCGCCTGAACAAGGAGGTGACCCGTATCGTGGCGCTGCCGGAGATCCGCGAGAAGCTGGCCGCGATCGACTACGACGCCGTGGGCAGCACGCCGGAGCAGTTTGCGACCACCATTGCGCAGGACACCGCGCGGTGGAAGAAGATCGTGAAGGAGACGAACTACAAGGCGGGGTCGTGATGATGTGACGGTGCGCCTGGCGTCCCGTTGAACCGCGGGATGCCAGACGCGGCATGCGGGTGCTTGCGAGGATCTCGCCCGCTTTCTTGCTACCCGATGCCGAGTTCTTTCAGGATGTCGCCGGTATGCTCGCCAAGCCTTGGCGCGACCCCGCCCGCCTGCGGCTGCGAGTCCGACCACCGCGCAGTCGGGCGCAGGCCGCGGTACCAGTTGCCCTCTGCGTCCTGATAGCGGTGAACCACGCCGCGTTCCGGGCGTTCCATTTCGCCGACCAGCTCATCGATCCCCATGGCCCGCGCAGCCGGAATATCGGCAGCATTCAGCGCTTCGATCCACTCCTCGGTGGTGCGCGTGGCCATGTGCTGGTCCACGAACGCATAGACCTCGTCGATGTGTTGTGTGCGGCTTGTCATCGAGCGGAAGCGCGGGTCGCTTTCCCACAGGTCACCGGCGCCGACGAGTTGCAGGAACGACTCCCAATGGCGGTCGGTGTAGACGATACTGCTGAGCCAGCCGTCCCGCGTCCGGTACGGGCGGCGATAGGGCGATAGCAGGCGCGGATTGCCTGGCGGGCCGATCGGTGGTTCGAAGGTCGAGGCGCCGAGGTGGTCGCTCAGCACGAACGAGGCCATGGTCTCGAGCATGGGGATCTCGATGTACTGGCCGGCACCACCATGCATGCGCTGCTGCATCAGCGCGGCCAGCACGGTCTGCGCGGCAAACAGTCCCATGGTCTTGTCCGCGAGATTGAGCGGCAGGTACTGCGGCGCGCAGCCGTTTGCGCGCGACACCAGGTCCGGCAGCGCGATCATCCCCTGGATCAGGTCGTCATAGGCGGGCCTGCCCGCATCGGGACCGGCTTCGCCGAAGCCGGACAGGAACACATAGATCAGCTTGTCGTTGCAGGCGCGCAGCGTATTCCAGTCGAGCCCCAGCTTCTCAAGGGCCTTGCGGCGCATGTTGGTGATGAACACGTCGGACGAGGCAATTGCCTTGCGGATGACGTCCGGCGCATCGGGCGACTTCAGGTCCAGGCACAGGCTGCGCTTGCCGCGGTTCAGGTTCAGGAAGACCGGCCCCATGCCGGGCTCGCGATGCGGGCCCATGCCGCGCATGATGTCGCCTTCGGGCGGCTCCAGCTTGATCACGTCGGCACCGTACTCGGCCAGCATCTGCGTGGCGTACGGACCCATGATGACGCTCGTGAGATCGAGTACGCGGATGCCGCTCAGCGGAAGTTTGCTCATGGCTGGCCTCGCTTACTGCGCCTCGATGTGGGCATCCTTCACGATGCTGCCCCACTTGCGGATCTCCGCGCTGACGAAGCTGCGGAACTCGGGCACGCCCATCTGTCCGGGCGTAGTCCCTTGCTGCAGGAGCGTGTTCCTGAAGGCCGGCTCGTTCATCGAACTCACCGCCAGTTCGTTGAGACGGTTCACGATCGCAGGCGGCGTGCCGGCCGGCGCGTAGAAGCCGATCCAGATTTCGGTCTCGTAGCCGGGCACGCCTTGCTCGGCGACGGTCGGCACATTCGGCAGCATCGCGTTGCGCGTGCGTGTCGTGACGGCGATCGGCGTCAGCTTGCCGGCCTGGATGTACTTGGTCGCAGTCAGCGCGTCGACGAACGACGCCTGGATCTGTCCGCCCAGCAGGTCATTGACCGCAGCCGCAGTCCCTTTGTACGGCACATGCAGCAGCGGGGCGCCGGTACGGCCGGCAAGCAGCGCGCCGGACAGGTGAGTGGTGCCGCCGGTGCCCGAAGACCCGTAGCTGAGGCCGCCGGTGCGCTTGGCGTAGGCCACGAGTTCCGGCAGGTTGTGCGCCGGGACCGCCGGGTTGACCACCAGCACGTTAGGGGTGCTGGCAAGCAGTGCGACCGGGGCGAAATCGCGTTCGGTGTCATACGGAAGCTGCTTCGTGATGGAAGGGTTCACCACGTGGGCCGTCGTTGTCACCATCAGCGTATAGCCGTCGGGCTTCGATCTCGCCACGCGTTCCGCGCCAATGATGCCGCCCGCGCCCAGGCGGTTTTCCACGACCACGGGCTGACCGAGTGCCTTCTGCATGGTCTTGGCCAGTTGCCGAGCGAGGACGTCGGTCATGCCACCGGCAGCGAATGGCACGACAAGCGAAATCGGTTGCGTCGGATAGTCGGCGGCATGCGCAGCGCCGGCCAGTAGCATCGCACCGACGCCGAGCAGGCGCCGGCCGAACTGCGAAAGGCGTTTCATCTTTTTGTCTCCTCCAGTGTCGTCTCTTTGTTGTTCTGGCGGCGTGTGCGGCTTACCTGGCGCGCTTGCGGTTCTGCAGGAAGGTTTCCATATAGCGCTTGGGCTCATCGGTCTCATAGGCGGAGACCAGCGCATCGATGCCGATCGCAATCGCCTCCTGCAGCGGCATGCGTTCCCAGTTGCGGATCAGCTGCTTCTGGATGCGCATCGCGCGCGGCGCGCCTTCAAGCAGTTCGTGGCGCCAGTGCGCGGCGCGCGGTTCGAGTTCGCCTTGTGGCGCCACGTCGCTGATCAGGCCCCATTCGAGCGCAAGGCCGGCCGGGATCATGCGTCCGCTCAGCAGCAGGTCGCGCGTGCGCGTCATGCCGATCATCGCGGGCAGCATGGCGCCGTGGATCACTGACGGGACGCCGAGCTTGACCTCCGGCATGCCGAACTTCGCGCCGGCATCGGCGATCTTGATATCGCAGACGGCGGCGACCTCCATGCCGGCACCGAGGCAGTACCCGGAGATGACCGACATAGTTGGGAAGGGCAGGTCGCGGATCTGCTCGCACAGGCCGTGCACGCCGCGGATATAGGCGTCGATATCGGCCTTGCCCGCATCCTTGAGGAACTTGATGTCCGCGCCGCCGAGAAACGCTGACTCGCCGCCCTTGATGACGAGCAATTGGGTCTCTTCGCAGCGCGACAACTCGCGCAGCGTCTGCGTGTAGACCGCGCACGCTTCGGCGGTCAGAAGGTTCAGACGGCCGTTGTCGAACGTGATGACCACCACACCGCCGGCCTGGCGGTCGATGATGCAGCGGGGCGTTGTCGTCTCCATGGATGTTTTTCCGGTCGGTGGTGAATGTGACGCAATGGTAGGGATGGATCGATTCATGACACAATCGACTTCTGTTCATGATTCAAGTCCAGATTGGAATGAATATCACCTACCGTCAGCTCCGGCTTTTCCTGGAGGTGTTCGAAACGCGCAGCATCACGGCGGCGGCGAGCCGCCAGCACATCACGCAGTCGGCGGCCAGCAAGGTGATCGCGGAACTGGAGGCGCAGCTCGGATTCGACCTGTTCGACCGGACCACGCGACGCGTCGAGCCCAACGACGCCGCGCGCGAATTCCATGCCTTTGCCGTCGATGTGGTTGCCACCATGCAGGCCGCCACGCGCAGCGTGGAGGAACTCATCGCCATGAAGCGCGGCAAAGTGAGCATTGCCGCGTCGCCGCTGATGGTCTACGGATTGCTATCGGGCCCGATTGCGGCATACCGCAGCCGGTTCCCGGGCGTCCGGTTCGAACTGCATGAATTGTCGACTGACGAAACCGTCGAGAGCGTGCGCTCCGGCACCGTGGACTTCGGCTTTGCCGCGATGGATGCGGAATTGCCGGGCGTATCGACAGAGGTGGTTTACCGGGACAGCATGCATGTCGTGTTGAACCCCGGACATGCGCTTGCCCAACGCGGTTCGGTGGCGCTCGCCGATCTGAGCGATTGTGACCACATCAGCCTGCGGCGTTTCTACAGCGTGCGCCGCACGCTGGATCAGCTTGTCGCAGGCAAGGGCGTCAGCCTGCCCAGCGGCATCGAAGTCGGCACGCTTACCTCGGCGCTGGGGCTGGTTCGCCGTGGCGCCGGGGTCCTCATCGCTCCCGGGTACGTGGCAACCATTGCGCACGAGTGGGGCATGCAGACTGTTGCGATCAAGGACTTGCCGGAGGATGTTCACCAGGTGTCGCTGATACAGAGAAAGCTGGCGCGGCCGACATTGGCGGCACGGCAGTTTCTCCAGGAGTTGGTGCCGCGGCTGGTGGAGCAGGGTGGTGTCAAGACATCCGCGTTGTGATGGATGGCCAGTTCAGTCAGCAGGCACAGTCCGCCGCCCCCAGTTCACCGCCTGCCGTTCCAGATGCGCACGAATGAACTCCATCAACGTACGCGTCGCCAGTGTCGGATAGCGGTTCGGCGCCGTCAGCATATAGACGCTGTCGCCAACGCCTTCGGGCTCGCACTCGGCCAGCACCTCGCGTACCTGTCCTGACTGCAACTGCCGCCACACCGCGTAGCGCGGCAGCAGCGCGACGCCGAGGTCCGCCATCATCGATTCAAACAGGAACGGGTAGTCGCCGGACTGGATGCGCGGCATCACGCGCAGCGTCATCGGCGTGCCAGCCAGCCACACCTTCAGCGTGAAGCGCCGCCCGAGCGAGGCGGGCGCGATCATGTCGCAGCGCTCCAGGTCCGCGACGCTGACAACCGGCCCGTGGGCGTCCAGGAACGCAGCGGAGGCGCACAGGCACCAGCCGACATCGCAGATGCGCCGGGCAACGTGGTCCTCGGGCGGCTGCGAGGTGATCTTGAGCGCTACGTCGACTTCGGCCGAGATCAGGTCGCCGATGTTGTCGTTGATGACCACGCGCAGCGAGATCTGCGGATAGTTGCGCGCGAATTCCAGCAGCAATGGCGTCAGGTACAGATGGCCGAGCCCGGTCGGCAGGCGGATGCGCACGTCGCCGCGCACCAGCTGGCCCAGGCTGTCGATGGAGGTGTTCGCCGCCTTCAGTTCGTCGAGCATGCGCAGTGCGTGCGCATAGAGCAATTGCCCCGCCTCGGTCAGTTCGACATGCCGCGTGGTGCGCCGCATGAGCTGCGCGCCCAGATGCTGCTCGAGGATTTTCAGGCGCCGCGAGACGTTGGACCTCGTCATGCCGCTGCGCTCGGCGGCAGCGGTCAGCGTGCGGGACTCGACCATGGTCACGAATAGCCGGACGAGATTCAGGTCGAAATTATTGTCAATCATGAGTCAACACGGGTGGCACAAATCGCTGGATTGTCATGGCCGGGAGCCGGAACTAGCATAAACCAACTGCTCGCTCCTGCCCAACGTTATGACTACTGCGCTTCCCGCTCCTCCCGATTCCGATCTGCCGTTCGCCGGCCTGCGCGTGCTCGACATCAGCCAGGGCATTGCCGGTCCTTACTGCGCGCATATTCTCTGGCAGCAGGGCGCGGAGATCATCAAGGTCGAGCCGCCCGCCGGCGACTGGGGGCGCAAGGTCGGCGTCGTGCGTGGCGACTTGAGCGCACTATCGATTGCCTACAACGCGGGCAAGCGCAGCATCTGTGTCGACGCGACGACCGCGGCGGGCAGGGAGGTGCTGCTGGGACTGGCGGCGGATGCCGACATCGTGGTCCAGAACTTCCGGCCGCAGGTGGCCGACCGCCTTGGCGTCGGCTATGACGTGCTGGCGGCCCGCCGGCCGGAACTCGTGTACGTATCGATCAGCGGCTATGGCCCGGATGGCCCGTATGCCGACTTTCCGGCTTCGGACTCTGTCATGCAGGCCGATTCCGGCCTGATGTATGCGAACCGTGGCAGTGCCGATGGCGTGCCGCGCCGGATCGGCATGCTGCTGGCCGATGCCGCCACGGGGTTGTATGCGGCGCAGGCGTGCGCGGCGGCGCTGTGCCGGCGCTTTCGCACCGGCAAGGGCAGCCATGTCGAGCTGAACCTGTTCGATGCCTGTTGCGCGCTGCAGGCCAACAACATCCTTGAACACGCGATCGGAGGCGCTGCAGCGTCGGGCCCGGTGAGCGCGCCCAACGGCGTGTTCGCGAGCCGTGATGGCAGCCTCACCGTGCTCGCCCTCAACAATGCGCAGTTTGCGAAACTGAGCCACGCACTGGGCCGCGCGGACTGGCTCGGCGATGCGCGCTTTGCCGATAACGCAGACCGCATGGCGCATGCGGCCGAACTGCATGCGCAGGTCGCCGCCGTGATCGCGACGCGCACGACGGCGCAATGGCAGGACATCCTGCGCGAGCATGACGTCCTGCACGCACCCGTGCGCAACTACGACGACATCCTCGGTCATCCCCAGGCATTGCATCGGCAGACCTTCCAGACAATCGAGCAGACAGGAATCGGCGCGTTGCCGTTTGCAGGCATTCCCGTGCAGGGAATGCGCCGCGAGGCCGGACCGGCGCCGGTCAATGGCGAGCACACCTTGCAGATTCTCGAAGGCGCCGGGTTCGATCAGACGGCGATCGCGGGATGGCTGCGCGATGGCGTGGTGCGGCAGGCCGCTGCGGAGGGCGTGCAATGAAGGCACTCGTCTGCCACCAGTTCGGGCCCGTGGAGGATGTCCGTCTTGAGTCGATCGCTGCCCCCGTTTCCGCCGATCCGCATGCCGTGACGATCGAAGTCGAATACGCCAGCGTCAGCCATGCGACCGGCCTGATGATCGCGGGCCAGTACCAGCGGCGGCCGCCGCTGCCGTTCGTGCCGGGCACCGAAGCGGTCGGTCGCGTGGTGTCCTGCGGGGACGCAGTCACGCGGGTCAGGCCTGGCGACCGCGTCGTTGCCATTGCCGATTGGGGATGCTTTGCCGAGTGCGTCACTGTCCCGTCCCACACCGTCTACGCGGTCCCCGATGCCTTGCCGTCGAAGGTTGCGTTGCCGGTGCCGATCTCTTATGGCACGGCCTACTGCGGCCTGGTGTGGCGCTGTGCGCTTCGCGCCGAAGACACGGTCCTCGTGCTTGGCGCCGGTGCGGGGGTGGGTCTCGCCGCGGTCGAGATCGCGCACCAGCTCGGCGCGACCGTCATCGCCTGCGCGAGTACCGAGACCAAGCGCGCCGAAGCGCTGCGCCGTGGCGCGGCGCATGCCGTATCGCCCGACGGACTCGCGGCAAAGGTCAAGGAACTGACCGGCGGACGTGGTGCCGATGTCGTGCTGGACCCGGTCGGCGGCGATCTGTTCGCCCAGTCGCTGCGCGCAGCGGCGGCCAATGCCCGGATCCTCAGCATCGGTTTCGCCAGCGGCACGATCCCGCAGGCGCCGGTGAACCTGCTGCTCGTGAAGAACCTGACGCTGCACGGCTTCTTCTTCGGCCGCTACATCGGCTGGACGCCTGCCGACGAGCGCGCCGAACACGCCGATGCATTGCAGGCCGTGATGGCGACCCTGTTCGACTGGGCGGCCACGGGGAAGATCCGACCAACTGTGTCGGCGGTCTATCCCCACGCCGGTTTGAGCGAAGCATTGCACGCCCTGGAATCCCGCCAGGTGGTTGGAAAAGTAGCCATAAAAATCAAGGAGACTGACGAGTGAGCCCCCGATTCCCCCGATTTCTGACCCGACTTTCGTCGCTGCCGCGGTTTGGCGACGCTGTCGCCATGGCACTGGCCACCGTTGCCGCCATGCCGGCGGCCGGCCATGCGCAGGAGTACCCGCAGCATCCCGTGCGCATGGTGCTCCCTTACCCGGCCGGCGGGCCCACGGACCTGCTCGCGCGCGTGGTGGCCGTCAAGATGGGCGAGACCCTCGGGCAGAGCGTCGTGGTCGACAACAAGCCGGGCGCGAGCGGCATGATCGGCGCAGAGAACGTGGCCCGCGCGGCGCCGGACGGCTACACCATCCTCGCCAATGCATCGCTGCACGTGATCAATCCGCATATCCAGCCGAAGATGCGCTTTGACGCGTTCAAGGACTTCGTGCCGATCACGCAGCTTGCCGATGTGCCGCTCGTGCTGGTCGTCGGCAATGATTCGCCGGTCAGGACGGTGCAGGACCTGATCGCTTACGCGAAGTCGAAGGGCGGCGCGCTCAATTTCGGCTCGGCAGGCAATGCTTCGGCGCAACACCTGGCCGGTGAGTCGTTCAAGTTCGCGGCGCATGTGCCCATGCAGCACGTGCCGTACAAAGGCAGCGCACCGGCTCTGACCGACCTGATGGGCGGGCAGATCCAGCTCATGTTCGATTCGATGCCGTCCGCCATGCCATTCATCAAGTCCGGCAAGCTGCGCGCGGTAGCCGTGACGACCGCGCGCCGCGCCACGGCATTGCCCGATGTCCCGACCGTCGCGGAATCGGGCCTGCCTGGCTTCAACATCAGCACGTGGTATGGCCTGTGGGCACCGCGCGGAACGCCGGCACCCATCGTCGAAAAGCTGGCCACGCATGTCGCCGCGGCGCTGAAGCGGCCGGACGTGCGGCAGCAGTACGCCGACATGGGCGCGGAACCGGTCGGATCGCCGCCGCGGGAATTTGCCCAGTACACGGCTGCCGAGGGCAGGAAGTGGGCGGAGATCGTGCGGCGCTCTGGAGCGAAGGCAGACCAGTAATGCACAGGCCGGATACCCGTATGGCAGGTGTCCGGCATCGACGCACTATGGTTCGGTCCGGTCCTCCGGACCGAGCCTGCTCTTTCGGTAAGCACCCGGCGCGCTACCCGTCCATCCCTTGAAAGCCCGCTGGAATGCCGCGCTGTCGGTAAAACCCAGTTCCTGCGCCAGTTCGGCCAGCGGCACGGCGCAGGTATTGAGGCGGATGATCGCCGTATCTCGCCGCAACTCGTCCTTCACGGTCTGGAAGGATGTCCCCTCCATGGCAAGCCTGCGCTGCAAGGTTGCCGTCGACATGTGCAGCGCGCCCGCGGTAACGGCCAGGTCAGGCCAGGCCGGCTGCGTACGCTGCAGGTAGCCACGCACGCGCGCACTCACGACGCTGGCATTGCGCGGCATGATGATATTGGCCTGGGCATCGGCCAGGAACACGCGCAGTGCGGCATCGTCGCGGCGCACGGGCGCCTGCAGCCACTTGGCATCGAACCAGAACGCGGTCTGTGCGCGGCCGAACTCCAGTCTCGCGGGAAAAATATCGCCGTAGCTGCCGGCATACGGGGGCGGGCCGAAAGCAAAGTCGAAACGCTCTGGCGGCAGGCGGCCGCCCGCCAGCCACGCCAGCAGGCGCCAGACGACGCGCGCCAGCATCTCGTGCAGGAAGGCAGGCTGATCGTCAGTTATGCCTTCAAAGTGCAGACCCACGCCGGCCAGATCGCCTTCGCTGTGCAATGCCAGCACGACATCATCCTGCAGCAGCGAAAACGTCCGCGACACACGCCGGATCGCGGAGCCCAGGTTGCGCGCCCCCAGCGCGGAATGCGCCATCAGCGCGAAGCTGCCCGGCTTCAGCGGCCGGGAGAGAAAGCCGAGGCATTCGTCCCTGCGCAGTTCGATCAGCAAGCGGAACAACGCCACGTACTGGGCCCCGGTAACCCGGGTGCCGGCGTGCTCGAGCAGGTCCGCGGGAATCCCGGCTTCCGACAGAAACCCGTCGATCGGTTCGCCACGTGCCCGCACGCCGGCGAGCATGCCATGCACGAAGGCCACCGGTACGGTGGTGGGGGTCTTTAGCGTCACAGGCGAGGTGGCTGGTGGGTTGAGGTGATCTGCCATGCGAACGATGCGATGTGCAATTGCTGGCATGGCGCAGCGTTTCTAACATGGGCGCCATACACAACGCAATCGACCCGCATCGACGCGGGCGGGACGGAGACCAGCATGTACCTGACCCAGGCGCTGCATCGTGCGGTGCAACAGAAACCGGATCATGTCGCCGCGCGCTTTGGCGGCCGGCACCAGACCTTTCGGCAGCTTGCCGACCGCGTGGCGCGGCTGGCCGGCGCACTGCAAGGCCTTGGCATGCGCGACGGCGACCGCGTCGCCATGCTGGCACTGAATTCCGATCGGTATCTCGAGTACCAGATGGCCGTGCCATGGGGCGGCGGCGTACTGAATCCGTGCAACACCCGCTGGTCCGCCGCGGAGATCCTGTATGCACTGAACGATTCGGCCTCGACCATCCTGCTCGTCGATGAGGCGTTTCGCCCGCTCGCGGAGATGATCCGCAGCGATGCCACCACGCTGCGCGAGGTGGTCTACTGTGGCGACGGCGAAGTGCCGGCAGCCATGCACAGCTACGAAGCGCTGGTGGCGAAGTCCACGCCGGTGCCCGACGCGTTGCGCCGTGATGAAGACCTGGCCGGCATTTTCTACACCGGCGGCACCACGGGATTTCCGAAGGGCGTCATGCTGAGCCACGGCAATCTGCTCAGCTCCGGCCTGAGCTTGCGGGCGGAAGGCCTGGCAACACCGGGCGGCACTTACCTGCACGCCGCACCGATGTTTCACCTGGCGGACATGGGCCTTGCCATGCCGCAATGGATCGAAGGCAACACGCACAGCATTGTTTCCGCGTTCTCGCCGGAAGTCGTGCTCGACACGCTGGAGCGCGATCGCGTGACGCACCTGCTGCTGGTGCCCACCATGATCCAGATGCTGGTCGACCATCCGGCCATGCAGACACCGCGCGACCTGAGCGCGCTCCGGACGATCGTCTACGGTGCGTCGCCGATCTCGGAGGCGGTGCTCGAACGTGCGATGGCGGCGCTGCCCGGCGTGGGCTTCGTGCAGGCTTACGGCATGACCGAGCTGTCTCCGCTGGCCACGGTACTTGCCGAGTCCCATCATCTGCCCGAGGCCCGCCAGCGCGGCAAGCTGCGCTCCGCCGGCCGCGCCAGCTTCTGCACCGAGGTGCGGATCGTCGACCTGGAAGACAGGGAAGTGCCGCGGGGCACGGTCGGCGAAATTGTTGTGCGCGGCCCGAACGTGATGCAGGGCTACTGGAACAAGCCCGAGCAGACCGCCGAGGCGCTGCGCGATGGCTGGATGCATACCGGCGACGGCGGCTACATGGATGACGATGGCTTTATCTTCGTCGTCGACCGCCTCAAGGACATGATCATCAGCGGCGGCGAGAACGTCTACTCCGCCGAGGTCGAGAACGCGCTGGCCCAGCACGCCGCGGTGTCGTCCTGCGCCGTGATCGGCATTCCGAGCGCCGAATGGGGCGAGGCCGTGCATGCCGTGGTGGTGTGCAAGCCCGGCGCATCCGTTTCCGCCGAAGCGCTGATTGCCCACTGCAAGACGCTGATCGCCGGCTACAAATGCCCGCGCAGCGTGCAGTTCCGCGATGCGCTGCCCCTGTCCGGCGCCGGCAAGATCCTCAAGACCGAATTGCGCAAGCCCTACTGGGAAGACCAGGCGCGCAAGGTCAGTTGAACCAGCACCCCGCATCCAGCACCCAGCATTCACCTCCAGCACCACTCGCAAGGAAACACCATGACCTCATCCGTGATCGTTGCCGGCGTCGGCATGATCCCTTTCTCCAAGCCGGGCGCCAGCGAGCCGTATCCCGTGATGGCCGCCCGCGCCATCCGCGCCGCGCTGGACAATGCCGGCGTCGCGTATGACAAGGTGCAGCAGGCCTACGCGGGCTATGTCTACGGCGATTCCACGGCCGGCCAGCGCGGGCTCTATGAAGTCGGCATGACCGGCATTCCGGTGGTCAACGTCAACAACAACTGCTCGACGGGGTCGAGCGCGCTGTACCTCGCACGCCAGGCCGTGGCCAGCGGTGCGGTCGAATGTGCGCTGGCCTTCGGCTTCGAGCAGATGACGCCGGGCGCGCTCGGCTCGGTGTTCGAAGACCGTCCTAGTCCGTTCGAGCGCTTCGACGCGGTCACGGCAGAGCTGATCGATGTTCCGGGTATTCCATTCGCGCTGCGCTACTTCGGCGGCGCGGGCCTTGCGCATATGCAGGAGTTCGGGACCGGCATCGAGACCTTTGCGAGGATCCGTGCCAAGGCCAGCCGCCATGCCGCCAACAATCCGCTGGCGCTGTTCCGCAAGGTGGTGACCGAAGAGGAAGTCCTGGCCTCGCCCGCGATCTGGCCCGGTGTCATGACGCGGCTCATGGCCTGTCCGCCCACCTGTGGCGCGGCGGCGGCATTGCTGGTTTCGGAAGCGTTTGCCAGGCGACACGGGCTCGACACTACCGTGCGGATCCGCGCGCAGGCCATGACTACGGATACGCCAGCGGCCTTCGATGCACGCGACATGCGCGAGGTGGTCGGCTTCAGCATGACGCGCAACGCTGCGGCCCAGGTGTATGAGGCCGCCGGCATCGGCCCGCAAGACATCGGCGTGGTGGAGCTGCACGACTGCTTTGCCCACAACGAACTGATCACCTACGAGGCGCTGGGCCTTTGCCCGGTTGGCGGCGCCGAGAAATTCGTGGCCGACGGCGACAACACCTACGGTGGCAAGGTCGTCACGAATCCGTCGGGCGGCCTGCTTTCGAAGGGGCATCCGCTGGGTGCCACCGGTCTCGCGCAATGCACGGAACTGGTCGAACAGCTCCGCGGACAGGCTGGGGCGCGCCAGGTGGAAGGGGCCCGACTCGCACTGCAGCACAACCTTGGCCTTGGCGGTGCTTGCGTCGTCACGCTTTACGAAAGGACTTGACCATGATCGACAAAAAGTGGATTGGCCACGAAGTCGGCAGCTCGGTGCTGCCGCTCGAACGCGGCCGCCTGATGTTCTTCGCCAAGGCCATTGGCGAGACCAACCCGATCTACACGGACCCGGCCGCCGCGCGCGATGCCGGCTATGCCGACCTGCCGGCGCCGCCTACGTTCCTGTTCGCAGCGGAGCTCGATTCGGGCGCCATGTTCGGGTTGCTGGACCTGCTCGGTGTTCCACACGCGAAGGTGTTGCACGGGGAAGAGAGCTTCGAGTACCTGAGCCCGGTGGTTGCCGGCGACACCGTGACGGTCAGTTCGCGCATCAAGAACCTTTACGACAAGAAGGGCGGCGCGCTGGAGTTCATCGAGGTGGAGTCGAGCGTCGTCAACCAGCGCGGCGAGCCGGTAGCGCGGATGCGTTCGCTGACCGTGGTACGCAACTGAAGGAGCCAACGTGACCAACGTGACAACGCCAAACTTTGATGCGGTACAGGTCGGCGACGCCTTGCCGCCGCTGAACCTGCCGCCGGTAGACCGCCGCATGCTCGCGCTGTTTGCCGGGGCTTCCGGGGACCACCACCCGATCCATATCGACCTGGATTACGCGCGCCAGGCGGGCATGCCGGACGTGTTCGCCCACGGCATGCTCGGCATGGCGTGGCTGGGCCGCCTGCTGACCGGCTGGACGCCGCAGGCGCAGTTGCGCCGTTTCGATGCGCGTTTCCAGGGCATTACCCATCTCGGGAACGCCATGGCATGTACCGGCCGCGTGGCCGAGAAGCTGGAAGTCCACGGCGAGCGCTGCGTGCGCATCACGGTGCAGAGCACCAACCAGTTCGGACAAACCAAGATCGCGGGCGAAGCGCTGGTCGCGCTGCCCTGAAGACAAGACACAGAGAGCAAGGAGACACCCCATGACCCGCAAACTCGAAGGCAAGGTAGCCCTCGTCACCGGCTCCGGCCGTGGTATCGGACGCGCGATCGCGCTCAAGCTGGCCAGCGAAGGCGCGCGCCTCGTGGTCAACGACCTGGATGAGGAACCGGCCCAGGAGGTGGTGCAGGCCATCCGCGCCGCCGGCGGGCAAGCCGTGGCCTGTATCGGCAGCGTTACCGCGCCGGACTTCGCCGAGCGCTTTGTCGGCACAGCAGTGAGCGAATACAAGGGCCTGGACATCATCGTCAACAACGCGGGCTACACCTGGGACAACGTCGTCCAGAAGATGACGGATGAGCAGTGGTACGCCATGCTCGACTGCCACCTGACCGCGCCATTCCGCATCCTGCGCGCGGCGCAGCCGGTGATTCGCGGCCTGTCCAAGGCAGAGGCGGAAGCCGGCCAGCGCGTGGTACGCAAGGTGGTGAACATCTCGTCGGTGGCCGGCTTGTTCGGCAATGCGGGGCAGGCCAACTACTCGGCCGCGAAGGCCGGCATCGTCGGCATGACGCAGACGCTTGCCAAGGAGTGGGGGCGCATGAACGTGGCCGTCAACTGCGTCGCATTCGGCCTGATCAAGACCCGCCTGACCGGCAGCGCTGCCGGCGATTCCACGGCGAACATCGAAGGGCGCGAGATCAAGGTTGGGGTGAACCCCGACCTGCTCGCCGCGATGGAACGCGGCATTCCGCTTGGCCGCGGCGGCACGCCCGAGGAGGCCGCCGGCGCGGTGTACCTGTTCTGCACGCCGGAGTCGGACTACGTGAGCGGCCAGACGCTGCTGTGCAGCGGCGGTCTGACCGGCATCTGAGGAGAGACCGCGATGCTCCCGCAACTGTATCGCCATCGCTGGATGGATGAAGAGATCGACGCCTTTCGCGAGCAAGTGCGCCGCTACGTGGCCGGCGAACTGGCGCCGAAGCTGGATGGCTGGCGCCGTCAGGGCTATATCCCGCGCGAGACGTGGGCCGCCTTCGGGCAGATGGGCTTCCTGCTGCCCGAGATCGGCGAAGACTATGGGGGCGCCGGCGCGAGCCTCGCCTACCAGCTGGTGGTGCAGGACGAGCTGGCCCGCGCGGAGGTGCCGGCGAATACCGCGGTTCACAGCATCGCCGCTCACTACATCCTGGACTACGGCACGCCGGCCCAGAAGCAGCGCTGGCTGCCGAAGCTGGTGAGCGGCGAGAGGCTGGCCGGCATCGCCATGACCGAACCGGGCTGCGGCTCCGACCTGCAGGCGCTGCGCACACGCGCCCGCCGGGACGGCGACAGCTACGTGATCGACGGCGCCAAGACGTTCATCACCAATGGCGATACCGCAAACCTGCTGGTGGTGGCGGTACGTACGGGCGAAGCCGGCAGCCGCGGCGTGTCGCTGGTCGTGCTGGAGACGGAAGGGCTGCCGGGCTTCCACGTTGGCCGCCGGCTGGAGAAGCTTGGCCAGCACGCATCGGATACCGCGGAACTGTCGTTCGAAGGTGTGCGCGTACCGGCGGATCATCTGCTGGGCGAGGTGGAGGGGCGGGGCTTTGCCCAACTAATGAGCCAGCTTCCCTACGAGCGCATGATGCTTGCCGTGCCGGCCGCCGCCGTCATCGAGCGGGCGGTGGAACTGACGCTGGAGTACACGCAGCAGCGCAAGGCTTTTGGCCAGCCGCTCTACGACTTCCAGAACACGCGCTTCAAGCTCGCGGAATGCGCGACGATGGCCCATGTGGTCCGCACCTTCGTCAATGACTGCATCCAGCGTCTGCTCGATGGCCAGCTCGACGACACTGCCGCGTACATGGCCAAATGGTGGTGCACCGAACAGCAGGGCAAGGTCACCGACGAATGCCTGCAGCTGTTTGGCGGATATGGCTACATGACCGAGTATCCGATTGCGCGGTTGTATGCCGATGCCCGCGTGCAACGGATCTACGGCGGCGCCAACGAGATCATGAAGGAGCTGATTGCACGGAAGCTGGCGGCATGAAGAAGGCATGGCTCGCAGCGCGGGCCATGTTCTGCTTCGCCAGGAGCAACATCGGACACGGAGAATTACATGCAACAAACAGACGGCATAGCCTGGGATGTAACCGGCCACGTGGGCCGCATAGTGCTGAAGCGGCCGGAAAGAGCGAATTCCCTCTCGCTCGCGGCCAGCCGGGCGCTGGTGCGCGCGATCGACGAAGTGCTGGACCAGCAGCCCCGCGTCGTGCTGCTCTCGGCGGAGGGGCGCATCTTCTGCGCGGGTGGCGATATCAACGAGTTCGTCGCAGCCGGTGACAAGCTGGACGCGCTGGTCGATGACATTCTGGAGCGGCTGCATCCGGCGCTGTATCGCCTGGCAACGGCGCCGATGCCGGTCGTCGCGGCGGTGAACGGGCCCATCGGCGGCGCGGGCATCGGGCTCGCGCTCTGTGCGGATTTCGTGCTCGCCGCGGAGTCGGTCAAGTTACGGACCGGCTATGCTGCCATCGGCCTGTCGCCCGATCTTGGCGCTTCCTATTTTCTTGCGCGCCGTGTCGGCGCGGTGCGCGCCCAGCAGTGGCTCATGCTCAGCGAGATCATCGACGCGCAGCGCTGCCTGGCGCACGGTGTTGTCGATGCGCTGTATGCCGATGCCGAGCTACCGCAGGCTGCGGAAGCATTGGTGGCGCGACTCGTTCAGGCCGCGTCGTTGTCCGTGGCCGGCATCAAGTCGCTGTGCGCCGGCCTGCCAGAGCGTGGCCTGCACGCGCACCTGGAGCTCGAGCATCAGTTGCTGTGCGAGCGTGCGCGAAGCGCCGATGCAAGGGAAGGCGTGCAAGCCTTCGTCGAACGGCGGGAGCCGCGCTTTACCGGGCGCTGACATGGGCCGGACGCGGGATCAGCTGCGGGCTCCCGCGTCAGTTTCCCGCCCAAACAGAATTGTGATTTAACGGGCGCGTTTTGGGCGACTAAAAGGAGGTATGTCCATCGTCAGCGTTCTCGGTTGCCCTGGGGTGAGTGCGGCACCACACGCATCTCCCAATCCCCGCTTGGGCGCGGGCACGCCATCGACTACGTTGAAAGTCCGGCATCGCTGCTTCAAGGGCTGACGATGGAGAGACTTAATGGGCGCACGGCCCTGCTGTTCCTGGCGGGGCTGCTGGCCTTTTTTGCCGCAAGCGGCGCGTACGCGTCGGATATCGCCTGTACGGCGCCTTTGGGCGGTGCATCGGCGCGTTGCGCGGAGCCTTACGGCAGCGGCGTGGGATGCGAGCCGCGTGCCGGCGCGCAAGCGGGCGCCCGCAAGGAACACCTGATCTGCGAATACACCATGCTGTCGGAGCGTTACGAGCGCATCTATGCCGAACAGCAGCGGATGCTGCGCAAGGGCACCATGCTGAACGCCGACCTTGCCGCATGGCGCGCGAAGCGGGACGCCTGTGATACCGTGCGTTGCATGGACAGCGTCTTCCATATGTTCTGGCGGCAGCGCGATGCCATGCTGAAGGCCCCAGGCAAGCAGACGCTTGCCCGGCTGGGCGCCTCGGACAGCGCGGCCGCCACGACACGCGACGCGGCGTCGCGGCCGGCGGCACCGGTGCCGAAGTTCGGTGCGCATGATGTACCCGCCGCCGCTCTGACTCCCGCGTCCGTCCCTGCTCCGAGGTCTGCGGCTGGCGCGCCGTCCGATCCGTCAGCGTTGGAAGAGATGCCCGAGCGGATCCCTCATGCCGCGCCGGCCCCGGCGGCCAGGGCCCAGCCACGCGAGAAGCCGGCGTCGGCCCCGCTGATCCTGGAAAGCCTGGCGTCAGGGCTCGCCATCCTGGGCGCGGGAGCGGGCTTTGTATGGAATCGCCGGCGCACCGTGCCGCAGGAGGGAGAGGAGGCGATCCAGCCCCGAAGAATCCCGGCCATGATGATGGTCGCGTATGGTCTGCTGCTCGTGAATGCGCTGCTGCTGCCGTTCACGCTGGGGCTGCGCTAACGCGCGTTGGCCGCAGGGCCGCCCTGTGCACCGCCCATGTCGCCTATCGCGCAGGCCAGGCGGCACCCTCTCGAAGCGAACCGATCGACCCCGTGGCCAGCGCCAGCGCCGCCGCGGCGGCCAGCGCGCCGCTGTAGGCATCGGCCGAGGCATTCTGCGCCAGCAGCAACTGATTCTGCGCGAGGTTGGCCTCCGTCACCGAACCCACGCCCTTGCGGTAGGCGGCGAACGCGGCGTCATACGTGACCCGGGCTGCATCGGCCAGCGCCGTGGCCGCGTCATAGGCGGCGAGGCTCGATTCCAGCGCGCTCTGGCTGACTACCACCTGCCGTACGGACTCTTCTTTCGCGCGCGTCAGCCTGGTCGATGCGCTGTCGGCGTCGTTGCGCGCCTGCGCGAGTACCGCGGAGCGCAGCCCGCCGTCGTAGATCGGCACGGTGACCCCAAGAAAGACGCTTGAACCATAGCGGTAGCCGTTCAGGTTGACGGTCGGCGGCTGCTGTCCGATCGGGGGTATTGCGGTAATGGCCGATCCACCCGATGCATACGATGTGAACGCCGACAGGAAGACCTTCGGCATGAAGCCGGCCTCGGCCGATTTCACGCGTGCCAGGCTGGCGCGCTCCACGGCGTACGCAGCCAGTACATCGGGCCGCCGCGCGATCGCGGTATCGACGATCTGCTCGACCGAGTTGCGCAGCGTGGGCGAGAGCGGCCGCAACGGCATCTCGGCAAGCTGTGGCCGGGACAGTGGGGAAATACCGACGGCAGTGACGAGGGCCAGATAGGCATCGGTCTCCGCACCCTTGGCCTGGACCATGGCCAGGTTGGTCTGCGCGCGGTTCTGCGTGGCCTGGGCGACTTCCACGACGGTGCCGATGCCGCGCTGAAAGCGCGCCTTGGCTGCGGCCTGCACTGCATTGGCATTCGCCATCGCCTGCTGTACGGTGCGCGCACGCGAGCGCGCCGCCTGGTAGCGATAGAACGCGACGCTGACGTCGTGGATGATCTTCTGGTGGACAGCGTTGAACGCGATGTTGGCTGCGACCGACAGCTGCTCCGTGGCATCGACAATGCCCGCGCGTTCGCCGAAATCAAACAGCAGCCATTGCAGCGACAGGACCGAGATCGCACCGTGGTTCGATGAATTCGCCCCGACCGGGCCCAGCACCGTCGACGTGGAGCTGTGGCCGTTCTGGTAGCCACCCATGGCGGCGGCAGAGATGTAGGGCAGATAGCTCGCCTTGGCAATGCCGGCGGCCAGCGCCGCGTTGCGCGCGTCGTTCCACGCAATGCGCGTGAGCGGGTTGGTGGATTCGGCCAGATCGATCAGTTCGGGCAGCGTGTAGGCATGCGCGGGGTCGAGCGTGGCCGCTGGCGAAACCGCAGCCAGCGCCGGGTTTGCCGGCAGCGTGTAGTCGGAGGGTGCTGGCGCGGGTTGGCCAGCGGCGCCGGGCAGGATCTCGCCCGATGCCGTGGTGACGGGATGCCACGGGCGGTCCGGCTGCTCTGGCGCCAGGTCGAGCGATGACGTGGCGCAGCCCGCCAGGGTCAGCGCGCACAGCATCAGCGCGGCCAGGGAATCAGGTTTGCGCATGAATCGAGGAAGGGGAGCCCGGGTCCGGCGCGTCGGCATGAGACGTTTCGAGTTGGTGGTCGACGATGGCGAGCAGTGCCTGGCGGGCCCGGACATCGTCGGGATCGTCGGGATCGTCGGGTATCGCTGCGGCATGCTGTGGCGCGGGCGGCGGCGGGCCGTCGGGCCGCAGCCGGTGCAGGCGCTGTGCAAGGGCCGGATCACCGGGAAAGCGCTCGGCGAGCAGAAACATGGGACCGGAGATGGCATCGAGCGTGGCCAGGCGCTCGCGGTGGATGTCCACCCATTCCGGTGCGGGCCCGACGGAAGCCGGTTCGTAGTGCGCCAGAATCAGGTCCTGCGTGATCGTGCCATGCAGGGCGAGTGCCGCCGCCGCATGCTGGCGCCGCGCGGTGGACTGCGGCGTAACGACCAGCGCCTGCCATTGCGTGACCAGTGCCGTCAGCGCGGATTCGATAGGGCCGGCGATGCTGACTGGCCAGATCCGCGTGAACACCAGATAGACGACCAGATTGCCGAGCAGCACACCGATCACGCGGTCACGCGCGATGGTCAGGTCGAAGCCGGGCGCGGCCCCCTGCACCACGCACAGGTAGAACGCAAACGCAATCTGGAACCCCGCATACGCAATGCGCGGCGATCCCTGCGCCACCCATGCCGAAATCCACGTGCCGGCAAACACCAGCAGCATCAGGCCGCCGATTGACGACAGCGACGGGACGACGTAGACGATGGCTGCCGTCCCGATCACCGCGCCCACCAGGCAGCCGGCCAGGCGCAGCGAGAGCTTTTCCACGGACTCGGCCGTAGTGCCGAGCGACACCAGGTAGCAGGTGATGAAGCAGGTATGAATGCCGGGCCAATTGAGCTGCTGGTACAGCACGTAGCAGAACATCGCCGCGCCGGTGGTCTTGAGCGCATAGCGGACGTGGTCGGGATTGGTGAACGCGTCGGCGTTCAGGAAGCCGCTTTTTGGAGCCTCCGCAGCAGGTGCTGGCGTGGCGGCGCTGTTGGTACCGGCTTCGGCATAGCCGTTGATGGCAGCGACCAGTTCGCGCAAGACGGCCTGTTGCAGTGGCGACAGGTTGTCGGCCGGCGGTGCCTGCAATCCAATGTCGAGGGGATAGCCGCCAGCAGCAAGCATGCGGGCCATTTCGTCGAGCGTGTCCGCAAGACTTGCCGCAGTGGCCGACGGAAGCTGCGCACCGGCATGCCGTTGCGTCACGTCGACGGCGAGCAGGATGGCCATGGTCGATGCCATCGCCTGCTGCAGCGCGCGCAGGTCCTGGACGTTGAGGGTGCCTTCGACCCTGGTAAGCCTGAGCCAGCCGGCGACAGGCTGCAGGCCACCATGGAGCGCCTCATGCAACGCGTTCCCGTCCCGGTCGTCCACCGTGCCTCGCAGGCAGTGCGCCGCCGTGCGCAGGCAATGTGCGAGGCGATCCGTCGCCAGCCGGCGCGGCGACGGACCGATCAGCAGGTTGACGATGATGTTCACGCCGATCGGGATCGCCACCATGAGCCAGGCATAGAGCAGTGCGCGCGTCGCGACTTCGCCACCCGGTACGAGCCCGAGTTCGTCGAGAGCAAAACCGATGATCATCGCAACGATGGCGCCAACCGGCCGCAGCTTGCTGGCCGAAGTCAGGAAGAGCAGGGCGGCAGACAGCACCGCCATGCACGCCACGCGGCGCATGGGGTCATCGACGCTGAAGTCGGCGAGCCACATCACCAGCGCAATGATCAGGCTGACCAGCACCAGTGCGGCCGCGCTCATGATGATGCTGGTGGTACGGTCCGCGCGGTTGATGAAGAAGATGACGTACGCCGAGATGGCCGCCTCTGGCGTGCCGTAGATGCTGGTGACCAATACCGTTAGCGTGCAGCCAGCGGTGATACGCGTCGCGCCGGCATAGCGGCCTGGCATCGGCGCCAGCAACGCACCGATATCGGCAAGGCGCAGGCGCAGCTTGTCAGCGGCAGGCTGCGCCATGCCGGATCTCGACGGTTGCGCTCGCGCCCACGCGGGCCAGTGCCTCGGGCGGGTCTTCCAGGCGGATTCGCACCGGGAAGCGCTTGGCCACGCGCACCCAGTTCACCGACGGCTGCACATACGGTAGCGAGCGCGGCAGGTTTATACGGTCCGTGTCGGTCACCCCGATGCCGATACCGTCGACCTTGCCGCGCAGGGCCTGGCTGCGGTCGATCATGGAGTAGACCGTGGCGCAGTCGCCGATGCGGATGTTGGCCAGCGATGTCTCGCGGAAGTTGCCGACCGCGAACCACTCGCCGGTATGCACGAGCAGGAACAGGGACTGGTTCGGGATCACGACCTCGCCAGAGAGTACGGTGAGGCCGCTCACGCGCCCTGCGTGCGGCGCGCGAACCTTGGTGTCGTCGAGCGCGCGCTGCGCAATGGCCAGCGCGGCCTCGCGCGCATGGACGGTGGCAATGGCATCGTCTTCATTGCCGACAGCGCCTGCGGTAGCGGCGCGCTGCGTGTTGGCCTGCCTGAGCGATACGCCCGCGTCGCGCTGGGCCACCTGCGCCTGGTCCAGTTGCTGCGCGGGCACGTAGCCGTCCGCGACCAGCGGGCGCAAGCGTTCGACGGTGCGCGCGGTCAGCGCATAGTTCTGCTCGGCACGTCTGGTCTGCTCGGAAGCGATCGATGCCGTGGCGCGCTCGGTCGAGATGGTCCGCTGCCGGGTGCCCAGCGCGGCCTGCGCAAGTTCGAGATCGGCGCGCGCCTGCGCAACCACCAACTGGTAGGGCACGGGATCGATCTCGAACAGCACGTCGCCCTTGGCGACCAGCTGGTTCTCGGCCACGTGGATCTTCGCAATGCGTCCGCCGACCGGCGATGCCACATGGACGAGATCGGCGTCGAGCGAGGCATCGTCGGAGGATGGATAGCGGCTGGTGCGCTGGTAGGCGTAGACGGAGAGGAGCACGGCCAGCAGGACGATGACCAGCGTGATCAGTTTGCCGCGCTTCGGGCTGCTGCGTACGCCGGCCATTTTCATAGGAGGTGCCCCGAACCCAGTAACCAGACGATTTCCGCGAGGATCAGGCCGATCGCGGTGTTGACCAGCAGCTGCGCGCGGACGATTTCCGCCCAGCCTGTCGCGACGAAGATCCGGTAGGACACGACCGCGCCCACGATGCCAGCCAGCGCGCTGAGCAGCCAGAGCGGGAAGTAGGCGCCGAACAATCCGAGAGACGGCGCACCGGCGCAACCATAAAGCGAAGCGGCCAGCGCAGCCAGCGCGATAAGCGCAAGCGAGCGTGCCATGGAATCTGGGTCGAAATCGGTCGCCGTAATATAGCAGCGCGGCTCGCGCGTTGTCCAAGACGCACCGGCCGCATGCCGTGTCCGGCGTTCGCACCTACGCGCATACCCGGTGCTCACGTCAATGCGCGTCCTGCTACAGTGACACTCGCGGCCATGATCGCGGCAGCCGCCACCGCAGCGGCTACGACAGACAATTTCCTGGGGACACCATCCATGAACCGAAAAGGCTTGCTCGACGCCGCCGATTCCCTCGATGAACTCGCAGCCGGCAGGCAACCCGTGCCGGCCAGGGTAGCCGCCGGGGCCGCGGCACTCGAACGCATTCACGCGGACTATCCGGGCTGGCGCGATGTCGGCGACGCGCTGTTCGGACTCAAGGCCCTGGCCGACGGCTGCGCCATGGACCTGGACGCCAACGGGCGCCAGCGTGCCGGCCGGCTAGCCGATATCGTTCGCAGCCTGCTCGACCAGATCTGACACGGCGGCGGCGTCGCGAACGCGCTTCGCGGGCCGCTTGCCGATGCCGGACCCTCGCCAACGTGGCGGGGGTGACCGCGGCATGCCCTGGCGCGGGTGCAGCACGCCGGCACGACGTCCGGCGCCTCGGCCTTGTTGTGTCGGAGCGACGCGGCGATCTCGCGCCGCAGCATCGATTCGTAAAAAAATGTTATAAACATGACGCAAGATGCACTTTTAGAGCATTTGTATGGTCATGTCTTGGGTAACTACCTAGGGATGAACTTAGAAGTTTTCCTCTAATCTTGCGCCTTGGTGGAAACGCGGCTCTGGCCGGCGCGTTTCCGCCAGGAATATCAACTTCCGGTCAGCGCACCATGGCGGCACATGGTGCGATGCTGGCCGGCGATCCCAAGGAGAACTCACGCATGTCCGCCTTTACGTCCGATCAGTTTGCGGCACTCCACAAGACCAACCTGGCCAACCTGGCCATGATGTCGAAGTCCACGATCGACGGCTTCCAAAAGCTGACTGAACTGAACCTCAAGACTGCCAAGTCCGCGCTGACGGAAGGTCAGGAGAATCTGAAAGCCGTGCTCGGTGGAAAAGACCTTCGCGACGTCCTTGCCGTGCAAGGCAGTCTGGCCCAGCCCACGACCGAGAAAGCCATCTCGTATGCGCGCCAGGTTTGCGAGATCGCCGCACAGGCGCAAGCCGAGCTGGCCCGCGCCGTGGAAGAGCAATACGAGCAGCATCACCGCAATCTGCAGGCGTTCGTCGATACCTTCGTGAAGAATGCGCCGGCCGGTTCGGAAGCGGTATCTGCCCTGCTGCAGTCGACCGTCGACGCTGCCGGCAACACCTACCGTTCGGCACAGGCCATCTCGAAGCAGATGTCCGATGTCGCGCGCAGCAATCTGGCTGCCGCAGCGGCTTCGACCAAAGCCTGATCTCCCGCCCGGGCATCACCCGCATCAGCAAGACGCCAGCGCAATGTGTGCATGCCCTGGTGGCCGCGTGCCACGGCACGCCATCGGCGGTCATAGCGCCTTCGTCACGCATGAAGGCCTTGGCCGCCGGATTGACCGCCTTACTGCCGTTGCGGCTGGGTAAGCCGGCGATATTCCCCGGGCGAAACGCCCGTCCATTGCACGAAAGCACGCTGGAACGTCGACTGGTCGGAAAACCCCAGCGACGTCGCGATCTGCTTGAGCGGCGTACTGCCACGCGTCAGGAAATGCAGCGCCATATCGCGGCGCAAGCCGTCCTTGATCTTCTGGAAGCTCGTTCCGCCGGCCTCCAGCTTGCGGTGCAGGGTGCGCGGCGACATCGCCAGGCGCTCGGCCACGTCCGGCAGTGACAGCAGCGAAGGCAAGGCTTGCTGCACCACGCGCCTGACGTCGGCTGCCAGCAAGTCTCCCACCAGCACGGCTTCGATAAAGCTGGCCGGCGCGCGCCGGATGAACCGGGGTATTTCGTCTGCATTGCGCACGATATGCAGCGCGCCGGCCTGCTCCGGAAAGCGCAGCGCGCCACAAGGCTGGTGGAATCGCACCGCACCGGCCAGCAGCGCGCGCAGGTCGAGCCGGTGGCGCGGGGGCGCGCATGGGAATGCGGCGCACACGAGAGGCAGGCGCTGCCCGACCAGCCAGGACATGACTGCATAGATGGCCAGCAGGATGATCTCGTACGCCAACGTGCTTCTCACGGGATCGCCCGCGCGTTCGCGGAACCGGATCTGAATCTCGCCGCCGCCGGAGACGCAGTCCACCTTGAAATCCCCCATCACCGCATTGCATCCCCTTGCGATCACCTGCAGGCAATCGCCGAAAGTCGTCGTGGTCGATCCGATGCGGCAGAACGTTTCTACCGAGCCGTTACGCAGCGGATAGCCAAGCAGCCCGACGGCCTCGTCGTCCAGCGTGCCGACGATGCTGGCATAGAGCCGCGAAAACTGCTTGAGGCTCAGACGGGCCCGCGGCATGTCCAGCAGGCTGGGGTCGATCGCGGCCTGCTCCAACAGTGCGTCGAGCGGAATGCCCTGTGCCAAGGCGGCATCGATCAGCGCGAGCGCGCCTCGCATCGGAACGGTAATGGCGCTGGTCTTCGCCGACATGGCAATTTATGCAATAACAAAGGCAACTTACGCTATCACGTTTTCTCAGTCGACGATAGAAAATACGCGCAACTTCAATGCTTTGCAGTCGCCTTACTGCCTAACGCTCATCGTTGACTGGCAAGTGATGCAAAGACGGGTGGCAAGAAATGCATGAGATGTCCCGGCTGTGACCGGGCGCCGACATTCACCCGAATCGATACGCCGAACCGGCGCAGGAGACAACGTGAACCCTTTGCCCGGCACGCAGCCCGCGCAGCGGATACCCAGTCCGCTCAAACGCATCACCTGAACCCTTCCACGCAGAGGAAAGCGAATGAACGCATACGACTATGTCGTCGTAGGCGGGGGCTCGGCCGGCTGTGCCATTGCCTCGCGCCTGTCGGAAGACCCCGCGGTCACCGTCTGCCTGCTGGAAGCCGGCGGGCCGGACAAGAGCGTATTGATCCACGCGCCGGTCGGCGTGGTCGCGATGATGCCGACGAAGATCAATAACTACGGCTATGAAACCGTGCCGCAGAAGGGGTTGAACGGGCGCAGGGGCTATCAGCCGCGCGGCAAGACGCTCGGCGGCAGCAGTTCGATCAACGCCATGCTGTACGTGCGCGGCCATCGCGCCGACTACGACCACTGGGCGTCGCTGGGCAACACCGGCTGGTCCTACGACGAGGTACTGCCGTACTTCAAGCGTGCCGAGAACAACGAGATCCATGGCGAAGACGAGTACCACGGCGCGGGTGGCCCGCTGAACGTCACGTATCCGCGCCACACCAGTCCGGTCAATCACATGTTCCTGGAAGCCGCGGCCATGAACGGCATTCCGCACGTCCGGGACTACAACGGCGCCACGCAAGCCGGCGCCTTCATGTACCAGGTCACGCAGAAGGACGGCGAACGCTGCAGCGCGGCCAAGGCCTACCTGACGCCGAACCTGTCGCGCCGCAACCTGACCGTGCTGACCCATGCGGTATCGGCGCGCGTGCTGTTCGAAGATCGGCGCGCGGTCGGCGTGGCCTATTACCAGGGCAACGAACTGAAGCAGGTGCGCGCGCGCCGCGAAGTCGTGATCTCCGCAGGCGCTTTCGGCTCGCCGCAGTTGCTGATGCTGTCGGGGGTCGGCCCGGCGGCGCACTTGCGGGACAAGGGCATTCAGGTCGTGCAGGACCTGCCCGGCGTGGGCGAGAACCTGCAGGACCACATCGACTATGTGCAGACCTGGCGCACGCGCAGCGATACCGAGACCTTCGGCGTATCGGCACGCGGCACGCTGCGGATGACCGGCGCGATGCTCGAATGGAAGAACAAGCGCTCGGGCATGGTCACGAGCCCCTTCGCCGAAGCCGGCGCGTTCTTCTGCTCGCGTGAGGACATCACGGTTCCCGACCTGCAACTGGTCTTCGTGCTCGCCATTGTCGATGACCATGCGCGCAAGCTGCATGCAGGGCACGGCATTTCCTGCCACGTCGACGTCTTGCGTCCGCACAGCCGCGGCACGGTCGGCCTGAACAGCACGGATCCGCGTGACGCGCCGCGTATCGACCCGCGCTTTCTCGAAGACGAACGCGATCTCGACCTGCTGGTCAGGGGTGCGCAGATGCAGCAGCGCATCCTGGAATCGAAGCCGTTCGACGCCATCCGCGGAAAGATGCTGTACCCGGTGCGGGCCGACGATCCGGCCAGTATTGCCGCCGATATCCGCAGCCGCGCGGATACGCAATACCACCCGGTCGGCACTTGCAAGATGGGCGTGGACGACATGGCCGTGGTCGACCCGCAATTGCGCGTGCGCGGTGTGCAAGGCCTGCGCGTGGCGGACGCTTCGATCATGCCGACGATGATCGGCGGCAACACCAACGCCCCCTCGATCATGATCGGCGAGAAGGCGGCAGACCTGATCCGCGCAAGCTGACGACAACCGACAAAAAATCAGGAGACCAACCTTGAACCAACCGACCTGCAAGGCAGCCGTGGCGGACGGCAAGTTGAAGATCGAAGGCGACGGCGCCGGGGGGATTGAGTTGCTCGGCCTGTTCGACACCTTCACACCCAACTTCAAAATCGTTGTGCCTAACGGCAACATCGCCAGCCCCCTTTGAGGCCGCGCGCAAGACAGGAGTGATTGCATGATTCCCCGCACCTTATTCAACGAAGATCACGAAATGCTGCGCGACGCCGCGCGCCGCTTCATGGAAACCGAAGTTGTTCCGCACCACGAGCGCTGGGAGGAACAGGGCTATGTCGACCGCGACGTCTGGCTGAAGGCCGGCGCGGCCGGCTTCCTTTGCGCGAGCATGCCGGAGCAGTATGGCGGCGCGGGCGGCGACAAGCTGTACAGCGTAGTGCTGATGGAAGAGCAGGCGCGCGCGGGCTGCACCGGGCTGGGCTTCGGCCTGCACTCGGAGATCGTGGCGCCGTATATCGAGCACTACGGCAGCGAATACCTGAAATCCACCTACCTGCCGAAGATGGCCGCCGGTGAAATGATCGGCGCGATTGCCATGACCGAGCCGGGCACCGGCTCGGACCTGCAGAGCATCAAGGCGACAGCGGTCCGCCAGGGCGACCACTATCTGCTGAACGGATCCAAGACGTTCATCACGAACGGCTGGCATGCCGACCTCGTGATCGTCGTGGCCAAGACTGATCCGGATGCCGGCGCGAAAGGCATCAGCCTGTTCGTGGTCGATACCTCGATGCCGGGCTTCTCCAAGGGAAACCGCCTGAAGAAGGCCGGCATGAAGGCGCAGGACACCGCCGAACTGTTCTTCGACAACGTGCGCGTTCCTGTGGCCAACTTGCTCGGCGAGGAAGGGCAGGGCTTCAAGTACCTGATGCGCGAACTGTCGTGGGAACGGCTGCAGATCGCGATCACCGCAGTGGCAGCGGTGGAAGCCTGCCTGGAATGGACGCTTGCCTACACGCGTGAGCGCAAGGCCTTCAGGCGCCCGATCAGCGACTTCCAGACTGCCGCGCATGCGCTCGCGGAAATCCGCACTGAACTGGAAATGGGCCGCGTATTCGTGGACCGCTGCCTGCAACTGAAGCTCGAAGACAAGCTCGACGCTCCCACCGCGTCGATGGCGAAGTACTGGACCACCGAGATGCAGTTCCGGGCGATCGATCGCTGCGTGCAACTCCACGGCGGCTACGGCTACATGTGGGAATACCCGATCACGCGCGCCTGGGCCGACGCCCGCGTGCAGCGCATCTACGGCGGCGCCAACGAGATCATGAAGGAACTGATCAGCCGCAACCTGTAAGGACCGCTTCTCCGCTGCGAGCGGCAACAAGCGTCAACTGGAGACGAATACATGGAAGCTTATATCTACGACGCGGTCCGTACGCCGCGTGGCAAAGGCAGGAAGGACGGATCGCTGCACGGTGTCACGCCGCTGCGGCTGGCCGAAGTCGCACTGCGCGCGCTGGGCACGCGCAATGACCTGGATACGAGCCTGATCGACGATGTCGTGCTGGGTTGCGTCGAGCCGATCGGCGAGCAGGGCGCGTGCATCGGCCGCATGGCGGCCCTCGCGGCCGACTACGCGGAGAGCGTGGCGGGCGTGCAGATCAACCGCTTCTGCGCGTCCGGGCTGGAAGCTTGCAATATGGCAGCCGCGCAGGTGATGTCGGGCCAGTCCGACCTGGTGGTCGGCGGCGGCGTCGAGGCGATGTCGCGCGTACCCATGGGCTCGTCGGGCGGCGCATGGCCGGTCGATCCGCAGAGCGCGTTCAAGCGCTACTTTGTGCCGCAGGGCGTGTCGGCGGATGCGATTGCGACGATGTGGGGCCACAGCCGGCGCGACGTCGATGCCTATGCCGTCGAGAGCCAGCAGCGCGCGAAGCGTGCATGGGACGCTGGTCACTTTGCGAAGACCGTCGTACCGGTGCTCGACCGTAACGGCCTGACCATCCTCGACCATGACGAGCTGATGCGTCCGGAAGCCACGGTCGAATCGCTCGGCCAGCTCAAGCCGTCGTTCGCCGAGATGGGCGAGCAGTTCGGCTTCGACGCGGTGATCCGTCAGCGCTATCCGGAAATCGAGCAGATTCGTCACGTGCACCACGCCGGCAACAGCTCCGGCATCGTCGACGGCGCCGCTGCTGTGCTGATTGGTAACCGTGACGCCGGCGAACGCGCCGGATTGAAGCCGCGTGCGCGCGTCCGTTCATTCGCGACGATTGGCTCGGAGCCGTCGATCATGCTGACGGGGCCGAGCTACGCGGCCGAGAAGGCGCTGAAGCGCGCCGGCATGTCGGTGTCGGACATCGACCTGTGGGAACTCAACGAAGCCTTCGCGTCGGTCGTGCTGCGCTTCATGGAAGTGCTGGCGATCCCGCACGACAGGATCAACGTCAACGGCGGTTCGATTGCGATGGGGCATCCGCTTGGCGCGACCGGCGCCATGATCCTCGGCATCCTGCTCGACGAGATGGAACGGCGCAACGTCGCCACCGGCCTGGCCACGCTGTGCGTGGGTGCCGGCATGGGCACCGCCACCATCATCGAACGCCTCTGAGGAAACTGACATGATCGACTTCACTCTTGACCCGCAGGGCATCGCCACTTTGTGCTGGAACATGCCGGGCCGCAGCCAGAACGTGCTGAACGGCGAAAGCTGCGAAGCGCTGTTTGCCGCAATCGAACGGGCCGTGTCCGACGATGCGGTCAACGGCATCCTGATGACCTCCGCCAAGCCGGACTTCATTGCCGGCGGCGATCTCGAATGGCTGCTCTCGGCCAGCGACGCCGCGGAACTGTTCGGGCGCGTGATGCGCCTGCACCGTGCATTGCGCAGCCTCGAAACCTGCGGCAAGCCGGTCGCGATGGCGTTGCCGGGCGCGACGCTGGGCGGTGGCCTGGAAATCGCGCTGGCCGGGCACTACCGCGTTGCGGCTGACAACCCGAAAGCGCGCTTTGGTTTGCCAGAGGTGACGCTCGGGCTGCTGCCGGGTGGCGGCGGCACGCAGCGCCTGCCGCGCCTGATCGGCATCCAGAAATCATTGCCGCTGCTGCTGGAAGGCAAGCGCCTGAAGGCGGCCGAAGCGCTGAAGCTCGGCATTCTGGATGCCGTGGTGGCGCCCGGCACCGAAGTGGAGGCCGCGCGCGAGTGGCTGCTTGCGCAACACGATATCCGGCAGCAGCCGTGGGACGCCAAGGGCTACCGGATTCCGGGCGGCGCGGTGTCGTCGCCGGCGGTGCAGCAGGTCTTCATGGCCTCCAATGCGCTGCTGCGCGCAAAGACCTACGGCAACTATCCGGCGCCGGCCAACATCCTGTCCTGCGTGTACGAAGGCCTGATCACCAATATCGATACCGGCTTGCAGACCGAGGCCCGCTACTTCGTCGAAACGGTAATGACGCCGGAAGCGAAGAACATGATCCGCACGCTGTTCTTCAGCATGGGAGAGGCCAACAAGCTCGCCGGGCGCCCGGCCGGCGTGCCGGTGCAGAAATACAGCAAGATCGGCGTACTCGGCGCCGGCATGATGGGCGCGGGTATTGCCTACGTGGCGGCGAAATCCGGCATTGAGGTCGTGCTGATCGACATGAACCAGGAAGCGGCCGAGAAGGGCAAGGCGTATTCGCGGGCGCTGGTCGACAAACAGGTGGAGCGCGGCCAGCTTGCGCAGGACAAGGCGCAAGCACTGCTCGGCCGCATTACGCCGACCACCGACTATGCACGACTGGATGGTGCCGAGATCGTCGTCGAAGCCGTGTTCGAGGACCGCGCGATCAAGGCCGACGTGACGAAGAAGAGCGAAGCGGTGCTGGCTGCCGATGCGATCTTCGCTTCCAACACCTCGACACTGCCGATCACGGGCCTGGCGGAGGCCAGCGCGCGTCCGGCCAACTTTATCGGCCTGCATTTCTTCTCGCCGGTCGAGCGCATGCCGCTGGTCGAGGTCATCGTCGGCAAGCAGACGAGTCAGGCGACGCTGGCGCGCTCGCTGGACCTGATCCAGGCGCTCGGCATGACGCCGATTGTCGTCAACGACTCGCGCGGCTTCTATACGAGCCGTGTGTTCTCGTCCTACGTGCTCGAAGGCCTGGCCATGCTGCGCGAGGGTATTGCGCCTGCGCTGATCGAGAACGCGGGCCTGATGGCAGGAATGCCGGTGGGGCCGCTTGCGCTGACCGACGAAGTCTCGAGCGAGCTGGTCTACAAGATCGACCGGCAGACCCGTGCCGACCTCGGCGACGCCTACCAGCCGCGTCCCGGCCATGACGTAGCCGCGAAGATGGTCGAGCTTGGCCGCATCGGCAAGAAGGCGGGCATGGGCTACTACGAGTATCCCGCGGGCGGCAAGAAGCATCTCTGGAGCGGACTGGCCGAGTTGTTCCCGCTTGCACAAAGCCAGCCCGACGTGCAGTCGCTGATCGAGCGCCTGATTGCCGTGCAGGCGGTGGAAACCGTGCGCTGCATGGAAGAAGGCGTGCTGACGACGGCGCGCGATGCGGATGTCGGCGCGATCCTGGCCTGGGGGTTCCCGGCGTTTCGCGGTGGACCGATCTCGTGGGTGCAGACCGTTGGTATCGCGCAGTTCGTCGAACAATGCGAAAGGCTTTCCACGCAGCATGGGGCACGCTTTGCGCCGCCGGCCTTGCTGAAGACGATGGCGGAGAAAGGCGAAGGCTTCTACCAGTAGAAGCTTCCCTTGATATCCCGCTCTTAACAAAACAGGAGACAACATGCTTGGCCAGATGCAGGACAAACCGCTGCTGATTTCATCGCTGCTCGAACACGCGGAGCGCTTTCACCCGAATGTCGAGATCGTCACGAGGACGGTCGAGGGTCCCATCCATCGATGCAACTGGCGCGAACTCGGTGAACGTTCGCGCCGCCTGGCGATCGCCCTGCAGAAGCGGGGCGTCAAACACGGCAGCATGGTCGCGACGCTGGCGACGAATACCTATCGCCATCTTGAGCTGTACTTTGCCGTGATGGGCCTCGGCGCCGTGCTGCACACGATCAACCCGCGCCTGTCGCCGGAACACCTGGAATACATCGTCAACCATGCGGAAGACGAGATCCTGTTCTTCGACTTGCCGTTCGCGCCGTTGATCGAGAAGCTGCAGTCGCGCTTCCCGACCGTGCGGCGCTTCTATGCGCTGGCCAATCAGGATTCCGTGGAAACGGCAGCGCCGGCGATCCGGGACTTCGCTGGCTACGAGACCCTGTTCGACGATACGCCTGCCGATCCGTCCTTCACGTGGCCGCAGTTCGATGAGCGTTCGGCATCGACGCTGTGCTACACCTCGGGCACGACCGGCAACCCGAAGGGCGTGCTGTACTCGCACCGTTCGACGGTGCTGCACAACCACGTGATCAGCCTGTCCGACTCGCTCGGTTCATCGGCCGACGCTACCATCCTGCTCGTGGTGCCGCTGTTCCACGTCAACGCGTGGGGCCTGCCGTATGCGGCCGCGATGACTGGCGCCAAACTGGTGCTGCCCGGGCCGCATCTCGACGGCAAGAGCATCTATGACCTGCTGCGCGATGAGCGCGTCACGCTGGCGGCCGGTGTCCCGACCATCTGGCAGATGCTGTTCCAGCATGTCGATGCCAACGGCCTGAACCCGCGCGAGGATCTGTGCCTGAAAGATGCCGTGGTCGGCGGCTCAGCAGCGCCGCGCATGATGATCGAGCGCTTCGACCGCGACTTCGGCACCTTCCTGCTGCATGCCTGGGGCATGACGGAGATGAGCCCGCTTGGCGTGGTCTGCCGCCTGCTGCCCAAGCACGCGAATCTGACCGCGTCGCAGCGCTACGACATCCAGATGAAGCAGGGCCGCGCGGTGTATGGCGTGCAGCTCAAGATCGTCGATGACGATGGCCAGCGGCTGCCGCACGACGGCAAGGCCAGCGGGAAGCTCATGGTCAGCGGTCCGTGGATTATCGGCCGGTACTTCAAGGGCGACGACAACCTGCTGGACAGCGAAGGCTTCTTCGACACCGGCGACATCGCCACAATTGACGAAGATGGTTACGTCACGCTGGTCGACCGCTCAAAGGACGTGATCAAGTCCGGCGGCGAATGGATCTCGTCGATCGACCTGGAGAACGCGGCAGTGGGTTGCCCGGGCATTGCGATGGCCGCAGTGATTGCGCTGCCGCATCCGAAGTGGCAGGAACGCCCGCTGCTGATCTGCGTGAAGAAACCGGGTGCCGAGGTCGACAAGGCCGCCGTGCTGGCCTACCTGGACGGCAAGATCGCAAAGTGGTGGACGCCGGACGACGTGGTGTTTGTCGACTCCCTGCCGCTGACCGCTACCGGGAAAATCTACAAGCTCGGCTTGCGCCAGGTGTTCAAGGATCATGAACTGCCGGCCTGATCGGGCGACGGCGAAGGCTCGCCAGGCTCTGACGGTGTCGGGCGTCGAACTCGGCGTCCGCGCGGCCTGGCGAGAAGGACTCTCATGAGCGAATCCCATGACCACGTCCATGTGCTGGATGATGATGAATCCGTGCGCATGGCTATCAGGGGGCTGCTGACAGCATCTGGATATCTGGTCCATTGTTACGGGTCGCCCGGCGAGTTTCTCGTGACGGACACGCCAGAGGTGCCCGCCTGCCTGTTGCTGGACCTTGAAATGGCTGGCGTGAACGGCTTGCAGGTGCAGCGCATCCTGCAACGGCAGGGCCGCCATATGCCAATCGTCTTCATGAGCGCCTACCGGGATGTGCCTCGCACGGTGCAGGCATTCAAGCAAGGTGCGAGCGATTTCCTGCTCAAGCCGATCGAGCCGGAGTGGCTGTTCGAGGCAGTGGAAACTGCACTGACCGCCGACAGGGCACGACGGGCGGCGCTGAGTGCGCAACGGCAGATGTCGCTCAGCGATCGGGAGCGTGCGGTGTTGCTGGGCATTGTCGGTGGCCGCATCAACCGCGAGATCGCTGCGGAGCTGGGCTTGAGCGAGCGGACCATCAAGTCGTGCCGCGCGGCATTGATGCGCCGACTGGGGGCTGGCTCGCTGGCCGACCTGATGCGTCTTGCCCGTCCTTTGCTGGCTGATCCCGCATCGATCGCATAGAGAAGCGGGAAGCGGGAAGCGGTCAGTCTTGGATGGGTGCGGTGCGCTATTGCGGGAAGGGGAAATGCGGTTGCCCTTGGTCCCGATGGCCGATCGGCGCATCGTCCGGCAAGCTTGGTCAGCGGTTTTCGGCCGCGCATGGCGTGTATCGGGAAAGACATCTGGCATTCACGCGCTGTCGCCAGTCAGCGGCACCGTGTCGGAAGTAAGGAAGGTTCCACGATGAAGCGGGCCCGGCAGGTGAAGCGGAACGAGAGACCCACGGCGCGAACCGTACCGCTGCGGCGTGTGCTGCCAGCAGTCCTGGTGGCCGGTGCCGTGGCCCTCGGCATCGGCGTCTCATACCTGCTTTCGCGTACCGGAGCGCCAGGCGCAGCCGCGTTCGAAGCGGGAGATGGCATACGCGGCCCGGCCGGCATGGCGCATGTGCCCGGCGGCGAATTCCTCATGGGCAGCGACAGCAAGATGGCCCAGGCCAACGAGAAGCCCGCGCACAAGGTGCGCATTCACGGCTTCTGGATGGACCAGCACCATGTCACCAATGCCGAGTTCCGCAAGTTCGTCGAAGCAACCGGCTATGTCACCACCGCCGAGAAGGCGCCTGACTGGGAAACCCTGAAGGTCCAACTGCCGCCCGGTACGCCGCGCCCGCCGGCCAGTGCAATGGTCGCGGGCGCCATGGTGTTCGTGGGCACGTCGCGCCCCGTGCCGCTGCAGGACTATTCGCGCTGGTGGCGCTATGTGCCGGGCGCGGACTGGCGCCATCCGGGCGGGCCGGGAACGTCGATCGAGGGCAAGGACAATCACCCGGTAGTCCAGGTCTCCTATGAGGATGCGCAGGCCTATGCCAAATGGACTCACAAGCGTTTGCCGACCGAAGCCGAGTGGGAGTTCGCCGCGCGCGGCGGGCTGGAGCAGGCCACCTACGCTTGGGGCGAGAAATTCGCGCCCGAGGGCAAGCAGATGGCCAACGTCTGGCAGGGCCAGCAAGGGCAGCCGTTCCCGGTGATCAGCCCCAAGGCGGGCGGCGCGCTGGGCACCAGCCCGGTCGGCACGTTTCCGGCCAACGGCTACGGCCTCTATGACATGACCGGCAACGCGTGGCAGTGGGTCGCGGACTGGTACCGCGCCGACCAGTTCCGGCGCGAGGCTGCGCTCAGCAAGCGGATCGACGATCCTCCCGGTCCCATCGCCTCATGGGATCCGAGCGAGCCGGGTGTGCCCGTCGATGCGCCCAGGCGCGTCACGCGTGGTGGGTCCTTCCTCTGCAACGAGGACTACTGCCTGAGCTACCGGCCCAGCGCGCGGCGCGGCACCGATCCTTACAACAGCATGTCGCACCTTGGCTTCCGGCTGGTCATGGATGACGAGCAGTGGAACAAGGCGAGGCTGCAGCGCCAGTAATGCCTCGAGCGTGCAGTTGCCCAACTGTCCCAAAGGAGGAATGAGCCATGGACCTACGATCGACTTTGCAGTGGATTGCCAGCTGGCCGCGCGCCTGTCGGGCTTTCGCGATGCGTCCCCGCAGTCCGGGGCGGCCATGGCGCACATTACTCACCGGTCTCTGCGCGCTTCCGCTGTTCCTGTTGCCGCTGGCCGGCACGGCGCAGACCAGCGACAGGAAGCCGAACATCGTCGTCATCTTCGGCGATGACATCGGCATGTGGAACCTGGGCGCCTATACCCACGGCATGATGGGCCGCACGCCCAATATCGATCGAATTGCCAAGGAGGGTGCGCTGTTTACGGACCACTACGGCCAGCCGAGCTGCACCGCGGGGCGCGCAGCCTTCCTGACGGGGCAACTGCCGATTCGCACCGGCATGACCACGGTCGGCATTCCCGGGTCGACCCGAGGCATCCAGAAGGAAGACCCGACGCTGGCCGAAGTCCTGAAGTCGCAGGGTTACGCAACGGCTCAGTTCGGCAAGAATCACCTTGGCGACCGGAACGAGTTCCTGCCAACGGTCCACGGCTTCGACGAGTGGTTTGGCAACCTCTACCACCTGAATGCCGAAGAGGAGCCCGAGCAACTCGATTACCCGGGCCAGAAGAACCCCGACTATCGCAAGCGGCTCGGGCCGCGCGGCGTGCTGCATGCGTGGGCCACCACCACTGACGACGCCACGACCGATCCGAAATTCGGCCGCGTCGGCAAGCAGCGTATCGAGGATACCGGCCCGCTCACGCGCCAGCGCATGCAGACGATCGACGGCGAGGTACTCGGCCATACGCTTGCCTGGATGGACAAGGCCGGCAAGGACAGCAAGGATGGCAAGCCGTTCTTCGTCTGGTTCAACTCCACCGCCATCCACATCTGGTCGCATCCGCAGCAGAAGTATGTGCAGAAGGCCGTGGATGAGGGCCGCGCGGAAGAGGACGTCGTCCGCGCCAAGATGATCGAGCACGACGAGCACGTCGGCGCCATTCTGAAGAAGCTCGAAGACCTCGGCGTGGCGGACAACACCATCGTCGTCTACACGACCGACAACGGCAACGAACTGATGTACTGGCCGGACGGCGGGTACGCACCGTTCCGCGGCGAGAAAGGGACCACGTGGGAAGGCGGTGTGCGCGTGCCTTGCCTGATCCGCTGGCCCGGCAAGATCGCGCCGGGAACCGACGCCAACGAGATGCAGGCGCACGAAGACCTCTATGTCACGCTGGCGGCCGCCGCTGGCGTGCCCGACCTGAAGGAAAAGCTGCTCAAGGGGTACAGGATGAGCGGTACATCCTACAAGGCGCACCTGGACGGCTACAACAACCTTGACTACTGGACGGGAAAGTCACCGAAGTCCGCGCGCAGGGAGTACTTCTATTACGACGAGACCGACCTCATGGCCGTGCGCGTCGACAACTGGAAGATGCATATCGGGGTAAAGAAGGACGGGAGCTGGTTCAATGAAAAGTCATACCCGAGCGTGCCGTATGTCTTCAATCTGCGCATGGACCCGATGGAGAAGATGGATCCGGAATCGCATGAGTGGGGCTACATCGGACGCAAGTTCCTCGCATCCAAGCTGTGGGCGCCGACCGCCGCCAGCAGTTTCCTGCAGGCGCACCTCAAGAGCCTGCAGGACTACCCGCCACGCCAGGGTGCGGACACCCTGAGCATGAAACGCGCGGTGGAAGAGGCCATGAAGAAGATGGAAAGCCCGGCCCGCAGCAGCAACTGAAGCGCAGGGGAGTCGCCGGCGGCCTGGCGGACAGGCCGCCCGCTCTTACGCGGACACCAGTTCGCAGAACCGCTCCAGGTCGATATTGCCGCCACTGATGATGATGCCGACGCGCTTGCCCTTCAGCGCGTCCTTCATCTGCATGGCAGCTGCCAGGCCGAGGCAGCCCGTGGGCTCGACGATCATCTTCATGCGCGTGGCGTAGAACTTCATCGCTTCCACCAGCTGGGCATCGGAGGCGGTCAGGATATCGTCGACATCCCGCTTGATGATGCTGAACGTGTACTGCCCGAGATGCGGTGTCTGGGCACCGTCGGCAATTGTTTTCGGGGTGTCGATGTGCACGATGGCGCCGCTGCGGAACGACTGCTGTCCATCGTTGCCGGCTTCCGGTTCGACGCCATAGAGCTTGCATTGCGGCGACAGCGCGCGCGCGGTCAGTGCGGTGCCGGATAGCAATCCGCCGCCGCCGAGCGGTGTCAGCACAACGTCCAATGCGCCGACCTCCTCGAACAGTTCCTTCGCTGCCGTGCCCTGGCCGGACAGGACGTCCGGGTGGTCATAAGGCGGAATCAGCGTGAAGCCGTGCTCGTCGGCCAGGCGGCGGCCGATGGCTTCGCGATCCTCGGTGTAGCGGTCATAGATCACGACGTTGGCGCCGTAGCCCTTGGTGGCCGCCACCTTGGCTGCCGGTGCGTCGTGCGGCATCACGATGGTCGCGGGAATGCCCAGCAGCCTTGCCGACAGTGCGATGCCCTGCGCATGGTTGCCCGACGAGAACGCCACCACGCCCGCGCGGCGTTGCTCGGGGCTGAACTTCGACAGTGCGTTGTACGCGCCGCGAAACTTGAACGCTCCCATGCGCTGGAAATTCTCGCACTTGAAGAAGATTTCGGCGCCGAGCATGTCATTGAGCGTGCGCGACGTATTGACCGGCGTGCGGTTCGCGACGCCGTCAAGGCGGGTCGCGGCCTCCTGGACGTCTGCGTACGTTGGGAGCTTCAGTTCGGTCATCGGCGTGTCCTGTTGCGTGGGTGAAGACCGCTATCCTACAGGCCTGTCGGAGAAGCGCTCAATGGCAGCGGCATAGGGCGCGCAAGCGGCGTCTGCGAGTCACTGCCATGCTACGATAAACGCCAACGCAGCAGTCTCCCCCGCACCATGACCCTCTATGCGACCCTTGGCGTCGAATCGGACGCTACCCTGGACGAGATCAAGCGCGCCTACCGCCGTGCCGCGATGAAGTGGCACCCTGACCGCAACCCCGGCCGCGAGGCCGAGGCACACCTGGCCTTCCAGGAAATCCGCGACGCGTACGCCATCCTCTCCGACGAGACGCAACGGCGCGTGTACGACGACGTGTTCGAGCAGGAAATGCACCGCTGGCAAGCGGAACACGCCGCGCAGGAAGAACAGGAGCAGGCGGCGCAGCGCGAAGCGCAACGCGTTGCGCAGGAGCACTACGAAAAGATGGTCGTCATCGCGATGCGTTTCGCCGACGCCGGCCACAACCGTGACGTCCTCTTCGGCGTGCTGCTTGGCCGCGATTGCGAGGCGGAACTGGCCGGGCGTATCGCTGACAGCGTCTGGGCCTTGCAGGAGTCGCGCAAGGCACATTCCGAGGCGGAGGAAGCGGCGCAGGCAGAGGCGGCACCGGAGATCGCGCCTGAGCAGGACGCGGCGAAGCAAGCCAGCCGTCACCCGGGCGCTTTCGAGTCGTTCTGGCAAGGCCTGTTTGGAATTCGTACGTAGCGTACATGGCGTACATAGCGCGTGTCGTGCTGTCCGAGTGAGGCGTCGGCCCGCAACGCGTTTCACATTCCATCCGCGCATTTCCCTTTTCAGGTCCCGCAATGGGGCGTCGGTACGCGTGATGCGGCAGGCCATGGCAAGCGCCGAGCCGGGACCCCGCCATGACAAAGGATGACCGATGAATATTGGAATCCTCCTCGCACACCCGTGGTTTGGCACCTGGGCGGCGGCCGTGGCCGCTGTGGTGATTGCGTTGATCGTGCATCGGCTTGGCGGACTGGTGCTGATGCGCCTGACCCGGCCCGCGCCGGTCCTGCATGCCATTGTCAGGAAGGCGCGCGCTCCATCCAGCGTCGTGCTTCCGCTTCTGGCGCTGCAAACCGTATGGCAGGCCGCGCCGGACGAGCTGCGCTGGATCGACAGCGTGCGCCATCTCAACGGCTTGCTGATGATTGCTGCGACCACCTGGCTCGTGGTGCGGATCATCTCCGGCTTTGCACAGGGCGTCATGGACCGGCATCCGGTCGATGTGGCCGACAACATGGGCGCACGGCGCATCCACACGCAGACGCGCGTGCTGTCTCGTATTGCGATGACGCTGGCCACGGTGATGGGCGCAGCCATGCTGTTGATGACCTTTCCGGGCGCGCGGCAGGTCGGCGCGAGCTTGCTCGCCTCGGCTGGCGTGGTCGGCCTGATTGCGGGTTTTGCAGCCAAGCCCGTGTTCAGCAACATGATCGCCGGGCTGCAGCTCGCGCTGACGCAGCCGATCCGGCTCGATGATGTCCTGATCGTTGAGGGCGAATGGGGCCGTGTGGAGGAGATCACGGGGACCTATGTCGTGATGCGGCTGTGGGACGAACGCCGGCTCATCGTGCCGCTGCAGTATTTCATCGAGAAGCCATTCCAGAACTGGACGCGCAGCAGTGCGCAGATCATGGGCTCGGTGTTCTTCCACGTTGACTACGGCATGCCGCTCGCGCCGCTGCGCGAGGAGCTGGAGCGCGTCGTGCACGCCGCGCCCGAATGGGACCAGCGCTTCTTCAATCTCGTCGTCACCGATGCGACCGAGCGGACCATGCAGCTGCGCGTGCTGTGTACGGCGGCATCATCGGGGCTCGCGTGGGACCTGCGTTGCAGGATCCGCGAAGCGCTGATCGACTTCATGCAGCGCGAATTCCCGCAGCATCTGCCGCGGCTGCGTATCGAGCGCGATGCCGAGGCCCAGCAGGCTGCGGTGGCAACTGCGCCGAATGCGGGATAGGCCGGCGCCTGCTACACCTACGCATGACGGATAGTTCACTTGTGAAGGGCGCCTTATGACGCCTGCGCCGCTTGTCATGCGTGCCCCGGAAGATAGTCGTCCACTTACCCCTAAAGTAGGGGGTTAGAGTCGCACAGGGATGCCGATACACGGGCAGTAAACGCAGGCCTGTTCGGCACGTCGTTCAGTGCGGAGTCCTGCGAAAACCTGGAAATCCCGCCGACCTCCATGACCCATTCCGAACGTCGTCTGCACGGCTCACACACGCCGCAATCCGCATTTTCGCCGTTGGGACTCGCGTGTCCGGCCGGATGAGCCTGGTGCGTCGGCATCGCGATGCCGACGGAGCGAACGGTACGCAAGGTGCCGCGCCGGGTCGGGCTTCCAGGCAGGCTGCCGTCATTGGCGCGGGCGGCGTGGCTTGCGCCACCGCGTATCTGTCGCTCGCCGTGCCATCTGCAACCAGCATCACGCTGACGGCGGCAATGCTCGGGCTGTCCGCGACGCTGACGCGGCTCGCCGTGTTGCGCGCACGGCACAGGCAGACCGAGTTCAGGAGCGTTCGGCTGAGCCAGCTATACAGCGCACTGAGTCAATGCAATCAGGCCATTGCACGCTGCCGCAGTGAAGCGGAATTGTTCGAGGACATCTGCCGGGCCGCCGTGACGATCGGCGGCATGCAGATGACGTGGATCGGCCTGCTCGATGACAGCAAGAGGCTGATGCCGGTGGCTGTCCATGGACAGGGCATGGAGTACCTGCGGGATCTGAAGGTTTCCGCCGACGAAGCGGATCCGCATGGACGCGGACCCACCGGGCTTGCATTGCGCAGCGATTCGCCGTACTGGTGCCAGGACGTGCACGCAGACCCCGCCACGGTTCTCTGGCGAACGCAGAGCCAGAGATTTGGCTGGAAGTCATTCGCCGTGCTGCCTTTGCACCGTGGCGATCGCGTGATCGGCGCCTTGTCGCTCTACGGTTCGCTTGCCCATGTTTTCGATGCAGTCGTGCGCGACCTGCTGATGGACATGGTCAGGAACATCGACTATGCGCTGGCCAATCTCGACCGGGAAACAGAGCGGCAGCGCGCCAACGAAGCACTGCGTGAAAGCGAGCAGCGCTTGCGCACCGTGATCGAGACGCAGCCGGAGTGTGTCAAGACCATCGATCGCGGCGGCAACCTGCTGGAAATGAACGCCGCGGGTCTCGCGATGATCGGCGCGGACTCGCTGGCGCAGGCGCAGCGTCATTACACGGAAGTCATCCTTCCCGAGTATCGCGACGCGTTTGCCGCCTTGCATGCGCGCGTCATGTCCGGCGAAAGCGGGCTGCTTGAATTCGAGATTGTCGGTCTGCGCGGCCAGCGCCGCTGGCTGGAAACGCATGCCACGCCGATACGCGGCGCCGACGGCTGCGTCACGCGGCTGCTCGCGGTCACGCGCGATACCACCGACCGCAAGCAGGCATCGGATCGCATCCAGCATCTCGCCCATTACGACGCATTGACCGGGCTGCCCAACCGCCGCCTTGTGGAGAATCGGGCCCGGCAGGCCTTCAGTCAGGCCTCGGACGGACAGACGCTTGCCGTGATGTTCCTGGATCTCGACCTGTTCAAGGACATCAACGACACGCTGGGGCACAGCGCTGGTGATGCCTTGCTGATTGAGCTGGCCCGAAGGCTGCATCCCTTGTTGAGCGAGGGCGATGTGCTGGCGAGATTCGGCGGCGACGAGTTCCTGATCCTGCTGCCCGATGCCTGCGAACGTACCGCTGCGCAGACCGCGCAGAAGGTGCTCGACACCATCGCGGAGCCCTATCACCTCGGCCCTTACGACCTGACTGTCAGCGGCTCCATCGGTATTGCCCTCTATCCGCGCGACGGCACCGACTTCGAGAGCCTTTCGAAGAACGCGGACACGGCCATGTACCAGGTCAAGAAACAAGGCCGGCGCGGATACTGCTTCTTCACCCCGCAGATGCAGGCGGGCATGGTCCGCTATCTCAAGGTGGTGGGCGCCTTGCGCCAGGCGCTGCCTCGCAATCAGTTCCACCTGCACTATCAGCCCCAGATGTCCATGGACGACGGCAAGCTGATCGGCGTGGAGGCGTTGTTGCGCTGGAATCATCCCGAACTCGGTGCTGTGTCTCCGGCCGAATTCATTCCGGTGGCCGAGGAGACCGGTGCAATCCTACCCATCGGCGAATGGGTCTTGCGGCACGCGGCACGACAGGCGCGCATCTGGGTGAAGGCGGGCTATACGCCCGTGATCGCTGTGAATCTGTCCACGGTTCAGTTCCACCATGCCGACCTTCCCAACCTGGTTTCGCGCATTCTGGAAGAGGAAGACCTGCCGGCGCAGCACCTGGAGCTCGAACTGACGGAAGGCGTGGCCATGCGCGATCCGCAGCGCGCGATCGCCATGATCCAGGAGCTTCATGAGCGCGGCGTTTGCATGTCGATCGACGATTTCGGTACGGGATATTCCTCGCTCGCGCAGTTGAAGAAGTTCCAGGTTCGCAAGCTCAAGATCGACCAGTCGTTTGTGCGGGACATTGCCACCAACGCGGAAGACCGGGCGATCGTCGGTGCCATCGTGCAGATGGCACGCAACCTCGGGCTGCTGACCATTGCGGAAGGCGTGGAAACTGTCGAGCAGATATCGATCCTGCGCGCCGAGGGCTGCAATGAGATGCAGGGCTACTACTTCAGCAAGCCTTTGTCAGCGGTGCAATTCGAGCAATTTGCCAGGGCACGGGAGTCATGTCCGGATCGACTTGACGCATAGGCTCGCGCCGGCTGTGGCACCAATGCGGTCTATGGCTTGTGATTGACGCGCCCGGCGAACGACTTCCATTCACGGAACGTGGTATCGAGGCAGGCCGCCGAATCGCAGCGGTCCCGCTTGGCGCGGAACGTCGCGATGTCAGCCTCGGTCACTGATCCTGCCTTGAGCATGCGCTGCTGCTCGGCATAGATACGCTGGTAGCCCATCGAAAACAGCGCAGATTCGCAGATCAGGCGGTGTGCCGTGGTCTGCCTTGCCGGTGCCGCCGCAGGATCGCAGTCGATGTCAGTGGCGTGTGCACCGCTGGAAAGGGCGAACGTTGCGGTGGACAGGCAGAGCAGGGCGCGGCGCGGAAAACGGGACATAGCGGAGTCTCGGAAGCAGGCCGCTATGGTACGGCAAGATGGTGGCCTGCTCTCGCAGTGACCTACACATCCAGCACCAGCTCCGCACATTTCGCGCGCGAAACGCAGATCAGGATGGACTTGTTCGCCTCGCGTTCTTCATCGCTGAGCACATAGTCCCGGTGATCCGCCGTGCCGGCAACCAGCGGGACTTCGCAGCTGCGGCACAGGCCTTCCCGGCACGACGATGGCAGGCAGACACCGTTGTCTTCGAGCACTTCAAGGATGCTGGTTCCTGCCGGCACCGAGAACTGCCCGCCGTGCCTGAGCAGGCGTACCTGGAACGCGCCGGTTTCCGCAGGTGTCTGTGCGCCGGCAGTGAAGCGTTCGAGATGCACCGCATGGGTACCGATTCCCAATGCACTGGCGTGATCGCATACCGCATCCATCATGACTCCCGGTCCGCAGGTGTAGACGTGCCAGTCTGCAGGCATCTGCCGCAATGCCGTATGGAGGTCGGGATGGCCGCCATGCTCGTCGTCGGCATGCAGCGTGACGCGGTCCGCGAACGGTGCGAGTTGTTCCAGATAGGCGGCATGGCGGCGCGAGCGAACGCAGTACAGCAGCCGCCACGGAAGATCGCGTTCGACGCAGCGCCGGATCATGCTCAGGATCGGCGTGATCCCGATGCCTCCGGCGACGAACAGATGGCCGGTGGCTGGCTCGTGGAGCCCGAACAGCGACCGCGGCGTGCTGACCGGCAGGGTGTCGCCCAGGCGCAGTTCGTGGTGCGCAAAGCGCGAGCCGCCCCGAGAGGCCGGTGCGAGCCCGATGCCAAGCCAGTAGCGCGTCGTGTCGGAGGCGGGGCTGGCGATCGAGTATTGCCGCATCAGCCCGTTGGGAAAGCTGACATCCACATGCGCGCCCGGTTCGAATGGCGGCAACACATCGCCGGAACGATGCCTGAGTTCCACGCCAAGGACGCCTTCCGCCTCCAGGCGCAGGCTTGTCACGATGAGTTCCATCACGCCTCCTTGGCCTGACGTTGCTGCGCCTGTGCGGCTTCCTCTGCCACGCGGCGCTCGACGACCCAGCGGAACTGTGACAGCGCGGCATCGATCGAGAACGGGATCATCTTGAAGTCCGGCGCCAGCGCCAGCGACCGTTGCTGCGCGGTGATGATGTCCCGGTCCTCGTCGAACGCGGTGACCACGCTCTGGTGGATGGACCGCGTGACCTCGGGGTTATCGATCGCGAAGTTATGCGGATGGGCGAAGAAGTAGTGCGTCGAGTTCTCCGTCTCCGGCGTCAGCGCCTGGCACCCGCGGAATTCGGCCGCATCGATGCGCTGCCCCTCGGGCGCACCGGTGCCCGTGGGCGCCATGCCGGAATCCATCAGCAGGATCGCCGGAATCGTGAAGTTGTAGACGTTCCAGCGGTCCACCTTGCCCGGCCAGTTCTTGACCTGCTTCGCGAACGGCGGCGCATCGGTGTCGAGCGTCCAGCGCGTAATGCGCACGCCGTTGTCGAGGCGCTCGACCTTGGGCTGCGCCGCTGCGTAGTCCTCGCTGCCGCCCAGCGTGGTGGGGTGCACGAACGGCAGATGCGAGAAGTCGAGCAGGTTGTCGGCAATGAGCAGGTAGTTGACGTCATAGTGGATGTAGCCGTCGAGGCTGCGCCACGCCGGGTCGGCCAGCCAGTGCGTATCGGGAATCAGTGCCGGATCGGCCGATTCGGGATCGCCCATCCAGATCCAGATCCAGCGGTTGCGTTCGACCACCGGGAACACGCGCACGCGGGCCTGTGGCGGAATGCGCTGCTGTGCTGGTGCCTCGACGCAACGGCCGGACGTGTCGAACTTCAGTCCGTGGTACATGCAGCGTACGCAGTCGCCTTCGCGCCGGCCGATCGACAGCGGCGCGCCGCGATGGCAGCAGCGGTCTTCCAGCGCATGGAGGGTGCCGTCCTCCGACCGGTACATGAGCACCGGGATGCCGATGATGGTGCGGCTGAAGAAGTTGCTGGCGCCGACTTCGTTGTCCCAGCCGGCGACATACCAGGTATTCCTGACGAACATTGCGTGTCTCCTGTGTGTGGAACGCCCTCTGCGAGGCGTGTTGACAGCAGGTTAGGCAGCGCGACAATATGCGTCAATCGCATGATAATCATTGAGGGAATGTATGCCATGCATACTGACGCGTTCGACTACAACCTGCTGACGGTATTCGATGCGATGCTGCGCGAGCGCAGCGTGACGCGCGCCGCGGCGCAGCTTGGCCTTACGCAGAGTGCGATGAGCCACGCGCTGAACCGCCTGCGCGAATTCTTCGACGATCCACTGTTCGTCAAGACCGCCGCGGGCATGACGCCGACGATCAAGGCGGAGGCGCTGTCCGAAACCGTACTGGACGTCATGACGGCGATGCGCACGCGCGTGCTGCCGCAGGCGAGCTTCGACCCCGCCACGATGCAGCGCACGTTCACGCTGTGCATGACGGACATGGGGGAACTGGTGTTCCTTCCACCGCTGATGAAACGGCTGCGTGTGGTTGCGCCTCACTGCAAGCTGCGAACGCTGCAGGTGCCGGTGCCGCAGATCGAAGGGCTGCTGGCGTCGGGCGATGCCGACCTGTTGCTAGGCTCGGTGCAGACGGCGCCCGAGTCGCTGTTCCGGCAGCAGTTGTTCATGCATGGCTTTGTGACCATCGTGAGCACAAAGAACAGGCAGGTGCGCGACGCCCTGACGATCGAGCAGTTCGAGTCGATGCCGCACGTCACCGTGAGTCTCGCGGGCCGTACGAGCCCGTCGTACGACGCGGCATTCGAGAGTCATGGGCTCAGGCGCAACATCTACCTGCATACGCCACACTTTCTCTCGATCCCGCTGCTGATGGAGCAGCAACCCGACCTGATCGCGACCGTGCCCGAGGAACTCGCGAACGTCTTCAGCCGCTACGGCATCGTGCGCGTGGTGAAGCCTCCTGTGGTGTTGCCGCCGTATGCGTTGAGCCAGTACTGGCATCCGCGCTTTCACCACGATCCGGCCATCGTCTGGCTGCGGCAGCTTGTGAAGCAGACGTTCGACCGCTATCCGGATACCGACGTGTCAGGCGATGCCATGCCCGTGCCGGTCCGCAGGAAAGGCGCAACGGCCAAGCGGGGCGCCAGTTCGCGGTAGCGTTCCACAAGCCATGGAGAGGCGATGATCGAAGGGCGTGGCGAGCAGGTACCCGCCGGTCAGTGCCGGGGACTACCTGCGCCAGCGCGTGAATGCGGACTTCAGGGGCGAACTGAACGGGCGCGCCTACATTACGACGCCGCAACCACCCCGCACGCAATCCGCCCGCCTGAATTCCCTGTCGGCTGCGTCTTGTAGTCGTCCGGATCCTTGTGCACGACTACGGCGCGGCCGACTACGCTGTTCGGGCCGCTGCCCACACTCAGGTCAGGCATCAGGATGCTGGCGCGCGCATTGCCGTTGGCGTCAGCCGTGAGGTTGTTCATGTCGCCGGCGTGGTGGTCAGGCATGCCCATCTGCCCGTGCGGCTTGCTGGTCGGGTTGAAATGGCCGCCGGCGCTCATCGCATCGGGCGCCGAGCAGTCGCCCTTTTCGTGCACGTGGAAGCCATGCGTGGTGTTGGGCGGCAGACCCGTGACCGATGCCACCATCATCACGCCGCCGGCCTGCTGCGTGAACGTGACCGTGCCGCCTGTATTGGTGCCGCTCTTCGGCGAGAGGGTCGCGGTGGCCTTGGCACCGCCGCCGCCCCCCGTTGTCCCCGAGCCGGCACAGCCCGCCAGGGTCATTGCTACCGCTGCCGTGGCCGCCAGGCCGAAAAGTGTGCGTTTCATCGGAACCCTCCCATTCACGTTATTGCGGAAGAAACAGTATAGGATGCGACGCTTACGCAGTGGCGCGGATTGAGCGGCGAATAACAGGCGCGCCTACGCGGCCAGCTGCGTCACCCCGCCTTGCTGCGGTGCGGCACCGAAGTGCGGATGCCGGCCAAAAATGTCCGCCACCCAGTTGACGAATACGCGAACCTTGGCGGACAGGTGGCGGTTCTGCGGATACATGGCGGAAATCGGCAGTTCCTCGCTCTGCCAGTCGGACATGACTTCGACCAGCCGGCCGCTGGCCACGTACGGTTCGGCCATGACGCGCGACAGGCAGGCCAGTCCGTGGCCCGCGAGCGTGCATTCCAGGTAGACATCCCCATCGTTCGTGGAAATGGCGGATGGAAGCAGGATCTCGGTGCTCTCGTGCCCGCGCGTGAACTGCCATGGCCATTCGCGCCCGGTGCGGTTGGACAGGTGGTTGACTGCCTTGTGCTGGGCAAGGTCCGCGAGCTCATGCGGCGTGCCAAAGCGGTTCAGGTAGATCGGCGACGCGAAGAACGCCAGCTTGAGCTGGCCGATGCGCCGCGCGACCATGGACTCGTCCACCGCGCCCACGCGCAGCACCACGTCCACGCCTTCCTGCAGCAAGTCGATCGGCTTGCCGTTGATGGTCAGGTCCAGCTTCAGTTCCGGGTAGGCCGCGAAGAAGTCGTGCAGGTGCGGGATCAGCGCAAGGCGGGCCAGCCCGGCGGTGGTATCCACCGACAGCGTGCCCTTGGGCGAGTTGTTGTGCCGCGTCAGCGATTGCTCGGCTTCTTCCACATCGGCCAGGATGCGCACGCACCGCTCGTAGTACGCCGCACCGTCGCTGGTCACGCTGATGCGCCGGGTGGTCCGGTGCAGCAGCTTGACGCCCAGATGCGTCTCCAGGTTCTGGATCAAACGGGTGAGGGTGGCCTTGGGCAGGTCGAGCGAGTCGGCGGCACGCGCGAAGCTGCCCATGTCGACCACCCGGGTGAAGGCCTGCATTGAGACGAGACGATCCATGATGAGCTTCCGACCAATGTTTCCTGACGGCTCGCCGAACGGGGCGACCGGTGCGAATGTACGGGGATTGGTTGCCGGGGCGATGTGCAGGCCTGGCGCCATGCCAGGGCTTCCCGGTTCCCGGCTGGATGCCGGCGGCTGAAAGGGCCGCGCAGCCGGGAGAGCGGGAGTGAATCACATTTTCCAAGACCTTGTCATGCGTGGGGTCTCAGCGGGCGGATTATTCCAATCGCGGAACAGTGCGTTGGCAATCTCTCGCTTTATCCCATCGGCGTCAATCACCATAATCCGTTGCATCGCAACACATGATAGGCGTGCCAACCGATTTCAGCACGCCCGCCAAGGTGCCCATGTCCCAGTCGCCCAGCCATCGCCCACCCGCCGCGCCGTCGGCCACCGGCAACGAGCAGGCGCGCGTCGCGGAATTCAGCGTGGCAAGCGGCGAGCGCGAGATCTCGGTATGCGTGTGCTACCCGCCCGGATATCCCGCCCCGGCCACTGAAAGTGGCGCGCTGCTGCCGTGGCTGGTGTACCTGCACGCGGGTGGTTTCGTGGACGGCGGACTGGAACGGGCAAAGCAGCTCGTGCAGTCCCTGGCAGCCTCGGTGCCGGCAGTCGTGGTGACGCCGGCCTACTCGCTGGCGCCGGACCACCCGTTTCCGGCCGCGCCCGAGGATGCGTACAACACCGTGGAATGGGTGCTGCGCTACGCGCGCCGCCTGAAGGTGGACAAGGCACGCTTTGCGCTGGTTGGCGAAGAGGCGGGCGGCAATCTGGCCATCGCGCTGTCGCAGATGCTGCGCGACCGTTGCGCCCCGCAGCCGAGCGGGCAATGGCTGATCCGCCCCGTGACCGACCCGTGCCTGCAGCATGCGTCGTGCACCGGCGCGGGCCGTGGCGCGGTACCGCTGGAAACCCTGCAGCGGCTGGCCTGCAATTATCGCGACTATCTGCCGACGCCGGCCGCCAGCGTGCACCCGTATGCCGCGCCGGCGCTGGCCTCGCGCCTGGCAGGGCTGCCGCCCACGCTGGTGCAGGTGGCCGAAGTCGATGCGCTGCGCGCGGAAGGCGAAGCCTTCGCGGGGCGCCTTGCCAAGGCCGGTGTGCCGGCCGAGGCCATGATCATGCCGGGCGCCTGTGGCGACGGTGTAGAAGACACCCACGAGGACTGTCAGTCGTGGGTAGACGAAGGTGCGCGATTCCTGCGGCGATGTCTAGCCGCGGCCGACGACACCTCATCCCGGCGCGAAAGCCGGTCCGGAATGAAGCCTGCCGGCTGAGGCATTCCGGGTAACACGCCAGCCGGTACTGATGCCGCCGAGACGGACTGCGCGGCATCCGGCAAACAGACTTGCTGATCTGTCCGACAAGCTCCGGACCGCATTTCGCGGCCCGGCCGGCGGCGTTCGTGCTTTCGCAGCCTTTTGCTTTTCCAGTTGAAGAAAACCCGCAACAGGAGTGAAGAGAAATGATTACCCAGAATCGACGCACGTTGATCGCGATTGCCATTGTGGTCGTCCTCGGCGCCGGCGTTGCCACCTCCATGCTGCGCCCGTGGCATGGCGGCGAAGCGCATGCCAACACGCCGCCGCCGGCCCCGGCCATTGAAGTGGCGAGCGCAGTCGGCAAGACCATTACCGAATGGGACGAGTTCTCGGGCCGTATCGAAGCGGTGGACCGCGTGGAAATCCGTCCGCGCGTCTCCGGCACGATCGAAACGGTGCATTTCCGCGAAGGCTCGATCGTGAAGAAGGGCGATCCGCTGTTCACGATCGATCCGCGCCCCTACGCAGCCGAAGTCGCGCGCGCCGAGGCGGCGCTGGCCGCGGCTCAGGTACGGGCTTCGCATGCGCAGTCGGAAAAGGCGCGTGCCCAGCGCCTGCTGGACGACAACGCCATCTCGAAGCGAGAGTTCGACGAGCGCATCAACGCCGCCAGCGAATTGTCCGCCGACGTGCGCGGCGCGCAGGCGGCGCTGGAGGTGGCGAAGCTGAACCTGAGCTACACGCGCATCGTTGCGCCGGTATCCGGCAAGGTATCGCGTGCGGAAATCACGGTCGGCAACCTTGTCGCAGCGGGCGCCGCATCGCCGCCGCTGACGTCGGTGGTCTCGGTCTCGCCGGTGTATGCGAGCTTCGATGTCGACGAGCAAAGCTACCTGCGCTACACCGCGCCGGGTGCTGGCGGCGGCAAGGACGGCCTGCCCGTGTTCCTGGGCCTGGCCAACGAAGACGGCAATCCGCACGAGGGCAAGATCCACTCGATCGACAATCGGCTCGATACGCGCAGCGGCACCATTCGCGTCCGCGCCGTGTTCGACAACGAGGATGGCCGCCTGTTGCCGGGCCTGTATGCGAAGGTCAAGCTCGGTGGCGGTTCGCCGCACGACGCCGTGCTGATCAACGATCGCGCCATCGGCACCGACCAGGGCAAGAAGTTTGTGCTCGTGGTGGACAAGGCCAACAAGCTGACCTACCGAGAGGTGGATCTTGGGCCGACCTTTGAAGGGCTGCGCGTGATCCGCAAGGGCTTGAAGCCCGGTGAAAGCATCGTCGTGAACGGCCTGCAGCGCGTGCGTCCTGGCGATACGGTCGCACCGAAGCCGGTATCGATGGCGTTCCGCAGCGAACTGGAGCCGCGATCCTCCTCGCCTGACCGCAAGCAGGCGGCCAGCGAGAAAAGCGAAGCGGACGTGAAGCCGGTCAGTTGAGGCATGCGAGCCGATGTCTTGCTCCCCTCTCCCGCTCGCGGGAGAGGGGTTGGGGGAGAGGGCAGGAGCCTCAACGGAGTGCCAGCGCCTGAACCACCCCTCTCCCCAACCCTCTCCCGCTGAGGGGAGAGGGAGCCGGCCTGAGGAACCGTTGATGTCTTCTCCACTGGGCAATTGCCAGAGCCTTAAGAACGCGCGTCCGTAGTTTGTTTCGATCCCCAAACTGTTGATGGTGCCCGCCACGAGCGAGCCGCCAGGGGAACGCTTTTTTTGCAGAGACCAAGATGAATCTCTCGAAATTCTTTATCGACCGCCCCATCTTCGCGGGTGTGTTGTCGGTGCTGATCTTCCTGATCGGCGCTATCTCGATGTTCAAGCTACCGATTTCGGAGTACCCGGAAGTCGTGCCGCCGTCGGTGGTTGTGCGCGCGCAGTTCCCGGGCGCGAACCCGAAGGTGATCGCCGAAACCGTGGCTACGCCGCTGGAAGAGCAGATCAACGGCGTCGAGGACATGCTGTACATGAACTCGCAGGCCAACAGCGACGGCACGCTCACGCTGACGGTGACCTTCAAGCTGGGCACCGACCCGGACAAGGCGCAGCAGCTCGTGCAGAACCGCGTGTCGCAGGCCGAGCCGCGCTTGCCGGAAGACGTGCGCCGCCTTGGCATCACCACCGTCAAGAGCTCGCCCGACCTGACCATGGTGGTCCACCTGGTCTCGCCGAACGACCGCTATGACATGACGTACCTGCGCAACTACGCGCTGATCAACGTGAAGGACCGCCTTGCGCGGATCCAGGGCGTGGGCCAGGTGCAGATGTTCGGCTCGGGCGACTACTCGATGCGCGTGTGGCTGAACCCGGAGAAGATCGCCGAGCGCAACCTGTCGGCATCCGACGTGGTCAAGGCCATTCGCGAGCAGAACGTGCAGGTGGCGGCCGGCGTGATCGGCCAGTCGCCGACGCTGCCGGGTACCGACCTGCAGCTTTCGGTGAACGCGCAGGGCCGGCTGCAGACCGTGGAAGAGTTTGGCGACATCATCGTCAAGACGTCTTCGGACGGCGCGGTCACGTACCTGAAGGACATCGCACGCATTGAACTCGGTGCGTCGGAATACGCGCTGCGCTCGCTGCTGGACAACAAGTCCGCGGTCGCGATCCCGATCTTCCAGGCGCCTGGTTCGAATGCGATCCAGATCTCGAACGACGTGCGCAAGACCATGGAGGAACTGAAGCAGAACATGCCCGAGGGCGTGGACTACAGCATTGTCTATGACCCGACGCAGTTCGTGCGCCACAGTATCGAGGCGGTGGTCCACACGCTGTTCGAGGCCATTGCGCTCGTGGTGCTGGTGGTGATCCTGTTCCTGCAAACGTGGCGTGCGTCGATCATCCCGCTGCTCGCGGTGCCGGTGTCGATCGTCGGTACGTTCGGGCTGATGCATGCTTTCGGCTTTTCGATCAACGCGCTGAGCCTGTTCGGGCTGGTGCTTGCGATCGGCATCGTCGTGGACGATGCGATCGTGGTGGTGGAAAACGTCGAGCGGAACATCGAGGAAGGGCTGTCGCCGAAGGAAGCGACCTACAAGGCTATGCGTGAAGTCAGCGGCCCGATCATCGCGATCGCGCTGACGCTGATCGCCGTGTTCGTGCCGCTCGCGTTCATGACGGGCCTGACCGGCCAGTTCTACAAACAGTTCGCGCTGACGATCTCGATCTCGACGATCATCTCGGCGTTCAACTCGCTGACGCTGTCGCCGGCATTGTCGGCGCTGTTGCTCCGGGGCCACGACGCGCCCAAGGACTGGCTCACGCGCGGCATGGACAAGGTGTTCGGCGGCTTCTTCGCGCGCTTCAACAGTTTCTTTGGCCGCAGCTCCGACAAGTATGGTCGCGGCGTGAAGGGTGTGATTCGCCGCAAGGGCTCGGTGTTCGGCGTCTATGCCGTAATGCTGCTGGCCACGTGGGGCATCTTCCAGATGGTGCCGAAGGGCTTCGTGCCCGCGCAGGACAAGCAGTACCTGGTGAGCTTTGCCAAGCTGCCTGACGGCGCGACGCTCGACCGGACCGAGGACGTGATCCGCCGCATGTCGGAGATCGCGCTCAAGCATCCGGGCGTGGAGTCGGCCGTGGCGTTCCCGGGCCTGTCGATCAACGGCTTCACCAACAGTCCTAGCGCCGGCATCGTGTTCGTCACGCTCGATCCGTTCGACAAGCGCAAGGGCAAGGAGCTGTCCGGCAATGCGATTGCCGCGGACCTGAACAAGCAGTACGGGTCGATCCAGGACGCGTTCATCGCGGTGTTTCCGCCGCCACCGGTGCAGGGCCTCGGCACCATCGGCGGGTTCAAGATGATGATCGAGGACCGTGCGGCGCTTGGCTATGACGCGCTGTTCGACGCGACCAACGCCTTCATGGCGAAGGCGCGTGCCACGCCCGAACTGGCTGGCATCTTCAGCAACTACCAGGTGAACGTGCCGCAGCTCGACGTGCAGCTCGACCGTACCAAGGCCAAGCAGCTTGGCGTGCCGGTGACTGATGTGTTCGAGACGCTGCAGACCTATCTTGGCTCGGCCTACGTGAACGACTTCAACAAGTTCGGCCGCACGTACCAGGTCAAGGTGCAGGCGGATGCGCAGTTCCGCCAGCATGCCGAGGACATTCTGCAACTCAAGGCGCGCAGCGCCAGCGGCGAAATGGTGCCGTTGTCGTCGCTGGTGAAGGTCAAGCAGAGCTTTGGTCCGGACAGCGTGAGCCGCTACAACGGCTTCACCGCCGCCGATATGAACGGCGGTCCGGCGCCGGGCTTCTCGTCCGGCCAGGCACAGGCTGCCGCTGAGCGGATCGCTGCCGAGACGCTGCCGAAGGGCATCGGCTTCGAATGGACCGAGCTGACCTACCAGGACATCCTGGCCGGCAATGCGGGCGTGTGGATTTTCCCGCTGTGCGTGCTGCTCGTGTTCCTGGTGCTGGCCGCGCAGTATGAAAGCCTGACGCTGCCGCTGGCCGTGATCCTGATCGTGCCGATGAGCCTGCTGGCAGCCATGACGGGCGTGTGGTTGACGCGTGGGGACAACAACATCTTCACGCAGATCGGCTTCATCGTGCTGGTCGGGTTGTCGGCGAAGAACGCGATCCTGATCGTGGAGTTTGCGCGAGAGCTGGAGCACCACGGCCGCACGGTGGTACAAGCCGCGATCGAAGCAAGCCGCCTGCGCCTGCGCCCGATTCTGATGACGTCGTTCGCGTTCATCATGGGTGTGGTGCCGCTGGTGGTGTCGACCGGCGCTGGCTCGGAAATGCGCCATGCGATGGGCGTGGCCGTGTTTGCGGGGATGCTGGGCGTGACGTTCTTCGGCCTGTTCCTCACCCCGGTGTTCTATGTGGCGCTGCGTTTGCTGGCGACTCGCAAGCAGCGCCGGGAGGCAGCGGCGACCAGTGCATCGGCGTCGCACGCTGTGCCGTCCGCAGAGTGATGGTGAAAGACATGAACAACAACCTGATGAAGCTATACCTGCCCAGGCTTGCAACACTGGCCGCCGCGCTGGTCCTGGCCGGGTGCTCGCTGGCACCGACCTACAAGGTGCCGGAGACCCCGACCGCCGCGACCTTCAAGGAGGCTGATGCCGCCGCGACCGAGGGCGCGCAATGGAAGACCGCCGCACCGGCCGAAGGCCAGCATCGCGGCGACTGGTGGAAGATCTTCGGCGATGCCGAGCTGGACCGGTTGATCGACGCGGCCAACACCTACAACCAGGATCTCGCTGCGGCTGCGGCGCGCCTGAAACAGGCGCGGGCATTCACCGGCGCGACGGAAGCGGACCTGTATCCGCAACTGAGCGTCGGACTCGATCCGACGCGTTCGCAGCCGTCGGCCGCCTCGCAGGGTTTGCCGGAGGGCACGCGCGTGGCGCCGCAGACCGTGCTCAAGGCGCGCGCCTTTGCCAGCTACGAGCTTGACCTGTTCGGGCGCGTGGCCAGCAGCGTGAATGCGGCCCGTGCCGACGAAAAGGGCGCCGAAGACCTGTACCGCTCGGTGCAGCTTGCGCTGCAGGCCGATACGGCGCAGGCGTATTTTGCGCTGCGCACGCTGGACAGCGAACGCAACCTGCTCAACGCGACGATCAAGCTGCGGGAAGATGCGTTGTCGTTGCTGCGCAAGCGCTATGAGGCGGGCGAGACGACAGACCTGGACCCGGCCCGCGCCGAAGCCGAGCTCGGCACCGCGCGTGCCGACCTGGCCGGCATCGAGCGCCGCCGGGCCAACCAGGAACATGCGTTGGCGGTGCTGACCGGCGTGTCGCCATCGCAGTTCGGGCTCGCTGCGAAGCCGTTTGACACGGCACCGGTGGCGGTGCCGGCCGGTCTGCCATCGGAATTGCTCGAACGACGGCCTGACATCGCGGCGGCGGAGCGGCAGATGGCGGCGGCCAATGCGCGCATTGGTGTCGCCAAGGCGGCGTTCTTCCCGCGCATTTCGCTGACAGCGCTGTTCGGCTTCGAGTCGGCGGACCTGTCGAACCTGTTCAAGTGGTCGTCGCGCACGTGGATGCTTGGCCCGCTGCTGGGTTCGACGGTGGCGCAGACCGTGTTCGACGGCGGCCGCAACAGCTCGAACCTCGCCGGCGCCCGCGCCGCGCATGAAGAGAGCGTGGCGCGCTACCGGCAGACCGTGCTGGTGGCGTTCCGCGAAGTCGAGGACAGTCTGGCCGATGTACGCTGGCTCAGCCAGCAGGCCACGGCGCTCGACGGCGCGCTGGCCGGTGCCAGGCGCGCCCAGCGCACGTCGCGCAGCCGCTATGACGCGGGTGCGGTCGATTACCTGACAGTGATCGATGCCGACCGGACCGTGCTGCAATCGCAGCGCGATGCCAATGCGGTGGCCGGGCTGCGCGCGGCGGCGACGGTGGCGCTGGTGCGGAGTCTCGGTGGCGGTTGGGGGCCGGTACCTGAATCGGTGGCTTCCGCGTCGGCACCCGCGCAGTAACATCGGACGCCCGGCAAGTGCCGCAGGGGTGGCGCGATGCAATCGGATCACTACACTGAATGCATTGCGCCGCTCCCGAATGCGCGCGGCACCTGCCATGCACCGACACAAGACGCTGTTCTGGATATTCATCGTTGTGGCCGTGAGCGTTGCGGCACTGTTCGTGCCGTTGCCGTGGACCGACATCACCCGCATCCACAATGAAGCGGTCATCGCGCGCCCCCCGGCCGTGGTGTTCGACTATGTATCCACGCCCGGCAACTGGCCTGCCTGGCATCCGTCCTCGCTGGGAGTGAAGGGTGCTACGGATCACTCGCTGCTGCCTGGCGAGCGTGTGACCGAGACGTTCGTCGTGGCCGGGCGCAGCGGTGTGGTCATCTGGACGGTGACAAAGCGCGATCCCCCGCGCGCATGGACGATCGAGGGCGAGATCGAAGGCCGCAAGGCCGGCACCGTCGCCTATACGCTGACCCCGGCGCTGACGCCGTCGTTGACGCCGACCGAGGAAAGCACGCGTTTCGAGCGCGATTTCAGCTATCAGTCGCCCACGCTGTTGTTCCTGCTGCTGAACCGCATGGTGCTGCGGCCGCGCATCGAGGCGGAGTCGACGGAAGCCGTCAGGCGCCTGAAGGCCACGCTGGAAGCCAGGCGCTGACCGTGTGCTGCGCCAGCGCGTCGCTTGCGCGGCCGTTGCATCCCCACTAAGTTGGAAATATCACTGCTGAACGAGCGTCCGCACCGCGGACACCTGTCATGAGTCCTATTCGTCCCTTGATTCGCCTGAAGTGGCCGCGCGGTGGCATGGCGTTGGCGCTGCTGGCCGCGCTGGCCCTGTGCGCGGCCGTCCCCTTGCATGCTCAGCCTCATGAAACGGGGTCGATGACTGTTGGCGGCTCCGCGCACGTGCGCGGGCCGGTGGTCGTGCACGGCACCCTCGTGGTCGCCGGACGCGTCCATGCGCGCGGGCCGCTGACGGCGGCGTACTTCACCGGGCCAGCCGCGGCGCTTGGTTTGCCCTACGCAGGCGGGTATTACAAGGTCTTCGATGGGCCCGTTACCGTACATGGCACGATGGTCGTCAAGGGCGATCTGCTCGTAGACGGCCCACTCACCGTTGACGGACCGCTCGAAGCGAGTGGCGGTATCGACGCCGACGGACCCATGCGCGAACGCTCCTACGGGCGCTGACGCGCGCCAGGAGACGGCGCAGAGTTTGAGAGGAGGTGGAACCCGGGGCAGCCTGTATTGCACAATATGGGCCTTGCATCACAACCCCGGAGCCCACCATGGCAAAACCGGCCGTAGTTGGCCTCAGAAGCATTGCGCTGTTCGAAGCCGCCAAGGGCGCGCTGGTCATCGTTGCGGGGCTCGGGCTCGTGGCCCTGCTGCACCGTGACGCGCAGGCACTGGCCGAATCGATCATCATGCGGCTCCATATCAACCCGGCCAGCCGCTATCCCACTATCTTCCTGTCGCTGCTCTCGAACCCGAGCGATGCGCGCTTGTGGGCCATTGGTGGCTCCGCAGCCGTCTATGCGCTGATGCGGTTCGCGGAGGCCTGGGGGCTGTGGCATCGGCTGGCCTGGGGCAACTGGCTCGGCGTGTGGTCGGGTGGCATCTACCTTCCGATCGAACTCTATGAGGCGCTGGCGCACCCGAGCTGGATGCACGCGGGCCTGGCAGCGGCCAACCTGCTGGTGGTGCTGTACCTGGTCAAAAGTCTGGCGCGCCGCGAAGTCCAGACCTGAGCAAGGCGCGCCGCCGGAACGTGCCAGTCTGAAGTGGCAAGCGGGCTTCCGAAGAAGCCCGCTTGTTTGTTGCGGAAGCCCGTTCCGCCAGCGTCAGGCGGGAACCTGCGCGCCGGCTGCCGCGGTCTCCTTGGAATGGAGACTCCGGGCGGTCGCCACATGCGAGGCCAGCACGGGGCGCAGCACCATCATCGCCAGGAACGCGGCGCTAAGGTCCATGGCGGCGACCGTGTAGAGAACGGTCGACCACGTGCCGGTCGCCTCCATCAGCAGGTTGCCGATCGGGACGAACAGCGCGCCGATACCCTTGGCCGTATAAAGCACGCCGTAGATCTTGCCGATGTGCTTGGTGCCGAACGCATCGCCCGCCAGTGCCGAGAACAGCGAATACACCTCGCCCCAGGCCAGGAACACGACGCCGGACAGGATCAGGAACGCATACGGATCGCTGCCGAAGTAGCCGAGCGCGATGATGCCGACGCCTTCGAGCGAGAACGCGATGACCATGGTCTTCTCGCGGCCGATGTTGTCCGAGATCCAGCCGAACAGCGGGCGCGAGATGCCGTTCATGATGCGGTCGAGCATCAGTGCGAGCGGCAGGGCGGCCATGACGAAGAAGTGCAGGTCGACCTGGAACTCCTTCACGCCAAGATCCTTTGCGATGACACCGAGTTGCGCCACGGCCATCATGCCGCCAGTGACGACCAGCACGAACATCACCAGCATCAGCCAGAACAGCTTCGTGCTCATCGCTTCCTTGAGCGTGTAGTCGCGCGTTGCCTGGACGAGCTTCTGCGACGCCCGGACCTCATTGGTCTTCGGCGCGCGCAGGAACCACGCGGCGACGAATGCCAGGGAGCCCTGCAGGACGCCGAAGAACAGGAAGGTGTGCTGGAAGCCGGACGATTCGATCATCGCCGCGATGGGCAGGATCGTGGCCGCGGAGCCTGCGCCATAGCCGCCCGCCGTCAGACCCACGGCCAGGCCGCGCCGGTCGGGGAACCACTTGAGCGCGTTATTGATGCAGGTCGCGTAGATGGAGCCCACCCCCAGGCCGCCCACCGCCGCGCCGATGTAGAAGCCCATCAGCGTGGTGGCCTGCGAGTTGATGACCCACGCGGTGCCGATGAACACCGCGCCGAACGCGACCATCATGCGCGGCCCGAACTTGTCGATAAAGTAACCTTCGATCGGCGCGAGCCAGGTCTGGACCAGCACGAATACCGTAAAGGCGATCTGGATGCTGGCACGGGACCAGCCATAGGTTTCCTGGATCTCGGGCACGAACAGCGTCCACGCGTACTGGATGTTCGCCGTGGCGATCATGCAGACGACGCCGACGATCAACTGGATCCAGCGCGTGTTTTCCGGAGTCTGCTGCGAAGGAAGAGCTGCCGATGGATGAGTCATTGCGCGCTCCGTGAATGGGTTGGTCGGTGCAATCCGGCGACGTGACTACCGGGTTTTCGTGGGGTGGCTGTCATTTTCATGTCTCCTGTTCCGTTGGCTTATTAAGTCTGGGGTTTCCTGATTTTTCGAGGCGCAGGAATGCCCGGCTCTCCGGTATATTCCGGTAGCGGAAAATGGCTCAAAAATGGTTTTGTCAGATCCAATAATCTGACGATGGAAGAAATGTCTGGTAAATGCTCGGGCGAGTCCTCCTCAGGAGATGGTCTGCCTGTTGATACATTACAAATTTGTCATGCTTGTCCGGTGCGAAGCCGCTTTTCGGGCCGCATTTGGATACACAGTATGTGATATATCAAGTAAGTCAAGAAAAAGAAACAATCATGAATTAGCTTGAATGTATTTATTCCGATAACAAATGGAATCGGGAATTCACGCGGCTTCGGAATGATTATTGCTGTGCAAAAAAAAGCCCGCAGGCAAGGCTTGCGGGCTTGAGGCGTGATGCGCGACTCCACCACAGGGCGGCAACACGTATTGCGCTGGCTTGGATTAATCTGGTGCGGACGTCATAAATTATTGAATTATCGACTCGCGCAATTGTATTAGGGTTTTCTCCGGGGTATTTATCACACGCTGTGATTCGATTGGGCTACTACCGGCGAACGTGTCCCGGATCGCGGAGACTGCGGCCGGCAGCAGGTGACCGGGCCGGTACAGGCGTGATAAGTCACGCAATCAACACCTCCGAACGTCGCAGATCATCGAGTCAAAAAAAAGATCCAGATTGATGTAATGCCGGGCGAGGCCAGCCGACCAACAGGAACATTCACCCCGCCTGGAGACTGCCATGCCCACCACCATCGCCAAGACCCTGCTGACCGCCGCCGTAGCTGCCGCGACGCTTTCGATCGGTTCCGTACAGGCTGCCGGCAGCACTGGGGTGCGCACGCCTGATCCCTATAGCGACGGCGCTCGCACCCGCCAGATCGACCTGTTCACGGATGGCGCGCTGATCCTGGCCGGGAAGGACACTTCAGGCGTATCGGCGTCACCGGCCCGCAGCGTTGATCCGTACAGCGACGGTGGCCGCACGCGGCAAGTGGATCCGTTCACCGATGGCGGACGTACCCTCGCCGGAATGGACACTTCAGGCGTATCGGCGTCACCGGCCCGCAGTTTTGATCCGTACAGCGACGGTACGCGCACGCGGCAGGTGGACCCGTTCACCGATGGTGGACGTACCCTCGCCGGAATGGACACTTCAGGCGTATCGGCGTCGCCGGCCCGCAGTTTTGATCCGTACAGCGACGGCACGCGCACGCGGCAGGTGGACCCGTTCACCGATGGTGGACGTACCCTCGCAGGCATGGACATTTCAGGTGTGTCAGCGTCGCCGGCCCGCAGCGTCGATCCGTACACGGATGGCGCGCGCGTGCGCCAGGCCGATCCATTCACCGACGGTGGACGGACCATCGCGGGCATGGACACGCGCGGTGTGTCCGGTACGCCCGGCCGCAGCTTCGATCCTTACCGGAACGACTGGCGCGTCTGACGCGCGGGGGCGGCCAGCGTTGCGCATGCGGCCAGCATGATTCCCAGCAGCGCGGCGAGTCCGACGCTGCCGCCGCCACCATCCGGCTCGGTCACGCCGATGCCGTTCCCGGGGCTGGCTTCAAGGCGGCCAGCGTCCGGAGCCGCCTCTCGCCACGACAAATCCACGAGCACGGGGTCGTGGTCGGAGGCGCGCCATGCATCCGGTGCGTAGTAGCGTTCCTGCTGGGCAGCGTTGCGATACGCCTGCGCGTAGGCAAAGGCGACTGGCTCGTCCGCATTGACATGCCAGATGCTGACGGCACGAATGCGTGGGGCGAGCGCAGCGTCGGCGAGCGCGTAGTCGAGGTAACCGGCCTGGCCGTCGAAGACATAGGTGTAGGCATCGCGTCCGGCGAACCTTGCCACGATGTCTTCGTAACCCAGGCGGGCGAGCAGCGTAACCGGATCTTCGCTGGCATAGCTGTTCAGGTCGCCGATCACGAGCGTGCCGGCATCCGCGACGCCGGTCGGCGACGTGCCAAGCCAGTCGGCCAGCGCCTGCGCCGCACGTGATCGGGTCGTGTTCCAGCATCCTTGCCCATCGCCCTGGTCGCGGTCAGCGCCGTCAGCGTCCGCGCAACTCTTGGATTTCAGGTGATTGACCACGACGGTGAAGGTTTGCGACATGTTGCCGATCAGCTGGAACGTTTGTGCGAGCGGCTGCCGGTTGCGCATATCGAGTACTGTGGTGGCGGGCATGCCCAGCGGCTTCACGGCACGCTGGTTGTAGAGCAGCGCGACGGCAATGGCGTCAGTACCAAGCCTGGGCATGCCGGGGTCGACCGCGCGCCAGTCGGGCCCAATCAGCGCCGCGAGTCGCTGCACGGCACTGTGCGGACCATAGCCGTTGTTCTCCACTTCCATCAGGCCGATCACGTCGGCATCGAGCGCGCGCAGCGCCGCGAGCAACTTGGCTTCCTGCCGATCGAACTCGGCGGCGTTGCGGGCGCCACGGTTATCGGGCGCATTGAAGCCGCCGCCCTGGCCGTTGCCGTTGAAGTAATTGAGCACGTTGAATGCTGCCACGCGTACGTCGGTGCCGGCGGTCCTGGCAGGCGCCGCATGGCGCGGATTCGTTGCAGTAAAGCGCGGTGGCGCATCGCCGGGCACAGGCTGCAGCCGCCAGGTGCCGTAGCGCTTTTCCAGCACGCCGCGCACGCCACTGACGGTGTTGCCGGTGCGCACCGGGTTTGCCGTGCTTAGCGCGGGCGCGGGGTAGGGCACGACCGCAGGATTCTGCTGGCTCGATCCGTCGTCGAGCACCAGCCGGTTCAGCGCGTTGGCGGCAGCAAGCTGCGCCGCATCCCGGCCCGGTGCAGCGACTGCCGTGGGAATGCGCAGCCTGCCATGTCCGAGCAGCAGGCTGCCGTAGCGGCCCAGTTCATGCGTGTCGTTGACGGTCAGGGTCTGGGGCAGGCTGACCAGCATGCCTTCGCGCGCGGCCAGCGCGGCCTCGTTGCTGACAGGCAGCGTCACGCTGGCGGGCGTGACGGTCCGCCCCGTGGCGCAAACCGTTGGCATGTCCGACAAGGCGAGCTGGGTCTGACCATACCGTTCCTCGACCGTGCCGGCCAGGCGCAGCAGGTCCCCGGCGCGCGCGGCATGGCGCGGCGCGTAGATGAACAGGCCTTCCGACACGCCCGCCCGGTGCTGGCGCCGCGCATCGTCCTGCTGGACGAAGAAGCCCATGAAGCCGTCGGCGCCGCTGAAATCGGCGGTGACGACGGCTTCGATCTCGACTGTCCTGCCCGCCAGCGGCGAAGTGGCCGATGCGCCTTGCACATCGGCGATCAGCGTGGACGGTGATCCGCACGGCGCGGTGGCCGCAACGGCGAGGGTCGTGCTTGCGGCGAGCAGCAGTCCGGACAGCAGGGCGTTCGGCAGCGTGGGTGACATGGCAGTTCATCCGAGGTTCATGGAAAGCCGCGATGCTAAGGGGCAGCAGTGACGAAAGCGTTGCGGCCACACGACCCCTGCGCATGAACGTGCTAAGGTAATGTCATTCGGCCGGCACGCGCCGGCAGCCACCCCAACCAGATACAGGGACATCATGATCAAGGAAATCGCGCAAATCACCGTCAAGCCCGGCAGCGAAAGCCAGTTCGAACAGGGCGTGAGCAAGGCCACGCCGCTGTTCCTGCGTTCGCGCGGCTGCCATGGCGTGCAGCTGTTCCGCTCGATCGAGCAGCCGCAGCAATACACGCTGGTGGTCGAATGGGAAACGGTGGAAGACCATATGGTGCATTTCCGCGAATCGCCGGAATTCCAGCAGTGGCGCGAACTGGTCAGCGACAGCTTCGCGGCCCCGCCGCAGGTCGGCCACGTGTCCAAGGTTCTCTGAGCGCAACGCTCATGTCGGCGCCTCAGGAGCGGCCCCGCCATTTTTCCATGCTGCGCGAGCTGCAGCTCGCCGATGTGTTCACGCTCGGCAATGCGGCGTGCGGCATGGGGTCGGTGTTCTTCGCCATGTTCTACGTGGGCACGCCGACGCCGGCGCATTTCTTCACGGCCGCAGCGCTCGCGCCGCTGGCGTTCATCTTCGACGTGCTGGACGGGCGCATCGCGCGCTGGCGCCACCAGCATTCCGCGCTCGGGCGCGAGCTCGATTCGCTGGCCGACATCATTTCCTTCGGCGTTGGCCCGGCTACGCTGGCCTTTGCCGCGGGCATGCGCGGTGGCTGGGACCTGGCCGTGCTGATCTTTTTCGTGTGTTGTGGCGTGAGCCGGCTTGCCCGATTCAATGTCACCGCGGAAACGCTGTCGGCCGGCAGCGACAAGGTCAAGTATTTCGAAGGCACGCCCATTCCGACGAGCGTGCTGCTGACCGGCGTACTTGCCTGGTGCGCGGCGCAGGAGCGTATTGGCGCGGCGCTGCCCGGCGGCGTCTGGACCCTGGGTCCCGCCGACCTTCACCCGCTGGTGCTGCTGTTCGCGTTGTCGGGCTCGCTGATGGTCAGCAAGACGCTGCGTATTCCCAAGTTCTGATCGACGCCGGCCCGCCTGCGGGCCGGCGCCTTCATCTGCCTACTCTGGCTGCTCCGGCTGCTCTATTTCCACCTTTGCATTGAGCGACAGCGAGCGTGCCGCCTCGATCAGCAACTCGCGCGCCTCGTCCAGCGACGGCCCTGCATGGCGGTCAATGCGGCGGATATACGGCGAGGTCAGCACCGCGAGCGCATATCCCTGCGGATCGAAGATCGGGCAGCTGATATCGACCACGCCGAACGACTGCAGGCTTTCGCGCTGCTTGTAGCCAAGCTCGCGGATAGACGCCAGCGTCTGCGCGAACTCGTCCTCCGGAATCTTCACTTCCCCGACCACCGCGACGTGCTCGTCGAGCATCTGCGTGCGCCGCTCTTCAGTCTGGCAGGCCAGCAGCACATGGCCGGAACCGGTGTCGACAAGGCCAACGCGCGCACCCAGGCGGATTGACAGCCCCCACTCGCCGGGGCCGGGCACCTGCGCCACGATCAGCACGTTGCCGCGGTCGTACATGCCCAGATGGCACGACTGTTCCGCCTGGCGCGCATACACATCCATCACAGGCAGAGCCTGCGTCACGAGCCGGTTGACCGGTGGGTGCCGGTGCGCGAGTGCAAACAGTTTCAGGCTCAGCGCATGGCGGTCGCCGCCGACCGAGCGGGTCACGTACTGCCGCGCCACCAGGCGCTCGAGCATCCGGTAGATCTCGCTTTGCCCGCGGCCAAGCGCCTTGACGATCTCGGCGCGGGTCAGGCCGTCGGGATACTCGGCCAGCAGTTCGAGGATATCGAGTCCCTTGTCCAGTGCAGGGGCGCGGTAGCGGTCGTTGTCGTCCACGAAATGTCCGATTGTTTGTCTTTGTCTATGCAGTGCGTTGCATCTTACGAGGTGTTCGCCAGCCCGGACAAGTGATGGCGAGAGCTATCCACCCGATTCCAACCGCAGAGACGTGTCGCAGGGAAAACCCCAGCCCTTATCCGTCTTGACGCTCATGAATTCATGTATGAATAATGTATTCACAAGTAAATTGACCAATGGGGTGACGGGCGCGCTTCCCCAAGCGCCGTCACGCACCCGCACGACGGAGGCAACAACATGGAAGTTCGTGGCAGTTACGCTGGGACCGGATGGATTCGCGCTCGGAAAATCCCGCTGGCCTCAGCCGTGGCAGCAGCAGTCACGCTGGGTGCAGTGCTCGGCGCCGGATGGGCCCAGGCGGCAGACGCCGGCAAGGTTGGCGTCAACCTGCCGATGCTCACCTCGCCGTTCTGGCAGGCCTACAGCGGCTACATCCCGAAGATGGCGAAGGACACGGGCGTCGATATCCTTGCCCCGGTCAATTCGAACCAGGATCCCGCACAGCAGATCACTGACGTTTCGAACCTGATCAACCTCGGCGCGGCGGGGCTGGTGGTGGCGCCGCTGGATTCAGCCGCGATCAGCCGGGCGCTGGACCTTGCCGAGAAGAAGAATGTCCCGGTGGTGGCTGTCGACGTGGCGCCGACCAAAGGCAAGGTCGCGATGGTGGTCCGCGCCGACAACCGTGCCTATGGCACCAAGTCGTGCCAGTTCCTTGGCCAGCATGTGGCGGCCGGCAAGGTCGTCCAGATCATGGGCGACCTTGCCTCGATCAATGGCCGGGACCGCGCCGAAGCGTTCCGGGCCTGCATGAAGGGCTATCCCAACCTCAAGGTGCTGGAGATTCCGGCGAGCTGGAAGGCTGACGCCGCGGCTGCGGCGCTCGATAGCCTGCTGTCGGCCAACCCCGATGTGAAGGGCATCTACATGCATGCCGGTGGCGTCTACCTGTCGCCGACTTTGCAGACGCTGCGGCGCAAGGGAATGCTTCATCCGGCCGGCGATCCGAAGCATGTCGTCGTCATCAGCAATGACGGCATTCCGCAGGAGTTCGATGCGATCCGCAAGGGTGAGATCGACGCGACCATATCCCAGCCCGCCGATCTCTATGCGAGGTACGGCCTGCACTACATCAAGGCCGCGCTGGCCGGGAAGACCTTCCGGCCCGGCCCCACCGACCATGGCAGCACCATCGTAGAGGTGGCGCCGGGCGTGCTTGAGGATCAGTTGCCCGCGCCGGTCGTCACCAGGCAGAACGTCGACGACAAGGCCTTCTGGGCCAACCAGCGATGAGCGCGGCGATGCAGGCCGCGAAGCAGTCGGAGGCGCCGGTGCTCGAAGCACGCGGGATATCCAAGCGGTTCGGCGCCACCGTCGCGCTGCACGATGTCAGCCTGACCATCATGCCAGGCGAGTCGCATGCGCTGGTTGGCCGCAATGGCGCGGGCAAATCGACACTGGTGTCGATGCTGACGGGCCTGCGCCAGCCCGATACCGGCACGATCCATTTCAGCGGCATGGCCGCACCGCCGCTGTCCGACAGCGATGGCTGGCGCCGCCGCGTGGCGTGCGTGTACCAGCATTCCACGATCATCCCGGATCTGACCGTCGCGGAGAACCTGTACATCAATCGCCAGCCCGTGCGGCACGGCCGGATCGACTGGCGGACCATGCGCCGGCTCGCGCGCTGGCAGCTCGATACCTGGAACGTCGATGTCCACGAGAACACGCGCGCCGGCGACCTGTCGGTGGAAGCGCGCCAGCTCGTCGAGATCGCGCGGGCGCTGTCATACGGTGCGCGCTTCATCGTGCTTGACGAGCCCACCGCGCAGCTCGACGGCGACGAGATCAGACGCCTGTTCCGGCGCGTCCGAGGCCTGCAGCAGGACGGCGTGACGTTCCTCTTTATCTCGCACCATCTGCAGGAGATCTATGACATCTGCCAGTCGGTGACCGTGTTGCGCGATGCGCGGCATATCGTCACTGCGCCGGTGGCTGCCATGCCGAAGGCCAGGCTGATCGAAGCGATGACCGGCGAGCGCGAGAACCTGCGCGCCATGGACGCACGTGAGCGCAAGCCGCTGCGCGATGCACCGGTGGTGCTTGAGCTCGAGCAGCTCGGTGGCGCCGACTACCACGACGTGTCCTTGCAGGTGCGCCGAGGCGAGGTTGTGGGCCTGACCGGCACGACAGGCAGCGGCCATGTCGGCGTGGGCGAAGCGGTGGCCGGACTCGGGCGTATTGCAGCCGGATGCATCCGCATTCATGGCGAGAGCCTGCCATCGGGTGATGTCGCACGGGCGCTTGCACGTGGCGTCGGCTGCGTACCCCGGGAGCGCCATCGTGAGGGCCTGGTGCTGGGACAGTCGATCGGCGAGAACGCGACCATGACCGTGCCGCACCGCCTGGGTAAATTCGGCTTCCTGTCTCCGGCGCGCAAGCGTGCCATGGCGCGCGGGATGATCGAGGCGCTCGGCGTGGTGGCGCGCGACGAAACGCAGGCGGTTGGCAACCTGTCTGGCGGCAACCAGCAAAAGGTCGTGATGGCGCGGGCACTGGCGAACGATCCCGATGTGCTCGTGCTGATCGATCCCACGGCCGGGGTCGATGTCAAGTCCAAGCAAGCCTTGCTGTCCGTGGTCGACCGCGTCCGCGACGAGGGCAAGGCCGTGCTGCTCGTCAGCACCGAACCGGACGACCTGCGCGCATGCGACCGCGTGCTGGTCATGCAGCGCGGCGCCGTGCGTGCCGAGTTTCCCGCGGGCTGGGAAGAGAACGAACTGATTGCCACGATCGAAGGAGTCAACTGAATGAAGACGCATGAAATGGCTGGCGCCCCGCGCCCGGCAATCACGATGGCGGTGCCGCCGCGTTTGCGTGTCCTGCGAGCCGAGCAACTGCGAGAGATCGCGCTGGTGCCGGCCCTGCTGATCCTTGTCGCGCTGGGCGCCTTTATCAGCCCCAGCTTCCTGACCAAGGCAAACCTGATCAGCGTGCTCGGTGCCTCGGCGGCGCTGGCGCTTGTGGTGCTTGCCGAATCGCTGATCATCATCACCGGCAAGTTTGACCTGTCCGTCGAATCGATCGTTGGCATTGCGCCCGCGCTCGGGGCGATGCTGGTGATCCCGGCAGCGTCGGCCGGCTTCGGCACGGAATGGCCGGTTGCGGCCGGGTTGCTGGTGGTGCTGGCGGTCGGGGCGATCACCGGGCTGGTCAATGGCTTCCTTGTCGTCAAGCTGCGGCTCAACGCGTTCATCGTCACGCTGGCCATGCTGATCGTGCTGCGCGGCATGCTGGTTGGCGCAACCAAGGGCGGCACGCTGTTCGACATGCCGCCGGCCTTCTTCTCGCTGGCCACGACCACGCTGCTTGGTGTGCCATTGTCGGTATGGCTCGCGGGCGCTGCGTTCGGCGTGGCGGGCTTCATGCTGCGCTATCACCGGCTTGGGCGTGCGCTGTATGCCATCGGCGGCAACGCACCGGCCGCGCGCGCTGCGGGCATCAATGTTGACCGCATCACGCTCGGCGTGTTCGTGCTCGCCGGCATCCTCGCTGCGGTGGGTGGGCTGATCGTGACGGGTTATGTGGGCGCAATCAATGCCAACCAGGGCAACGGGATGATCTTCACGGTGTTTGCCGCAGCGGTGATCGGCGGCGTGTCGCTGGACGGCGGCAAGGGGTCGATGCTCGGCGCGCTGTGCGGCGTGTTGTTGCTCGGCGTCGTGCAGAACCTGCTGACGCTGGCACAGGTGCCGTCGTTCTGGATTCAGGCGATCTACGGCGCAATCATCCTCGGCGCGCTCATGGTTGCACGCCTTACGGGCGAGAACCAGTGTTAGCGCGCACTGGCAGCGCAGTCTCTCTTCCTCCCAGACATCCCCGATCCAACACGACGCCATCATGAGACTTTACGGGAAACGCATTCTTGTCACGGCCGCTGCGCAGGGCATCGGGCTGGCCAGTGCCAGGCGCTTTGCCGCCGAAGGCGCACAGGTGCTGGCTACCGATATCAATCCAGGCGCGCTGGAGGCGCTGGCCGGCGAAGCCGGTATCCGCACCATGGTGCTCGACGTGTGCGACGTCGGGGCGATCCAAGCGCTGGCGAACGACGAGCCCGCCTTCGACGTGCTGTTCAACTGCGCCGGCTACGTGCACGACGGCACCATCCTCGATTGCGGCGAGGCCGAGTGGGCGCATGCCTGGCAGCTCAACGTGACGTCGATGTACCGGCTGACGCAGGCGCTGTTGCCGAAGATGCTCGAAGCGGGCGGCGGGTCGGTCATCAATATGTCGTCGGCCGCGTCCAGCGTGAAAGGCGTGCAGAACCGCTTCGTCTACGGGACCACCAAGGCAGCCGTGATAGGCATGACCAAGGCCATTGCGGCGGACTTCGTGAAGCGCGGCATCCGGTGCAACGCCATCTGCCCGGGCACGGTCGAGTCGCCGTCACTGGCCGCGCGCATCGACGAACAGGCGCGCCGCCAACAGCGCGATCCGGACCACGTCCGCGCCGAATTCGTGGCCCGGCAGCCGATGGGCCGCGTGGGGACACCGCAGGAGATCGCCGCGCTGGCGGTGTATCTCGCCTCGGACGAATCGGCATTCGTGACCGGCACGGTCAATGTGATCGACGGCGGCTGGTCCAACTGAGCGCGCCTGTACTGACGACTCAATTCAACTCTGAGAACCAAGCGATGAAACTGCTGCGTTACGGCCCTGCTGGCCAGGAAAGGCCTGGAGTGCTCGATGCTGTCGGCAATGTGCGCGACCTGTCCGGCGTTGTCGATGACATCGCCGGTGCGGTATTGCGTCCGTTGGGGCTGGCGCGCCTGCGCGAGCTCGATATCGAGACGCTGCCGATCGTGGCCGGCGTACCCCAGCAGGACTTGCGGCTGGGCCCCTGCGTGGGCCGTGTCGGCAAGTTCATCTGCATCGGCCTGAACTATGCCGACCACGCGGCGGAATCCGGAATGGAAGTCCCCGCCGAGCCTGTCGTATTCGGCAAGTGGACGAGCGCGATCAGCGGTCCCGACGACGATATCGAGATTCCGTACGGCTCGGTGAAGACGGACTGGGAAGTCGAGCTCGGCGTGGTGATCGGGCAGGGCGGCAGCCATATCGCCGAAACGGATGCGCTGTCGCACGTCGCCGGATACTGCGTCATCAACGATGTGTCCGAACGCGAGTATCAGCTTGAACGCGGCGGGAGCTGGGACAAGGGCAAGGGGTGCGACACGTTCGGCCCGATCGGGCCGTGGCTGGTGACCGCCGACGAGGTGCCGGACCCGCAGGCGCTGCGCTTGTGGCTCGAGGTGGACGGGCACCGCTACCAGGATGGTTCGACGGCCACCATGGTGTTTGGCGTCGCGCAGATCGTCAGCTACCTGAGCCGCTTCATGAGCCTGCAAGCCGGCGATGTGATTGCCACCGGCACGCCACCCGGTGTCGGTCTGGGGCAGAAGCCGCCGGTTTTCCTGGAGGCCGGCCAGGTGATCCGGCTCGGCATTGATGGTCTCGGCGAGCAGACCCAATGCACGGTACCGGCCGTGGCACCCGTTGCGCAGCGCCAGACAGCGCTATTCGAGTAATTCAAAGAGCAGACCGATGACCCTGATTCGCTCCATGCGCGTCATTGACGTGCGTTTCCCGACTTCCGCGCACTTGGACGGCTCGGACGCCATGAATGCCGACCCGGACTATTCCGCGGCCTACGTGATCCTGGAAACCGACCGGCCGGGGCTGGAAGGGCACGGACTTACCTTCACCATCGGCCGTGGCAACGAAATCTGCTGCGTCGCCATCGAAGCGCTGCGCCCGCTCGTGGAAGGGCTGGACCTCGACTGGATCCGTGAAGACATGGGCCGCTTCTGGCGCCACGTGACCTCGGACAGCCAGTTGCGCTGGATCGGCCCGGACAAGGGGGCCATCCATCTGGCGACCGGTGCGGTCGTCAACGCGGTGTGGGACCTGTGGGCCAAGGCGGAGCGAAAGCCGCTCTGGCGCCTGGTGGCCGACTTGTCGCCCGAGGAACTCGTGCGTGCCGTGGACTTCCGCTATCTGACCGACGCGATCACGGAAGAGGAAGCACTGGCACTGCTGCGCCGCATGGCACCCGGCAAGGCTGAGCGCATCCGCACGCTCGAAAACGAGGGCTACCCGTGCTACACCACGTCTGCCGGCTGGCTTGGCTACGACGACGACAAGCTGAGGCGCCTGTGCTGCGAGGCGGTCGACAGCGGCTTTCGCCATATCAAGCTCAAGGTCGGGCGCAGCCTCGACGACGACATCCGCCGCGTCACCATTGCGCGCGAAGTGCTTGGACCGGATCGCGAGCTGATGATCGACGCGAACCAGGTCTGGGAGGTCGGTGAAGCCATCGACTGGGTACGCGAACTCGGCTTCGCGCGGCCGTGGTTCATCGAAGAGCCGACCAGCCCGGACGACGTGGAAGGACACCGCGCCGTGCGCCAAGCGGTGGCGCCGGTGAAGGTGGCGACCGGCGAGATGTGCCAGAACCGCGTGCTGTTCAAGCAGTTTATGACCCGCGAAGCGATCGACGTGGTGCAGATCGATGCCTGCCGGCTTGGTGGCGTCAACGAGATCCTGGCGGTGTTGCTGATGGCAGCCAAGCGCGGTTTGCCGGTGTGCCCACACGCGGGTGGAGTGGGACTGTGCGAATACGTGCAGCATTTGTCGATGATCGACTACATCTGCATCTCCGGCACTCGCGAAGGGCGGGTGATCGAGTATGTCGACCATTTGCACGAGCATTTCGTCGATCCGTGCGTGGTGCGCAACGGCGCCTACCTGGCTCCGCAGGCGCCGGGCTTCTCGATCACGATGAAGCCAGCCTCGCTCGAACAGAACCGCTTCCGGGGCTGAACCATGCCGTCGTTGCGTATCGACGCGCATCAGCACTTCTGGCGCTATTGCCCCGGCGGCTACCCATGGATCGGCACGGATATGGCCGTGCTGGCGCAAGACCACATGCCCGAGGACTTGCTGCCGCACCTGCAGGCCGAGCGCTTCGATGCGTGCATCGCGGTGCAGGCGCGCGGTTCGACAGAGGAGACGCGCTTCCTGCTCGATCTTGCGGCGCGGCGAGCGTGGATAGCCGGCGTGGTCGGCTGGGAGGACCTGTGCGCCGATGACCTGGCAGCGCGGCTCGATCACTGGGCCGACGCGCCGAAGCTGCGCGGCTTCCGTCACCAGGTCCAGGACGAGGCCGACGCGAGCGGCTTTCTGGCCGCGCCGGCATTCGCTCGCGGCATGGCGCTGCTGCAGGCCAGGCGCTATGTGTATGACGTGCTCGTGTTCCATCATCAGCTCGAAGCGGCTTCCGTGTTTTGCGCCCGGCATGACGCGCATTGGCTCGTGCTCGACCACCTGGGCAAGCCGCCGATCCACACCCGCGCGGGTGGCGGTGTGCCGATGGCGGACTGGCGGCGCGCGCTGCAGCCGTTCCGCTACCTGCCGCATGTCGTGTGCAAGGTGTCCGGGCTGGTGACCGAGGCTGACTGGCGCTCCGGTGCACGCGCGCGCGACATTGCGTGCATGCACGAATGTCTTGACGTTGCACTCGACGTCTTCGGGCCACGGCGGCTCATGTTTGGCTCCGACTGGCCGGTATGCCGGCTGGCGGCGTCGTATGCGGACATGCACGACGTGGTGTCGCAATGGGCAGAGGACTGGCTGAACGCCGGCGAACGACACGATCTGTGGGGCGCGACGGCGGCACGCTGCTATGGCTTGTCCGCCGACGGCTGATCAAGGGGATCTCGATGAATTTGCATCTGCACGACAAGGTGGTGATTGTCACCGGTGGCGCCAGCGGCATCGGCGCGGCCATTTCGACGGCGCTCGCGTGCGAGGGCGCGGTGCCGGTGATAGCGGGAAGGTCGCCGATGCCGCCAAAACTTCGCGCGCAGCTTCTGCAGTTGCAGCCGCGTACACGCCTGTTCGAGCTGGAGCTCTCCGACGAGGCGGCGTGCCGCGACATGGTTGGCGAAGTCGTGGCGTCGTTCGGCGGCATTGACGGTCTCGTCAACAATGCGGGCGTCAACGACTGTGTCGGGCTGGAGGCCGGGCGTGCGGCGTTCCTGCGCTCGCTCGACCATAACCTGGTCCACTATTACGTGATGGCCCATCTTTGCGTGCCATACCTGCGCAAGAGCCGTGGGGCCATCGTCAACATCTCATCCAAGACTGCGCTGACCGGGCAGGGCAATACCAGTGGCTACTGCGCGGCCAAGGGCGCGCAACTGTCGCTGACACGCGAGTGGGCCGCAGCGCTTGCAGCGGATGGCGTGCGCGTCAATGCCATCATTCCGGCCGAGGTCATGACGCCGCTGTACCGTACGTGGATCGACGGCTTCGAAGCGCCGGAACAGAAGCTTGCGGCCATCACGGCCCGTATCCCGCTCGGTCATCGCATGACCACCGCCGACGAAATTGCCGCTACCACCGTCTTCCTGTTGTCCCGGCAGGCCTCGCATACCACCGGCCAGTGGGTATTCGTCGACGGCGGCTACACCCATCTCGACCGGGCGCTGCGGTGAGGCCGACATGCGCCATTGCCTGGCTCTCGACCTGCGCGATGCCCCGGGGCTCATTGCTTGCTACGAAGCGCTGCACCAATGCATCTGGCCCGAGATCGCTGAACACCTGCGCGACCACGGCGTCATCGGCATGGAGATCTGGCGGCTCGGCAACCGGCTTGTGATGGTGATGGAGACCGATGACGCCCGCTACGACGCCGACAGCATGGCGCGCGCGGCCGCCACGAACCCGCGCGTGCAGGAATGGGAAGCCCTGATGTGGAATTTCCAGCTGCGTACGCCATGGACACCACCGGACCAGAAGTGGATGCCCATGACCCGGATCTTTGACCTGAAGGACCAATAAGGACTGTCTTCCGATGCCAGCCGTCTTCGCTTGCGCGACGACGGAGGGGATCGCTCGTCCTATTTTTCGCCCGCGTTTTTGCTTTCTTTCGCTAATGCCCGCGGTTGCGGGAAGGAGGACTTGATGACGCATTGACTCCGTATCGACCAACGCAGTGCGCCGCGTCACCGCGGCGCCCCACATCTGACAGCAGCAGTCCCATCAGGGGAGACAGCAGTGAGGAACATAACAAGAAGACTGGCGTGCACCGCCGTGCTGTGCGGCGTGCCCGCCATGGACGCGGCGGCCCAGACCAACGTCACGCTATATGGCCGTGTTGTGGCAGGGGTGGATGTCCAGACCAACGTGCAGAGGCCCGATGGTGGTTCCGGCACGCTATGGCGCGGCGCGGACAACCAGTGGGGGACCAGCATGTTCGGCCTGCAGGGCACCGAGGATCTTGGTGGCGGGCTCAAAGGGCTGTTCCAGCTGGAGTCCGGTTTCGGTGCCACCAAGGGCCGGACCAACGGCGATGCGCTGTTCAATCGCCGTGCCTACGTTGGCCTGCAGAGCGGCTGGGGCAAGCTGACGCTCGGCAAGAACCTGCCCGTTGCCGACGCGGTGTGGGCACTTGACCCGACGGGCCAGCAGTTCATCGGCTCCGCCACGCTCGTGCGCGGGCGCAACTGGCAGGGGCACGACAATATGGTGGCCTACGAGACGCCGAACCTTGGCGGGTTCAGCGCGCTGGCGCTGACCAGCCTAGGCGAGCGGCCGGACTCCGCCAGCAAGCTGCGCAAAGACGCGATTTCGCTGACCTACACCGCGCCGAAGTTCGAAGTGCGCGCGGTCTACGACGTGGCGCGCGACGGCAATGGCAACTACAGCGACCTGTTCACCGCATCGAAGGAGCTGACGCTGGGCGGTACGTTCACGATCGCCGACCTGAAGCTGTTTGCCGCCTACGAGAATCTCTCGGCGCCAGACAGTCCCGCAGGCGCGCCGACCCGGGCCAACCACTACTGGCTCGGCGCGAACTACCAGCTCACACCTGCGCTGACGCTGATCGGTGCGTTCTACCGCGTGATGGTGAACAGCGGCGGCGGTAACGCCAACCTTTACATGCTGGGGGCGAACTACAACCTGTCCAAACGCACGCTGCTGTATGCGAGCGTTGGCACGGTACAGAACAGCGCGACCGCGAACTTCTCGGTCGAGGCCAGCAACAACAACCCGGCACCGGGCCGCAGCCAGCTTGGCGCCTATACCGGCATCGCCCACTCGTTCTGACTGCACCTGCAGCGGCACCTATCCCCGAGGGTGCAGCCTTTATCCTGGAGGAGACAACCATGAGGACACATCAGCGGCACTGGAGAGTCCGCGCGCTACTGTTCGCCGGCGCGGCCTTGCTGACTGGATGCGGAGGAGATTCGGACTCCGGGACCCCGCCGGCGCCGGCCGTCCCGGTCGCGGCGCCGACGCCGGTCGAGCCGGGCGGACCCGTAGAGGCTGGCCCGAAGCGTATTGCCACACGTGAAGACACGCTCGCCTGGTACAAGGACGCCAGGTTCGGCATGTTCATTCATTGGGGCCTGTACAGTCCTGTCGGCAAGGGTGAGTGGGCGTTGAGCACGCTGCCGGAGTTCAACGACGGGCAGCAGGGCGGCCTTGACCGCTACAAGGCGAACGCCGACCGCTTTGCGCCGTCACCGGACGCGATCCGGCGACTGGTCGCGCTGGCCCGTGACACCGGCATGAAGTACATCGTGCTGGTGACACGGCACCACGATGGCTTCAGCCTGTGGGACACGAAGGCAGACACGTACTCAGCCGGCTTCAATGCCACGCAACGCGGCGCCCATGTCGATGTGGTGCGGGAGTTCGCGAAGGAATGCGAGCAGCAGGGCATCAGGCTCGTGCTGTACTACTCGCTGCTGGACTGGACGCACCCGGACTACCCCGTCGCCAGTTCGCCGCCGCAACAGCCGCACCTGCGCGTCTATGAGAACCAGCAGGGCAACTGGGACCGATACCGCACCTTCATGAAGACGCAGCTGCGCGAACTGCTGACGCAGTACGGGGAGATCGCGGGTATCTGGTTCGATGGCTACTGGGCGCAGGACGACAAGTCGCGTTGGCAACTGCCCGACATCTACGCGACGATCCGCCAGGCGCAGCCGGCCACGCTGATCGGCAACAACCACGGCATCGGCCTGAGCAAGGAGGCCGAGGACGACGACTTCACGATCGGCGAGCGCGGCAGCGCCGCGGGCGATGCTTCCAGGGCCGGCGAGACTGTCGATACCAGCCAGACCGGCAGCAGTCCGGCCGGTACCTGGGGCTATGTCGAGGGCGGGGGCATCCAGCCGCGCGAATGGATCTTCGGGCAACTGATCGCCAGTGCATCGGCCGGCAAGAATTTCGTGCTCAATGTCGGGCCGCGCGCGGATGGCAGCTGGCAGGATGCGTTGTCCACGGAATTCGGCGCCGTGGGCGCATGGTTGCGCCGTAACGCCGAGGCGATCTATGGAACGCGGGTCGGCGTGCCCGGCATTGACTCGACCACGCGCACCGGACCCGATGGCAAGACCGACCTGTACCTGTTCGTGCGCGATGCGTCGGCATCCCGTGTGAGCCTGCCCGCGGCACTGGCGGATGTGCGCAGTGCCCGGACGCTGGTCGACGGCACACCGCTCGGTGTTCGCAGCGATACGGCGTCGGGTACGACGGAAATCGACCTGTCTGGCGCCACGCGTGCGCCGCGCGAACCGCTGGTGCTGAAGCTTGCCGCCACGGTGCACATGCCGGTCAATGTCTCGAAGGGTGCGACGACGACGGCGACCTCGTCGTGGACGCGCGATCCGGGCTATGGCCCGGAGATGGCGACTGATGGCGATCCGGCAACGCGGTGGGCATCGGAAGCATCTACTGCCACGCTTACGCAGGTATTTGCGGCGCCTGCGACGATCCGTCTGGTGCAGCTCGCTGAATACCTCGACCCGACAGAGTCGGACTACCGTACCGGCAGCTACGCGCTGGAGGCGCAGGTGAATGGCCAGTGGCAGGCGGTGGCCAGCGGCTCGGGCATCGGCGCGAGCCATTATGTCTCGCTGGCCAGTCCGGTCACCGCTTCGGCGTTGAGAATCCGTGTGGTGTCGCGCGACCAGCGCCCGCCGAGCCTTTACACGTTCCTGGCGTTTTCGACGGGCAACTGATGATGCCGCTGGCTCAGGCCTTTGCAGCCTGCGCCGGCGTGGCGTTGCCGGGCAGGACATTGCGCCTGACCGCCAGCGCCAGCAGTGCCGCTACCAGGCAGGCCGCGCCGGCGGCATACAGCGCCGGCGTATAGGTCAGCAGCAACGTACGGCTCAGGCCTGCACCGAAGGCCGCTGTGGCGGCGCCAACCTGGTGGGCAGCAAAGATCCAGCCGAATACCATCGGCGCGCGGTCGCGGCCGAACGCGGTGCCCGCGAGCTTGACGGTGGGCGGCACCGTGGCAATCCAGTCGAGGCCGTAGAACATGGCGAAGATCGACAGGCCGTACAGCGTGAAGGTCGAGTGCGGCAGCCAGAACAGCGACAGGCCGCGCAGTCCGTAGTACCAGAACAGCAGCTTGCGGCTGTCATAGCGGTCCGACAGCCAGCCGGACAGGATGGTGCCGACGAAGTCGAAGGCGCCCATCATCGCCAGTGCCGAGGCGGCCAGCACGGGGCCCATGCCGAAATCCCCGCACAGCGAGATGAAGTGGGTCTGGATCAGCCCGTTGGTGGACAAGCCGCAGATGAAGAAGGTGCCGGCCAGTACCCAGAACGTCTGGTTGCGCATGGCGTCACGCAGCACGACGAACGGGCCGCGCAGCGTGAGCGGGGCGGGTGGCGCGGACGGCGTAAGCGGAACGGCAGCGGGCACTTCGCCGAACGCGGCCAGGCCGACGTCGCCGGGACGGTTGCGCATGAACCCGAATACCAATACGGCCAGCACCGCGCAGGCGGCCAGCACGGGCAGCACCGCGACGCGCCAGCCCATGTGTTCGATCAGCCAGGCCGCCGCCGGCAGGAACGCAAGCTGGCCGGTGGCCGAACTCGCGGTAAGCAGGCCGATCACCAGCCCGCGGCGTGCGCTGAACCAGCGGTTGGCGACCACGGCGGCGAGCACCAGCGCCGTCATGCCGGAACCGATGCCGAGCATCAGGCCCCACGCCAGGAACAGCTGCCACAGTTCCGTGGCGACCGTGGCCAGCGCCATGCCGCCGGCAATCAGCGCCAGCGCTGCGCACACCACGTTACGCACGCCGAAGCGCTCCATCAGGATCGCCGAGAACGGGGCCATCAGCCCGAACAGCGCGAAACGGAACGCCAGGATCGATGAGATCTGGTCCGTGTTCCATCCCATTTCGAGGGACAGCGGCTTGAGAAAGGCGCCGGGCAGGCCGAGCGCGGCCGAGGTCGTCAGCATGACGAGGAACGTGATGGTCGCGACGATCCACGCGTAGTGGATGCCGCGCCGGTCGAGCCGGCTGGAAATCGCTTGGGCAAACATGGGTCTCTTTCTCAGGGGGCGCTTGCGAGCGTGACGGGTGAGTCGGGCCATCCGCGTCCCGGTATCGGGCGCGGAAGACAATCAATCAATGCGTGATGGAGCGGCTGACGGAGCGACCGAACGATCAGCCGGACGACGGCCCGAGCAGCCGCTCGCGCACGGCGTTCAGGATGGTGTCGGAAATGGTGTCGCCTTCGACGGCCCGGGCGAGCGTGACCGCGCCTACCAGCATGGCCATGCGGATCAGCGCCTCTTTGTGGCGCGTCTCGGCGCTGTCGCTGGCGACGGTCGCTTCCATGTCTCCGACCAGTGCCTTGAAGCCTTCCAGGTAAGCGAGCCGCACCGGCTTGTCGGCCGGCTCGCGTGCCACGTCGCTGGCCAGCGAGGCGGCTGCGCATCCCTCGCCCGGGTTGTCGCAATGCGCCCGCGTGAGGTAGGGCTCGACCAGGTTCGCCAGCATGGCTTGCTGATCTCCCGCTGCGCGGCCAAGGCGGCGTTCCCAACGTCCCGTGGCTTCCTCGAACGCGCGTTTGCATGCCTGCGCCGCGAGCGCGTCCTTGGACGCGAAATGCCCGTAGAAGCCCCCGTGCGTAAGCCCGGCGCCTGCCATCAGTTCGGCCACGCTGACGCCATTGAGCCCGCGTTCGCGGAACAGGCGCGACGACGCCTGTTCGATCGCTTCCCGGTTCTTGTCGGCTTGTTCCCGTGATGCGCGCGCCATGTGAAGACTCCTTCGAAATTTGGTGCTTGACGAATTTTAGATGATGGTCATAATTTGTTCAATAGATGTTGAGCGTAATTTAAGAGGTCATTCCAATCCATTTGGCCTCGCACTTCACCCCAACCGACAGGAGTCGCTGTAATGCAGAACCTTTTTGACCTTTCCGGCCGCGTGGCCGCCGTGACCGGCTCGACCAAGGGCATGGGCCTTGAAATGGCACGTGCGCTGGGCAGCGCCGGGGCCAGCGTCATCGTTTCCGGACGCAATGGCGACGTCGCCCGTACGGTCGCCGCGCAACTGGAGAGCGACGGTATCCGCGCCGTGGGTATCGCCTGCGATATCGCCGACCTGGCCAGCGTGCACGCGTTTGCGGAACAGGCGCTGGCCGCGTTTGGCAGGGTGGATGCCCTGGTGTTGAACGCTGCGGCGGATGGCGCCGTCGGTTCTTTGCTGACTCAGGGCCCCGAGGTGTTCGATGCGGCGATGGCGGGCAATGTGCGCGGCAACCTGCAGCTGGTCAACGCGCTGGCGCCGCAGATGGTGGAGCGGGGCGACGGCTCGATCACCTTCATGTCGAGTATCGCGGCCAAGCGTGGCTCGGCCTTCCTCGGCATGTACAGCATCACCAAGGGTGCGGTCGACCAGGCCGTGCGCAGCCTTGCCCTGGAGCTTGGCGCGAACGGCGTGAACGTGAATGCCATCAATCCGGGTCCCGTCCGAACGGAATTCTCGCGTGAAGCGCTGTGGGGCGACCCCGCACGCGAGGCGCAACTGGCTTCGCGCATCCCGATGCGGCGCATCGGCGAGGCCAACGACGTGGCTGGGCTCGCGGTGTTGCTGGCCTCGCCTGCCGGACGCTTCATCAACGGGCAGAGCATCAGCGTGGACGGCGGGCTGTCCGTAGCCTGACGCGTCACGTTGGTCGGACGGCTTCAAATGTGCATACATATGAAGCCGTCTTCAGCGCGCTGAAGAGATTTGCCGTATTGTCTCGGTTGAACCGTGCCGGGCGATGAACCGGCCGCAACGAGTCTCGCGCCGTGTCCAGTCCCGCCCCCATCCAAGCCGCTTCCCAGCCAGCTTCCGCCCACGCCATGACCGCGCGCGAGCGCCGGGGCATGGCCGCCATCATGATTGCCGTGGCCCTGGCCACGCTGGACACGGCGATCGCCAACACCGCGCTGCCTTCGATCGCCGCGGATCTGCGCGCCACGCCGGCGGCGTCGGTGTGGGTGATCAATGCCTACCAGCTCGCCATGGTGGCGACCTTGCTGCCGTTCGCGGCGCTGGGCGGCATTCTTGGCCACCGGCGCATCTATATCGGCGGGGTAACGCTGTTCATCGCGGCTTCCGTCGTCTGCGCGCTGGCGTGGTCGCTGCCGTCGCTCGCGGCGGCGCGGGTGCTGCAGGGCATCGGCGCGAGCGCCATCATGAGCGTCAATACGGCGCTGATCAGCGCGATCTTTCCGATTCAGCGGCTCGGCCGCGGGGTAGGGCTCAATGCGTTGGTGGTGGGAGTATCGTTCGCGCTTGGACCGACCGTGGCGTCGGTGATCCTGTCCTTCGGCTCGTGGCCATGGCTGTTTGCCGTGAACTTGCCGATTGGACTGCTCGCGCTCGGCATCGCGCGCGGCGCGCTGCCGCAGACGCCGCGCAGCCAGCATGGCTTTGATCGCGTGGCGGCGCTGCTGAACGTCGTGGCATTCGCCGCGCTGATCTTCGCACTCGGCGAGGGCGCGCAGCGCGCACCGCTGGAGCAGTCGCTGGCGGCCGCGGCGATCTTCGTCGTCGCCTTCGGCCTGCTGCTGTGGCGCGAGCGCGGCCACCCGGCGCCGATGTTGCCCGTGGACCTGTTCCGCCGCTCGATGTTCGCGCTGTCGACGCTGACCGCGATCTGCTCATTCGCCGCGCAAGGCCTCGCCTTCGTTTCACTGCCGTTCTATTTCCAGCATGTGCTCGGGCGCGGCCAGGTGGAAACGGGCTTCCTGCTGACGCCATGGTCCGTTGTGGTCGCACTGATGGCGCCGATCGCGGGGCGCCTGTCCGATCGCTATCCGCCGGGCCTGCTCGGTGGCGTCGGGCTGGCTGTGATGAGCGTCGGCATGGCGTCGCTGGCGCTGATGCCGGCCAACCCGAGTACGCTGGAGATCGGCATCCGCATGTGCATCTGCGGTGCGGGCTTCGGCTTTTTCCAGTCGCCCAACCTGAAGGCGCTGATGGCCAGTGCACCGCGCGAGCGTAGCGGCGGTGCGAGCGGCGTGATTGCCACCGCGCGGCTGCTGGGCCAGGCCACGGGCGCGGCGCTCGTCGCGCTGAGCTTTGGCCTCGCTGGCGACCATGGGCCCGGTCTGGCCCTTGCGCTGGGCGCCGGTTTTGCCGGCGTTGCGGCCATTGCCAGCGGCCTGCGGCTGGTGATGCCGGAAGTGAAGCACTGACCGCACGGTCGGCGGGAAGCCGAGCGGCTTGCGTTTTATATCGATCGATCTATAATCGGTTTCATATCGATTGATACAAAACGGCATCCGCCATGGCCAGACCCCGTAAATTCGACGAACAGACTGCGCTGACCGCTGCCCAGGACGCCTTCTGGGCGCGCGGCTACGAGGCCACGTCCACGCGCGACCTCACCAGCGCCATGGGCATGACCCAGCCCAGCCTCTACAACGCGTTCGGCGACAAGCGCTCGCTGTTCCTGCAGGCGCTGGATTTCTACCTGGACCACAACCTCCGCGAAAGGATTGCGCGCCTGAGCAAGCTGCCTTCGCCGGCGGCGGCCATCAGTGCATTCTTTGCGGAAAGCATCGCACGCTCGCTCGCGGACCCTGAGCACCGTGGCTGCCTGCTCGTGAACACGGCGCTGGAAGTCACGCCGCAGGAGCCGGAACTGCGGCAAAAGGTGTCGGAAGAGTTCGAGCGCATGCGCAACTTCTTCCGCGACAGCCTGGTTGCCGCACAAGCTTCCGGCGAAATCCCTGCTGCGGGGCCGGTTGAAGACAACGCGTCGCAACTGCTGGCCCTGGTTCTCGGTGTGCGCGTACTGGCGCGCACGGCACCCGACCCGCAACTGCTCGAAAGCGTCGTACGGCCTGCGCTCGCATCACTGGGCCTGCCGCCGTTACCGCTTGCCCCTGCCACAGCTGGCACCGGCTGATCCCCGCAGCACCGGCTGCATCGTCCCGATCCGTTCGCTGCTTCCGTTTCCGCACGCCCCCGGCTTGCGGAGGGGGCGCCTTTACGTCCGCGTTTTGCCGACACCCATGCGTGTCGTTTCCCGGAGTCCACCATGTCACAACCGCTCACCGCCAGACCCGGCACGGTCCCCCAGGTACCACTCGACGGCGCCGCCATCTATGCCGCGCTGGCGGGTCTTTGCGCCAGCCTCGTTGCCATCGGGCTGGCACGCTTTGCCTACACGCCGCTGATTCCAACGCTGATCCAGGCGCACTGGTTCACCGCAGCACAAGCCGTGACACTCGGCGCGGCCAATTTTGCGGGCTACCTCGCCGGAGCGATGCTCGGGCGGCCGTACGCCTCAGCGGTGTCGAACCGTACCGCGTTGCGCACACTGATGCTGGCCGCGAGCGTTGCATTCATCGCGTGTGCATGGCCGTTGTCGGTGATCTGGTACTTCGCGTGGCGCTTTACCGCGGGCCTCGCCGGAGGCGCCATCATGGTGCTCGTGGCCACGTCGATCCTGCCGCATATCCCGGCACCGCGGCGCGGGTTTGTCAGCGGCATGATCTTTCTCGGGCTTGGACTTGGCATTGCGGCTTCGGGCACGCTGGTGCCGTGGTTGCTGCAACTCGGCTTGCGCGAAACCTGGATCGGCCTGGGCCTGGTGTCGCTGGCGCTCACGCTGCTGAGCTGGTTCGGCTGGCCTGCGGCCGATACGCCAGCGCATCAGCCAGCGAATGCCTCGCGATCGACCGCAATCCCTGCAGGCATGCGTCGGCTCTACGCGCAGTACGCCCTCAACGCGCTGGGCCTGGTGCCTGTGATGCTGCTGCTGGTCGACTACATCGCGCGCGGACTCGGCCGGGGCAGCAGTATTGGTGCCGGCTACTGGGTGCTCTACGGCGTCGCTGCCATCGCCGGGCCGCCGCTGTGCGGGCTCATTGCGGATCGCATCGGCTTTCGCCTGGCGTATCGCGGCGCCATGCTGCTACAAGGCTTGGCGGTAGCGCTGCTTGCGGTGTCTGGACATGCGCTTGTCGTCGGCGTCGCGACGGTCATGCTCGGCGTATTCACGCCAGGCATCGCGCCGCTGGCGCTTGGCCGTATCCAGGAATTGATTCCGCATGACCCTGCTGCGCAACGGGCTTCCTGGAGTCATGCGACCAGCGCATTCGCGCTGCTGCAGGCCTTGTCCGGCTACGGCTACTCCTGGCTGTTTGCGCATTCGGGCCAGCGCTACGCGCTGATCTTCGCTTGCGGCGCAGCGGCAATGGTGGTCGCCCTGGCGCTCGACTTCGGCGGCGCACGGCGGCAAGCGGCAAATTCCGCATCGGCCTAGAATCGAGCGGTTCACCCGTCGCATACGGTCCCCTCGGTGCGCCGACTCTGGTCCCCTGATTTGCAAGACAAGGTATTCGCATGAGCCACCTGTTTGATCCTCTAGACATCGGCAATCTCACGCTGTCCAACCGCATCATCATTGCGCCCATGTGCCAGTACTCGGCGCAGGATGGCAATGCGGTCGACTGGCACATGATCCACCTCGGCTCGCTGGCGCTGTCCGGCGCGGGCATGCTGATCCTGGAAGCGACGGCGGTTTCCCCGGAAGGGCGCATCACGGCAGGGGACCTCGGCCTCTATTCGGACGAGAACGAAGCCGCGCTCGGGCACGTGCTCAAGGCAATCCGCGCACACGCGCCGATCGCCGTGGCGATTCAGCTTGGACATGCCGGGCGCAAGGCGTCGAGCCAGGTGCCATGGGAGGGCGGCCAGCAGGTGCGACCCGATGCGCCGGGCGGCTGGCAGGCGGTTGCACCCTCGGCGGTGCCCCATGCCGAAGGCGAGGCGCGTCCCACCGCGCTCGACCGCGCCGGCATGGACAAGGTGCGCGACGACTTCGTGGCGGCGGCGGTACGAGCGGTCAGGCTCGGCATCCAGGGTATCGAGATTCACGCGGCACACGGCTACTTGCTGCACCAGTTCCTGTCGCCGCTGGCCAATCATCGCGACGACGAGTACGGTGGCAGCCTAGAAAACCGCATGCGTTTCCCGATCGAGGTCTTCGACGCGGTGCGCGCGGCCGTGCCCGCGGACCGGCCGGTATGGATGCGCATCTCGGCCACGGACTGGGTGCCGGGAGGCTGGGATATCGAGGGCACGGTGGCGCTGTCGCAGGCGGTCAAGGCGCGAGGCTGCGCGGCGATCCATGTCACCACGGGCGGGGTTTCGCCGGCACAGGCGATCAAGCTCGGTCCGGGCTACCAGGTTCCGTATGCGCAGCGCGTGAAGGCAGAGGTGGGCCTGCCCACTATCGCCGTGGGCCTGATCACCGAACCGGAGCAGGCCGAGGCCATCATCACGGGCAACGAGGCCGACGCCGTCTCGCTGGCGCGCGCGATGCTCTACGATCCGCGCTGGCCGTGGCATGCCGCAGCGAAGCTCGGGGCTAGCGTGGCGGCGCCGAAACAGTACTGGCGTTCGCAGCCGCGCGAGTTGAAGGACCTGTTTTCCGGTGCGAACTTCGGTCAGCGCTGAATTCGCGCTGCACCTTTTCACTCCCCAAGAGGAGGAGGGCCCATGAAACCACGTGTCACGCTGATCACGCTGGGCGTCGATGACCTGGAACGGTCGCTGCGCTTCTATCGCGACGGACTGGGCCTGCCGACGCAGGGCATCGTCGGCGAGCAATTCGAGCATGGCGCCGTGGCGTTCTTCGACCTGCAGCCGGGCCTCAAGCTTGCCATCTGGCCGCGTGCGAGCCTTGCGCATGACACCGGATTGCCGGTGTCCGTTCGCGCTGCGGCCGGGGCGTCTCTGGCCCACAACGTCGGCAGCCAGGCGGAGGCCGATGCGGTCATGCAGCAGGCCGCGGCGGCGGGCGCCACCATCGTCAAGCCCGCGCAGGCGACGTTCTGGGGCGGCTACGCCGGGTATTTCGCCGATCCGGACGGCCATCTCTGGGAAGTCGCCTGGAACCCGCAGATGCTGCCCGCAGACTGATCATTCTTGCCAGAAGTGCGCGCGGGGTCGCGGCGCTGCCGCGCGCACTATAGTAGAAGCTGACCTGCAGGGCACATGGCCGGAGGGAAGGCACGATGAAGGCATGCAAGACAACGCTGGGGCGGCATCGTCGCGTGGCGGCCATGGTACTGGCATCGGCCGTGCTGATGGGCATGGCCCCGTTCTCGTGGGCCCAGCTGGGCGACGTATTGAAGAATCCGTTGGGTGGCGGCGCGGACAGTGCAACCGGCGCGCTCGGAGGACTGGGCAGCGGTCTTTCGCTGCAGTCGCTGTCATCGGGCAGCATGGGCAATGTCACGGGCCTGCTCGATTTCTGCATCAAGAACAATTACCTCGGCGCTGGCGGCGCGGGTTCCGTCAAGGACAAGCTGATGGACAAGCTTGGCGGGCCATCCAAGGCATCGACGGACAATGGCTACACCAGCGGCGCGCAAGGCATCCTGCAGGATGGCCATGGCAAGACGCTGGATCTGAGCGGTAGCGGCCTCAAGGCCAAAGCGACTGAACAGGTGTGCGAAAAGATACTTTCGCAGGGCAAGTCACTGCTGTGATTTTGCGCAGCGCATCAAATTTTTAGTCCCTTTTCACCTGGTTTCGCAGGGATTTCCATGATTGCCACCTACCCGCGAAGTGGCGACCATGATTCACAACAGACAGCAAACGCATTGCGCCAGGGCGTCCCCCCAACAAAGCGGCCTGGCGGCAGCACGATGTAGACCTATAAAAACATCCGGGGCAAGACCCCACGGGAGACATCCATGCAAGTCTATGACGGCCTCGTGTACCTGACTGCGATGGTGCTGGTGTGCTTGTATGTCTATCTTGGCGTGCTGACGCGCAGCACGGCGATCAGGCTGGGCTCCCCGGCCATCGTCGCGGTGCTGGTGCTGGTGTACTCCATGTCGCCAATGCACGCCGTGGGCTGAGTGCCCGCGCGGCGGCCTGGTGGCCGCCACCAGGCCGCACAGGTGAGCAAAACGGATCCTCGCAGCACTGCGAGGTGCTGTGCTTGGTATGCGCTGCTGTACGCCGGCGTAACCTCGTTCGGGGGCTAGCCGCTCTTGGCATGCCTGCTGTTCGCTCCGATTACGACGCGCGCGCAGCGCAGCCGAAGGCGTCCCACCACTGCCGCTATTGAAACGCTGTACCCGAGTCCGTCTTGGGGATCGTCCAAAAGCCGTGCCGCGCGAGGCACAGGTTCTGACTCACATGGCGTAGCAGGTTGGAACGGCCGACCACCATCGCAGGCGTCCAAAGCCGTTTGAGCCACTGCCGCCGCGGAATTGATGGCCAGCGGCAACGACGCGCTTTTTGGTTACTTTTTGTCGCTCGGACAAAAAGTGACTCGCCGGCTACGCCGGCGAAACAGCCACGCCAGCAAAGAGCGACACCCCCAACCCCAACCCCAAAACCCCCGCCGACCACACTATCGCCCCAGCGACGCCCGCCAAACCACAACAACTCCGCCCCAATAAAAATCCACAACAATTCGCGCAGCAAAACCCAAACCACCAGTCCCCCGCTCGCAAATTCGCTCGGCGAGCCATAAGGCATTCCCCGACATGCCCGGCAAATCGTCGGATACGACGAGTAACCCTCACCCGACCCTGTCCAGAATTTTTCCGAGACGGCCCGGCCAAGCGGTGTCGCCCCCGCGCGTCGCCCACAATCAATTTGCGCAAGCCCCGGGCCGGCTCTACAAACAAGAAAACGGAGACAAGGACGAATGAGTGCAACGTATCAGCGGGGCCGTGCATGGGTGGTCACCGTGCTGCTATTCCTGTTCGTGGTGGTGAACTTCCTCGACAAGATCAGCGTGGGGCTGCTTGCCGGCCCGATGATGGATGAACTCGGCCTCACGCCGGCGCAATTCGGGCTGGTCGGCAGCAGCTTCTTCTGGCTGTTCGCGGTGGCCGGCGTGGCCGGTGGCTTTATTGCCAACCGTGTGTCCTGCACGTTGCTGCTGTTGCTGATGGCCGTGGCATGGTCCCTGTTTCAGATTCCGCTGGCATGGTCGTCGAGCCTGGCCGTGCTGATCGCGGCGCGCGTGCTGCTGGGCATTGCCGAGGGGCCGTCGACCGCCATTGCCATCCATGCGGCCTACAAGTGGTTCCCCGATGATCGCCGCACGCTGCCCGTGGCGTTCTTTACGCAGGGCGGTGCCACGGGCCTGATCCTCGCCGGTATCACGATTCCATCCATCACCGCGCACTGGGGCTGGCGCGCGAACTTCTACGTGCTGGCCGCGCTCGGCGCGGCCTGGGCGGTGCTGTGGCTGCTCTTCGGTGGCGAGGGCAATGTCGAGCAGCCTTCGACGCAGGCAACCCCGCAACAGCGCGTTCCGTATCGGGCGCTGCTGGGCGATGCCACGGTATTGGGCTGCTTCCTGCTGCGCTTTGTGGCGTACTGGAGCCTGGCGCTGTCGCTGACGTGGTTCGCGGCCTACCTGCAGCGCGGGCTTGGTTTCGACCATGCCACGTCGGGCCGGCTGTTTGCGGTCATCATCGCCGTCAATATGCCGGTCACGATGGCGGTGGCGTGGTGGTCACAGCGCATGCTGCGCCGGGGCACGCCGTCGCGCATTGCCCGGGGCCGCCTGGCTGCGATGATGCTCGTGGGCGCCGGGGCTTGCCTGGCGGCGCTGGTGGCGCCGGGGCTGGACAACTGGCAGCGCGTGGCGCTGCTCGCGGCAAGCTGCGCGCTCGCACCGTCGATCTACTCGCTCGGGCCGGCCATGCTGGCTGAAGTGTGCCCGCCGGCGCAGCGCGGCGCGCTGCTGTCGATCGACGCTTCGATTTCATCGATCGCCGGCATCCTGGCGCCGCTGGTGACGGGCTATCTGGTGCAGAGCGCCACTGGGGCGCATGGTTACGAGACCGGCTTCGCCGTCTGCGGCGCGTTGATGATCGTTGGCGGGCTCGGTGGCGCCGCGCTGATCAATCCGGAGCGTTCGAAGCAGCGTGTCGCTGGTCTGCAGCAGCAAGGGGCAGCCGCGCCGGACGCGCGCGCCGCGCACGCCTGACGATAGCGGTCGCGCTCGCCGATATACTGCAGGCTTTGCCGGGCCATGCGGCCCGGACGCTCCGGAGCGTTCACGATGATGCCTGCAGCTTCCAGCTGGTTCGCCTGGGCCGTGCTTTCCGCGATTTTCGCGGCCCTGACCGCGATCTTTGCCAAGGTCGGCCTTGCCGGCATCGATTCAGACATGGCCACGCTGGTCCGCGTGGTGATCATCTTCGTCGTGCTCGCTGCGTTCGTGGTGGGCACCGGCAAGTGGATGGACCCATCGGCCTTCTCGGCCAGAAACTGGGTCTTCCTCACGTTGTCTGGGCTGGCCACGGGCGCCTCATGGGTGTGCTACTTCCGCGCGCTCAAGATCGGCGATGCGTCCAAGGTGGCCCCTGTCGACAAGTTCAGCCTGGTGCTGGTGGCACTGTTCGCCGTGCTGTTCCTTGGCGAACGGCCGGCGCCGCGTGAATGGCTCGGCATCGGCCTGGTCGCGGCCGGCGTGATCGTGCTGAGCCTGCGGCGCTAGCGCGCGGCACGGTCGCGTCATTCCACGACATCGCCCACCCACACGCGGTCAAAGCTCGCCGCTGCTTCACGCTGGATCTTGCGGACCGTCTCGGCATCGGGCGCTTCGTACTCGCACACCATGCGCATGCGGTCCGCGGAGATCAGGCTGCGCCGCCACGCGACGTTGTACAGCGCCAGGCAAGGCCGCTCGCGGTCGGCGACGATCTTCATGTCTTCATCGGACTGCGGCGTGGCAAAACTGCGTTCTACAACGATGCGGGACATGGCGGGCTCCTTCTCGTGACATCCACTGCTTGATGCCTGCAGGCTAGGCGGGCCGCGTTGGCGCCAGCGTTGGAATCGCGCGGCACGCTTCGCGAGCCCCGTTGGCGGCAGCGGTGGCGCGGGCGTTCAACGCATGCTGGTGCCCGGCCTCTGCGAGTTCCGCGAGCCAGTGTGCGGAACTGGCAACGTCTCCGCTTTCCGCATCCACCATTGCCAGATGCGCCAGCGCGACGACCGTTTCGGTCTGGCGCCGTACGGTTCGCGCGGCGGCCAGCGCTTCGAGTGCGAGGGGCCGGGTCGGAACATCGCTCCCGTTGTCGCGCAGCAGGCTGGACGTGCTGTTGAGCGCGTACGCGAGATGCGCCTTGTCGTCGATGGCACGCAGGTCTTCCAGCGCCTGTTCGAGTGTCGGCAGCGCGGATGCATCGCCTTGCCGCAGGCCGGCAAGGGCCGCCAGCGCACGCGCGAACGGGGCGTCGGCCTCGCCCATGCGCCGTGCGGCCTCTGCAATGCGCGCGCTGAGGCCGGCAAGTTCGACGTCGCGTCCAAGTTCCAGCGCAAGGGTGGCGAGCCATACCAGGCATTCGTACTCGCGCCAGTGATCCTGCCGCTGGCGGGCCAGGGCAACGGCAAGCGACACGCGGTCGAACGCGGTGGCCGCGTCGCCATGCGCACGTGCCAGCAGGCCCTGGCCCCATGCGAGCTCGATGACGCGCAGGGCCAGCGACTGCGCGAGCCTCTCGGCATCGGCCAGCATCGCTTGTGCCTGTGGCAGGTCGGACTCGACTTCCAGCAGGCAGCGCGCCGTGTTGGCGAGCTGCTGGCAACGCGTGGCGGCGTCGGCCTTGCGGGTCATGCGCTCGGCGGCGAGCGTGGCCAGGCGGGTGCCTTCGATGTCATTGTCCTGCTGGGACAGCCACGACAGCATATGGAGGCCTTCGGCCGCGTCTTCGTGCAAGCCCAACGCGTCGGCATCTTCTACCGCTTGGCGCAGTGCCTCGGCCAGTGCCGGCGTACGCCGTTCCGGCCGGTTGCTGGCTGCTACGACGCGCAGTTTGAGCAGGCGCACAGCCAGGCGCGTACGTGCGGGGCCCGACACCAGCGCCTCGAGCAGGCCCAGCCCACGCTCGGTGACCAATACGGCTTCGTCGTTGGCGCAGACGCGCAGGCAGTGATCCGCGGCATCCGCGCAGGCCTTCGCCGCGAGCGCGGAATCTCCGGCCAGCGCCGCGTGATGGGCCAGCTCGCCATGCAGTGCGGGATCGGTGGCGCATTGCGCCTGCAGGTGCTGGGCGATCCAGCCATGAACGATGCGGCGCCGCGGCGCCGACATGCTGCGATAGGCGGCCTGCCGCACCACGTCATGGCTGAAGTCATAGCAAGCGTCATCGCCAATGCCGGACATGGTGCCTGGGCGGAGCAGGCCATGCCGTTCGAGGCGTTCCAGCGTGGCGAGCACCTGTGCCAGCGGCGCACCCGCAACGTCCGCCAGCAGGCGTGGCCGGACTTCACGACCGAGTGCGCATGCACGCAACAGCAGTTCGCGTGCGTCGTGGTCCAGTGCATCGAGCCGTTGCATGACGAGTTCGTCCAGCGTCGATATCGCGCCGGTCTGTCCGCATGAAGCGGCGTCGGCAAGCTGAAGGATGAATAGCGGATTCCCGCCGCTGTCGCGTGCCACGGCTGTGGCATCAAGCGTAGAGCCCGGCCCGAGCAGGGCCGCGACCTCCGCCGTGTCTAGCGGACCCAGCGGCAGGCGCCGCAGTCGGCCATCGCGCGCGAGCGACTGCAGCAGGCTGCGCGTCCAGGCATTGTCTGCGGTCTCCGCTACGCGCGCGGCGGCGCAGGTAACGATCGGAGCCTGCGCGGGCAAGGTGCGGCACAGGTAGTGCAACAGCGCCGCGGAGCCTTCGTCCATCCATTGCACGTCGTCGAGCAGCACGGCAATCGGTTGCTCCATGGCCTGTCGGCCAAGCCATGCCGCGGTGTCGCTGAACAATTGCTCGCGCGAGCCCGAGGCGTTATCCGGTGAGGACGCGGGCGGCCAGTCATGCGCCATCGCGCGCAGCGCATCGCTCCACAGGCCGTAGGGGCGGATCATCTCCGCTTCGTAGCAGCGCCCGCGCAAGACGCGCAAGCCGGCGTGGCGCGCGGCATCGGCCAGGTAGTCGAGCAGCCGCGTCTTGCCGATACCGGATTCGCCTTCGAGCAGTGTGAGCACGTTTGCGTGGCGGGCCGCGACCAGGGCGTCCATGGCGTGCCGTTCGCGCTGGCGCCCCACGAACGGTGCGGACGGTGGTGGCGTGATGGCCGTATCGGACGCGCTCGACCGTTCGTCGCACGTTTGCGGCACGGCGCTACGTTCCTGTTGCCGGCGTCGCGCGTGGCGAATGGCCTGATCGAGCGGCCCGTCGGCGGGCATGGACAGCTCACGCTGCAGCAGGTCGCGCGCATAAGTGTAGTGCTGCTCTGCATCGGGATAGCGTCCCGCTGCCGACAGCATGCCGACGAGCGTGGCATGCGCGGATTCCGCAAGCGGATCGGCCGCAACCATGGCGCGCGCATATTGCAGCGCCTGATCCGGGGCGTCCTGCAATCGCGCGACCAGCTCGGCGAGGACCGCGCTGCGCATGCCGGCGTAGCGCTCGCGCTCGGCCGTGCACCAGTGATAGAAGCGATAGCACCCGGGCAGGTCCAGGCCGCTCAGGAATTCGCCTTGCAGGAGCTGGGCGGCTTCTTCCAGCGACTGCAGCGTGGCGTTCGTGGCGCCGGCTGCCAGGAGCGCCTGCACGCGCGCGATATCGAGCCATACATCGCCGCATTCCAGATGCACGCGTTCACGGTCGCACCGCAGCCGCGCATCGCCGGGCACATCGACCACGGGACGCAGCTTGGTCAGGCTCCAGCGCAGCGCCGCGCGCGGATCATCGGGGCTGTTCCAGAGCAGGTCGCACAGGGCCTGGCGCGACTGGGCCGTACCGGTCGCGGCAAGGTAGCCCAGCAGCGCGCGCGTGCGCCGGGATGCCGGCAGCGGTACAGCCGCCGTACCGTGCATGACGCAGAGATCACCCAGCAGGCGGATGCGCAGCCGGTCATCGACAGGCGCGGTGGCGGGCGACAGGGAACGAGAGGGTAGGGCTGCCACGCTGCTTTCAACCGTGGTTTCAACGATGCCGGCACATAGTGGAACCGGTTGGACGGCGCGGACCGCGCTGGGCGGATTCACCGGCCAACCGCGCGGCACCGCCCGGCGTGGCCTGCAAAAAAGGTAGCACACGGAATCGCGCGTCGCTACGGCGGCGTACCTTGAAACTGGAGAGACATCATGCTGATCGCCAGATGGCAGATTGACGCCCGCTTCGGGCACAAGCAGGAGGTGATCAGCCGCCTGCAACAGTGGGCGCAGGACATCGCGCCGCAGGTCGGCCTGCAGTGCGGCCGGCTGCTGACCGGATCGATCGGCGCGCTGGAGGCCACCGTCGTCCACGACTGGGAAGTGGCCGACCTGGCCGAGCTGGACTGTGCGTGGCAGAAACTCGGCCAGCTTCCCGCGCATGCGCAATGGGGGCGTGAGCTGGAACCGTTCGTGGTGTCCGGCACCGCCCGCTGGGAAATCTATCGCGTCATCTAGGCCGTAGCGGGCACGGGCCACGCGGCCCAGGCCGGCATGTGCGTGCGCCGGCCATCGTGCGTGCCGGGCAGCAGTTGGGCCGGCTCTATGCCAAACAGATTGGCGCAGGCGTTCGCGAACGCTGCGGCCGAGCGCAGCCCGGACTGGGTCGCCAGCAAATCCAGGCGGCTCGCTGGCAGCACCGTCGCGGCATCGGACAGCGCCAGCATGTAGAACGCCCGCGCGGTGCGCTGTTCGCGCACCAGCGGGTGCAGGGCCTCGCCTTCGGCGAACAGGCGCGCACGGACCAGGCGCTGCGCGACCTGCCACTGTTCGGCAAGCAGCGTGGCATTCCAGTCCGTCGTCGGATGCTCGAACACGAGCCGCGCCAGCGTGCGGGACCAGTGCTTGTCGTGATGGATCGCGTTCATGCGCGGGCAGACTGTGTCCGGCACGGCCTCGAACGTGATGGTGCACGCTTGCCCCGGCGCGGCTTGCAGTTCGCAGTCGAAGTGCGCGAACGCCGGGACCACGAACGGGTCGCCGGGCCGCACGTCGCGCCGCGCATTGACGTCGCGCAGCCGGGCCGCACCCTGCACGGCTTCCACGCGCACGGCGAACGGAAAGCGCAGGCGGGTGATGCGGACGGGATTGCGGCTGACAAGGGGCATGCGGGCAATGGCGGTGGCGCAGGCGCGCGGCCGGTAACTGTCGCAGCATTCGGCGGCCGGCGCAACCTTCAAGGCTGCCGGCGCCATGACATTTCGGCCGGGGACTACAGCTCGGACAGCCCGAAGTGACGCAGCCGTGGCAGATCGGTCACGCGTATGGTCTGGTACGCCAGGTGGACTAGTCCGTCGTCGGCGAGCCGCCGCAAGGCCTGGTTGACGCGCTGTCGCGACAGACCGGTAAGCAGCCCGATTTCCTCCTGCGACAGCTCCAGCACGGGGCTGGTGCGCGGATACAGCGATGGATGGAACAGTTGCGCAATGGCCTGTGCGACGCGTGCATCGGCGCTGAGCAGGCGGTCGTTCTGCACCGTGGCAATGAATTGCCCCATGCGCTCATTGAGCTGCGTGACGACAAAGCTGGAAAACGGCAGGCTTTGTGCGAGCAGGGTATTGAACACCGGCTCCGGCACCAGCAGTACGCGCGAATCGCGGATCGCAATCACGTCGTAACGGCGCAGCTCGCGCTTGATCACGCTGCCTTCGCCGCACCAGCCGCCGGCCGGCACGCCCGAGAAGGTGCAACCGCGCCCGTCAGGCGTGTAGACGGCAAGCTTGATGAGCCCGCTGTCGACGCCGATCCAGTCGCGCGATGGTTCTCCACGCCGCGCGATGAAGGCGCCTGCGGCAAACTCCTGCAGCACGGTCTCGCGTGCCGCAAGTGCCTGGTGCTCCGGCGCGAGCGCATGGAACCAGGCATGGCCGGCGAGTGGGGATGCGGTCGGGGAAAGGTCGGGCGCGGTCATGGTGGGCGAGCTTGCGAAACGCCGGGCAAACGGGGTTTTGCGGGGTCGTGGCGCTGGCTCTGTAAGAATCCTGTAAGCCTTGCCTGGCGCGGCTTTCCGGGAGGTTTGTCGTCCGGATGACAGTGCGCAGGCGTGTGCGATGATAGCCTTGCGGAAGAAAAAGTTACAGCGCCCCGGTGCCAGACAGTTCTGCGGAGACACAAGCCATGCCCACCGATTTCGACAGCGGCCTCGGCCGCAACGCGGCCAATTTCGTGCCGATCACCCCGATTGATTTCCTGGTCCGCGCCGCCGAGGTGTACGGCGACCGGCCAGCCATTGTGCACGGCCCGGTGCGCCAGAACTGGCGCGACACCTACGTGCGGGCGCGCGGCCTGGCCAGCGCGCTCGCGCGTGCCGGCGTCGGCAAGGGCGATACCGTGGCGGCGCTGCTGCCCAATACGCCAGCCATGATCGAGGCGCACTTCGGTGTGCCCATGGCCGGCGCGGTGCTCAATGCGCTCAATATCCGCCTGGACGCCGCGAACCTCGTGTTCATGCTGCGCCATGGCGAGGCACGGGTGCTGCTGGCCGATACCGAGTTCGCAGACCTTGCGCGCCAGATGGCGCTGGAAATCCCGGGCCTGAAGGTCATCGCCGTGGAAGATGCGCTGGGCCCGCAGGCCGAGCGCTTCGGCGACACCGACTACGAGTCGTTCCTGGCTTCGGGCGATCCGGAGTACGCGTGGAAGATGCCTGACGACGAATGGGACGCGATTGCGCTGAACTACACGTCGGGCACGACGGGTGACCCGAAAGGCGTGGTGTACCACCACCGTGGCGCGGCCATGAATGCGATCTCGAACATCCTCGAGTGGGACCTGCCCAAGCATCCGGTCTACCTGTGGACGCTGCCGTTGTTCCACTGCAATGGCTGGTGCTTTCCGTGGACCATTGCGGCGCGTGCGGGCGTCAATGTGTGCCTGCGCAAGTTCGAGCCGCGGCTGGTGTTCGATCTCATGCGCGACGAAGGCGTGACCCACTACTGCGCGGCCCCGATCGTGCATACCGCGCTCGTCAATGCACCGCCGTCATGGCGCGAAGGCCTGCGCGGGCCGGTGCGTGGCATGGTGGCCGGCGCGCCGCCGCCCGCTGCCGTACTGGCGCAAATGGAGACGATGGGCTTCGAGCTGACCCACGTGTACGGCCTCACGGAGGTGTACGGGCCGGCAGCGGTATGCGCCGAGCAGGACGGCTGGGGCAGCCTGTCGCAGGAAGAGCGCGCGGTGAAGAAGGCACGGCAGGGGGTGCGCTATCACCTGCAGTCGGGCGTGGCCGTACTCGATCCCGATTCGATGCAGCCGGTGCCCGCCGATGGCGAGACCATCGGCGAAATCATGTTCCGCGGCAACATCTGCATGAAGGGTTACCTCAAGAACGAGAAGGCGACGCGCGAGGCCTTCGCGGGCGGCTGGTTCCACACTGGCGATCTCGGCGTATGCATGCCGGACGGCTACATCAAGATCAAGGATCGCAGCAAGGACATCATCATCTCCGGCGGCGAGAACATTTCGAGCGTGGAGGTGGAGGATGCGCTCTACCGCCATCCGGCCGTGCTTGCGGCAGCAGTCGTGGCGCAGCCGGACGCCAAGTGGGGCGAAACGCCGTGTGCGTTCGTCGAGTTGAAGGATGGCGCGAGTGCGACGGCGGAGGAACTGATGGCCCATTGCCGCACGTTGCTGGCGGGCTTCAAGGTGCCCAAGGCGGTGTATTTCGGTCCGCTGCCGAAGACCTCGACCGGCAAGATCCAGAAGTTCGAGCTGCGGCGCAAGGTCAAGTCGGATTCGGCAATCGACGTCTGACGCGACGATCAGGAGAAGGAAGCCTCTTCCTCGGCTTGCCGGCTGGCGATGAGCCGGTCGATCGTTTCGCGGCCCCACGCCAGCCCTGCGCGGCTGGCGTCGGCAGCACACGCAAAGCGCACGCCACTGTCCGGGTAATGGTCGGGCAGGGCGTGGCCTTGCTGCCAGATGTGCACGCGCAGCGTCCACCAGCCGTCATGCAGGCCCCCGTAGCGAAGTGCCGCAATGTGGATGCGGTAGCCGCGATAGGGGGCGCTGTGCTCGTGTGAACCGCTGGGCATGGCAGATGCAAATCAACGCAGGCCGGCGTGCTGTGGCGGCGGCGGCCCGGGCCTGTGCCATTCCTGTGAGATTTCCGGGAACACCTCGAATTCACCACGCACGATGTTCTCGATGGTGGTGCATACGCCCGCCGTGCCACGCGGCCCGACGCAGACCAGGCTGCGCGGATGGTCGGTGTGCTGCGGAATGGCGTACACGTGCATGCCCTCCTGGAACAGAGGGTGTTTCACCAGGCGCTCGTTCATCAACTCGACGAAACGCTGGGGACTGACGACCGGCTTTTCCATAGCGAGCTCCTGCGGCGCTGCCGTCGGGCGCACGATGCGTGCACGGGGCCGGCATACGCGTAGTAAAGGCCAGGAAGATTTCGGGCAAGTGGCGTGAGCCCCGCGCGGTAGCGGGGTGGCCGGAGGAAGCGCGAACAAAAAAGCCGCCCGCGTTGCCACTGCCAACGATTTCAGGTTAGGCGATACGTCCGGCGGAGAAAAGCCGCCGGACGCCTCAGGTCAGGAAGGCCGCACTTCTCCGGCGGCACGTGGCCCGTCGAGCATGTAGTTGCCTGCTGCCCAGCAGGCGGCTTCGGCTTCGGCCTCCGAGGGGTAGGAAGAACTGGCTTCGATGGTGCAGTCAGCATCGGCCGCGCCGCAGTGCTCTTCCATCACGATGCGCCAGGTGTAAAGGCCCGGCGGATCTTCCAGGACATGGAGCACGAGCGTGCGGTGGCTGTCGGCCAGGGTAAGGGGCTGAGTCGACATGACAGTCTCCGGGAACGGCGACGACTTAGATGCTAGCAACTGTGCAGGCCCAATTCCAGCCGGTTATCCAGGCTGAGCCAAGGCAGTGACTGGCTGTGCATCTTCCGTCGCGGCGCGGTTTCCAGTATCTTCTGCGCGGAGGCGCCGGGTGGCGCCCGCTTTTCCAGACTCGCATGCCCATCTCGCCTCAACTCGCCGAACTGGTTGCGTCGCTGCACGCACACTATGCCACCACCGTTGTGCCGCCCTGGATGGGCAACGGCTGGAATACCGACCTGATGCTGCCATATGAGGCGCTGGACGGCGCCACCGGCACTGCTTTGCCCCCGGTGCGCTATCGCGCCATGGCCTGCGCGCGCCAGCTCTACGTTTTTTCGATGGCGGGGATGCTGCGCCATGCCGATACGCTGTTCGGCTCACTGCAGGCCTACTTCGGCAATGGCGAGGGAGGATGGATCTACAGCGTGGATCCGGCGGGGATGCCGCTGGATTCCACGCGGGATCTGTACACGCATGCCTTCGTGATCTTCGCGTGCGCGCATTACTACCTCATCAGCCGTAATGGCGATGCGCTCGATGTGCTGGAGGAAACACGCGATGTGATCGAACAGCGCTTTGCGGATGGCACGGGCCTGTACCATGCGGCGCTGTCCGAATCCTTCAAGGACCAGGGCGCTGGCTTGCAGCAGAATCCCATCATGCATCTGACCGAGGCTTACCTCGCGGCATTCGGAACGATCGGCGACCTTTGGTATGCAGATCGCCTGCGCGAGATCGCCGCGGCGGTGCATGGCCGATTCGTCGATCCGGCCACCGGCTGCATTGCCGAACTGCCAAAGGGTACTCCCGGTAACCGCATCGAACCTGGCCATCAGTTCGAGTGGTTTTCACTGGTTGCGGGCAATCATGATCTGTTCGAGGGCTCGCCGCTCACCGAGTCCCTGCAGCGGGCCTTCGTGTTTGCGCAGACGCACGGCGTGGTGCCCGGGACGTTCGGCGTCAGCGCGGCGCTCGACGAGCATGGCGCGTTGCTTGATGGCACCGAGCGCATCTGGGCCCAGACGGAATATGCGCGTGCGCTGGCCGTGCATGGGACGCCCGAATCGCTGGCGACGCTCGAAGCGCAGTTGCGCCAGTACCGCACCCGTTTCCTGCACAAGGGTGGCTGGCACGAATGCCTGGCGCCCTCGGGCGAGGTGGTGCGGGCAGAAATGCCGTCAACGTCGCCGTACCACCTCTGCACGGCCTACGCCGAGCTGCCGGATCTGGAGAGCTAGGCGCCTGTCCAGCTACTGGCGGCGCGCAGATCGCTCTTCTGCAGCAGCCGCAGCAGTGTCTCGGCCGGCTGGCTCAGCCGGCGCGCAGACAAGGAAATAAACTCGACCTCGGGCAGCACCGGCAGCTTTTCCCAGTTGAGCGGCGGCGCGACGCCTTCGCCATACAGGTAGCGCGAGCGCACGGTCAGCCCCAGCCCGCCGCGAGCGGCGGCAAGGCATCCGGAATGGCTACTGCTGCTGCAGACGACTTGCCACTGGCAGCCGGCCTTGGCCAGCGTATCGAGCACGACCGAGCGTGTCACGCTCGGCTCGTACACCAGGATCAGCGGCAGCGGCTGCGACAAGTCCACCACCGTCCCGGGGCGTGCCAGCCATTCCAGCGAGCCGCGGAACAGCGGCACGCCACGGCGGTCGCCCTGGCGACGCTTGCCCAGCATCAGGTCGAGCGAGCCGGCATCCATCAGTTCGTACAGCTTGCTGGTCATGGCGATGGTGATCTCCATCTCCACGTCGGGGTGCGTATTGCGGAACGCCGACAACACGCCCGACAGCGGTCCCTGCGCCAGATCTTCCGATGTGCCGAGCCGCACGCGGCCGCGCAGCCGTGGCGCTGTGAACTGGGATTCCGCGCGCGCGAGCGCCTCCAGGATGAGCCGCGCATGCACGAGCAGCGCTTCGCCGTCAGGCGTCATCGACAGCGAATGGGTATCGCGCACGAACAGGCGGCGCCCCACGCTTTGTTCCAGGCGGCGGATATGGTCGCTGACGCTCGACTGAGACAAGCCAAGCTGCCGACCCGCTTCGGTAAAGCTGCGCGCGGCGGCCACGGTGGCGAAGGTTTGAATCCAGACCGGGTTTAGCATGGAAGCGATTGTCATCGGCAAATCCGATCGCAGTCAATATCTCCAGCGGGGTTCCCGATCGGAAGGGTGGTGACTATGATCGGTTCCATGGCCTGGCTGCCAGGGCTTTGCAGAATCTCCTCCTGCCTTGTTTGCATGCCTTGCCAAGCACAATCCCAACGCCCATGAGCCAAGCTTCCGCCCCCTCTCTCAAGGCCATGTTGTGGATCGTCGCTGCGGGTTTCTTCATGCAGACGCTCGATACCACCATCGTCAACACCGCACTGCCTTCGATGGCACACAGCCTCGGGCGCAAGCCACTGGAGCTGCAACCCGTGGTTGTCGCGTACACGCTGACCATGGCGATGCTGACCCCGGCGTCGGGCTGGCTTGCCGACCGCTTCGGCACGCGGCGCGTCTACTTCTGCGCCATCCTGATCTTCGTGCTCGGTTCGCTGTTCTGCGCTGGCGCGCAGACGTTGCCGGAACTCGTGGTGGCCCGGGTCCTGCAAGGCATCGGCGGCTCCATGCTGCTGCCGATCGGCCGGCTCGCCGTGCTGCGCAATGTATCGGGCGAGCAGTACATTGCCGCGCTCGCCTTTGTCTCGGTGGCCGGGCAGGTGGGACCGATCTTCGGGCCGGTGCTGGGCGGCTGGCTGGTGCAGCACGTTTCGTGGCACTGGATCTTCCTGATCAACGTGCCCGTCGGCGTTGTGGGTTTGCTCGCCGTGCGGCGCTATCTGCCGGTCGGCGACACAGGGGGCGCGCCGGCGTTCGACTGGATCGGCTGCGGCCTGCTGTCGCTGTGCATGGTGGCGTTCTCGCTCGCACTCGATGCGCCGCTGCAGGAAAGCCACGCAGGCTGGAGCGCCGGCCTTGCCGCGATCAGCGTGGCTGCCGCGCTGCTGTATATCCCGCATGCGCGCCGCAGCCGTGCGCCGCTGTTCCGGCTGGCACTGTTCCGCGAGCCGAATTTCAGCGTGGGGCTGGTCGGCAACCTGGTGTGCCGCATCGGTTCCGGCGCTGTGCCGTTCCTGCTGCCGCTGCTGATGCAACTGCAGCTCGGCTACTCGCCGTTCCACGCGGGGCTGATGCTGCTGCCGGCCGCGCTGGCGGGCGCGGTGTCCAAACGCTGGATCGTGCCGCTGGTGAAACGCTTCGGCTATGACAACTTCCTGCTCGTCAACACCGCGCTGGTCGGCGCATCGATCGCGTCGTTTGGTGCGATGTCCCCGGGCTGGCCGCTGGCGCTCTCCATTGCGCAACTGGCGCTGTTCGGCGCGACCAACTCGATGCAGTTCGCTGCCATGAACAGCGTCACGCTAAAAGGCCTCAGCGTCGAGGACGCGGGCAGCGGCAACAGCTTGTTCTCGATGGTGCAGATGTTGGCCATTGGCCTGGGCGTGACCGTTGGCGGCGGGCTCGTGACCTTGTTCTCCGATCGGATCGGGGATGCGGGTCCCGCTTATCGGCTGGCCTTTGTGGTGGTCGGCACGATCACGCTTCTGTCGGCGCTGGTGTTCCGGCGCCTGGATACTGCAGAACTTGGAAAAGGGCGGCGCGCGGCTGCGGCGCGCGCGCCTTGAGTTGAATAAGCTTGTGTAGCTTCAGAACCAACATCTCTGTCCCCGTGGCCATATGGTCAAGACGATGCACCGCTTTGGTCTATGGGGCGTGCAGCTTGTTTTCTGTTTTTTTGGCGCTTCGGCGTGTGTCAAGGTAGTTGTCGCGTCCGCCGCTATGCTGCTTTCCTGTACTCCGTGGTTTGCGGCTCGGCCCGTTCGGGGTTCAGGTAGACCACGGCATCCAGATTCCA
>NZ_CAJPVI010000036.1 GCF_905397435.1 Cupriavidus numazuensis
ATCGGCGCACTGGCCGGCGGCTGCTTGCCGGGCGCCGGCGCGGCGGGCTTGGCCGCCGGGGCGCTGGCGCCCTTCTACGCAGGCGCGGCCTTGGCGGGCTTGTCGGCAGGCGGGTTGGTTTCGAGCTTCGACTTGGAACGCTTGACCGGCTGGCCGTCGAGCTGGGCGATGGCCTGCTGCAGCATGAAGTCGTCGGCGGAACCGAACTCGATCGGCTTCTTGCGGCGATCCTTCTCGCGCTCTTCCGGCGTCTTCTTCGCGTTTTCCTCTTCCAGGCGGCGCAGTTCTTCCACGCGGCGCTGTTCACGCTCGTTCATTTCCGGCTCTTCCGACTCCTGCTTGTTGTGCAGGTGGCGCTCGGTATCGATCTCGCGCGTGATCAGCGCGTCGTCCGGATCGCCTTCGGGATTCTGGTCGACCGGAATGTCCGGACGGATACCCTTGGCCTGGATCGACTTGCCCGTCGGCGTGTAGTAGTACGCGATGGTCAGCTTGATGCCCGTGTCATTGGTCAGCGGCCGCACCGTCTGCACCGAACCCTTGCCGAACGTGGTCTTGCCCATGATCAGCGCGCGGTGGTGGTCCTGCAGCGCGCCGGCCACGATCTCGGACGCCGAGGCCGAATAGGCGTTGGTCAGCACGACCATCGGGATCTTCTTGTACAGCGCCGGCAGGTCCTTGAGCGGATCGTCCTCGAGCGACGACAGGCGGTAGTTGTTGAACGTCGCCTTGTACACGCGCTTGGCGTCGGGTACCTGGCCGTTGGTGGACACCACCGTCGAGTCGTCCGGCAGGAACGCCGCCGCCACGCCAACCGCGCCTTGCAGCACGCCGCCGCCATTGTTGCGCAGGTCCAGGACGATGCCCTTCAGGCCCGGGTTCTTCTGGGCCATCTCGTTGAGCCGGCGGCCCAGGTCCGCGACCGTGCGCTCCTGGAAGCTCGTCAGGCGCACCCAGCCGATGGTGTTGTTGTCCAGCATCTTGGTCTTGACCGACTGGACGCGGATTTCGGCACGGGTGATGGAAATCGGGAAAGTGCGCTCTTCGCTCTTGCGATAGATGGTCAGCGTGACCTTGGTGCCCGGCTCGCCGCGCATGCGCTTGACCGCCTGTTCCAGCGGCAGGCCGCGCACGGGCTTGTCGTCGATACGGGTGATCAGGTCGCCGGGCTGGATGCCGGCGCGGAATGCAGGCGTATCTTCGATCGGGTTGATGACCTTGACCAGGCCTTCTTCCTGCGAGATCTCGATGCCCAGGCCAGCGAAGCGGCCGCGCGTGCCTTCCTGCAGTTCCTTGAAGTCCTTCTCGTCCAGGTAGGCCGAATGCGGGTCGAGGCTGGCGACCATGCCCTTGATGGCTTCGGTCAGCAGCTTCTTGTCATCGACCGGTTCCACATATTCGCGCTTGATCTGCCCGAAGATGTCGGCCATCAGCCGTAACTGGTCGAGCGGCAGGGGGCCGGCGGAGTTCTGCGCGGTGGCTGAAATCTGCAGCGTGGCCAGCACGCCGGCGACAAGTCCGACCGAAACGAGGCTGATGTTCTTGAGCGTCTTACGCATGAGGGCTGCCTGAACGTGTACGTATGGGGATTATGCCGGCTGCAGCCGCCCCTGCGCCGGGCGCGGGGCGGTTTGTCCGACAGTATAAAACGGTGTGGAGAAAAAGGCCTGTCACGTACCGGCTGTCGGTGGGCGGCCGCACCTTGGCTGGTGCATGCCGCCCGGCGGGCCTTCAGCGGGCCTTGCCCTGGCTGGCCACGGCCGCCAGCGAGGCGGCGATGGCTTCCTGGTCGCCCAGGTAGTAGTGGCGCAGGGGGCGCAGGTTGGCATCCAGCTCGTAGACGAGCGGGGTGCCGTTGGGGATGTTGAGGCCGACGATATCGTCATCCGAAATCTGATCCAGGTACTTAACCAGGGCGCGGATGCTGTTGCCGTGAGCGGCAATGACCACGCGCTTGCCGGATTGGATGTCCGGAGCGATGGATTCGTTCCACAGCGGCAGCACGCGGGCCACGGTGTCCTTCAGGCACTCGGTCAGCGGGATCTGCTCGTGCGGCACATTGGCGTAGCGCGGATCCTCGTAAGAGGCACGCGGATCGGTCGGTTCCAGCGCCGGCGGCGGCGTGTCGTAGCTGCGGCGCCACACGAGCACCTGCTCGTCGCCGAACTTGGCGGCGGTTTCGGCCTTGTTCAGGCCGGCCAGCGCGCCGTAGTGGCGTTCGTTCAGGCGCCATTCGTTGCGCACCGGGATCCACATCTGGTCCATTTCGTCCTGCACGTGCCACAGCGTGCGGATCGCGCGCTTGAGCACGGACGTGTAGGCCACGTCGAAGGCGAAGCCGGCGTCCTTGAGCAGTTTGCCGGCCAGGCGGGCTTGCGCGGCGCCAGTGTCGGTCAGGTCGACGTCGACCCAGCCGGTGAAGCGGTTTTCGAGGTTCCACGTCGATTCGCCGTGGCGGATGAGGACTAGCTTGTACATGCTGCTGCTTCCAGAGAGTGAATAACCTGCGTGCGCCGGGGCCGCCGCATTGGTGTCGCCATGTGTTCGTGACACGACAAAGAGGCGACAATGGCCGCTGTGGCCTGGCGGCGGAGGCCCGGACGCCAAACCGCGTATTTTATAATGCCGCCGACCCAACCCAACGGAATGCCAACGTGAATTTCTTCGCCGACTATAACAACCTCGCCCTGATCGCCCTCGCCGTGGTCTCGGGCGGCCTGCTGGCCTGGCCCACGATCGCCCGCGGCACGGGTGGAAAGGCCGTCAATACGGTCGCCGCCACGCAGCTGATCAACAAGCGCGGCGCGGTGGTCGTGGACATTCGCGAAGCCGCCGAGTATGCCAAGGGTCACCTGCCGCAGGCCAAGAGCGCCCCGCTGTCCGACCTGGCCACGCGCGCGGCCGGTCTTGCAAAGGACAAGGCTGTCCCCATCATCGTGGTATCCCAGACCGGCCAGGGCCTCGGCAAGGCTCAGGCAGCGCTCAAGGAAGCCGGGTACAGTGAGACCTATGTGCTCGAAGGCGGTCTCGCCGCCTGGCAGCAGGCCGGGCTTCCGGTCATCAAGTAAGCCGCGCCAGACTGGCCGGCCTGTCCGTCCCATACGCCGGATCCCGCTCGCGCGGTGCCGGCGGCGTTTGAGTATCGAAGGAGAACTGCATGGCCCGCGTCGTCATGTACAGCACGCAGGTGTGCCCTTATTGCGTGATGGCTGAGCGCTTGCTCAAGTCCAAGGGCGTCGAGACGATCGAGAAGGTCCTGATCGACCGCGAACCCGGCAAGCGCGAGGAAATGATGTCGCGCACCGGTCGCCGCACCGTGCCCCAGATCTATATCGACGACACCCACGTTGGCGGTTTCGACGATCTCTCCGCGCTGGATCGCCAGGGCGGCCTGACGCCGCTGCTGGCCGCCTGAGCCAGCGCAAGCCGCGGCCCCTGCGCGGGTGATAATGCCACCCGCGTCATGTACCATATGCGTTTTCCAACCGGGCGCAGGCTCGTGCCGCAACCGGCCGCCGCGTCCAACGCCCATCCCGGAAGCCTTTCATGAGCGACCAGCAAAACACCCAGCAGGAAGACCAACCCTTCTTCAACATCCAGCGCGTGTACCTCAAGGACATGTCGCTCGAGCAGCCCAATTCGCCGGGCATCTTCCTGGAATCGGAAGCCCCGTCGGTCGAAGTGCAGGTCAACGTGGCCGCTTCGCAGCTGCAGGAAGGCATCTTCGAAGTGGTGGTGACCGGTACCGTGACGACCAAGGTCCAGGAAAAGGTCGCTTTCCTCGTGGAAGCGCACCAGGCCGGCATCTTCGACATCCGCAACGTGCCGGTCGAGCAGCTCGACCCGCTGCTGGGCATTGCCTGCCCGACCATCCTGTATCCGTACCTGCGCGGCAATATCGCCGACATCATCACGCGTGCGGGCTTCCAGGCCATCCACCTGTCGGAAATCAACTTCCAGGCCCTGTACGAGCAGCGCCTGCAGGCCGCCATGGAAGAAGCCCAGGCCGCCGGCGGCGCCAACAGCGGCATCGTGATGCCTGACGGCAGCCAGGCTCGCCACTGATCCGGCAGTCCCGCACTGCCTGACGAAACGGGGCTGCGGCCCCGTTTTGCCTTTCCGGGGCCCGCGCACAGGGCTACCATCGATTGCGCCGATCCACCGTTCGAGCCGCCATGAAACTGACCTTCCTCGGTGCGGGTGCCTGGGGCACCGCACTCGCGAGCCATGCCGCCGCCAACCATGACGTGGTGCTGTGGGGACGCGATCCCGCCCAGCTTGCCGCGATCGCGGCGACTGGCAGCAACGAGGCCTATCTGCCGGGCGTACAGCTGTCGCCGCGGCTGCGCGTGGAAGCGGACTTCGAGCAGGCGGTCGGTCATGCCGCCGGCGATCCTGATGGCCTCGTGATCGTGGCCACGCCCGTGTCGGGCCTGCGCGAAATGACGCGCCGGCTCGCCGCGCGCGGCGACGGCCACGTGCGCATGCTGTGGCTGTGCAAGGGCTTCGAGGCCGGCACGCACGCGCTGCCGCACCAGATGGTGCGCGAAGAGCTTGACGCCGCGGGTCGTACCAGCGGATTCGACTATGGTGTGCTGACCGGCCCGAGCTTTGCGCGCGAGGTGGCGCTGGGCTTGCCGTGCGCGCTGACAGTCGCGGGCAGCGTGCCAACGCTGGCTGATTGCGCGCAGGCGGCATTCCACCATCACGCCATGCGCATCTACGGCAGCGACGACCTGACCGGCGTCGAGGTCGGCGGCGCGGTGAAGAACGTGCTGGCGATTGCCACTGGCGCGAGCGATGGCTTAGGGTTGGGGCTCAACGCGCGCGCCGCGCTGGTGACGCGGGGCCTGGCTGAAATGACGCGTCTGGGGCTCGCGCTTGGTGGACGTGCAGAGACCTTCATGGGCCTTGCCGGCGTAGGCGATCTGATCCTGACGGCCACCGGCGACCTGTCGCGCAACCGCAAGGTCGGACAACAGCTCGCGGCTGGCCAAAGCCTCGAGCAGATACTGGCAAGCCTTGGGCATGTCGCCGAAGGCGTGCGTTGCGCGCAGGCCGTGGCCGCGCTCGCCGAGGCCTGCAAGATCGAGATGCCGATCACGCGCGCCGTGTGCGCGGTGCTGTTCGAAGGCCTGAGCGCCGCCGATGCCGTGGCGCAGCTTCTGCAACGCGACGCACGCGACGAATAGCCTCCGTACAGTTCTCCCCGATTCCTTACGCATGACATCCCGTCGCCACGCGCTGATCGCGCTCGCCTGCGCTTGCGCAGTGTCCCCGTCCTGGGCCGACAAGCCCGACAACTGGCCGTCGCGGCCGCTGCGCATGGTGGTGCCGTTTCCGGCGGGATCGTCGCCCGACCTGATCGCGCGCCTGCTTACCGAAAAGCTTGCGGCGACGCTGGGCCAGCCCGTGGTCGTGGAAAACCGGCCGGGCGCCGGCGGCAATATCGGCACGGGCATGGTGGCCAAGGCCGCGCCCGACGGCTACACGCTGCTGTTCACGATCAACGGCCCGCTGGTGACTGCGCCCTCGCTGTCGCGAAACCTGAACTACGATCCGTTCCGTCAGCTGGCGCCGGTTACGTTGGTCGCGACATCACCTAACGTGCTGGTCGTCGATGCAAGGCTGCCCGTGCATAACCTGCACGAGTTCGTGGCGCTGGCGAAGACGAAGTCCGGAGCGCTGAATTACGGCTCAGTCGGCAACGGGAGTGCCGCGCATCTGGCGATGGAGCAGCTCAAGGCCATGGCCGGCATCGACCTGCAGCACGTGCCGTATCCGGGCTTCCCGCAGGTTACTACCGCCATGGTCGGCGGACAGATCCAGGCCGGCTTCATGGTGCCCGCGATTGCGATGCCGCTCGTCAATGCAGGCAAGCTGCGCATCCTCGCGGTGACCACGACGGGACGCACGGCGGTGCTGCCCTCGGTACCGACCGTCGCCGAATCGGGCTATCCCGGATTCGAAGCGATTTCGTGGCAGGCGGTGCTGGCGCCGGCGGGCACGCCGCCCGCGATCATCGACCGGCTTTACCGTGAGCTGGTGGCCATCATCGGCAGCGCCGACGTGCGCGAGAAAATGCGCGCGCAGTATTTCGTGCCGGCTGGCACGGCGCCGGCATCGCTGCGCCAGACCATGGCGAGCGAAAAGGTGCGCTGGGACAAGGTGATCCGCGCCGCGGGCGTGCAGCCCGAATAGCGCTGGCGCTCAGGCGCCACCGGCAAAGCCGTTCTGGCGCCAGGCCTCGAACACGACCACGGCCACAGTATTCGACAGGTTCAGGCTGCGGTTGTTGGGCCGCATCGGCAGGCGAATGCGCTGCGAGGGCGGAAACGATTCGCGCCGCTCGGGCGCGAGTCCGCGCGTTTCGGAGCCGAACACGAACCAGTCGCCGGGCCGGAAGCTGACCTCCCCGAACGGCGTCGAGCCATGCGTCGTCAGTGCGAACATGCGCGCCGGGTCGGGCTGCTCGCTGGCCATCAGCGCGTCCCAGTTCTCGTGCACGCGCATGGTCGCGTATTCGTGATAGTCGAGTCCCGCGCGCCGCATGCGGGCATCCTCCAGCGGAAATCCCAAGGGCTTGACCAGATGCAATTGCGCGCCGGTGTTCGCGCACAGGCGGATCACATTGCCGGTGTTGGGCGGGATTTCCGGTTCGACCAGGACGACGTGGAACATGGGGCGGTTTCCTTGGCAGGGCAGGGCGCCATGGCCCCGGCATCAAAAACGGTGCGCAGCTTACCGCGCGCGGGCGGCGCTGTCATCCGCCGGCCATTGGCGTCTTATGGCGTACGCAGCGCGACGATCACACTGACCCGTGCCGCGCCCTGTGCCTTCAGCGTGCGCGCGGCTTCGTCCAGCGTGGCGCCTGTGGTCATCACATCATCGACAAGGCCCACGTGCATGCCCGCGAGCGGTCGTGGGCGGCCCATGCGGAATGCGCCGCGCACATTCATCTGCCGCTGGGCCAGGTCCAGCAAGTGCTGGGTGGCGATATCGCGCGGACGCTCTAGCAGCACAGGATCGCTCGCCACGCCCAGATGGCGCGCGAGCGGACGAGCGATCTCCCAGGCCTGGTTGAAGCCGCGTTCGGCCAGGCGTTGCGGCGACAGCGGGATGGGCGCGATCAGGTCCGGCATCGGCGCGCCGGCGGCCCGTACCCGGCTTGCGAGCGCGGCAGCGAGCCACCCGGCCAGGGACAGCACCTTGCCATACTTGAGCGCCAGCACCAGCGAGTCCTGCGGAATGCCGTAGTCGCCGAGCGTGAAGGCCTGGTCGAAATCGGGCCGATGCTGCGCGCATGCCCGGCACGGCTCGCCCGGTGCCCGCCCCATCGCGCAAACCGGGCAGCGCGACACCGGGTAGAGCAGTTCGGCAACGCAGTCGCGGCACACCACTTCATCCTGCACCGTCCCGCAGAGCGCGCACGAACAGGGCAGCAACGCGCGCACCAGCCCCCGGAGCTGTCCGGCGGCTTTCGCGGTGCGCGCGTATACTTGCCGTCCGGCCGCCCGCCAACGCGCGCGGCTGCCATGCGCCGCGTGTGTCGCCGCGGCCTCTGTGTCCCCATTTTCCTGTTGCCTGGTTTTCCCGTGTCCCTGCATGCCGCCGATTCTCCCGATGCCTTCGTGCCGCCCACGCGGCTGACCCGGATCGCTTTCGACCGGCGCAGCGCCGCGTTCGGCCAGCTCGATTTCCTGCTCGGCGAGATCGGCCGCCGCATGCAGGAGCGCATGGAGGTGGTCCGGCTGACGCCACAGCGCGCGCTCGATATCGGCTGCGGGCACGGCCAGGGCCTGGCGGGCTTGCGCGCGCGCTTCCCCGACGCACAGATCGCCGGCCTCGATATTTCCGGCGCGATGCTGGCCGAGGCGGGGCAGCGCGATCCGCAGCGGCGGCCCGGCTGGGTCGGCCGCCTGCTCGGCAAGCGGCCGCTGTTCGACCTGGTCCAGGGCGATCTTGCCACACTGCCTTTTGCGCCCGGCAGCTTCGATCTGCTGTGGTCCAACCTGGCCCTGCACTGGCATCCGGAGCCGCACCGCGTGTTCCCGGAATGGCACCGCGTGACGCGCGACGATGGCCTCGTGATGTTCTCGCTGTTCGGCCCCGATACGCTGCGCGAACTGCGCGCCGCGTTCGAGGAGGTCGATACGGCCACCCACACGTTGCGCTTTGTCGACATGCACGATATCGGCGATATGCTGGTCCATGGCGGCTGGTCCACGCCGGTCATGGACATGGAAACGCTGACCGTGACCTATGAATCGCCCGAGACGCTGCTGCGCGAGGTGCAGGCCTTCGGCGGACTGCGCGCGCATGCGGCCCTGCGGCGTGCCGGCCTGCATGGCCGGCGCTGGCATCAGGCGGTCTGCGCGGCGCTTGAGCGCCTGCGCAATGCCGATGGCGTGATTCCGCTGACCTTCGAAATCGTCTACGGCCACGCCTGGAAGCTGCCTCCGCGTGGTTCGCAGCAGGTCGACGAACTGGGCCGCGCGGTGGTGCCGGTTGACAAGATCGGCCGGGCCCGGCCGCGCCGCTGAGCAGTTACGACTGTAATGACTTCCGTGTAACGAAAAACATGTGCGGATCGCCCGCCAGGCCATGTCTGCACTGGTTTTGCGGGCGATTTCGTTAATGCGCGTTAAGCATAAATCCCTACGTCGCGCAAGCGCTTTGGTCAATGTGCGGCCTTGTCCGTGTATGCGAAGCGCCCTATAATGCGCCAGTTTGTCGCAGTGGTCCCCTGGCACAAGAACGTCCTGGAGTTGCACTCGCACGGTGCACTCAGGGCGCAATCGTCCCGGGTGTGCATCCGATGCAGAGTGGTTGGCGATGCAAGACTTGGGTATCGCATTCCAGACGGCAAGTGGTGACTCCGGCGGAAATCTCGACGGACCTCCCCCCGCGCCCCACGACTGGCTGATGAAGCGGAATTGCTCGCTCTCTCCACGCCAGGTCGGCTGGTTTTACCTCTCGATCTTCACTGTCTCGCTTGCTATCGCGTTGTTTTTCGCGGTGCAAGGGTCCTGGCTCGTGCTGCCATTTGCCGGCCTGGACCTGCTCGGACTGGGGATTGCTCTGCTTGTGTATGCACGTCATGCGACGGACTATGAGCGTGTCAGCATCAACGATGGCGTGCTGGTCGTGGAGACAGCCAGTGCGCAGCGGTTGACGCGCCATGAATTCAACCCGCAGTGGGTGCGGGTCGAACTGGGGGAATCGTCCCGCGCGCTGGTGACCTTGCGCTCGGGCAAGCGCGTTGTGCAGGTGGGGTGCTATCTGGACCCGCACAAGCGGCGCAAGTTCGCCCAGGAGCTCGCAGCGGCCCTGCGCCGCCTCTGAGAGGTGGCGGGGGCGGAGGCGGGGACAGATTTGGATCTGTAAATTGGGTAGATAACAAATGAAAATGTGGAAGAAGGCATCCGCAGTTTGTCTGGCGAGCGCATCCCTGCTTGCCAGCCAGGCGGCCCTGGCGGTCAGTGACATGCCCGGCGGTCCCGCCGTGCGTCAGCTGAACCTGACCGAGCCGGTCACCAAGATCGCCGAGCAGATTCACTGGCTGAACTGGATGATGCTGATCATGTGCACCGTGATCTTCGTCGCGGTGTTCGGCGTGATGTTCTATTCCGTGTTCACGCACCGCAAGTCCAAGGGTGCCAAGCCCGCCTCCTTCCACGAAAGCATCACGGTCGAAATGATCTGGACCATCGTCCCGTTCCTGATCGTGATCGCCATGGCGCTGCCCGCCACCAAGACCGTGGTGGCCATGAAGGACACCACCAACTCCGACGTCACCATCAAGGCCACCGGCTACCAGTGGAAGTGGGGCTACGACTACCTGAAGGGCGAGGGCGAAGGGATCTCCTTCGTGTCCACGCTGACCACGCCGCGCGAGCAGATCAACAACGAAGCGCCGAAGTCGAACACCTACCTGATGGAAGTCGACAACGAGCTCGTGGTGCCGGTCAACAAGAAGGTGCGCATCGTCACGACCGCCAATGACGTGATCCACGCGTGGATGATCCCGGCCTTCGGCGTCAAGCAGGATGCGATCCCCGGCTTCGTGCGCGACACGTGGTTCAAGGCCGAGAAGGTCGGCGTGTACCGCGGCCAGTGCGCCGAGCTCTGCGGCAAGGAACACGCGTTCATGCCGATCGTCGTGCGCGTGGTGTCCGACGCTGACTACACCAAGTGGGTCGACGGCAAGAAGAAGGAAATGGCCGCCAAGGCCGATGATCCGAACAAGACCTGGACGCTCGACGAAATGAAGGTGCGCGGCGAGAAGGTCTACGCCGCCAACTGCGCGGTCTGCCACCAGCCGAACGGCAAGGGCGGCGGCGCGTTCCCGGCGCTGGACGGCTCGAAGATCGTGAATGGCCCGAAGGCCGGCCAGATGCACATCATGCTGGAAGGCAAGAACGCCATGCCGTCGTGGAAGCAGCTGTCCGATACGGAGCTGGCTGCAGCGATGACCTATGTGCGCAACAGCTGGAGCAACAAGACCGGCGAAGTGATCCAGCCCAGCGATTTCGTGAATGCCCGCGCCGGCAAGTTCCCCGAGGGCGGCGGCGCTGCAGGCGGCGACGCACCGAAGGCGGACGCGAAGCCCGCCAAAGACCAGGGCAGCAAGCAGGCCAGCATCGCGGGCGACCGCACCGCAGGCTGACCGGCTGAAGACAGGACAGGATTAGAGGAGCATTTGCGATGAGTACTGCTACCCCCGACGCAATCGGCCATCCGCACGATCACGCGCACGGTCACGGTCACGACGACCACGCGCATGATCACCCGCATGGCTGGCGCCGCTGGTTGTTCGCCACCAACCACAAGGACATCGGCACGCTGTACCTGCTGTTCGCGTTCATCATGCTGTTGTCGGGCGGCTTGCTGGCACTGCTGATCCGCCTGGAGCTGTTCGAGCCGGGCCTGCAGTTCTTCCGCCCCGAGCTGTTCAACCAGTTCACCACCATGCATGGCCTGATCATGGTGTTCGGTGCGATCATGCCGGCCTTCGTGGGCTTCGCGAACTGGATGATCCCGCTGCAGATCGGCGCGTCCGACATGGCGTTCGCGCGCATGAACAACTTCAGCTTCTGGCTGATGCCGCCGGCTGCGCTGCTGCTGGCCGGCTCGTTCTTCGCCCCGGGCGGTGCCACCGCCGCCGGCTGGACGCTGTACGCGCCGCTGTCGGTGCAGATGGGCCCGGGCATGGACATGGCCATCTTCGCCATGCACATCATGGGCGCGTCGTCGATCATGGGCTCGATCAACATCATCGTGACCATCCTCAACATGCGCGCGCCTGGCATGACGCTGATGCGGATGCCGATGTTCTGCTGGACGTGGCTGATCACCGCGTACCTGCTGATCGCCGTGATGCCCGTGCTGGCCGGTGCCATCACCATGGTGCTGACCGACCGCCACTTCGGCACGAGCTTCTTCTCGGCCGCTGGTGGTGGTGACCCGGTGATGTACCAGCACATCTTCTGGTTCTTCGGCCACCCCGAGGTGTACATCATGATCCTGCCGGCCTTCGGGATCATCTCGCACGTGGTGCCGGCGTTCGCGCGCAAGCGCCTGTTCGGCTACAGCTCGATGGTGTACGCGACCGCTTCGATCGCCATCCTGTCGTTCATCGTGTGGGCGCACCACATGTTCACGACCGGCATGCCGGTGACGGGCCAGCTGTTCTTCATGTACGCGACGATGCTGATCGCGGTGCCGACGGCTGTGAAGATCTTCAACTGGATCGCGACGATGTGGCGCGGCTCGATGACCTTCGAGACCCCGATGCTGTTCTCGATCGGCTTCATCTTCGTGTTCACCATCGGCGGCTTTACCGGCCTGATGCCGGCGGTGGCCCCGATCGACATCCAGCTGCAGGACACCTACTTCATCGTGGCGCACTTCCACTATGTGCTGGTGGCCGGCTCGCTGTTCGCGCTGTTCGCGGGCTTCTACTACTGGGGTCCGAAGTGGAGCGGTTTCATGTACAACGAAACCCGCGGCCAGATCCACTTCTGGGGCTCGATCATCTTCTTCAACGTCACCTTCTTCCCGATGCACTTCCTGGGTCTGGCCGGCATGCCGCGTCGCTATGCCGACTATCCGACCCAGTTCGCGGACTTCAACGCGATCGCGTCGATCGGGGCACTGGGCTTCGGCCTGATGCAGGTGTATTTCTTCTTCTTCGTGGTGCTGCCGTCCTACCGTGGCGGCGAGAAGGCCGCGGACAAGCCCTGGGATGGTGCCGAGGGCCTGGAGTGGACCGTGCCGTCGCCGGCGCCGTTCCACACCTTTGAAGTGCCGCCGCAAGTTCGCTAAGCACTGAACGCAATCAGGCACGGAGGGCGCCAGCCGCCTTCCGTGCCGGCAGGTAACACAAGATGCAGGCTCCACAAAAAAATCCATCGCAAGCAGACCAGAAAGCCGCCAACCGGCGACTGGGACTGATCCTGTTGTCGATCGTGGTGGTTTTCTTTCTGGGGTTCTTCGCCAAGATGGTTTTCCTTGGCTGAAGCTGCGGGGTAGCGGGATGAGCGTCGATCAGCAGGGGCAGAATCAGAATCACGAAGCCGACAAGCGGTTCAACCGCGGCATGATGCTGCGGCTGGTCGTGATCGTCGGCGTGATGTTCGGGTTCGGCTACGCGCTGGTGCCGCTGTACAAGAAGATCTGCGATCTCACCGGGCTGAACGTGGTGACCACGCGCGAGCTGTACGGCGGCTCGCTCAAGAATACGCAGGTCGACACGAGCCGCACCGTCACGGTGGAGTTCGATTCGAACGCGCGCGGCCCGTTCGCGTTCCGTCCGGTGAAGAACAGCATGGAAGTGCATCCCGGCGAGATGGCGACGATCGTCTACGAAGTGGCCAACGGGCAGCCGCGCGACATTTCCGCGCAGGCGATCCCAAGCTACGCGCCCAAGCAGGCGACCGAGTACTTCAAGAAGCTCGAGTGCTTCTGCTTCAAGCAGCAGACGCTCAAGGCCAAGGAAGCGCGCGAGATGCCGGTGGTGTTCGTGATCGATCCGAAGCTGCCGAAGGATGTGAAGAACATCACGCTGTCGTACACCTTCTTCGAAGTGGGTGCGCCGGTGGCGCAGGCACCGCAGGGCGAGCTGGACAGCCGGCCCGGCAACGGTGGTTGAGGCAGGTTGAGAGCAGGACAGAGGAGACGGCGGTGGATGAACTGAAGGACGCGGTCAAACGCAAGATGTCTTTCGGGCAGACCATGCGTGCGGTGCTGTGGTCGTTCATCGGCCTGCGCAAGGGCGCGGCACACGAGAGCGACATGGCGAAGCTGAACCCCGTGCATGTGGTCATTGCCGGGGTGATCGCGGCGGCGGTATTCATCGCGATCCTCATTACGATCGTACGCGTCGTGGTCAGTTCGGCCGCGGCGTAGCAGGGCAGGAAGTAGGGTAGACAGAAAAGCAGTGCCAGCGGCGGCCTGGGAGGCAAGGCCGCCGGATGTGCCGATAACGATTGAACCAAGACTCTGAGCTGGAGATAAAAGAATGAGTGCGAATCGCGCAAACGCTCCGTACTACTTCGTACCGGGACCGTCGCGCCACCCGATCACGGCAAGCTTCGGCCTGCTGATGACCGGCGCCGGCGCAGCCGGCTGGGTGAACGGCGTGCACTGGGCGCCGTACCTGTGCGGCTTCGGCCTGCTGTGGTTCCTGTTCGTGCTCAAGAGCTGGTTCAGCGATGCCATCGGCGAATCCGAAGGGGGCATGTACGGCAAGAACATCGACCTGTCGTTCCGCTGGTCGATGGGCTGGTTCATCTTCTCCGAAGTGATGTTCTTCGCCGCGTTCTTCGGCGCGCTGTTCTATGCCCGCACCATCGCCATGCCGTGGCTGGGCGACCTCGACAACAAGATCCTGTGGCCCGACTTTGCCGCCGTATGGCCCAATACCGGCCCGGCCGGCGTGGTCGAGAACTTCCAGACCATGGGCCCGTGGCCGATTCCGACCATCAACACGGCACTGCTGCTGATGTCGGGCGTGACGCTGACCTGGGCGCACCACGCGCTGCTGGCCGGCAAGCGCAGCCAGCTGATCCAGGGGCTGGTGCTGACCGTCCTGCTGGGCGCGATCTTCATGTGCTTCCAGGCTTATGAGTACATGCACGCCTACTCGGAACTGAACCTGAAGCTCACCTCGGGCGTCTACGGTTCCACGTTCTTCCTGCTGACCGGCTTCCACGGCTTCCACGTGACCATGGGCGCGATCATGCTGACCGTGGTGCTGATCCGCGTGCTCAAGGGCCATTTCACGCCCGAGCATCACTTCGCGTTCGAAGGCGCCGCCTGGTACTGGCACTTCGTTGACGTGGTGTGGCTGTTCCTCTACATCGTGGTGTACTGGCTGTAAGCAGCAACTTGTCGTACCCGGTGGAAGGCCTCAGCGCCTTTCGCCGTGGAACCACAAAACAGAAGCGCCGCAGGAGGGGAACCAGCCTGCGGCGCTTGTTTTTTGGGGTTTCCGGAGCCTACGGATTCATGCGGATGCCGGTGCTGTGGATCCAGCCCATCCAGTGCGAGAACAGGATGAACAGGAACAGCGCCACTGAGAAGCCGACGCGGAACATCAGCGAACGCATCATGTTCGGCGTCCTGCCGCGGTCGCGCATCATGAAGAACAGGGCCGAGGCCAGGCTGCCGATGATGAGGAGGAAGGCGACGATGATGACAAAGCGCATGGTGAGGCAGGCTGGCCGCAATACGTGCACTACGTGCAAGGCGTGCCGCGGGCTCGTGAGCGGAAAGAGTCATTATCGCATCGCCGGCATCACCCCGTATGGGCCGGTTGGAGTCGCCCGATGAAGCTCTGGCGTGCCCTGAGCCCCGTGCCGACCGTTGCGGCCGCCGTGGTGATTGCGGTGACCTGCGCGCTCGGCAACTGGCAGCTCAACCGCGCGCACGAGAAAGTCGCGCGTGCCGAACGGCTGCAGGCGCTCGCCGCACAGGCGCCGGTGACGCTGACTACGGCGCCCGTACAGGACAATCTCACCGACCGGACCGTGCGCGTGACTGGCCGTTTCGAAGCGGACCGCACCGTCTTGTTGGATAATCGCCCCCACGGCAATGGCACCGACAGCCGCGCCGGCTTCCTGGTGCTGACGCCGCTGGTGATCCGGGGTGATGGCAGAGCCGCTCGCAGCGTGCTCGTACTGCGAGGCTGGCTGCCGCGCGATGCCCAGGACCGCACGCGCATCGCGCCGTTTCCGACGCCGGCCGGCGAAGTGACGATCGAAGGCACGGCACTTGCCGCGGTGCCCAAGGTCTATAGCCTCGGCCAGTCCGCCAGTGCGGAAGCGGGGAAGCAGATTCGCCAGAACGTAGACCTGGCAGCGTACGCGGCCGAACGCGACGTGGCGCTGCAGCCGCTCGTGATCGAGCAGCGCACCGACACCGGCGATGGCCTCGCGCGCGACTGGGCACCGGCCGACCTGGGTGCCGACCGGCACTATGGCTACGCCTTCCAGTGGTTCGGCCTTGCCGCGCTTACGCTGGTGCTGGTGATCGTGCTGGGCTGGCGCCGTGCGCGCCGGCTTGCCGGAGCAGGACAACCGTAACGGCCAGCCGGCCATGAACATCGGCGCACGCCATTGTGCGGGCGCCACGACAAACGAACGACAGACGTACACATGCCACACCAAGACTCCGCCCCGGCCCCCGCCGGCACGGCATCTCCGCCGGACTCGCGCATCGACGCGCGCACGCGCCGCGGCCGCCTTCAGATGCTGCTGCTGTTGCTGGTGTGCGCATCGCCGGTGATCGCGTCCTACCTGACCTATTACGTTTTCAAGCCGACGGGCGGCGCCACCAACTACGGCGCGCTGATCGATCCGCAGCGCCCGATGCCTCCTGTGCGCGTCGCCAACGAGCGCGCTGAGGCGGTTCCGCTCGAAAGCTTCCGCGGCAAGTGGCTGCTGGTGACGGCCGATCCGTCGGCCTGCGACGAAGCCTGCGCGAAGAAGCTGTTCACCATCCGCCAGATCCGCGCGGGCCAGGGCCAGGACCGCGAGCGTATCGTGCCGGTCTGGCTGATCACGGACGAGGGCGCGGTCGATGAGCGCCTGAGCGCGGCCTACAACGAGCCCTATGCCGGCGTGCGTTTCCTGCGCATCCCGCCCGACGTCGCGCGCCAATGGCTGCCGGCGGCCGAGGGCAGCCGCATCGAAGACACCATCTTCCTGGTCGATCCGCTCGGCAACCTGATGATGCGTTTCCCGAAAGACCCCGATCCCAAGAAGATGAGCGGCGACCTCAAGAAGCTGCTCCGGGTTTCCCGGATCGGCTGAGGAACGACGCGCATGCTGCTCCAACTCGCCATCATCGGCGTCCTGATCGCGCTGTTCCCGATCTCGTACGTGCTGGTCCGCGGCGACCGCAACAAGTACCGCAAGCTGGTCTGGATCACCGCGTTCCTGACGCTGGATCTCATCATGTTCGGCAGCTTCACGCGGCTGACTGATTCGGGCCTCGGCTGCCCCGACTGGCCGGGCTGCTATGGCCATTCCAACCCACATTCGGCCGTGGAGCCAATCCGCGCGGCCGAAACCGCGTTGCCCAGCGGCCCTGTGACGCTCGCCAAGGCCTGGATCGAGATGATCCACCGCTATTTCGCCATGGCCGTGGGCGTGCTGATCATCACGCTGATGGTGCTGGCGTGGGTCAAGCGCAAGGAGTTGAAGCAATCGCCATGGTTCGCCACCGGCGTGCTGCTGCTCGTGTGCGTGCAGGGCGCGTTCGGCGCATTCACGGTGACGATGAAGCTGCAGCCGATCATCGTCGTCACGCACCTGCTGCTCGGCATGAGCCTGCTCGCGGCGCTGATCTGGCTAGGCTCGCGAAATGATCCGCGGCATCTTGTCGCACCCGAGGCTGGCGCGCTGCGCTGGCCCGCGCGCGTGGCGCTGCTGCTGCTGGTGATCCAGATATTCCTGGGTGGCTGGGTCAGCACCAACTACGCGGTGATGGCCTGCACGGACTTCCCGCTGTGCAACGGCCAGGTCGTCCCCGAGATGGACTTCGTGCACGGCTTCACGCTGTGGCGCCAGCTCGGCATGACGGCTGATGGCGACTACATCCCGCATGCGGCGCTGGTGGCGATCCACTGGGTGCACCGCTGCTTTGCCGTGGTGGTGCTGGGCTACCTCACGTGGTTCGGCCTGCGTGCGCGCCGGCTCGAAGGGCTGGGCAGCGCATCACGCTGGCTGCTGGCTGCGCTTGCGCTGCAGCTCGCGACCGGGCTGTCGAACATCGTGCTGGACTGGCCGCTGGTCGCCGCAGTCGCCCACAACGGCGGCGCGGCGGTGCTCCTGCTGCTGTTGGTGCGTCTCAACTACAATATAGGGCTCGCGACCCGACCCGCCGGCGCTGCCTCCAGCGTGCCGACTGCCGCTCGCGCCACATGAAAGACAAACTCCCTCCCGTGGTAACCGCAACGCAATCCCATCCCGTGGGCCGGGTCCGTCACCTGGCCCGCCAGTATGCCGCCCTGACCAAGCCGCGAGTGACGCAGCTCGCGGTGTTCTGCGCCATCATCGGCATGTTCCTGGCCACGCCGGGCATGGTGCCGTGGCGCGTACTGATCGGCGGCGGCGCCGGCATCTGGCTGCTGGCCGGGGCCGCGTTCGCGATCAATTGCCTGGTGGAGCAGAAGATCGACGCGCTGATGCGCCGCACCGCATGGCGGCCGTCCGCCACCGGCGAGATCACCACCACGCAGACGCTGATCTTCTCGGCCGTCCTTGGCGGCGCCGGCATGTGGCTGCTGCACGTATTCGCCAATGACCTGACGATGTGGCTGACCTTCGCCACGTTCCTCGGCTATGCGGTCGTCTACACCATCCTGCTCAAGCCGGCCACGCCGCAGAATATTGTCATCGGCGGCCTGTCGGGCGCCATGCCGCCGGCGCTGGGCTGGGCGGCTGTCGCCAACGACGTGCCCGCCGAAGCGTGGTTCCTGGTGCTGATCATCTTCACCTGGACTCCTCCGCATTTCTGGGCGCTCGCGCTGTACCGCCGCGCCGACTACGCCAAGTCCGGCCTGCCGATGCTGCCGATCACGCACGGCGAAAAGTACACGCTGCTCAACATCCTGCTGTACACGCTGGTGATGATCGCCGCGACGCTGCTGCCGTTCGTCTACGGCATGAGCGGCTACATCTACCTCGCCAGCGCACTGGTGCTGGGCGCCTGGTTCCTGAAGTATTCGTGGACGATGTACCGCAACTACTCGGACCAGCTGGCCCAACGCGCCTTCCGCTTCTCGATCCTCTACTTGTCGCTGCTGTTCGCGGCGCTGCTGATCGATCACTACTTCAAGTTCGTGCCCCAGATCTGAGCGATCTGGGAGCTTCGCGGCCTGCGGCATCTTGTCGCGGTCGCCGTGCGGCAGGGCACGAATGGGCGATACTGTGTGCTGCCCTCGCCATCGCGGCGCCGCGGATTTGCCGGCGTCCATCGACTTCCGATTTCCCATGACCAAGCCAAGCCAGCCCCACGGGCTCTTCGCCTCATTCCGCCGCTTTGCCGCGCTAGCGTTCCTTGCACTCGCGCTCGCCGCCTGTGGCCAGCAGAAGGCTTCTTTCCGTAACGTCGACATCAGCGGCGGGGCAGATTTCGGCAAGGATTTCTCGCTGACCGACCACAACGGCAAGGTCCGGACGATTTCGGACTTCAAGGGCAAGGTCGTGGTGATGTTCTTCGGGTACACCCATTGCCCCGATGTCTGCCCGACCACCATGGCGGAGTTGAAGGCGGTGATGGAGCAGCTTGGGCCGGATGCGGACAAGGTGCAGGTGTTGTTTGTGACGGTGGATCCGGAGCGGGATACCCAGGCGCTGCTGGCGCAGTACGTGCCGGCGTTTGATCCGCGTTTCCTGGGCATGCGGCCGGCGGATGAGGCTGCGTTGCAGAAGGTGGCGAAGGACTTCAAGGTCTACTACGCCAAGGTGCCGGGCACGTCGCCGAACAACTACACCATGGATCACTCGGCTGGCAGCTATGTGTTCGACACGGAAGGGCGCCTGCGGCTGTTCATTCGTCACGGCCAGGGACCGGAGCCCATCGCCCACGATATCAAGCAGTTGCTGTCCTGAGAGACGGCACGGCAATGAAAAAAGGCCGGTCCAGTGGACCGGCCTTTTACATGGCGCCTCGTTAGCGCCGGGCGATCAGGCAAACGCCTGCAACGCCCCCTTCATCTTCTTCATCGCCGCCACCTCGATCTGGCGAATGCGTTCAGCCGAGACACCAAATTCATCGGCCAGCTCGTGCAGCGTCGCACCACCCGAGCCGTCGTCCTCAACGTTCAGCCAGCGTGCCTCGATAATCCGGCGGCTGCGCTCATCCAGCCGCGCCAGCGCCTCTTCCAGCCCCTCGACCTGCATGCGGTCCTGGCGCTTGGCTTCCAGTACGCGCGTCGGCTCGTTGTGGTTGTCCGCCAGGTAAGCGATCGGCGCGAATTCTTCCTCGCCGTCATCGACCTGGCCTTCCAGCGCGAGATCGCCACCCGACATGCGGGTTTCCATCTCCATCACCTCTTCAGGCTTGACGTTGAGATCGCGCGCAACGGCTTCGATCTGCTCCGGCGTGAAGGTATGGGAACCCTGCTTGTGGCTGCGCAGGTTGAAGAACAGCTTGCGCTGGGCCTTGGTGGTCGCCACCTTGACCATGCGCCAGTTCTTCAGCACGTATTCGTGGATCTCGGCCTTGATCCAATGCATCGCATACGACACCAGGCGCACGCCCTGATTCGGGTCGAAGCGCTTGACGGCCTTCATCAGCCCGATATTGCCTTCCTGGATCAGGTCGGCGTGCGGCAGGCCGTACCCGAGGTACTGGCGCGCAATCGACACCACCAGGCGCAGGTGAGACATCACCAGCTGGCGTGCGGCATCGACGGATTCGTTGTCGCGCAATTCGCGCGCGAGGCGTTGCTCTTCCTCTGCGGTCAGCATCGGAATGCGATGTACGGCCTGGATATAGCTTTCCAGGTTGCCCACAGTGGCCGGGAAGGTCAATGCAAAGCTTCCGGCCTGCTTGGGCGCCGTCGGCAGACGGCTGTTCATCAGGGTTTTGTCGGCAGACAAGACTGCGTTCACTCAGTAGCTCCTTTCGCATCCGGCGTTCGGTTGCCGGCGCGCCACTCCGGATGGGAGGGCACGGCATTGCAACACATCTTAGCACTCAAGCCGGGTGAGTGCTAATTGGAGTCCCTAAGCCGTCGATAGTTCCTGATGATCATCATCTATATTCGAATAGCGTTTGGTCCCGCTAAGGCACTTACGCTGCATATCGGCGGCCTGGATATCTTCAATTAGAGGGTCCCGCCACGCCTCGGTTCGCACCGCGTGGCGGGATACTGTATTGCACCACCCGCTACACTGACAGTGCTGGCGCACGCACGCCAAGGCCAACAAAAGCGCGCCTCACGAAACCGGAGAACCCATGTCTGCCATCGAACACTTGCTCAAGCCCCACGTGCGGGACCTGGGCGACTTCACCGTGCGTCGCCTGCTGCCTGCAGCCGCGACCCAGACCGTCGGCCCGTTTATCTTCTTTGATCACATGGGACCCGTGGCGATGCCTCCAGGGAAAGGCGCCGATGTGCGCCCGCATCCGCATATCGGACTGGCCACGGTGACCTATCTGTTCGAAGGCGAGATCATGCACCGCGACAGCCTCGGCAGCGAGCAGGTGATCCGGCCTGGCGACGTGAACTGGATGACGGCCGGCAATGGCATCGTCCACTCCGAGCGCTCGCCCGACGCCGTGCGCGAAGCCGGCGCGCGGCTCCATGGCATCCAGACCTGGGTGGCGCTGCCTAAGGATCACGAAACCGTCGAGCCTTCGTTCTTCCATCATCCGGGCGCCACGCTGCCGAAGATCGAACAGCCTGGCGTGCGCATGACGGTGATCGCCGGAGATGCCTTTGGCAAGACTTCGCCCGTCACGGTGTTCAGCCGCACGCTGTACGTGGCGATCGAGATGGACGCTGGCGCGATCCTGGAGATTCCGGCCGAGCATGCGGAGCGGGGCGTCTATCCGGTCGACGGCAGCATCGCGCTCGACGGAGAAGCCTTGCCCTCCGAGCACCTGGTGGTGCTGACGCCGGGTCAATCAGTCACGCTGACGGCCACCGCGCCATCGCGCGTGATGCTGCTCGGCGGCGATCCTACAGACGGCCGCCGATTCATCTTCTGGAACTTCGTGGCCAGCAGCAAAGAGGCTATCGAAGCCGCTTCGCAGCGCTGGGAGGACGACCAGTTTCCGCACGTCCCCGGCGAAACGGAGCGCATCCCGCTGCCCCAGCGCAAATCCTGAGCAGCGGACGGACTGGCGCCGCTCAGAGCGGGTTTGCCCAGGCGACGCGCGTGCCTTGCTGCAGGCATTCCTGAATGGCGCGCACCTGGGTGGCGATCGGCGCCGGCACGGGCACGGTGCCGTCCAGCACCTTGCGCGTCCACGCGGCCGTATCGGCCACATCGCTGCCTTGCGGCAGTTCCGGCACGTCGGCGATCGAGCCGCTGGTCGGATCGACAAGCGTCTGCTGGTGCCCGTCATGCAACCAGTCGATGCGGCTGCCGCGGCGTGCATCGGCCACCACCTCGCCTTCGGTACCGCGCGCCAGTAGCACATTGGCGGGCTCGTGCGAGAAGTAGTCGGTCAGCGTCTCGCGATACTCGGGGTGCGTATAGCTGTACAGGCGCAACGCCTCGGCCGGGGAATGCGAACCGACCGGCTGCAGCATCTTGGCCACCGTGTGCGAGGAATTGCGCAGGCCGATGACATTGCGCCGGTCCAGCAACTGCGACAGGCCCGGCGACAGCACGTCCACGGGCACCACGGCCAGCGGCCCGTTGGCGCCATCGCCGTCGCGCAGGCGCGCGGCGGCTTCGTCGGTGGATGCACAGAGCGGCACGCCGAGCGCCTCAAACAGGGCCATGCTCGTCACGCGGCCCTGGAATGTGCGCGAACCGTGCACCAGCACCGGCACATTCTCGCGCGCGAGCAGCAGCGCCAGCAGCGGCACCAGGTTGGGCTGCTTGCGCGCGCCGTTGTAGCTCGGGATGACCACGACCTGGCGATCTCCCGGCGCGGCCAGCGGACGGCAGTGCGTGTGCGCGGCCTCCAGCATGCCGGCCAGTTCGTGCGGAGCCTCGCCCTTGATGCGATACGCCATCAGCACCGCGCCCAGTTCCAAGTCCGACACGCGGCCGCCCAGCATGGCGTCGAACAAGGCCTGCGCGTCTTCGCGCGGCAGCGCGCGGGCGCCGTTCACGCCGCGGCCGATTTCCTTGATGTAGCGGGCTGCGGGGAAGGCATCCGCGGCGGGAGTGGCAGAGGAAGTGGTCATGGGCGTGTTATGTGGGGATGGGTTCCGCTTCATGATAGCGGAGCACCGCCGCCACGCCCATGGCGGGCGGGCGTCCGGTGGCCGTTCAGGCCGCTTCCTGCAGCGCCGGGTTGCGCTGCTTGCGGTAGAGGAAGTCGAGCACCGCCGTGCGGCACGCGTGGTAGTCCTTGTCCTCGGCGAGCGCCACGCGGTCGCGTGGTCGCGGCAGGCCGACGCTGAGGATCTCGCCGATCGTCGCCGCCGGGCCGTTGGTCATCATCACGATGCGGTCGGCCAGCAGCACGGCCTCGTCCACGTCATGCGTGACCATGACTACGGTGCTGCGGGTCTGTTCGACGATCTTCAGCAGCGCATCCTGCAGGTGCGCGCGCGTGAGCGCGTCGAGCGCGCCGAACGGTTCATCCATCAGCAGCACCTTGGGCGCCATGGCGAGCGCGCGCGCAATGCCGACGCGCTGCTTCATGCCGCCCGAGATCTCGTGCGGATACTTGCCTTCCGCGTGGGTCAGGCCCACCAGCGCCAGCGTGTCATGCGTGCGTGCCTTCAGTTGCGCCTTGCTCTCGCTGCCACCAAAGACGCGCTCCACGCCCAGATGGACGTTGTCGAAGCAGGTCATCCACGGAAGCAGCGAGTGGTTCTGGAACACCACGGCGCGCTCGGGACCCGGGCCGGCGATTTCCCGGCCTGCGCAGATCAGCGCCCCGGTGGTCGGCGTGGCCAGCCCCGCGATCAGATTCAGCAGCGTGGACTTGCCGCAGCCCGAATGGCCGATCAGCGTGATGAACTCTCCCTGTGCGATCTGCAGGTTGACGTCGCGCAGCGCCACGAACGGCCCCTTGCGCGTCTTGAATGTCTGCCCGACGTTTTCGATGCTGACGAACTTTTCCATGGCGATGTCCGGTTGGGTTTGCGCGCGGGGCAGTCAGTTGTTGCCGTAGCTGAAGCGCCGAGCCAGCGCCAGCAGCGCATGTTCCAGCAGCAGGCCGATGATGCCGATCACGAAGATGGCGATGACGATGTGCTCGACCTTCAGGTTGTTCCATTCGTCCCACAGCCAGAAGCCGATGCCGGTGCCGCCAGTCAGCATCTCCGCGGCCACGATCACCAGCCATGCCGTGCCGATCGACAGCCGCACGCCGGTCAGCATGTACGGCAGCACGGCGGGGAACAGCACGCGCGTGAACACCTTCCATTCCGACAAGTCGAGCACGCGCGCCACGTTCAGGTAGTCCTGCGGCACACGCGTGACGCCGACCGCGGTGTTGATCACCATCGGCCAGATCGAGCAGATGAAGATGGCCCAGATCGCGGCGGGGTTCGCAGCCTTGAACAGCAGCAGCCCGATCGGCAGCCATGCCAGCGGCGAAACCGGCCGCAGCAGGCTGATCACGGGCGACGCCATCGCGTTCAGGAAGGCGAAGCGTCCGAGGATGAAGCCCGCCGGGATGCCGATCAGCGCCGCAAGCCCGAAGCCAGCGCCGACGCGGGCAAGCGATGCCAGCACGTTCCAGCCTACGCCCTGGTCATTGGGGCCATTGCGGTAGAACGGATCGGCGAAGAGCGGCACGGCGGCGTTCCAGGTGGCGCCGGGCGTGGGAATAGCCGGGATCATTGTGGCGATGCCGTGCCAAGCCAGCACGAACAACGCGAAGCCCAGCAGCGGCGGCACGCCTTTCAGCACGACTGCGCGCAGCGCCTCGCGCCGTTCGGCACGGCGAGCCTGAGCTTCGATCTCCAGCGTACGTCGCCGCGCGCGTTCGCCGGCATCGGGGTCGGCCTTCAGGCCGGTGGCGCCTTCCGGCGCGGGTCTGGCGATGGCATTCACGTCTGGCTCCTTGGGTCAGGGGCAATCCGAAACAATGGCGGCAACTTGCGTATCAGGCCTTGATCTTGAAGCCGTCGGCGTAGGCCTTTGGGTCCTTGTTGGCATCCCACACCACACCGTCGATCAGCTTCGCGGTGCGGATGTCGCTCTTGGGCAGCGGCACCTGTGCCGCCGTAGCGGCCTGCTTGTAGATGTCGATGCGGTTGACCTGCCTTGCCACCGCCAGATAGTCGGGATGCTCCTTGAGCAGGCCCCAGCGCTTGTGCTGCGTCAGGAACCACATGCCGTCCGACAGGAACGGGAAGTTCGCCGAACCGTCCTGGTAGAACTTCATCGAGTCCGGGTCATCCCACGTCTTGCCCAGGCCATTGCTGTAGCGGCCCAGCATGCGGTCCAGGATGATGTCCATGTCGGTGTTGACGTAGGACTTGGCGGCGATGGTCTCGGCCGTCTTGCGGCGGTTCGACGCCGAGGCGTCGATGAACTTCGATGCCTCCAGCACCGCGGCCACCATGGCGCGCGCGGTGTTCGGGTACTTCTGCACGAATTCGGCGGTGGTGCCGAGCGTCTTCTCGGGATGATCCTTCCAGATCGCCTGCGTCGTTTCCACCGTGAAGCCGATCTTGTCGGCAATCGCGCGCGCGCCCCACGGCTCGCCCACGCAGAAGCCGTCCATATTGCCCACGCGCATGTTGGCGACCATCTGCGGCGGCGGCACGGTGATCGCCTTGGCATCCTGCATCGGGTTGATGCCGTTGGCCGCCAGCCAGTAGTAGAGCCACATGGCGTGCGTGCCGGTCGGGAAGGTCTGCGCGAAGGTGTATTCGCGCTTTTCCTTGCTCATCAGCGCTTTCAGGCTGGCGCCGTCCTTCGCACCTTTCTCGGCCAGCTTCGACGACAGCGTGATGGCCTGTCCGTTGTGGTTCAGGCTCATCAGCACGGCCATGTCCTTCTTCGGGCCGCCGATGCCGAGCTGCACACCATAGATCAGCCCGTACAGCACATGCGCCGCGTCGAGTTCGCCATTGACGAGCTTGTCGCGCACGCCGGCCCAGGATGCTTCCTTGCTCGGCGTAATCTTGATGCCGTACTTCTTGTCGAGCCCGAGCGTGGCTGCCATGACGACCGATGCGCAGTCGGTCAGCGGGATGAAGCCGATGCGTACCTCGGGTTTCTCGGGCGCATCCGACCCCGCCGCCCACGCCCCGGCACGCACCAGCGGATCGACCAGCGTCATCACGCTGGCCCCGGCGATCGAGGCCAGCGCACGGCGGCGGCCGCTGCTCGCCGGCGCCGCGTCGGCGGAGGCGAGAGTGGTGTCGACTGCGGCGGGCAGCGGTTTGGCAATCCTGAGGCGAGAGGGCATTGCTGGGCTCCAAGAAAAAAGCGTCCCGATCCACAGCCCGTTTCGCCAGAAGACGGGTGCGGTTCAGGACGCCGTTGTCCGTGGCGTGGCGCGGCCCGCGTTGGCCATGCCCGCCGTAATTGTGATCGGCCCTCGTTGGCCGACGCATCGATAACGCAATGGCTGTGCCAACACACAAAGCGGTGGAAAAGGGGACTTCGCGGACGAGTGATACCCGCCGGCCTCGCAGGCCGGGCCGGGAGAGCGCGCTGCAGTTAATGAGCAGCGCCAGAATTGTGCATTGCACCAGTCGCGTGCCGCGCGGGCACCGGTTGCGGATGCTCAGCCCATCACGTCGATCACGCGCTGGGCGGCATCCACAAGCTTGATGCCGCGTTCCATGGCCATGCTGCGCAGGCGCTTGTAGGCCTCATCCTCGGTAATGCCGCGCGCCTGCATGAGCAGGCCCTTGGCGCGCTCCACCACCTTGCGCTCGGCCAGCTTCAGCCGCGTGGCATCGAGTTCCGCGCGCAACTGCTGGTCGAGTTCGAAGCGCGCATAGGCGACGTCCAGCACGGTCTTGACGCGCTCGGCGCGCAGGCCGTCGACGATATAGGCCGTGATACCAGCCGACAGCGCGGCCTTGATGCGCTGGGCGTCGTCGTTATCGGTGAACAGTACGATCGGACGCGGCGCGTGCTGCGTGGACACGCACACATGCTCGACCGTATCGCGCGCGGCGGACTCGGACGCGATGATGATCAGGTCCGGCTGGCTGGCCGAGATGGCATCGGGCAGGCGTAGGTCGGCATCGACGATCTGGATGTCGGTGAATCCGGTGCTGACCAGGCCCGCGCGAATGGTTTCCACATTGAGCGGATCGGCGTCGTGCGGATCGCGCACCAGCAGGATGCGCAGCGTGCGGTTGGCTGGCGCGGCACCCTGCGGGGGCGGGCTCGGGCTGGACGAGGGAGGCGGGTGGCGGCGGGTCATGACTTGTCGTGGGTTGCCCCGTGTTATGCAAGATCCGCGCCGGGCGGTCAATCCGTCACGCCGGCTCGCACCCCGGGGGCTTACCCATAATCACTGTATGCCGTCGTACGCAGGCCGGCGGGCAGGTGTATGCTGTTGCCCTGCTGCGCCGGGCGGTGTCTGCTGGCGACACCGGTCGCTCGTGCGCAGGAATATCAGAAAAAGCCTGGAGAGATGCATGACCGAATTCGTTTTTGCCCCGCCGGCACCCGTTGGCGTGCCCGTGCGCGGCAGCAACGCAAGCTTCCCGGTGCGCCGCGTGTACTGCGTCGGCCGCAACTATGCCGCCCATGCCCGCGAAATGGGCTCGGACCCCGATCGCGAGCCGCCGTTCTTCTTCTGCAAGCCGTCGGACGCGGTCAGCTATGTGGCGGATGGCACCGAGGGCACGTTCCCGTATCCGCCGGGCACCAGCAACGTCCACTATGAAGTGGAACTGGTCGTGGCGATCGGCAAGGGCGGCAAGGACATTTCGGTCGAGCAGGCAGCCAGCCACGTGTTCGGCTACGCCGTGGGCCTCGACATGACGCGCCGCGACCTGCAGAACGAATCGAAGAAGACCGGTCGCCCCTGGGAGACCGGCAAGGCATTCGACCGTTCGGCTCCGATCGGCCCGATCGTGCCGGTGTCGGCCATCGGCCATCCGGAAAAGGGCGAAGTCACGCTGTCCGTCAACGGCGCCGAGAAGCAGCGCGGCGACCTCTCCGACCTGATCTGGTCCGTGCCGGAGATGGTGTCGTACCTGTCGAAGCTGTTCGAGCTGCAGCCCGGCGACCTGATCTTCAGTGGCACGCCCGAAGGCGTGGGTCCGGTGGTCAAGGGCGACGTCATGCAGTGCCACGTCGGCGGCGTGGGCGACCTGACTATCAAGGTGGTCTGACCCGATGAAGCTCTACAGCTATTTCCGCAGCTCGGCGTCCTACCGCGTGCGTATCGCGCTGGAGCTAAAGGGCCTGCCGTACGAGTATGTGCCCGTGCATCTGCTCAAGGACGGCGGCCAGCAGCTCCTGCCCGAGTTCCGCGCGGTGAATCCCGACGGTCTCGTGCCGGCGCTGGTGCTGGACGACGGCAATGTGCTGCAGCAGTCCGTGGCCATGATCGAGTACCTGGACGAGATCCATCCCGAACCGAAACTGCTGCCCGGCAATGCGCTCGACCGCGCCTACGTGCGCGGCCTCGCGCTCGAGGTTGCCTGCGAGATCCATCCGCTGAACAACCTGCGCGTGCTGAAGTACATCAAGCGCACGCTGGGCGTCGCCGATGAGGCCAAGGACGGGTGGTACCGTCACTGGATCGAACTGGGCTTCGCCTCGTTCGAAGCCAACCTGGAGCGCCAGGGCAAGGCCGGCCGCTTCTGCTTCGGCGACACGCCGACGCTGGCCGATATCTGCCTGGTGCCGCAGGTCTTCAACGCGCAGCGCTTCAATATCGACGTGAGCCGCTATCCGACCATCGCGCGTATCTACGAAGCGTGCATGGAGCTGCCGGCCTTCCAGAAGGCGCAGCCGAAGGATCAGCCTGACGCGGAGTGATTCGCCGCGTCAGCCAAAAAAAACGCCCCGGGTTTGCCGGGGCGTTTTTTATTCGGGCGATACCATCAGCCGAGCAGCGCGTCGGCAAACTCCTCTGCCTTGAACGGCTGCAGATCCTCGACCTTTTCCCCGACGCCGATGAAATAAACCGGCACCGGCCGCTGGCGCGCGATGGCCGCGAGGATGCCGCCCTTGGCCGTGCCGTCGAGCTTGGTCACGATCAGGCCGGTCAGGCCGAGCGCGTCATCGAACGCGCGCGTCTGCGCCAGCGCGTTCTGGCCAGTATTGGCGTCGATCACCAGCAGCACCTCGTGCGGGGCCGTGGGCATGGCCTTGCTGATCACGCGCTTGACCTTCTTGAGCTCTTCCATCAGGTGGAGCTGCGTGGGCAGGCGGCCGGCGGTGTCGGCCATCACGATGTCGATGCCGCGCGCACGCGCTGCGTTGACCGCGTCGAAGATCACCGCGGCCGGATCGCCACTTTCCTGCGCGACCACGGTGACGTTGTTGCGCTCGCCCCAGATGGTGAGCTGCTCGCGCGCGGCGGCGCGGAAGGTGTCGCCGGCGGCCAGCAGCACGGACTGGCCGTAGTGCTGGAAGTGCTTGCACAGCTTGCCGATGCTGGTGGTCTTGCCGGCGCCGTTGACGCCCGCGATCATCATCACCAGCGGCTGCTCGCGGCCCAGCTCCATGGTCTTTTCCAGCGGCCGCAGCAGCTGGATCAGCAGGTCGCGCAGCGCGGCCTTGACGCCTTCGGCCGATTCGATGCGATCGCTGCGCACACGCTTGCGCAGCTCACCGAGCAGGTATTCGGTTGCCTCGACGCCGGCGTCGGCCATCAGCAGCGCGGTTTCGAGCTCTTCGAACAGCGCCTCGTCGACCTTCATGCCGACAAACAGCGTGCTGATATTGCGGCTGGTCTTGGACAGGCCCGTGCGCAGGCGCTGCATCCAGCCCCGGCGGGCTTCGGCGGTCTGGGCCGGGGCCAGGGTCAGCTCCATCTCCGCGGCGGCGGCCGGCGTGGCTGCCGCAGCAGGAAAGGCTGGCGCGGCAGGGGGCACCGGAGCCGCGGCGAGCGACGGATCGGGACTGGCGACGGGGACGGCAGCAGGGGCGGCCACAGGAGCCGGGGCAGGGGCCGGAATCGGGGCCGGAATCGGGGCCGTAGCGGGGGCCGAGGCGGGCGGTTCTGCCGGCGCAGGGGCTGGCTCGGCCTTGCGCTTCTTCCAGAAACTAAACATTGGGGAAAGGGGTCAATACCCCGTCAGGATCGGCCGCCGTCCGGCGGCGCGTTAATCATCCGGGCCGTACGCAATATCCGCTCGCACCGTCAGCCTGTCGTTGTGGTGCGTTGCCGCTATTGCGTATAGTTCGTAACACAGCGGATTCATGAGCACATGAATCGATCGGCAAAATTCTAACAGACGGGGTTGCATGGACCATCGCACTATCGTGACCGGAACGGGCGGTACCCGCCCTGAACCCATTCCCGCCCCTGCCGAATGCCGGGCGCGCCTGGAACGCCTGGCACGGCGGGCGCTGCCGGTCCTGCTGCTGGCCGCGCTGCCCTGGACTGCCGGCGCGCAGGCGCCTCGCACCGTCGCTTCGCCCATGCCATCCGGGCAGACCGCCCCGGTCGACGCCACGGCACAGGGCACCACGGAATACAAGCTGTCCAACGGACTGCGCCTGATCGTCAAGGAAGACCACCGCGCGCCCACGGTGGCGCACCAGATCTGGTACCGCGTCGGCGGCATTGACGAGGTCAGCGGCACCACCGGTGTTGCCCACATGCTCGAACACATGATGTTCAAGGGCACGCCGAAGGTCGGCGTGGGCGAATTCTCCAAGCAGGTCGCCGCGCTGGGCGGCCGCGAGAACGCCATGACCAACCGCGACTTCACGCTGTATTACCAGCAGATCGGCAAGCAGTACCTGCCGAAGATGATGGAGCTCGAAGCCGACCGCATGGCGAACCTCATCTTCAACAAGGGCGAGTTCGACCGCGAGATGAAGGTGGTGATGGAAGAGCGCCGCCTGCGCACCGACGACTCCGCGCGCGGCACGGTCTACGAGCAGTTGCTGGCCAACGTCTATGTCGCCGCGCCGTACCGGCATCCGGTGATCGGGTGGATGGACGACCTCGTCAATATGCGCCTGGAAGACGTCCAGTCCTGGTACCGGAGCTGGTACGTGCCGAATAACGCCACGGTAATCGTGACCGGCGACGTCAATCCGGCCGAAGTCCGTGCCCTGGCCGAGCGCTACTACGGCAAGCTCAAGCCGCGCCCGCTGCCGCTGCGCAAGGAGCAGATCGACCCGCCGCAACTGGGCATCAAGCGAGTCTGGGTCAAGGCCCCGGCCGAGAACCCGTACATGGTGATGGCCTACAAGGTGCCGCGCCTGCGCGACGTGGAGAAGGACGTCGATCCCTATGCGCTCGAAGTCCTGGCCGCGGTGCTCAACGGTTACGACAACGCGCGCCTGACGCGCGAACTGGTGCGCGAGCAGCGCCTGGCCGACGACGTCAACGTCGGCTACGACAGCATCAACCGCGGCAATTCGCTGTTCGTGCTCGACGGCACGCCGGCCGATGGCCATACCACCGACCAGATCGAAGCTGCGCTGCGCGAGGAAATCCAGCGTATCGCCAAAAACGGTGTTTCGCCCGAAGAGCTCAAGCGCGTCAAGGCGCAGGTCGTGGCCAGCCAGATCTACAAGCGCGATTCCGTGTTCGGCCAGGGCATGGAGATCGGCGTGGCGGAGATCTCCGATATCTCGTGGCGCAATATTGACCGCATCCTCGACAAGATCAAGGAGGTCACGTCGGCGCAGGTCCAGGCCGTGGCCGCCAAGTATTTCACCGACGACAACCTGACCGTGGCCACGCTGTTGCCGCAGCCGATCGATCCCAACAAGCCCAAGGCCAAGGCGCCCGAAGGCCTGCGCCACTGAGGAGCCACGCATGTCCCTGTCGGAAATGAGCGAGATCAGTGAGATGAGCGAGACGACCATTCTTTCGCCGCGCGCGCTGCGCCGGCTGGCCGGTGCAGCCCTGGGCGCACTGGCGCTGCTGGCGACGCAATGCGCGCTGGCTGCCATTCCCATCGAACACTGGACTGCATCGACCGGCGCGCAGGTGTTCTACGTGCACAGCCCGTCGATCCCGATGCTCGATATCAATGTCGATTTCGATGCCGGCAGCCGCTATGACCCGTCCGGCAAGGCCGGACTCGCCACGCTCGCGGCGGCGCTGCTCGACAAGGGCGCTGCCGCGCGCAACGGCCAGCCGGCCCGCGACGAGGCGCAGATCGCCGACGCCTTTGCCGATACCGGCGCTGTCTTCGGCGGCGCGGCCGGGGGCGACCGTGGCGGCATCGGCATGCGCACGCTGACCGCGCAGCCGGAACTCGACCAGTCCGTGGCGCTGGCCATGCAGCTGATCCAGGCACCGACCTATCCGGATGCAGTTGTCGGGCGCGAGAAGCAGCGCCTGATCAGTGCGATCCGTGAAGCCGATGCCAAGCCCGGCGTGATCGCCGACAAGGCGCTGGCCAAGGCGATGTACCCGGGCCATCCGTACGGCGTGTCGGCCACGCCGGCGTCGGTGGAATCGATCTCGCGCGATGACATCGTCAAGTTTTGGCGCGACAACTACGGTGCGTCGCGTGCGGTGATCACGCTGATCGGCGCGATCGACCGCAAGCAGGCCGAGGCGATCGCCGAGAAGTTGACCAACGGACTGCCGCCGGGCAGTGCGGCGCCGACCATGCCGCAGGTGCAGATGACGATCCCGGCCAGCGAGCAGCGCGTGCCGCATCCGGCCCAGCAGGCCGCGGTGGTGACCGGCCAACCGTCGATGGCGCGCGGCGATCCCGATTATTTCGCGCTGCTGGTCGGCAACTACGTGCTGGGCGGCGGCGGCTTCAGCTCGCGCCTGACCGATGAAGTGCGCGAGAAGCGCGGACTTACCTACGGTGTGGACAGCTATTTCGCGCCGTCCAAGCAGGCGGGTCCGTTCGGCATCAGCCTGCAGACCAAGAAGGAACAAACCAACGAGGCGCTGGCGCTGGTGCGGCAGGTGCTGACCCGCTTTGTCAACGAAGGCCCGACCGAGGCCGAGCTCAAGGCGGCCAAGGACAATCTCGTCAACGGTTTCCCGCTGCGCATCGACAGCAACCGCAAGCTGCTGACGAATGTGGCCAATATCGGCTGGTACGGGCTGCCGCTGGACTATCTGGATACCTGGACGGGCCAGGTCGGCAAGGTCACGCGCCAGCAGGTGCAGGCGGCGTTCCAGCGCCACGTTCACCCGAACGCGATGGCCACGGTGATCGTCGGCGGCCCGGAGTAAGCATGCGCCGCCTTGTGTGGGGCCTGCCGCACGCAGCGCAGTTGGCGGTGATGGCTGAAGCGCCGACAGGCTCTACAATCACGGCATGAATTCGCGTACCCGATCTCCATCGCCCGCCGCGAGCGGGCGATCGTCTTCTCCGGCGCCACGTCAGGCGCCGTCCCAGGTCCGTATTATCGGTGGCCGCTGGAAGCGCACCTTGCTGCCTGTGCCCGATGCGCAAGGCTTGCGGCCGACGCCCGACCGCGTGCGGGAAACCCTGTTCAACTGGCTGGGCCAGGACTTGGCCGGGCTGAAATGCCTGGACCTGTTTGCGGGTTCGGGCGCACTCGGTTTCGAAGCGGCATCGCGCGGTGCCGAAGCCGTCACGCTGGTGGAATTCAACCCGCGTGTCGCCAAGCAGTTGCGCGACAACCAGTACCGGCTCGATGCCGCACACATGCGGGTGGTGCAGGGCGACGCATTCGCGATTGCCGCGCAGATGCCGGATGCCAGCTTCGACGTGATTTTCCTGGACCCGCCATTCGCCGAAGACTGGCTGCGGCCGGCGCTCGAGCATGCCGCGCGGCTGCTGCGCCCTGGCGGCGCGGTGTACGTGGAGACGGATCGTTCCCTGACTGGTGCCGATGCACCGGTGCCGGCGTCGCTGGAGATCGTCCGCCAGGCGCGGGCCGGTGCCGTGCACTTCCATCTTCTGCAGCACCGCGGCGCCGAGGCGGGCGCTGCGTAACGCCGGTAGCCGCACACGGTACGGTGCGGCGCACAGATCGACGCCTTCCAATTCACGGATTTAGGGTTACACTACGCCGCTGTTACAACGCTCGCGACGCATCAACCACCCGTCGGCAGCCGGCAGGCAAGGCGGTCCGGAAAAGGACCGGCAGCGGGCAGATCAAGGAGGAAGTATGGCCATCGCGGTCTACCCCGGTACGTTTGATCCCATGACCCGGGGGCACGAGGATCTGGTCCGCCGTGCGTCGAACATTTTCGACGAACTGGTGGTTGGCGTGGCGCACAGCCCCAACAAGCGCCCGTTTTTCTCGCTCGAAGAGCGCATCAGCATCGCCCGTGAAGTGCTGGGCCACTACCCCAACGTGCGCGTCGAGGGCTTTGCCGGACTGCTCAAGGATTTCGTCCGCAAGAACAATGCGCGCGTGATCGTGCGCGGCCTGCGCGCCGTGTCGGATTTCGAGTACGAGTTCCAGATGGCGGGCATGAACCGCTACCTGCTGCCGGACGTGGAAACCATGTTCCTGACGCCGTCCGACCAGTACCAGTTCATCTCCGGCACCTTCGTGCGCGAAATAGCCGTGCTTGGCGGCGACGTCAGCAAGTTCGTGTTCCCGTCGGTGGAGCGGTGGCTCGCTGAGAAAATCAGCAAACCGGAATAAAATACGGGTTTCAGACGCGTCGATCCGCGGCCAGTTCGGGCGCGGGCGCGTCCGCAGGAAGGAAACACCATGGCGCTACTGATCACCGACGACTGCATCAACTGCGACGTTTGTGAACCCGAGTGCCCGAACGAAGCCATTTCGATGGGGCCCGAGATCTATGAAATCGACCCCAACAAGTGCACTGAATGCGTTGGGCATTTCGACGAACCGCAGTGCCAGCAGGTTTGCCCGGTTGCATGCATTCCCAAGGACCCGAACCGCGTCGAGACCCATGAGGTCCTGATGCAACGGTACCGGCTGCTGACCGCCGCCAAGCACGCGGCCTGAGCACCCGGCGCAATCGGCAGGGTACAAGAACAAAGCCCCCGTCACCGCGAGGTAACGGGGGCTTTGCTTTTGGCGGCCGTGCACCGGCCGTGCGGCGTCAGGGTCAGCGCGCCACCGTGTGAAGTTGCGCCATGGCGCGTTCCGTATCGCCGCGGGCCAGCAGGCCGAGCGGATCGATGCTGCGGTCGATCGCTTCGTCGATTGCCTGCTGCTCCTCCTTGCGCGGTGGCTTGAGCACGAAGTTGACGACATCCTCGCGTCCCGCGCCGGCACCGCCGGGCAGGTTGCGCGGGTGGCCCACGCCGAGACGCAGACGCCAGAATTCCTGGGTGGTCAGATGGGCGGCAATGTCCTTCAGGCCATTGTGGCCGCCTGCGCCGCCGCCGCGCTTGAGCTTGGCGGCGCCCGGCGGCAGATCCATCTCGTCATGCGCGACGACGATCTCGTCGGGCAGGATCTTGTAGAAGCGGGCCAGCGATACCACGGCCAGGCCAGACCGGTTCATGAACGTGGAAGGCTTGAGCAGCCAGATGTCCTGATCCCACAGGCGCGCGCGGCCGGCCAGGCCGTGGAAACGGCCTTCCACGCGCAGCGTGGTGCCGCCCATGCGGGCAAGCTGGTCCACGAGCCAGAAGCCGGCGTTGTGGCGGGTGGCCTCGTATTCCGCACCGGGATTGCCGAGGCCGACGATGAGCTTGATCATGCGATGAACAGGGTTGGTTGGCGGCAGCAGTGCTGTCGTTTCCGCAGCCGCCAAGCATACGCCAAAAAAAACCGCCGGCATGACCGGCGGTTTTTCCGTCTTGCGGCCAGGCCGCAATACTAATGCTGCGTGGCAGCTTAGGCAGCCGGCGTTTCGCCTTCGCCTTCGCCTTCGGCAGCCGAAGCGGCACCAGCCGGCAGCGAGATGCTGGCGATGGCCGGGTTGTCGTCGCCGTGGATCACGACGGTCACGCCCTTCGGCAGCTTCAGGTCAGCCAGGTGCAGGGTCTGGCCCACTTCCATCGTGCCGACGTCCACTTCGATGAACTCGGGCAGGTCGGCCGGCAGGCACGACACTTCCAGGTCGTTCACGATGTGGTTGACCAGGCCGTGGCCCAGCTTCACGCCAGGAGCGGATTCCTGGTTCATGAAGTGCAGGGGCACCTTGACGTGGATCTTGTCGTTGGCCGACACGCGCTGGAAATCGACGTGCAGGACCAGCGGCTTGAACGGGTGCATCTGGAATGCACGCAGCAGGGCCTTTTCCGACTTGCCGGCGACTTCCAGGTCCAGGATCGACGAGTGGAAGGCTTCCTTCTTCAGGGCGTGCCACAGCGCGTTGTGATCCAGTTCGATCATCTTCGGATCGGCGGCGCCGCCATAGATGATGCCGGGGGTCTTGCCCGAATTGCGCAGGCGGCGGCTCGCACCCGTTCCCTGTACGCTACGCTCGAAAGCGACTACTTTCATGATGACTCCAAAGTAAAGAAGGCCGTCCGCGACCAGACAGCCTTGTTGTGGCGCACGCGAAATTGGTGCGCCGGTCACATCACGCTGATTGCGGGAAACACCCGCCATCAGCGCAGCAAAGCTTTAAATTCTATCAGGAACCCGCAAACAGCGACATGATCGAGTCGCCCTTGACGATACGCGTGAACGTTTCGGCCAGCAGCGGGGCGGTCGACAGCTGGCGGATCTTGCCGCACTTGGCTGCTTCTTCCGACAGCGGGATGGTGTCGCACACCACCACTTCGTCGAGCGCCGAGTCCGCGATGCGGGCAGCCGCGCCGCCGGACAGCACCGGGTGCGTGCAGTAGGCGAAGACCTTTTGCGCGCCGCGTTCCTTCAGCACCTGGGCCGCCTTGCACAGCGTGCCGCCGGTGTCGATCATGTCGTCCATGATCACGCAGTTGCGGCCATCGACTTCACCGATGATGTTCATCACTTCGGCCACGTTGGCCTTCGGACGACGCTTGTCGATGATCGCCAGGTCGCAGTTCAGTTCCTTGGCCAGCGCACGGGCACGGACCACGCCGCCGACGTCCGGCGACACGACCAGCAGGTCGCCGTAGTTCTTCTCGCGCAGGTCGCCCAGCAGTACTGGGGATGCGTAGATGTTGTCGACGGGGATATCGAAGAAGCCCTGGATCTGGTCAGCGTGCAGGTCCATCGTCAGCACGCGCTCGACACCAGCGACTTCCAGCATGTTGGCCACGACCTTGGCCGAGATCGCCACGCGCGCCGAACGCGGGCGGCGGTCCTGGCGGGCATAGCCGAAGTAGGGCATGGCGGCGGTGATGCTGCGTGCCGAGGCGCGCTTGAGCGCGTCGACCATCACCATCAGTTCCATCAGGTTGTCGTTGGTCGGCGCGCAGGTGGACTGCAGCACGATGACGTGCTTGCCGCGAACGTTTTCCTGGATGTCAACCTGAACTTCGCCGTCGGAGAAACGGCCTACGAGTGCCTTACCCAGCGGAATGCCGAGGTGCTGTACGACAGCCTCCGCGAGTTTGGGGTTGGCGTTGCCGGTAAATACCATCAAGCCTTCGCTGCTCATTCGGGGCACCTGTCTTGCTGCTGGGGGAGCTTGGTGTCACCGGCAAAAACCGGTGACTGATACTGAGCGTCGTAACGACACTATAGGAATGTAATGGCAGGGGAAGAAGGATTCGAACCTTCGAATGCCGGAATCAAAATCCGGTGCCTTGACCAACTTGGCGACTCCCCTACACAACCTTGCCGTTCTTCGTGGTACCTACTGCCATACCGCGCCGAACGATAACTTGCTACGCGAATGCTGCGAGCGGATGACATGCCAGACTGCGCACACACCTGCCATCCCACTCGGGAGGCAACCGCTTCAGAACCTTCTGCGCTGTTTGCTCGTCGGGAAAACGTGCAAACACACAGGCTCCGGAACCGGTCATCCTTGCATGCTGATTAAACTGCTTCAGCCATTCAAGGGCTCGGGCAACTTCGCCGAACTTCGCTGTTGCTATCGCTTCCAGGTCGTTGCGACCGAAAGAGAATTTGTTTGTGCAAGCAGCGAAGACCGCAATTATGGAGAGGGGTGTGTCCCTTGTCAAGCACTCGTCCGAAAAAATTTCTGCTGTCGGCACATGCTGTTTCGGATGGACGATCACGAACCAGCTGTCCGGCAGTTCCACGGGGGTCAGTTCCTCGCCCACGCCTTCCGCGAACGCGTTCTCGCCGAATACGAACACGGGCACGTCGGCGCCCAGCGCCAGCCCGATCCGCATGAGTTCGGCGCGCGGCAGGCCCAGGCCCCACAGGTGGTTCAGCGCGAGCAGCGTCGTGGCCGCGTCGGACGAGCCGCCGCCGATGCCACCGCCCATCGGCAGGATCTTGTCGATCGCGATGTCGGCGCCGAAGCGCGTGCCCGTGGCCTGCTGCAACGCGCGCGCGGCACGCACGACCAGGTCGGTCTCTGCCGGCACGCCCGGGATGTCGGTGGTGCGCGTCACGACGCCGTCGTCGCGGCGCCGGAAATGCAGCGTGTCGCACCAGTCGACCAGCTGGAATACCGTCTGCAGCGTGTGGTAGCCGTCCGGGCGCCGGCCCGTGACGTGCAGGAACAGGTTGAGCTTGGCTGGCGCCGGGCAGTCGCGCAGTTCCGGCGGCGGCAGGGTGGGGGCTGCGATCAATGCTGCGGTCAAGGTGCGTCCTCCGGATCGATCACGAGCTTCACGGCCAGCGGCGTGGGGCCGCCGTCGCGTTCCAGATCGATGCGGCGCGGCCGCGGGGCAGGCGCTTGCGTACCTGATGGTACTTCCTGCCAGGCCACATAGCGCACGCTCCAGCCGTCCTGTGCCAGCGTGGAAAGACGACCCTCGGCATCACGCGTGGATTTGGCCGGGCGGCCCGGCGCGGGCCGCCCGTGCAGCCAGTCGCGCATGCCGGCCACGGGCAGCGCGAAGCCGAGCGCTTCCTCAAGCAGGCTGTCGACTTCGGGCGCATTGCGCGGCGGCTTGTTGGGCAGATCCAGTGTCGCGCCCGATGGCGTGGCCGTGACCACGGCCAGTGTCTGGCCCAGCGGCGACAGCAGGTCGAGGCGTACGTTGCGGCCCTGTTCTTCCCAGCGGAAGCTGCCTTGCACACCTTCGTCGCGCCCGTAGCGGACATAGTTGGCCGAGAAGCGGCCGGTGTAGTGCTGGCTGGCGGAGCCTTCGCCGGCATCGAAGCCGCGCGAGGGCGCAATGCTGGCGCAGGCCGCCAGCAGCAGGGGCGCGCCGAGGCAAAGCAGGGCCAGGCGGCGGGATCGGTTCATGGTCGGCATTCAGGAAAGCGCGCCGCCCGCGCGGGGCGGCTCGTTACGGATGCGGGGGCCCGTTCACCGGAACGGGCCCGGGCTTACTTGGACAGCAGGACGTTGTAGCGGCGCAGCGTGTCGATGAGGATTTCGTTGTCCGGCTCGATCTTGGCGGCTTCCGTCCAGGTCTTGCGCGCTTCTTCGCGCTCGCCGAGCTGCCACAGCACCTCGCCGAGGTGCGCGCCGATCTCGGCTTCGGGGGCCTTGGCGTAGGCATTCTTGAGCAGGTCAGCCGCTGGCTGCAGTTCGCCCATGCGGTATTTCACCCAGGCCAGGCTATCCATGATGTAAGGATCATCCGGCCCCAGTTCCGAAGCACGTTCGAGCAGCTTGCGTGCTTCGGGCAGGCGGACATTGCGATCGGCCAGCGAGTAGCCAAGCGCGTTGTACCCCTGCTTCTGCTCGGGCTGCAGCGCAATCACGCGGCGCAGGCCTTGCTCCATGCTGTCGTAGCGCTTCTGCCGCTCGTCGAGCATGGCGAGTTCGTAGATCCAGTCGGCATTGTCCGGCTCGGCCGACACGCGTTCGTCGAGCGCCTTGCGCGCGCGGTCGTAGGCCTTGGTCTCCATCAGCGTGGCGATCTCGGCCTGGCGGATGGCGGTCATGCGCTGCGTACGCTGGGCCGGGTCAGGGATGTCCTCGGCATCGCTGAGCATGTCGCCGAAGATGGCCTGGGCGTCGTCGAGCTTGCCCATGCGCGCGAGCAACTGTGCGCGCTTGGCCGCCGCGGCCGGTGCCAGGCGGCTGTCCTCGATGCGCTCGAGCCACTGGATCGCGCCGGCGTAGTCCTTGCGCTCCTCGGCAATCTGCGCGAGGTACTGGAAGGCGATATCCGGGTTCGCGGTCGGCACCTTTTCGGCGAGCTGCAGGTATTCCTTCAGGTACTGTTCGGCCTCGCCGTACTCCTTGGCCTGCAGGCTGGTCAGCCCGAGCGCGAGCGGTACGCGCGGGTCGGCCGGCGCCACCTTGCGCAGCGTTTCGAATTCCTGGCGCGCCGCGGGCATGTCATTGCGCATCAGGTACAGGCGCGCGAGCGTGATATGTCCGTTGACGGAACGCGGCGACTTGTCCAGGAACCGGCGCAGGCCGGCGATCGCCTTGTCGGGCTGGTCTTCGGCCCGCAGCTCCGCCGCCATCAGCGCAGCCGGTTCGAAGTCGGGACGCAGGCGCAGCGCTTCGTCGAGCGCCGACAGTGCGCCAGGCGTGTTGCCGGCGATTTCCTGCGCGCGGGCGATGGCAAGGTGCGTCTCGGGCAGGCGCGTGTCGTCGCGGGTCAGCTCCTGCAACAGGGTGGCCGCGCCGGCCGGGTCGCTCGTGCGCGACATTTGCTGCTGAAGCTGGAGGATGCTCTCGCCCCGGTGGTTGGCGGGTACGCTCGCCAATTGCTGCGACAGCAGCGGCCGGGCTTCGCTCCAGCGGCCGTTGAGCACGAGCAGCGTCGAGAGGACCTGCCGTGCCGCCGGCGAAGCCGGCGAGATATCGGCCCACAGCCGCGCGGCGTCGAGCGCCTGCTGCGGAATGCGCGCATTGAAGGCAATCTCCGTCGCACGCTGCGCAAAGCGCGGGTCGCGCGTGGTGCGGGCCAGTTCGGTGTAGGTGCGGTAGGCCGGTCCGACCAGCCCGCGTTGCAGCGAGATCTCGGCCGCCATGACGCGGTACATGATGTCGCCGGTCAGCGGGACGCTGGGCAGGGTCACGCCGGCAGGCGCGGTGTCGGGCTGGGCGGGCGCGGCATGGACAGCACTGGCCGCGGCAAGCGCCAGGCAGGCGGCCGCGGTCAGGGATCGGATGTGGCGCCCGGTGCGGGACACTGGCGCCGCGGACTTGCCTGAGCGGACAGTGAGGGCCTTCGCGGCGGGTCTGGCAACAGGATCCGGAAAAAAGTCCGACATGTGATGATTGCTCCGGCGCTCGCAGGCGTTCGAATGATAGGGGCATTGTAGCGTGCCGCTACAATGCGCTGCTTGCCGGCGCGGCCAGTCTGGCACGGTCCCGGCAGGAAATTGGAGCGGTAACCAACGGAGAGGTTCGATGCCTGAATTGCCGGAGGTCGAAGTGACCCGGCGCGGCCTGCTGCCGCATGTTGTGGGGCGGCGTATTGCCGACGTGACGGTGCGCCACCGCGGCCTGCGCTGGCCGGTCGAGGACGACCTGGAGGCCCGCCTGGCCGGCCGCCTGGTCCGGCGGATCGAGCGGCGCGGCAAATACCTGCTGCTCGAGTGCGTCGATGAAGCCACCGGCGACGCCGGCTGGCTGCTGGTCCACCTCGGCATGACCGGAACGCTGCGCGTACTGCCCGAAGCGCCGCCGGCCGGCGCCCATGATCACCTGGACCTTGTGCTGGACGACGCCGGCGGCAGCCGCATCGTGCTGCGCTTTCGCGATCCGCGCCGCTTCGGCGCCGTGCTGTGGAGTCCGCTCAGCGAAGCGATGCTGCCCGGCCACCCACTGCTGCGCGGCCTCGGCATTGAGCCGTTCGATTCGCATTTCGACGGCGGCTGGCTGCATCGCCATACGCGCGGCCGTTCCGCGGCGATCAAGACCGTGCTGCTGGCCGGCAATATCGTCGTTGGCGTCGGCAACATCTACGCCTCCGAAAGCCTGTTCCGCGCCGGCATCCGCCCGACCACGCCGGCCGGCCGGCTGAGCCTGGCGCGCTGCGAGCGGCTGGCGCAGGCAGTGCGCGAAACCCTGGCGCAGGCCATCGAGCGGGGCGGCAGCACGCTGCGCGACTTCGTTGGCAGTGACGGCGCCAGCGGCTATTTCCAGCTCGAGTGCTTCGTCTACGACCGTGCCGGAGAGCCCTGCAAGGTTTGCGGCACGCCGGTGCGGCAGATCGTCCAGGGCCAGCGCTCGACCTTCTACTGCACGCACTGCCAGCACTGAAGCGCGGCGTATTGGCGAGGCCCCGAGCTTGCCTCGGCGCCATGTCGATGGCTCGGCGCAACACTCGGCCGCCAAGGGGCGCAAATTCCACAAAAGCGCCACAAAAGCACCCCGGAAACCTGTATCTTGTGCGCAGTCATAAAAAGTTACAAAAACACGCCGAAGTCCAGAATCGGCACTTGCGCCAGTTTGCCGGACACGAACCCAGCCGAACCGCCGCCATGACAACGCTCACCCACCAATTTGAACAATACGGGGCCTGGAGAACCGGGGTACTCCAGTCGCTGGCCGAATTCCAGTCGTGGCTGCAGCAGCACGACCTCTACGATGCGACGGCCGACGAACGCGTGCAGCGCATCCAGAGCGTGCTGCGCAGCGACCGGCTCAAGGTCGCTTTCATCGCCGAGTTTTCGCGCGGCAAGAGCGAACTGATCAACGCGATCTTCTTCGCCGACTACGGTCGCCGCATCCTCCCGTCGTCGGCGGGGCGCACGACGATGTGCCCGACCGAGCTGCGCTACGACGAGCACGAGCCGCCGAGCATCCGCCTGCTGCCGATCGAAACCCGGCTGCAGGAAGCCTCGACCGCGGACTTCCTCGAAGCCGGCACGTCCGCGTCGCACTGGCACTCGGTGCCGCTGGACCCGTCGTCGCCCGAGGGCATGCTCGAAGCCTTCCAGCATGTGGTAGAGACCATCCGCGTGACGCCGGCCCAGGCCGAAACGCTGGGCCTCTATCACGAGGAAGATCCCGATGCCGCCTATGCGGTCGATGCCGAAGGCATGGTCGAGATCTCGCGCTGGCGCCATGCGGTCATCAATTTCCCGCACCCGCTCTTGCGCCAGGGTCTTGTGATCCTCGACACGCCGGGACTCAACGCGATCGGTACCGAACCCGAACTGACCCTGCGCCTGATCCCGGACGCCCATGTGGTGGTGTTCGTGCTGGCCGCGGACGCCGGCGTGACCAAGAGCGACCTCGAACTCTGGCGCGGACATGTGGGTGCCGGCCATCGCCGTGGCTGCCTGGCCGTCCTTAACAAGATCGACGGCCTGTGGGATCCGCTCAAGTCGCAGGCCGAGATTGCGAAGGAGATTTCGGGCCAGATCACCTCGACCGCGCAGGTGCTCGGCATCGAACAGAGCCGCGTCTACCCGGTGTCCGCGCAGAAGGGGCTGGTCGCCAAGGTCACGCATGACGAAACACTGCTCGTGCGCAGCGGCCTGCCGAATTTCGAGCATGTGCTGTCGGACCAGCTGATCCCGCGCCGGCGCGAGATCGTCGCCGACCAGGTTCACCGTTCCGTGCAGGACATGGCGCGCGGCGCGCAGCAGCTGCTGCAGAGCCGCCGTCGCGATATCGTCGAACAGTTGTTCGAACTGCGCGGGCTGCGCGGCAAGAACCATGCGATGGTCAAGCACATGCTGATGCGCGTGCAGAGCGAGAAGGAAGAGTTCGAGCAAAGCATCAGCAAGTTCCAGGCATTGCGCCTCGTATTCGGTCGCCACAGCGCCGACATTATCAAGAGCCTGCAGCTGCGCGACGTGCGCAGCACCATGCGCAACTCGCGCGAGCAGATGAAGGAACGCTTCTTTTCGCGTGGCCTGCGCGAGGACATGGATGCGCTGTTCGGCCAGCTCACCACGCTGATTACCGACGCCGACAACAAGATCAGCCAGTTGCACCAGCTGATCGAAAGCATGTACCGGCGCTTCAATGCCGAGCATGGCTTCACGCTGCCGGCGCCGATGCAGTTCGTGACCACGCGCTATGTCGCCGAGCTGAAGGAGATCCTGCAGCTTGTGCAGACGCACTTCGGCACGGTCAGCATGCTCACGCGTTCGCGGCCGCATCTGGTGCAGGGTGCGTTCGATACGATGGCTAGCCGCGTGCTCGAGAATTTCCGCGACCTGAACCGCGACATCGAAGTCTGGCTCAAATCCGTGATGACGCCGCTGGAGGCACAGGTGCGCGAGCACCAGAAGCAGCTGCGCCGCCGCGTGGATTCGATCGAACGCATCCACGAGGCCACCGACACGCTCGAAAGCCGTATCGCCGATATGGAAGAGGTGCTCAACGGCCTCGATGAGCGTAGCGGGCGAATCGAAACGTATGCACAGCGCATCGTCCGCCCGGACGGCGCCGGGACGGAGGCCACGCAGCTCGCCGTGGCCTGATCGCTGGCTGTCCGGTATATCATGTGGCGCCGCCTCTGTGCGGCGCCTTTTCTTTTGTGCGGCCCGCGCCTTGTTTGCCTGCCGTGCAGCCCAAGCGCCTGAACGTCTCCGATGCCCCGCAAGTCCGCCCCCGCTGTCCCGCCCGCTACCAAAGCCGTTGCCATGCCGTCCGCCATCCACGTTCCTGCCGATTTCGGCGCGCGCGTGGTCGAATGGCAGCGCGTGCACGGCCGGCATGACCTGCCTTGGCAGAACACGCGCGACCCGTACCGGATCTGGCTGTCGGAGATCATGCTGCAGCAGACCCAGGTAAGCGCGGTCATCGACTATTTCCAGCGCTTCATCACGCAATTGCCGACGGTGCAGGCGCTGGCCGCCGCGCCCGCCGACCAGGTGATGGCGCTGTGGGCCGGCCTTGGCTACTACTCGCGCGCGCGGAATTTGCACCGCTGTGCGATGCAGGTCGTCAGCGAGCATGGCGGGCGCTTTCCGACTGATCCCGCAGTATTGGCCACGCTGCCCGGCATTGGACGATCGACAGCGGCGGCTGTTGCGGCGTTCAGTGCAGGCGTGCGCTCGCCGATCCTCGACGGCAACGTCAAGCGCGTATTCGCGCGTTTCTTCGGCATCCATGGCCATCCCGGCGAACGTGCGATCGAGAACCGCATGTGGGAGTTGGCTGACGCCGCTTTGCCCGCACCGGGCCCGCACCAGGCCGAGGACATGGTGGCCTACACGCAGGGCCTGATGGACCTTGGCGCGACCGTCTGCTCGCGCGGCAAGCCGGCCTGTCTGGCCGATGCCGCGGCCTGTCCGTTGTCGGCGGATTGCGTGGCGCGGCGCGACGGCCTGACCGCGACGCTGCCCACGCCCAAGCCGCGCGCGGCAGTGCCTGAGCGCAGCACCGTAATGGTCATGGTGCGCCACGGGCGCGACGTGCTGCTGCAGCTTCGGCCTGACAGCGGCGTCTGGGGCGGCCTGTGGAGCCTGCCCGAGATGCCCGTCGCCACGGTGCCGTTCGACGCGGAACTCGCCGAGCAGGATGCGCTGGGTTACGCGCGCGCGTTCGGCGAACCGTCGCGTGCGGACATGACCGGCGAACTGGTCCACGTCTTCACGCATTTCCGGTTGCTGATCCGCGCGATCCGCGTGGACATGAAGGGTCTGTCGCTGCGCGAGCCGGACGACGGACCGGCGCAGCGCTGGATCTCGCTCGATGATCTTGACGCGCTCGGGACGCCCGCGCCGGTGCGCAAACTGCTCGAGACGCAGGCCCGCGGCGGGCTGTTCTGAACTTCCGAGGCGGCGAGAGCGCCTACACCATGTGGTGCTGCCGCATGTAGCGGTGCACGATCTCGATGCGCATGCCCGCGTCGGGCAATGCCATCAGCATCTGCTTGGCCTTCATCGGCACGGGCAGCAGTTCGCACAGGCGGTTGGTGACCCAGCTCGGGTCGTCCCACAGATAGGGCTCGGCAAACGGCATGCGGTCGGGTTGCTCGGCATGCAGCCGCGTGACGATCCGTCGCAGCACCGACAGGCATTCGCCTAGCAGTTCGAGCTTGCAGTCGATGATGTCGGCGGGTAGCAGTTCAGCGCTGGCGACGATCAGCCCGTCGTCGCGCGTGCGGTGTTCAATCACACGGAAACGCTGGCGTCCGCGTGTTTCGATCAGCAGCACGCCAAGCTGCTCCATATTGCAGTCGACAATCTCGGCAAGGCAGCCGATCGATTCGGGCACGGTCTGCTGGCCTGTGCGCGCCACTTCCTCGCCGCTGGCGATCAGGCACACGCCGAACGGCGCTGCATCGCGCAGGCAGTTGCGCACCATGTCGACATAGCGTTTCTCGAACACGCGCAGCGGCAGGCGGCCGTCCGGAAACAGCACCGTGTGCAGGGGGAAGATGGGGAGATCGTCCAGCGTCAGCGGCGTTGCGTCGGCGGGAGCGGTGTGACGGAGAAGATCTGTCGAGGACATGCGATGGCTGCCATTCCGCTAAATCGAGGGAACGGCCGCCAGATCGCATACGGCGGCCGCCATGGCTGCCAGGGTCAGAGATGCCTGGCGGCACCGGCGGACTGCGCAGCGGACTACGTCGCCGGCGCGAGCTCGCGGTGTCTCACCAGCACATTACCATGGGCCCGGAAATAGTTGGCAAGCCTTTCCGCAATATAGACCGAACGGTGCTGTCCGCCGGTGCAGCCGATCGCCACGGTCAGGTAGCTGCGATTGTCCGCAATGAAACTCGGCAGCCACTTTTCCACATAGGCGCGGATGTCTTCGGCCATGGCGAGCACCATCGGCTGCGCCTGCAGGAAATCGATCACGGGGCCGTCGCGGCCGGTCAGCGGGCGCAGTGCGAGGTCGTAATAAGGGTTGGGCAGCGAGCGCACGTCGAAGACGAGATCGGCATCGCTCGGTACGCCGTGCTTGAAGCCGAACGATTCGAACAGCAGCGTCAGGCGTTCGCTGTCTTCGCGGATCAGCTCCTTGATCCAGCTTCGCAGCGTATTGGTGCGCACGTTGCTGGTATCAATGCGGTGCGCAGACTCGGCCAGCGGGCTCAGCAGTTCGCGCTCCATCTCGATCGCTTCCATCAGGGCCCGGTCGTTGAACGCCGGTTCGCCGTCAGAGCCAGGCACGCCGTCGGTCAGGATCGACAGCGGGTGCCGGCGCCGCGTTTCCGAGTAGCGCTGCACCAGTGCGTCGGTGCTGGCCGTCAGGAACAGGACCTCGACCTGGTGCGTTTCGGCCAGTTCGCGGACCGTATCGGGCAGGTGTTCCAGCGATTCGCGGCTGCGGATGTCGGTGGCCACGCCCAGATGCGTGTAACCCTCGCTGGCGAGGTAGCGAGCCAGGTCGGGAATGAATTGAGCGGGCAGGTTATCGACGCAGTAAAAGCCTGCATCTTCAAGCACGTTCAGTGCGACGGATTTGCCGGAGCCGGAGATGCCGGTGATGAGAATGATGCGCATATCATCGGAAGCATAGCATCCGGCAATGGCCTCGTCATGACAGCGCCTGATGCAAACAAAAATGGCGAACCGCACGGTTCGCCATTTCATCAGCGGAGGCTGAGGCTTACTTCGACAGGCATTCCTTCATGTACGCCTTGTACTCGTCGCCCTTCTTGCCCTTGCCTTCCTTGCTGCAGGCCGACATCTTTTCCTGCTGGCTCTTGGTCGGTTGCACACCCTTGGCCGAGAGGCATTGCTTCATGAAGGCCTTGCGATCGTCGCCTTTCTTGTCGCCAGCCTGCGCGTTGCAATCCTTCATCTTCTGCTGCTGCGCGGTGGGCGCCTTGGCGGCAGATGCCGGGACAGCCTTGTCTCCCGGGCCCGGTGCAGCCGGCATGGCGGGCGTTGCAGGTGTGGTTTGTGGTGCGGGTTGTGCCATTGCGCCAGTGGCCAGCAGCGGCGTCACCAGCACACACATCGCGATCAGTTTTTTCATGCTTGCTCTCCTGGCTGTGGAAAATTTCATGGCCACCTTTTGCCGGCCGACGGCTGGCGCAGCGGCTCCAGACTGGGCTCGATGCCCATTACAGCACAAAACGAAGCACGTCCCCAGCGCGTTGACCAATTTGTCAACGCCGATGTAAGCAATTGAAAGCGAGTCGCGATGTCTGGTCAGAGCAGACGGCCCTGGCCGCGCGAGACTGCGTCGGCCTGCATGGCAGCGCGCTGGCGGTCCATGAAGTCGCGCAACGTGTCGATGCCACGCAGGCGCAGGATCGTATTGCGCACGGCGGCCTCGACCAGCACGGCGAGGTTTCGGCCAGCCGCCACCTGGATCTTGACCATATGGATCGGCAAGCCCAGGACGTCGAGGTACTGCGAATCGAGCGGCAGGCGTTCGAACTCGCCGTCATTGCGGCGCACCAGCTGCACGACCAGCTTCATCTTCATCTTCCGCCGCACGGCGGTCTCACCGAAGATGGTCTTGATGTCGAGCAGGCCCAGGCCGCGCACTTCCAGCAGGTTCTGCAGCAGCGGCGGGCAGCGTCCTTCGATGAAATCGGGGCCAAGGCGCACGAAATCCACCGCATCATCGGCCACCAGTCCGTGGCCCCGCGAAATCAGTTCCAGGCCCAGTTCGCTCTTGCCCAGACCCGACTCGCCCATGATCAGCACGCCCATGCCGAGGATGTCGAGGAACACGCCGTGCATGGTCACGCGCGGTGCCGAAATGCGCGACAGGTACAGCCGCAGGTGGTCGATCACCGCAGCGGAAGACACCGGCGTGGTGAACAGTGGCGTGGACGAACGCGTGCAGCGCAGTTCCAGGTCGGGTGGCGGCTCCATGCCGTCGGCCACGACTAGGAAGGGCGGCTCCAGCAGAATCAGCTCGCCCATCTGGCGCTTGCGCGTTTCGTCATCCAGGCGCTGGTAGTACGTGATTTCGGGTTTGCCGAGGACCTGGATCCGGTTCGGGTGGATCAGGTTCAGGTGGCCGACGAGGTCCGCGGCCGAGGTGGCCTCGCGGGCAAACTCCACGTCGAAGGCGCGGTCGGCCCCTTCCAGGCCAGCCACCCACGAGAGTTTGATGTCGGCTGCGTTGTCGTCGAAGATCGACTGCGAGGTGACGCCGGTGAGTTCCATGCGGTATGACTTTCGGGGCGGGGGGCTGTGCCGGGCTTTACGGTCGTCCGGTCTGTTGCCAGCCCAGGGGAAGGGTCAGGGATGCCACTGTGTCAGGAGCTGATGCACTTCTTCGGGTGTGGCCAGCGTTGCGAGGCCTTCACGCATGTCGCGATCGGACAGCAGCTGTGCGATTTCCGAGAGGATCTCGAGATGCTGCTGCGTGGCCTGTTCCGGCACCAGCAGGAAGATCAGCAGCGAGACAGGCTTGCCGTCGGGCGATTCGAACGGGATCGGCTCGGCCAGCCGCATGAACGCCGCGAGCGGCTGCTTCAGTCCCTTGATGCGCCCATGCGGAATGGCCACGCCGGCGCCGAGGCCGGTCGAACCGAGCGACTCGCGCGCAAACAGGTTGTCGGTCACGGTCGCCCGCGCCACGCCATGGTTGTTCTCGAAGAGGAGCCCGGCTTGCTCGAAGACACGCTTCTTGCTGGTGACGCTGACGTCGAGGTTGATGTTGCCGGGTGGCAGCAGTTTGGCCAAACGATTCATGGGCGATGCGAGGATTTCAGTTAGCAGGCAGTTCGGACTGCTCGGCCATGCAAGGCTGCGGGCCGGCTTATGGCGATACCATGGTTTGCCAGGCGTTTGGCCATTATAGAGCAGCGACTCCCTTGACTTGTGCAATGCAGCGCAGGGTCCTGTACGTTACTCCCCCGTGCTGGTGCCGCCGCACCGGGATAGGGCCAGCGCACCGGAGTCGCTACCAGCCATGTCTCAGAGAGCATACACCGCCACGCGCCAGTTGCGAACATCTGTGCCACGGGCAGCCGTAGTTGGCGGGCAACAGGCGCAAAAAAGCCGCGCTACATGGCGCGGCTTGCTTTTATCAGTCCTTTTCAGCGGCCAGCCTCACGACTGGCAGGCATGATCATTGCTGCTGTAGTTGCGCTTCGGCCATCTGGTACTTGACCGCTTCGCGGTCGTGGCCTTGCACGCGATCCTTGTAGCGAAGCACCTGGCGGTCCAGCTTGTCGACAAGTGCGTCGATGGCCGCATACAGGTCTTCGTGATGGGCTTCAACAAAGATGTCCTTGCCCCGGAGGTGCAGATTGATTTCCGCGTACTGCCGCCTGTCCTTTTCCTTATGGTTATCGACTGAAAGTAGCACGCTAACGCCAATGACTTGATCGAAATGCCTGACGATACGCTCCAGCTTCGTTTCCACGTACTCACGCAACGCAGGCGTGATGTCCAGGTGGTGTCCACTGATCTTGAAGTTCATAGCGCTTCTCCTTCTGAAAGAGCTGCACCAGGCAGGCGGTGCAACTCGGCTACAAAGTCTTGCGGAGATTGACAGCGGGGATCTTCAGGGCTTCGCGATACTTGGCGACGGTACGGCGCGCGACAACGAAGCCTTGTTCACCCAGCAATTCGGCAATTCGGCTGTCGGAAAGAGGACTCCTCGGGTCTTCGGCTCCTATAAGTTGCTTGATCAAGGCGCGGATCGCCGTTGATGAAGCCGCGCCACCGGTTTCGGTGGACACGTGGCTACCGAAGAAGTACTTCAGTTCGAAAGTACCCATCGGCGTTGCCATGTATTTATTGGTCGTCACCCGGGATATGGTTGACTCGTGTAATCCCAGTGTATCGGCAATCTCCCGCAAAACCAAGGGGCGCATCGCGATTTCGCCATGCGTGAAAAAGTTCTTCTGACGTTCGACAATTGCCTGCGAAACTCGCAGGATTGTGTCGAACCTTTGCTGAATATTCTTGATCAGCCAGCGTGCCTCCTGCAGCTTTTGCTGCAGCCCGGCAGCGCCGGATTCCCCCTTCGCGCCGCGCAGGATCTGCGCGTACATGTCGTTGATGCGCAGGCGTGGCATCACGTCCGGATTCAGCTGTGCGATCCAGCCGCCACTGCTCTTGCGCACGAACACGTCGGGCACGACGAAATCCGCTTCAGGCCGGCTGTACGCATGGCCCGGGTACGGCGCGAGCGAACGGATCAGTTCATGCGCAGCCTTGAGCGCCGCTTCGTCTACCTGCAGCGCTTTTTTCAGGCGCGTGTAGTCGCGCACCGCAAGCAATTCAAGATGATGCTGGACGATCGACAGCGCCAGTTCGCGCTGCGGGTGCTGCAGCCGGCGCAATTGCAGGCTCAGGCATTCGGCTGCGTTGCGCGCGCCCACGCCCGGCGGGTCGAAGCTCTGCAGCAGCGTGAGCATCGCCTGGACTTCGTCGACTTCGAATTCGAGTTCCTCGGGCAGCTCCGAGCAGATCTCGTCGAGCGACGTGCTCAGGTAGCCGTCGTCATCGAGCGATTCGATCAGGAAAATCGCCAGCCCCTTGTCGCGCACCGAGATCTTCAGCGGCGTGAGCTGTTCCATCAGATGTTCGCGCAGCGTGGGCTCGGCATCGCGCAGCTGCATGGGCGTCTTTTCGTCGTCCTCGCCCTGGGGGCGCCGTGCGAAATCGTCGAGGCTCCAGTCGCTGCCGTAGTCGTCGCCGCCGCTGTCGCTGTAGTTCTCGTCATCGCTGCCGCCTGCGCTGTCGGCATTCGCTTCGCCATTGCCCTGCGGTTCGGCAGGAGCGGGGGCCGGGGCACTTTGCAGGTTGACCGAGCCATCCGCGGCTACGCGCAGCGGGCTTTCGATCCAGTCGTTTTCGCGCTCCAGCAGCGGGTTTTCCGTGAGGGCCTGCTCGACTTCCTGTTGCAGTTCCAGCGTGGAAAGTTGCAGCAATCGGATCGACTGCTGCAGTTGCGGCGTGAGTGCCAGATGTTGCGAAAGGCGGAGCTGGAGCGACGGTTTCATGCGACCTATTTTATGCGCATCTTTCCGATGTTGGAACGGAAATTGCTATCGCTGATGTCGCTTGATCGTCTCTTTCCGGGGGCAACATGCCGCCCCGGCTTCACATGCGGAAATTCTCACCCAGGTAGACGCGCCGCACCGATTCGTTCGCGATGATGTCTTCAGGCTGGCCCGACGCGAGCACGGTGCCTTCGCTGATGATGTACGCGTGGTCGCAGATGCCGAGGGTCTCGCGCACGTTGTGGTCGGTGATAAGCACGCCGATATTGCGTGCCTTCAGGAAGCTGACGATGCGCTGGATTTCACCGACCGCGATCGGATCCACGCCGGCGAACGGTTCATCCAGCAGGATGAAGCGCGGCGACGAAGCCAGCGCGCGCGCAATTTCCACGCGGCGGCGTTCGCCGCCAGACAGCGACAGCGCCGGGTTGTTGCGCAGGTGGGCGATCTGCAAGTCGTCCAGCAGCGTATCGAGCCGCGCATCGATCTCGGCCTTGGGCAGCGGCTTGCCATTCACGACCTGGAGCTCCAGCACCGCGCGGATGTTCTCTTCGACGTTCAGCTTGCGGAACACCGACGCTTCCTGCGGCAGATAGGACAGCCCCATGCGCGCGCGTTCGTGGATGGCCAGGCCGCTGATGTGCTGGCCGTCGAGCACGATATCGCCCTCGTCCAATGCTACCAGGCCCACGATCATGTAGAACGACGTGGTCTTGCCGGCGCCGTTCGGACCTAGCAGGCCGACGACCTCGCCGCTTTTCACGTCGAGCGACACGTCCTTGACCACCGTGCGCGTCCCGTAGCGCTTCTTAAGATGGCGCACGACCATCGTGCTGCTGTCGACACGGACGTCGCTGGCGGCGGAAGCGGGCGTGGGGGCGAGTGTTGCGGTATCGGTCATGTTGGGGTCGTGCGCTCGCGCGCGGGATTCAGGGCTTGCTGGACGGCGCGGGCGCCGGCTTCAGGTCGAGCGGCGGGGCAGCGGCCGCACCACTCGCTTCCTGCCGCGGCGAGAGTACCGCGCGCACGCGTCCAGACGGGTTGCCGGTCGAGGTGTTGTCGCCACCGCCGGCAGCTGTGTAGAACTCATTGCGGCTGTCGTAGGTCAGCACCGCGCCGCGGATCTCGTCGACGAGCTTGGCACCCTGCAGGCGCGCCATGCGTGCGTGGCCGATCAGCTTGGACAGCTCCTGCTTGCCGTCGTACTCGATGCGGTCGCCCCAGCCGTCCATGTATTCGTCGACGCCGTCACGCTTCTGGCGGATATACGCCTGCTTGCCGGCCTTGGCCGTGGCCACCGCGTACTGGTAGCCCTCGGGGTCGGTACGGATCTCGGCGGCGTCGGACTTCAGCACCATGGTGCCCTTGGTCAGGACCACATTGCCGGTCAGCGTGTAGATCTGCTTGACGTCGTCGTAGCTGGCGTTATCGGCTTCCAGGACCAGTGGCTTGTCCCGGTCCGCGCGTTCGGCATGGGCGGCCGGCAGCGCCAGCACAGCAAGCGCGGCGGCTGCGGCCAGCAGCACCGGGGCGGCGCGCCGGCGGGACAAGGTCGACAGGGAAGCAATCATGTTGGCAAGGGTCGCAGGAAGGCGGAAGTTCGCGCGAAGCTCGGGTCCGCGGTGCCGCCCCGTCGCGCGCGGGCGGCTGTTGTTGTCAGGATCCCGGAGTCCGGGCAGGCGCACCGGTAATGATGGTGCCGCGTACGTTACCCAGCAATTGTACTTCGCGGGTAACGTTGTTGAAGATCAGGCCGTTGGCGGTCATGACCGACGGGCCGCGCGTGAGCTTCACGGCCTTGTCGGTCTTGACGATGTCATCGTTGAGCAGCACCTGGAAGTAGCTGGACGCCGCCGTCAGCAGGGGGTCCTTGGCCGGGTCCGCACCCTGCTGGCGTTCGACGAAGCCATTGCCGTACAAGTCGATGACCGAGCCCTCGGCGTTCATGCGGCCGATGTCGGAGCGCACGGTCACCGGCGGCCGGTCGGGCGCGTAGGCGCGCATGGCGGGGCGGGTCACTTCGTAGGTCTGGTCGTCGTCGAAGTGGATCATCTTGTCGCCGGTGAACCGCACCTTGGTGCTGCCATCCTGCGCCAGCTCGGTGGCCGAGAACCGCTCCATGTAGTAGTCGGCCTCGTGCTTGCGGACGACGGGCGCACTGGTGCCTTGCTGCTGCGAATTGATCTGCACCAGCCAGAACGTGCTGCCTGCCACCACTGCCATCAGCAGCAATGGCAGCAGCCGCAAGACGATCCCGGTGAGGGAGGACAGGAGGGCCTGCATGGTCTCTTTGCGTGCGCGCCGGGGTTCAGATGACCTTGGCGCGGGTCAGGTCGTGGATATGCAGCGCGCCTACCAGGCGCCCGTCATGGTCGACCACCAGCAACTGGTTGATGCGGTTGGCTTCCATGACCTGCACGGCTTCGACGGCGAGCTGGTCTTCGTGCACCACGTGCGGGTTGTGGTGCATGACGTCGCCGATCGGCACGGTTTTCCAGTCGCGCGGGGTTTCCAGCAGGCGGCGCAGGTCCCCGTCGGTGAATACGCCGATAGCCTTGCCGTCCGGGTCGACCACGGCGGTCATGGCCATGCCCTTGCGCGTGATTTCCATCAGCGCCTGGGCCAGCGGCGTGTTTTCGCGGACTTGCGGCACGGCATTGCCGCTGCGCATCACGTCGCGCACGTGGGTCAGCAGCTTGCGGCCGAGCGCGCCGCCCGGATGCGAGCGGGCGAAGTCTTCCTCGCCGAAGCCGCGCGCATCGAGCACCGCGACCGCCAGCGCATCGCCGAGCGCGAGCGCCGCAGTGGTGCTGGCCGTCGGCGCCAGGTTCAGCGGGCAGGCTTCCTTTTCCACGCCGGCATCGAGATGGGCGTCGGCGAGCTTGGCCAGGTTCGATTCCGGGTTGCCGGTAACCGAGATCAGCCGCGCGCCGATGCGCTTGACGATTGGGATGATCGACAGCAGCTCGCCGGTTTCGCCGGAATTGGAGAACGCGATCAGTACATCGTCGCGCGTGACCATGCCGAGGTCGCCGTGGCTGGCTTCGGCCGGATGGACAAAGAAGGCCGGCGTGCCGGTCGAGGCCAGCGTCGCCGCAACCTTGCGGCCGATATGGCCCGACTTGCCGATGCCCGACACCACGACGCGTCCCGTGCACTCCAGGACGAGCTGCACGGCATGTGAGAAGTCCGCAGTCAGGCGCCCCGAAAGTGCGGCGACCGCTTCGGCTTCAATCTGGAGGGTACTTTGGGCGAGCCGGAGTGCTCGATCCGCATCGAAATTGGCTATCATGGCGTCGAAGTATACCAACGAATGCGGCGACGCCCGGGCCGTCCCGGCGAGCGCCGCGCTTGCCGTGTTCCGCCGGCAGGGCCCCGTGCCGGGCGCAGCCGGCCAGCCCTGCCGGTTCATCCTGAGCCGCCTGATGCATTCTCCGCTGGAACTGACCCTGGTGCTGCTGGCTGCCGCCGTATTCGGCGTGGTCGCGTTCCGCATGCTCCAGCTGCCGCCCATGCTCGGCTACCTGGCGGTCGGCATCCTGATCGGCCCGCATGCGCTGGGCCTGGCCAGCGACTCGGCCCAGACCAAATACCTGGCCGAGTTTGGCGTGGTCTTCCTGATGTTTTCGATCGGCCTGGAGTTCAACCTGAGCAAGCTGCGCGCGATGAAGCGGCTCGTGTTCGGGCTGGGCGGCTCGCAGGTGGTGCTGTCGATGCTGGCCGTGGTGCCGGCGAGCTGGCTGTTCAACTGGCTGTTTCCGTTGTCCTGGCAGGCTTCCGTGGCGCTCGGCGGGGCATTGGCCATGTCGTCGACGGCCATCGTCTCGAAGATGCTGTCCGAGCGTGTGGAGCTGGAGAGCGAGCACGGCCGCAACATCATCAGCGTGCTGCTGTTCCAGGACCTGGCCGTGGTGCCGCTGCTGATCGTGATCCCGGCGCTGTCGCGCGACCCGGGTGACCTGATGGTGGCACTCGGCATGGCCACGGCCAAGATCGCCGTGGCGCTCGGTGTGATCTTCTTCCTCGGCCAGCGCCTGATGAGCCGCTGGTTTCACGTGGTGGCGGCGCGCCGGTCGCAGGAACTGTTCATGCTGAACCTGCTGCTGGTCACGCTCGGCATGGCCGCGCTGACGGAGCGGCTGGGCCTGTCGATGGCGCTGGGCGCGTTCATGGCCGGCATGCTGATCTCCGAAACGCCGTACCGGCACCAGGTGGAAGAGGACATCAAGCCCTTCCGCGACGTACTGCTGGGGCTGTTCTTCGTCACCATCGGCATGCTGCTCAACATCCAGGTGGTGATCGAGCACATCTGGCTGGTGCTGGTGCTGCTGGCGGTGCCGATCCTGTTCAAGCTGCTGCTGATCTCCGTGCTGGCGCGCCTGTTCGGCTCGCGCCAGGGCGTGGCCATCCGCACGGGCCTCGGGCTCGCGCAGGCCGGCGAATTCGGCTTCGTGCTGCTCAACCAGATCGACGGCCTCAACCTCGTGGACCCGGTGCTGATCCAGGTAATCCTGGCGTCGATGCTGCTTTCGATGCTGGCCGCGCCGTTCCTGATCCAGTACAGCGATGCCATCGTGCTGCGTTTTGCTGCCAATGAATGGCTGATGCAGTCGCTGAACATGACCCGCATCGCCGCGCAAAGCCTGCAGACCGAGAAGCACGCGATCATCTGCGGCTACGGGCGCAGCGGCCAGAACCTGGCGCATATGCTCGAGCGCGAGGGCATCACCTACGTGGCGCTCGACCTTGACCCGGACCGCGTGCGCGATGCTGCAGCGGCGGGCGACACGGTGGTCTACGGCGACGCGGGGCGGCGCGAGGCGCTGATTGCCGCCGGTATCCACCGCGCCGCCGCCGTCATCGTCACCTATGCGAACACACCGTCCGCGCTCAAGGTACTGCACCACGTGCAGGAACTGGCCCCCGCATTGCCTGTGATCGTGCGCACCGTCGACGATTCGGAGCTGGACACGCTGCAGAAGGCCGGTGCCACCGAAGTCGTACCGGAGATCATCGAGGGCAGCCTGATGCTGGCTTCGCACGCGCTGGTGCTGCTGGGCGTGCCGATGCGTCACGTGCTGCGGGGCGTCCAGGAAGCGCGCGATGCGCGCTACAGCCTGCTGCGCGGCTACTTCCACGGCCGCGACGACGAGGAGGACATGGTCGAGCGCGATACCGTGCGGCTGCATTCGGTATCGCTTGCGCCGGCCGCGACGGCGGTCGGGCGGCGCTTGGGCGCGCTAGGGCTCGAGCGGATCGGCGCCGAGGTCACGGCCGTACGCCGCCGCGGCATCCGTGCCTTCGATCCGGAGCCCGACACCATCCTCGAAGTTGGCGACATCATCGTGCTGCGTGGCACGCCGGAGGCATTGGAAGCGGCGGAGACGCGGATCCTGACTGACTGAAGACGAAGGCGCTATGGGCGACTAGTGCGCCGCTCCGGCCGGCGCTTCCGCCCAGGACGCGGGCAGATTGTCCAGCACCGCATGGGCGTCGAGCGAGCGGATCGGTACGCCGGTGTCCGCAGGAATTCGGCCCTTGCCTTGCAGCATCAGGTAGCGCAGGCAGCACACACGCAGGAATGACGAGAAATTGCCGGCTACCGCCTCGTCGCCGCGATGTGCAGTGAGCTCGTCATGGAGTCGTGTGATGAGCTGGTTGACGGTCATGCCGTCGCGCTGGGCCAGTTCTTCGAGTACTTCCCAAAACAGGTTTTCAAGGCGGATGCTGGTGGCAACGCCATGCAGCCGCAGCGACCGCGCCTGGCATTCGTAGGACTGCGGATTGGCGCGGATGAAGATCTCACACATGGGAACCCCCGTGCTGGCGGCGCCTGCCAGGACCGGCCGCGCCGCGTTCGGAAGCCTCTAATGTACGATCCGCGTCCCCAGCACGGCAAGGAACTGGGCAAGCCATGCAGGATGAGCGGGCCACGCCGGCGCCGTCACGAGATTGCCGTCGGTGTGGGCCTGGTCGACCGGGATATCGGCGTATTTGCCGCCGGCCAGCTTCACTTCCGGTGCGCAGGCGGGGTAGGCCGAACAGGTCCGCCCTTCGAGCACGCCCGCCGCGGCCAGCAGCTGGGCACCGTGGCAGACCGCTGCGATCGGTTTGTTGGTGCTGGCAAAGTGCTGCACGATCTCCAGCACGCGGGCATTCAGGCGCAGATATTCCGGGGCGCGACCGCCAGGGATGACCAAGGCGTCGTAGGCGGCCGGATCAACCTCGGCGAACGTGGCATTGAGCGTGAAATTGTGGCCGCGCTTTTCGGTATAGGTCTGATCGCCTTCGAAGTCGTGGATGGCAGTGGCGCAGCTTTCGCCCGCCTTCTTTTCCGGGCATACCGCATGCACGGTGTGGCCCACCATCTGCAGCGCCTGGAACGGAACCATGGTTTCGTAGTCTTCGGCGAAGTCGCCTACCAGCATCAGAATCTTCTTTGCCATCGCGGTCTCCTGTATGGTTACGGGTGCCCGGCCGGCCCGTCGGGCCAGGCGCGGCACCGGCAGGGCCATTTTGCGTGCGGCCCGCGCGGCCCGGGTGGTAGCCCGTTACCGCAGCCAATGCGATGTGCCGGCGCGCGTGGCGCAACCTTCATTTCACGATTTCCATGGCAGATTCCCTCATCCAGTCCCCCGATCTCGGCGACGTCACCGGCTACCTGCGCGACCGCATCCGAACCGTGCCGGACTGGCCCATGCCCGGCGTGCAGTTCCGCGACATCACGCCGCTGCTGCAGAACCCCAAGACCCTGCGCGTGCTGATCGACGTCTTCGTGCACCGCTACATGGACGCGCAGCTCGACCTGGTCGCGGGCATCGACGCGCGCGGCTTCATCCTCGGCGCGATCGTCGCGTACGAACTGAACCTGGGCTTCGTGCCGATCCGCAAGAAGGGCAAGCTGCCGTTCCAGACCGTTGCCGAGGAATACGAGCTCGAATACGGCAGCGCCACGGTCGAGATCCACGCCGACGCATGCAAGCCCGGCGATCGAGTGCTGCTGATCGACGACCTGATCGCCACCGGCGGCACCATGATGGCCGGTCGCAAGCTGCTCGAGCGCCTGGGCGCCACCGTGGTGGAAGGCGCGGCGATCGTCGACCTGCCCGAACTCGGCGGCTCGAAGCTGCTGCAGAATGCGGGTCTGCCGCTGTTCACGGTGTGCCGGTTCGACGGCCATTGAGCGTTCCGCGCGCGCTGCCTGATCCTTTCCGACGGAGATCTTCATGCCCGACCTGCTGCTGTTCCTTGTAACGTCGATCGCCATCACCCTGGCCCCCGGACCGGACAACCTGCAGGTGCTGGCGCGCGGCATGGCACAGGGGCGCCGTGCAGGCGTGGTCGCAGCGCTCGGGTTTGCGGTCGGCTGCCTGTTCCATACGATGATCGCCGCGGTCGGTCTCGCGGCAGTGCTGCGCTCGTCGCCGCTGGCGTTCCAGCTGATCAAGTACGCCGGTGCGGCTTACCTGATCTGGATCGGCATCCAGGCGCTGCGGGCGAAGGGCGGGCTCGCGCAGGGTGCCGACGTGGCCGCGGTGCCACTCGGCAAGGTGTTCCGGCAGAGCGTGCTCGGCAACATGATGAACCCGAAGGTCACGCTGTTCTTCCTCGTGTTCCTGCCGCAGTTCGTGCATGCCGATGCCACGCACCCGGCCTTGCAGTTCGTGCTGCTGGGGCTGGTGTTCATGCTGCAAACGGCAGTGGTGTTCTCGCTGTTCGGCCTGTGCGCGGGCTGGCTCGGCGCATGGCTGCGCCAGCGGCCCGCCACGGGGCGCTGGCTTGACCGTGCGGCCGGCGCGATCTTTGTCGGCCTCGGCATCAAGGTGGCGCTTCCCTGAGCGCATCGCGGGCGTGCTGCCCGCGCCCCGTAGCGTTGCCCCGGTTACATGTCGGGCGCATAATGACCCATTGACAACAACATGATGACCGGGCGGAGCCTCCGAGCTGTGTCCGTCACCGGTCACACAGGGACGCGCAATGGGCGTACTTCTGCATCTTCTTTCCGGCGTGGCCCTGCTTGTCTGGGGCACGAACATCGTCAAGGTCGGCATCCTGCGCGTCTACGGTGCCAATCTCCGGCACGTACTCTCGACCAGCGTCGCCAACCGGTTCACCGCCTTCCTCGCCGGGCTCGGCGTCACAGGGCTCGTCCAGAGCAGCAACGCCACCGCAGTCATCGTCAGCTCCTTCGTCGGCCAGGGCCTGATCGCCGTAGCGCCGGCGCTGGCCATCATGCTCGGCGCCAACGTGGGCACCGCGGTCATGGTGCAGGTCTTTTCGCTGGACCTGTCGTGGCTGTCGCCGCTGCTGATCTTTGTCGGCGTGATCCTCCACCTGAGCTGGAAAGGCAGCAAGCCCGGCCACGTCGGCCGTGTGCTGATCGGGCTCGGCCTGATCACGCTGGCGCTCGAGCTGATTTCGATCGCCACGCGTCCCGTGGTGCAGGCCGCAGGCGTCAAGGTGCTGTTCAGCACGCTGACCGGCGACGCGGCGCTGGACATGCTGATCGGCGCGTTCCTGACCATCCTCTGCTATTCGAGCCTGGCCGTGGTGCTGTTCTGCGGCGCGCTGGCCTCGGCCGGCGTGGTGTCGATCCATGTAGCGCTGGCGCTCGTGCTCGGCGCCAACCTCGGTTCGGGCATTTCGGCGCTGCTGACCACCTCGGGCAACAACCAGCCTGGCAAGCGCGTGACGCTCGGCAACCTGCTGTCGCGGCTGCTGGGCTGCGTGGTGGCGTTGCCGTTCCTGGGCGAGGCGGAGAACCTGCTCGCGCTGATCGACCACGATCCACAGCGCCTGATCGTCAATTTCCACCTGCTGTTCAATGTCGCGCTGGCGGTGCTGCTGCTCGGCGCCACCGCGCCGCTCGCGCGTCTTTGCGAGGCGGTGCTGCCCGGGCGCAACACCGGCGAAAGCCAGGTCACGCCGCGCCACCTGGATCCGGCAGCGCTGCCCACGCCCACGCTCGCATTGGCTAACGCCGCGCGCGAAGTGCTGCGCATCGGCGATCGCGTCGAACAGATGCTCGACAACCTGCTGCGCGTGCTGCGCACCAACGATGCCAAGCTCGCAGCCGCCACCTGCCGCATCGACAACGAGGTCGACGATCTCTATACCGCGATCAAGCTCTACCTGACCCGAATCAGCCTGGAAGCGCTCGACGAACGTGACGGCCAGCGCTGGACCGAAATCATCTCGCTGACCATCAATCTCGAACATGCGGGCGACATCATCGAACGCGTGCTGGTCGATGCCAAGGAAAAGAAGATCGCCCACAACCTGATGTTCTCGGAAGCGGGCATGCAGGAGATTGCCGAGATGCACGCACGGCTTGTGTCGAACCTGCGGCTCGGCCTGTCGGTGTTCCTCAACGGCGACCTGAAGAGCGCACAGACGCTGATGGCCGAGAAGGCGAACTTCCGCGAGCTCGAGCAGAAATACGCGCGCACGCACCTGCAGCGCGTCGCCGTGCAGACTGCCGAAAGCATCGAAACCAGTTCGCTGCACCTCGACGTGATCAGCGAACTGAAGCGTCTGAACTCGCTGTTTTGCGCGACGGCTTACCCGGTGCTCGAACAGGCGGGCGTGCTGAACCGCAGCCGCATGAAGGAAGACGATGCCTCCGGCACGCCGCCGGTGCGGCAGCTCAGTACCGCCGCACGGCAGTGAGCGACTACATTTTGTAGCCGAACTTCCTCAGCAACTCGCGTCGTTCGCTGACATCCGCATCGGTCTCGATGCCGAGCGGCGACGCGCCATCCACGACACCCATCACGCCGCGGCCGCCATCGGTCTGCGCGACGATGACCTCGGTCGGGTTGGCCGTGGCGCAGTAGATCCGGCAGACCTCGGGCACGGCACGCACTGCGCCAAGCACATTGACGGGAAAGAATCCGTCACCAAGGAAAATGAAGAAGGAGTGCCCCGCGCCGACCGCGCGGGCATTCTCGCAGGCCAGGTCGATCAGTGCTTCGTCGGTGCCTGACCAGCGGACCAATCGCTTGCCCGACGCTTCGCAGAACGCCAGCCCGAAGCGGATGCCGGGCACGGTGCCCACCAGCGCCTCATGCAGGTCCTCCACGGTCTTGATGAAGTGCGACTGGCCGAAGATGAAGTTGGTCGCTTCCGGCTTGGTGACCGGTACCGACAGGAGTTCCATGGCGGGCCTCCATGTGTGGGCGGCGACGGCCGCGGTGGCCGTCCTCGCCGTTCATGGTAGGCCGTGCGGCACCGAATGCAAGCCGGCGCCGTTCGGGCTGCTGGCGCTCAGCCGCGCTTGAGCAGCGGCGCGAGATACTTGCCCGTAAAGCTTGCCTTACTCTTCGCCACGTCCTCGGGCGTCCCGCGGGCAATCACCTGACCGCCGCCAGCACCGCCCTCCGGCCCCATGTCGATCAGCCAGTCCGCTGTCTTGATCACATCAAGGTTGTGCTCGATGATTACCACCGTATTGCCCTGGTCGCGCAGCTTGTGGATGACCTTGAGCAGCAGCTCGATGTCGTGGAAGTGCAGGCCCGTAGTCGGTTCGTCGAGGATGTAGAGCGTGCGGCCGGTGTCGCGCTTCGACAGTTCGAGCGACAGCTTCACGCGCTGTGCCTCGCCGCCCGACAGCGTGGTCGCCGACTGGCCAAGGCGGATATAACCGAGGCCCACATCGAGCAGCGTCTGCAGCTTGCGGCGCACCACCGGCACCGCGCTGAAGAACTCATGCGACTGCTCGACGGTCAGGTCCAGCACTTCGGAGATGTTCTTGCCCTTGTACAGGACTTCGAGCGTCTCGCGGTTGTAGCGCTTGCCGTGGCAGACGTCGCAAGGCACGTAGACGTCGGGCAGGAAGTGCATCTCGACCTTGAGCACGCCGTCGCCCTGGCAGGACTCGCAGCGCCCGCCCTTGACGTTGAACGAGAAGCGGCCCGGATCGTAGCCGCGTTCCTTGGCCGACGGCACGCCCGCGAACAGCTCGCGGATCGGCGTGAACAGGCCCGTGTACGTGGCGGGGTTCGAGCGCGGCGTGCGGCCGATCGGGCTCTGGTCGACGTTGATGACCTTGTCGAAATGCTCGAGCCCCTCGATGCGGTCGTGCGCGGCCGGCTCCGGCGTGGAGCCGTACAAGTGACGCGCCACCGCGTGGTAGAGCGTGTCGTTGATCAGCGTGGACTTGCCCGAGCCCGATACGCCGGTGATGCAGGTCAGCAGCCCGACCGGGACCTCCGCCGTGACGTTGCGCAGGTTGTTGCCGCTTGCATTGACGATGCGCAGCAAGCGCTCATCGTCCGGCGCGGCGCGCTTGCCCGGCACTTCGATGCGACGCTGGCCGGAGAGGTACTGCCCCGTCAGCGACGCCGGCGAGTCTTCGATCTGGCGCGGCGTGCCTTCCGCCACGATCATGCCGCCGTGCACACCGGCGCCCGGGCCGATGTCGACCACGTAGTCGCTCGCGCGGATCATGTCTTCGTCATGCTCGACGACCAGCACCGAGTTGCCGATGTCGCGCAGGTGCTTGAGCGTGCCGATCAGGCGATCGTTGTCGCGCTGGTGCAGGCCGATCGACGGCTCGTCGAGCACGTACATCACGCCCGTCAGGCCCGAACCGATCTGCGAGGCCAGCCGGATGCGCTGCGCCTCGCCGCCCGACAGCGTATCGGCGCTGCGTTCGAGCGACAGGTAATCGAGCCCGACATTGTTCAGGAAGTTCAGCCGCGCGGTGATTTCCTTGATGATCTTGTCGCCGATCTCGCGCTTGGCGCCGTGCATGTCGAGCGTCAGAAAATACGTCAGCGTGTCGCGCAGTGGCCAGCCGTTGATCTCGAAGATCGCACGAGCCTGGTCGTCTTCGCCGATCTTGACGTGGCGTGCCTCGGTGCGCAGGCGCGTGCCCTGGCAGGCGGGGCAGGGCTGGTTGTTCTGGTACTTGGCGAGTTCCTCGCGCACGGCCACGGAATCGGTCTCGCGGTAGCGGCGTTCGAGGTTCGGGATGATCCCTTCGAACACGTGCTCGCGCACCGTGGTGCGGCCGCGTTCGTTCATATAGGTGAACGGAATCTCGACTTCGCCCGAGCCGTGCAGCACCACTTGCTGCACGTTGGCCGGCAGGTCTTCGAACGCGGTGTCGGTGTCGAAATCGTAGAAGGCTGCCAGGCTCTGCAGCATCTGGAAGTAGAACTGGTTGCGCCGGTCCCAGCCCTTGATCGCGCCGGAGGCCAGCGACAGGTTCGGGAAGGCCACTACGCGTTTCGGGTCGAAGAACGTGATCTGGCCCAGGCCGTCGCAGCTCGGGCAGGCGCCCATCGGGTTGTTGAACGAGAACAGGCGCGGCTCGAGTTCCTGCAGCGAGTACGAGCAGATCGGGCACGCGAAGCGCGAGCTGAACATGTGCTCCTTGCCGCTGTCGAGTTCCAGCGCGACGGCGCGGCCGTCGGCCAGGCGCAGCGCGGTCTCGAACGATTCGGCCAGGCGCTGCTTGATGTCCGCGCGTACCTTGACGCGGTCGACCACGACTTCGATGGTGTGCTTTTCCGTCTTCTTCAGCTTGGGCAGCGCATCGACTTCATAGACTTTCGCCTCGGCTTCATGCGCGGTGCCGCCACCCGAGCGGATGCGGAATCGCACGAAGCCCTGCGCCTGCATGGTGTCGAACAGGTCGGAGTGCTCGCCCTTGCGGTCGGCCACCACCGGCGCCAGGATCATCAGCTTGGTGTCTTCGGGCAGTGCCAGCGCGGCGTCCACCATTTGCGAGACGCTCTGCGCCTGCAGCGGCAGGTTGTGGTCGGGGCAGTAGGGCGTGCCGGCGCGCGCGTACAGCAGGCGCAGGTAGTCGTGGATCTCGGTCACCGTGCCGACGGTCGAGCGCGGGTTGTGGCTGGTGGCCTTCTGCTCGATCGAGATGGCCGGCGAGAGGCCCTCGATCAGGTCCACGTCCGGCTTTTCCATCAGTTGCAGGAACTGGCGCGCGTAGGCCGACAGCGACTCAACGTACCGGCGCTGGCCTTCCGCATAGAGGGTATCGAACGCCAGCGACGACTTGCCCGAGCCCGACAGGCCCGTGATCACGATCAGCCGGTTGCGCGGCAGGTCGAGATTGATGTTCTTCAGGTTGTGGGTGCGCGCCCCACGGATCTTGATTTCTTCCATATGCCGAAAAGTCGTCGCCGGACAGGCCGCCGGTCGGCGCGAGGCGCATGGACAGGTCGGTCTAACGGAAATCCCAAACTGAAATGCAGTGCTTCATGCGCCATCCCTGAAACCGCAAGGCCGGGCCAGGTGACCCGGAAAGCGCGAAGAAGCAAACCTGTTAATATACCGAACTTCGGTTTCCCGGGTTGCCTGCGCTAGGCGCGCACTGAAGCAAACCGGGCCAAAGGGCCGATTGCCGCGCTTGCCTGGTCGCCCGGGATGGCAACTTCCGCCCCGGATGCCGATCGAAACAGCCATTGCCGTCTGCGCCGGCAGCCCGCCTGACCCATTCCACGATCGCCATGTCGCCGATCCCGTCTTCTTCCCCAGATGCAGCCGTTGCCGGCGAATCCAAGACCGTGCCGCAACGCGAGCGCATGACGCGCACCGAGTTGCGAGCGAGCCTCTCGCTGGCCAGCATTTTTGCGCTGCGCATGCTGGGCTTGTTCCTGATCCTGCCAGTCTTCGCCGAGTACGCGCGCGCGCTGCCAGACGGCCATGACGCCCAGCGCGTCGGCCTGGCCATGGGCATCTACGGCCTGATGCAGGCTTTCCTGCACATCCCGCTCGGGTGGCTGTCGGACCGCATTGGCCGCAAGCCGGTCATGGTGGCCGGCCTGCTGCTGTTCGTAGCCGGCGGCCTGGTGGCCGCGTTCTCCGATACGCTGGTGGGCATCACCGTGGGCCGCGCGTTGCAGGGCACCGGCGCGATCTCCGCTGCCATCACCGCGTGCATCGCAGATCTCACGCGCGAGCGCCATCGCACCAAGGCCATGGCCATGGTCGGCGGCAGCATCGGCCTGACTTTCGCGCTGTCGCTGGTGATTGCCTCGCCGCTGCTGCATGCGATCGGCATGCCGGGCATCTTCGCGCTGATGTCGGTACTGGGCCTGGTGGCAATCGGCGTGACGCTGTTCGTGGTGCCTAGCCCGCCGCCGCCGCATCCGGTGCGGCTGCCATTCCGCCAGGTGCTGCTCAATCCCGACCTGATCCGCCTGAATGTCGGCGTGCTCGCGCTGCACGCCTCGCAGGTCGCCATGTTCATGGTGGTGCCGGCCATGCTGTCCGACGCTGGCATGCCGCTGGACCAGCACTGGAAGGTCTACCTGCCGGTGGTGCTGGTGTCGTTCGTACTGATGCTCGGGCCGATGATGGCCGCGGAACGCTATGGCCGTGTGCGCCCCGTGCTGCTCGGTGCCGTGGGCCTGATGACGGCTGTGCAGCTGCTGTTTGCCGCCGTGCACGGGCTGTGGCCCATCGTTGGCGTGCTTCTGCTTTTCTTCGTGGCCTTCAACGTGCTGGAGGCCATGCAGCCTTCGCTGGTCTCGCGCTACGCTGCCGCTTCGCGCGGCGCGGCGCTCGGCGTGTACAACACCACGCAGGCGATGGGCCTGTTCCTTGGTGGCGTGGTGGGCGGCTGGCTGCTCAAGCACGAAGGCAGGAGCGCCGTATTTGTCGGATGCGCGGTGGTACTTCTGGTCTGGCTTATAATCGCCTGGAGCATGAAACCGCCGCCGGCCAGGGGGCAATCCAGTGCACAGGCCACGGCCTGACGCGGTGCCACCCGCATCACTTCGCAACAGTTCCCGGCCGAATATGCCCTAGCATGACCGCGCTTCCCGACTTGTCTGCCGGGGGCGCGTTATTCGTTTACGTTGTCGCTTTTGCAGTCGTCGCCCCATGCGGTAGCCGCACCTGCAGCAATCTGGTTCAAACTACCTACTTACTGAGCAATGCCACGCTTTTCAGTGCAGCGCGTGGCTTTTGGAGAACATTCACATGGCATCCATCAACAAAGTCATTCTCGTCGGCAATCTGGGCGCGGACCCGGAAACCCGCTACATGCCCAGCGGCGACGCCGTGACCAACCTGCGCCTGGCGACCACCGACCGCTACAAGGACAAGCAGTCCGGCGAGATGAAGGAAGCCACCGAGTGGCATCGCGTCGCCATGTTTGGCAAGCTGGCCGAAATTGCCGCCCAGTACCTGCGCAAGGGCTCGTCGGTCTATATCGAAGGTAAGATCCGCACCCGCAAGTGGCAGGATCAGAGCGGCCAGGACAAGTACAGCACCGAAATCGTCGCGGACCAGATGCAGATGCTGGGTGCACGCCAAGGCGCCGGCGGTGGCGGTGATGAAGGCGGCTACGGCGGTGGCGGCGGCGGTGGTGGTGGCTACAACCGCGAATCGTCGGGTGGCGGTTATGGCGGTGGCCGTGGCCAAGGTGGTGGCGGTGGTGGCGGCCAGCAAGGTGGTGCACGCCGTCAACAGCAGGCGCCGTCGAACGGGTTTGAGGATATGGATGACGATATTCCGTTCTGAAGTTGTCGGACGGATATCTGCAGGGAAGGACCCCGCCTGGTGCGGGGTTTTTCTTTTTGTGCGCCTCGCAGGGGCGCACTCTTCCCGACAATTTGCCGGCGGGTCGTATGAATCGGCGCCGCGCACCGGCTCCCTTGACGCTAACGCCAGTTGTGCCCCAATATTGGGGATCAATTGGAGTGGCTGCCATGCACACCTTCACCATCCGCGAACTTCGCGAACGCTCCGGCGACCTCAGTCGAGAGGCTGAAGAAGGGCGGCTTTCGCTCGTTACGCGGCACGGCCAACCGCTGTTCGTCAGCGTCCCCTTTACCGATGACCTGCTTCATATGGGCGTCCACACGGCCCTGGCCGTCAGCCTGTACAAGAGCGGAGAACTCACCTCCGCGCGCGCGGCCAAGCTGGCGCGGATGAGCCTGCCGCAATTCCTGGCCCACCTGAGCGAGCAGGGAATCCCAGTCGTGGATTACGATCGCTCTGAGTTGGCGCAGGAGCTCGCCGCCTTCGATGGAGCCCAATGAGCCGGCCCGTCGTTGTCTCAGATTCCGGGCCGTTGATCGCTTTAGCCGGTTGTGGCCATTTGGCGTTGCTGGCCGCGGTATTTGACGTGGTTCATGTTCCGCAGGTGGTACTAGACGAAACGACGGCCGATCGCTCACGTCGGGGCGCTGCCGAGATCGTTGCGTTTGTGCACGCCCATGCGAAAGTACATCCCAGCCGCGACGATGCCATCTACACCGCTGCCGCGAGCTATCTCGATGACGGTGAAGCGCAGGCGCTGAGCCTGGCTCATGCGTTGGGGTGCGGCGTGCTGATGGACGAACGCCGTGGTCGCCAGGCCGCAATGCGCCAGGGGTTGCCGTTGTTCGGCGTGTTGGGCGTACTGCTGCAAGCCAAGCGCATCGGCAAGATCGTTCGCATCGCTCCGGCGCTTGATCAGATGCAGTTGAACGGCTACCGCATTTCAGAGGCGCTGATCGACGAAACCTTGAGGCTCGCGAGGGAGGGAGGCTGACGAGCCATTTTGTTCAGCTATCCCCTCCGCGCAAAAGGCAAAAAAGACAAAAGCCCCCCGCGATCTCGCAGGGGGCTTGCAAAACTACCGAACTTCCAGCTTACGGCCGACCCACCGAAATGTTGTAGAACACATTGCTCGGGTTGACGCTGATGGCCACGCTGATGCCGGAGTTGGCCAGGTTCATCGACACCGCTTCGTTGATGCCCGTTGACGGTGCGCGATAACGCAGGCCTACAGAAGGCACGCTGTTCTGCCACGTATCGATGCGGCCTGCGGCGTTCTGGCGCGTATAGGTGTTCGCCGCCGTATCGACTGCCGTCACGGTGTGCGAGCCGTCCACGATATCGGTCACGCCGCTCGCGTTCAGCGTGGCATCCCAATAGCTGCTGACGGACCCGACAGCCGGAAGCGCGAAGGCCTTCGGCCGCGTCGCGAGCATGAAGCCGGCGCCGTGCACGATGACGATCGCCAGTTGGCCATCGACGCCCTTGAAGGCGAATGCGCGGGCCGTTCCCGACGGGTCGGTGATATTGAAGCCACCGTCGGCATTCGTCGCTGCCGAAGGCAGTTCGGCAGCCGGCCACTGGTCGCAGCTGCTCAGGCTGCAATCCGCGCCGCTGGTGAACTTGCCCGTGCTGTCCATGCTGAACTTGACCAGGCCCGTGCCGTAGGGCGAGCTAGTGTCGTCGCGTTCGAAAGCGAGTGCGTTCCAGTCGCCTGCGAGTTCGCTCAGGGGGATGGTCTGGTCGGGGATCACGAGGCTCGACGCACCGGCACGGCGCTCGAGTGCAATGCCCGACTTCGAGACCAGCATCCGCGCGTTGTCATTGCCGAAGCGGCAGGCCTGGCTGTCGTTCGCCTGGAATTGCTCGACTGCGCTCGTGGAATAATTTGTGCGCGTCAGCTTGACCGCATCGACCGTGAAACGCTGGACGGTATTGCCGGTGAGATCGACCTTCTGGACCTTGCCGCTACGGAACGACGCACACGTTGCCGAAGCGGGTTGCAGGATGGTCTGCACGCCGCTGGCCGAGCCAGTGTTGGACGCCACCGCGCTCGACAGATCGGCGATGGAGGTTTGCGATGCCTTCAGCGTTTCGCCAAGGGTGTCGAGCTTCTGGTCAAGCGCGTTGCCCGGCGTATTGCCGTGCGCGGCAACCAGGGTGTCCTTGAGCGGGTCGATGCCGCCCAGGTCGATCGTGCCGGTCAGGATCAGCTTGACGTTGTCGAGTGCCGTGGAGACGCCGTCGGTGGTCAGCTTCGCCTGGGCCTGCTCGTCGAAGCTGGCAAAGAATTCTTCGGTGCTCTTGCCGGCGATCGAGGCGGTGATCAGCTCGGTCAGCGGCGTGATGTTGGCCGTTGCGGTGTTGCCGGAGCCGGCTTCGACTACCGAATGGAGGGTGGTGCCGTCAGGCGTGGAGACGCTCAGTACGCACGGGCGCTTCGCGTTCGGGATGTCGATCGCGAACGTACCGTCGGCAGCCGTGGTGGCGGTGCCGCTGCCCGAGGCGCACTTGGCCTGGACGGTGGCGTTGGCGAGCGCTGCGCCCACTGCTGCCGTGCCTGCGATCTTGGTGGTGGGAGTCGCGGGCGCAGGCGTGGATGACTGAGAGTCGGAGCCGCCGCCGCAGGCGCTCAGTGCAGCCGCGGCAAGCGCGGACACAAGCAGTTTGGTCTTCATGATTATTTTCTTCCCCCCGTTGTAGGAACGCTGTGTACTGATGCTTCGGCCGGAACATATCAATCCGTGATGGAAGCGGGGGCGATACTACAAATTTTCGAAATGCAGGTCGTCACCAATTTTGGTGATAGACATCCGATACATTTGCGCCGATACAACGGTGTAATGCTGCTATTCGCGCAGCGCGCAGAACAAGCGCGGGCGAAACCCTTCTTAAGCAGGGGAGGCGTAAACCTTTGCTCACCGCAACGACGGAGGCCGGGAGGGGCTCGCTTCAGCCCTTCTGCCCCAGCCCTTCCACCATCCGCCGCACCGTCGTTGCAAAGAACCGCACGGGTACCGCGCGCGGCGCGCCGCGCTTCCAGAGCAGGCCGGGCGTGCGTTGTGGCGTGGGACTTTCCAGCGGGATGAAACGCAGGCCCGCGTCGCAAGTCTCGGCGCTTTCACCGATCACTGCGGCAATATCGGTACGCCGCACGAGCTCCAGCATCGGGGCAATCGAATTGAGTTCGGCGATGACTTGCGGCTCCGCGCCCGCAGCGCGGAAGCATTCATCCAGCAACTGGCGCGTGGCCAGGTACGGCGGCAGCAGCACCATGCGCAGTCCGTGCAGCTCGATCATGCGTGCGCGGCGGCGGCCCGCCATCGGGTGGCGGTCGTTGACCACCAGCTTCAGTTCTTCGTTGTAGAGCGGCTCGAAGAACAGCGCGTCGGTCTGCGTGGGCCGGTATGACACGCCGAGATCCAGCGTGCCATCGGCGACGCGCGCCGTGATGTCGGCTGCGCCGAGCTCTTCGACGATGACGCGGACCGAAGGGTAACGGCCAAGGAACGACGCCACGCACTGGGGGATGAGCTGGATGTTGAAGCTCTGCGTCGCACCGACGCGCACTTCGCCGACCAGCAGATCCTGCTCATCGCGCACGGCGTGGATGGCGCGGTCCACCTGCCTCAGCGCTGGCGCAATGTGGAGCAGCAGCGTTTCGCCAGCCTCCGTCATCGAAACGCGTTTGCCGATGCGATCGAACAGCGGGTGGCCGAGTTCTTCCTCGAGCTGGCGGATCTGGTGGGAAAGCGTCGATTGCGTAACATGCACGCGCTCGGCCGCGCGCGTGAAGTTCAGTGTCTCGGCCAGCGCTTCGAAGTAGCGGAGGTGTCGGAGTTCCATGGGGCGCAGACCCCGCGCAGTCGCCGGGGAGATCGGGGGATGTCCGCATCATACATAGATGCCATCGATCGTTTGAAGCGAAATTCATCATCACCATCTGTAGTCCGGCGACCCTAGACTTGTTCCATAAACCAAGGAGACAGGCATCGCCATGAAGATCGGCAAGGAAACCATTCCCCACACGGGCATCAGCACGTCCAACACCGAAACCATCGTGGTCCGCGGCGCGGACCTGTGCCAGGACCTGATCGGCAAGCTCAGCTTTACCGAGTATTTCTATTTCCTCGTCACGGGCAAGCGCCCCGACGCCGCCGCGACGAAGGTGGTGGACGCTACGCTCGTGGCCATTGCGGAGCACGGGCTCGTGCCCAGCGTGCAGGCCAGCCGCATGACGCTGGCCGCTGCACCGGACGCGCTGCAGGGCGCGGTCGCGGCGGGCATCCTTGGTTGCGGGTCGGTGATCCTCGGGGCATCGGAGACTGCGGGCGTGATGCTGAGCGAGGTACGCGAACGCATGGTGGGTGACGAGACCATCGAGCAGGCAGCCAGAGCTGTGGTCACCGCCTGGCGCGAGGCGCGCCGCCCGATTCCCGGCTATGGCCATCCGCTGCACAAGGCGCGCGATCCGCGCGTGGCGGCGCTGTTCAGCGTGGCGCGCGAAGCGGGCGCCGATACGACCTATATCGAGATTGCCGATGCGGTGGAAGCCGTGATTCCCGGCATCGTCGGCAAGAACCTGAGCCTCAATGTCTCGGCGGCGATCCCCGCCGTGCTGCTTGGCGTCGGCTTCCCGCTCAATGCGCTCAAGGGCGTGCCGATCCTGGCGCGTACCGGCGGTCTGATCGCGCACCTGAGCGAGGAACTGCGCCAGTCGATCGGCTTCGCGCTGTCGTACCAGGCGACGCGCGAGGTCACCTACACCGGCGAAGTCCCCGCGGGCTTCGACCCCAAGGCCTGATGCGCCGCAGGAGCCTGCCATGATCAAAGTCCTGCAAGGCGTAAAGGTGCTCGAACAAGGCACCTTCATCACGGGGCCGGCAGCGGGCATGCTGCTGGGCGACCTCGGCGCCGACGTCATCAAGATCGAGCAACCGGGGACCGGTGACCCGTTTCGCGCGTTCAAGGGCGGCCTGTATAGTCCGCACTTCCAGACCTACAACCGCAACAAGCGCAGCATCACGCTCAATACGAAGCATGCCGACGACCTGGCCGTGTTCGATGAGCTCGTGCGCGAGGCCGACGTCTATATCCAGAACTTCCGCCCCGGTGCCGCGGAACGCATGGGCGCTGGCGAAGCGCGGCTGCGCGAGATCAATCCGCGCCTGATCTACTGTGCCATCAGCGGCTTCGGTGCCACCGGACCGGCGGCTTCACGCCCGAGCTACGACACCGTGGCGCAGGCGGCCAGTGGTTTCCTGAACCTGCTCGTCAATCCGGCCAATCCGCGTGTGGTGGGCCCCGCGATTGCCGATTCCATGACAGGCTTCTACGCAGCATACGGCATCCTCGGTGCGCTGCATGAGCGCAACCGCACCGGCGTGGGCCGCAAGGTCGAGGTGTCGATGCTCGAGGCGATGAGCCACTTCAATCTCGACGCCTTCACGCATTACTATTCGGCCGGCGAAGTCATGGGCCCATACAGCCGCCCGAGCGTTTCGCAGTCGTACGTACTGGAATGCGCCGATGGCAAATGGATTGCCCTGCATATGTCGTCGCCAGAGAAATTCTGGCAGGGGCTGGCCAACGCCATCGAACGGCCGGACCTGTTCAAGGATGCACGCTTTGCCACGCGCGAGACGCGCATCGACAACCAGGAAACGCTGATCGACCTGCTCGGCGAGTTGTTCCGCCAGCGGCCGCGCGCGCAATGGTGCGAGCGGCTCGAAGCGGAAGACGTGCCGCATGCGCCGATGTACGACACGAGCGAGGCGCTGGAAGATCCGCAGGCGCAGCACCTGCAACTGCTGGTCACTGCGCAGCACCCTACGCTCGGCGAGTTCAAGACCGTGCGCAGTCCGGTGTCGTTCGACGGCGAGCGCGCGCTCGATGTCGTCGCGCCGCCGCTGCTGGGCGAGCATGACGCGCAGGTACGCAATGAAGTCCGCGCCAGGCTGGCGCAAACGGAAAGCCCGGCTCAGACCGGAGCTTGATCATCTGATCATCCGCAAAGGAGGAGACATGAAATCAATGCTGGCGGCCGTGACCGCCCTGGCAGTCCTTTCCATCACGGCAGGCACCGTTCGTGCCGACGATTATCCGTCCAGGCCGGTGCGGCTCGTCGTGCCGTTCGGCGGGGGCACGTCCACGGACCTTACCGCGCGCATCATCGGCGAAGCCATGAGCAAGAGGCTTGGCCAGCCGATCGTCGTCGAGAACCGCGCAGGCGCCGGCGGCGCGATCGGCACCGACTACGTCGCCAAGTCGAAGGCGGACGGCTACACGCTGACGATGGGCACCGTCGGCACGCTCGCCATCAACAAGGCGCTCTACCGCAAGCTGTCTTATGACCCGGCCAAGGACTTTTCGTATCTCGGCATCCCGGGCTACACGCCGACGTTGCTCGTGGTGCGAAACGATGCGCCATACAAGACGCTGGCCGAGCTGATCGCGTACGCCAAGGCGCATCCGGACAAGCTGTCGTTCGGCTCGGCCGGCAATGGCACGTCGGGCCACCTGGCCGGCGAACTGCTCAAGTCGATGGCCGGCGTCAGCATGACGCACGTGCCGTTCAAGGAGGGCGGCCAGGCGTTGACTGCGGTGCTGGGTGGGCAGGTCGACTTCATGTTCTATCACCCGGTTGCGGTGCTGCCCTATCTGAAGGGTCACAAGCTGCGCGCACTCGCGGCCAGCAGCCAGCGCCGTTCAGTGGCGGCGCCGGACGTGCCGACCGTCGCAGAGTCGGGCTATCCGGGGTTTGATTTGACCGCATGGTTCATGCTTGCAGGCCCTGCCGGTCTTGATGCGCCCGCCCGGACCCGGCTGGTGCAGACCATGCAGGCGGTATTGCAGGATCCGGCCGTACAGAAGCAGCTTGCCGCGCAGGGGCTTGAGGCCGCTGCCGTGGAGACGTCGCAGTTGCCGGCGTTCGTGAATGGCGAGATGCAGAAGTGGACTGCGGTGGTGAAGCAGTCGAATGCGCAGGTGGATTGATGTAGGGGTGGGGGAGGGTTATCGCTCTTGGCAGGCGCTGCTGTTTCGCCGGCGTAGCCGGCGAGTCACTTTTGTCCGAGCGACAAAAGTAACCAAAAACGCGTTTTGGTTGCCCCAAAGGGGCGAATTTTTATCGTAGTGTGCCAGGGGTGTTGTACGGGTATGGGCTTCAGAGTGGATTTCCGCTGCCTGCCGCGTGGGGCACGACCGTGGTCAGAATTACAGCGCTGATTGAACGAGCCCTGCAAGCGTCTGTGGACCCTGCTGCGAGCGATATCGTGTGATCGCCTTCGGCTGCGCTGCGCGCAGGGCCCTAGTCTGAGCACACAGGCCCAGGGCAAACCACGCCTCGGTGAAGACGCCCGCGCATGCATGCGCGTAGAGCAAAAAAACGAACCTCGGACGTCAGCGACGTTGATGCGCTTGCCTCCAGACGACGACGCGCGCGCAGCGCAGCCGAAGGCGTCCCACCACTGATCTGATTGGAACGCTGTACCCGAGTCCGTCTTGGGGATCGTCCAAACGCCGTACCGCGCCAGGCACAGGTTCTGACTCACATGGCGTAGCAGGGTCGAACGGCCGACCACCATCGCAGGCGTCCAAAGCCGTTCGAACCACTGCCGCCGTGGAATTGATGGCCAGCGGCAACGACGCGCTTTTTGGTTACTTTTTGTCGCTCGGACAAAAAGTGACTCGCCGGCTACGCCGGCGAAACAGCCGCGCCAGCGAAGAGCGACACCCCCAATCCCAACCACAAAACCCCCGTCGGCTACGCCGGCGAAACAGCGGCGCATGCCAAGCCCGACAACCCACCCCAAGCCCTATCCCACATTTATTTGACAGTATCTCAAATACCCCCTAAATTATTGACACGGTCCCATTTAAAACGAACCCCAGGAGACACCGTGACCGATCAAGAAAAGCCCCCCATCACCGCAGGCATGCGAGGCGCCTCATGGGACGCCCGCCTGATGGATCGCCCCTACCAGATGGTCCCCTACGCGCTGGGCACCGCCGACGGCCAACGCACGCTTGGCTTTCTGTTCACGATGACCGGCAAGGAGAAGACGGTCGTCTCCCTCATGCATCCGCGCGAGATGGCGATCACGCATTACCTCGTGCCGTTCGTGCTCGATGCAGGCTGTGCCTGCTGGGTACAGGGCCCGCGTTCGATCGGCAATGACCTGCGCCTCGAGCATGAGATTGCGCTGTTCGACGTCGCCGCCGGCATGTCGCATCTGCGCGATCTCGGCTACGAGAAGATCGTGATGCTCGGCAACTCCGGTGGCGCCGGCCTCTACACGTTCTACAACCAGCAAGCATTGACGCCGCGCGAGATGCGCATTGCCCGCACGCCCGGCGGCCGGCCGACGAATCTTGGTGAGCTGCATATGCCAGAGGTCGACGGCTTCATCCTCGTGTCGCCGCATCCGGGACAAGGCAAGCTGCTGATGAGCGGGATCGACCCCTCGGTCATCGACGAAGATGATCCGATGCAGACCGACCCATCGCTCGATCCGTTCTCCAGCGCCAATGGCTTCGATGCAGAAACCGGCAAGGGCCGCTACGCCCCCGACTTCATCGCCCGCTACCGCGAAGCGCAGGCCGCGCGTGTGGCCCGGATCGATACAACTGCCAAAGCGATGCTGCGTGCGAAGCATGAGGCTAGGGCAAGGTGCAAGGCGGGTACCGTCAGCGATGCCGACCGCCGCACCGCCGCGCATGCGCCGATCTTCCAGGTCTGGCGCACCGACGCCGACCTGCGTTCGTGGGACATCACGCTGGACCCTTCGGACCGCAAGACCGGATCGCTGTGGGGCAAGGACCCGTTCACGTCGAACTGGGGCAGCGTCGGCTTCGGCCGCACGGTGACGCCGGAGTCGTGGCTGTCGACGTGGTCCGGGCTGTCTTCCAACGCGGCACTGGACAAGACGCTCCACGCCTTGCACCAGCCGACGCTGCTGATCGAATACACAGGCGACCAGTGCACGTTTCCGGCCGACATCAGAGAGATCTACGAGCAGATCCCCGCGTCCAATAAGCGCCACATCCGCGTGCGCGGCAATCACCACGGCATGGCCCTCAGCCGTGAGGAAGAACCGGGACAGCAAGTTGCCGGCCGCCATATCGTCGCGTGGCTGCGCGAGACGATGGCCTGAGCGGGCAATCCCCGGAAAAAACATAACGACAGAGGTAGACAATGCTGCAACCCACCCACGTGCGCCCGTCAGTGCTGCTGGACGGCGTCCGCTATCCCGATGAAGACCGCCTGCGACAGTACGTTGCGGACGGCTACCTGACCGGCGAAACGCTGGCAGGTGCGTTCCGGCAGTCGTTCCGCGAGAACAAGGACCGGCTCGCGCTGGTCGGGCCGGAAGGCGACTTTACCTACCAGATGCTCGATGAGCAGACCGACCGGCTCGGCGCGGCGCTGCTCGAGCTTGGCCTCAAGCCGCTCGACCGCGCGGTGTTCCAGTGCGGCAACTGCAACGAGCTGCTGCTGGCGTTCTTCGGCTGCCTGAAGGCCGGCATCATTCCGCTGTGTTCGCTGCAGGCGTTCCGCAAGCTCGAAATCAGCTATCTGGGCAAGTTGTGCGAAGCGCGGCTGCATCTTGTGCAGGGCGATGACCCGAAGTTCGATGACGTCGCGTTTGCCGAAGAAATGCAGGACGAGGTGCCGAGCCTTGCATTCATCCTGCAGGCGCGTGGTACGCGCCGCGGCAGCGCCGTGCTGCTCGCCGACCTGATCCGCGACATGCCGCTCGGGCGCGCGCAGAAGATCCTCTCTGACGTCACGCATGAGCCGTTCCAGGCTGCGGTGTTCCAGTTGTCCGGCGGCACGACGGGCGTGCCCAAGATCATCCCGCGCTTCCAGAACGAGTACCTGTACAACATGCGTGCGGTGGCCGACTGGAATGGCTACACCGAGGACGACGTGCTGTTCTTCCCCACGCCGTACATGCACAACCTCAACATGGGTTGTTTCTTCGGGCCGCTGATGCTGAGCGGCGCCGCCGTGACTGTCGCGCCGGATATCTCCGAAGACACGCTGCAGGCGCTCGTCCGCGACTACGAGCCCACATGGTTCGGCGTAGCGGGGCCGATCCTGAACCGCATCGCCCCCGTGCTGCTGCAGTCGACACCCGCCGACAAGGCGCGCCGCAACTTCATTGCGCCGAAGAACGCCACCAACCTCACGCGCCTGACGGGGTCGCCCACGCAGCATATTTTCGGGATGACCGAAGGCGTGATCATGTTCACGCGGCCCGATGATCCACAAGACATCCGCGATCAGTCGATCGGGCGCCCCGTCTCGGCCGCGGATGAAGTCCGCATCGTCTATCCAGGCACCGAGGAGGAGGTGCCGGAAGGCGAGGTCGGCGAGGCGCTGTTCCGTGGTCCGTACACGATTCGCGGCTACTACAAGTCCGAGAAGGAAGACGCGACGCGCTTTACGGCCGACGGCTTCTACCGCTCGGGCGATCTGATGTCGTGGAGCGTCGTCGATGGCAAGCGCTACTTCTTCTTCCGCGGCCGCATCAAGGACGTGGTCGACCGCGGCGGCGAAAAGATCAATGCCGAGGAACTCGAGAACGTCATCAACGAGCATCCTGCCGTTCTCGCCTCGGCAGTGGTCGGCATGCCGGACAAGGTCTATGGCGAGCGTGTCTGCGCCTTCGTCCTGCTGAAACCTATCGCGGCGGCCGCCGGACTGACGCTGCCGGCTCTGACGCAGTTCCTCCAGGAAGCCGGTCTGGCCAAGTTCAAGTGGCCGGAGCGACTGGAGATCATTCCCGAATTCCCGCTGACCGCATCAGGAAAGCTCAGTAAGGTGCTGCTGCGCGACCGCATCGTGCAACTGCTGCAGGCAGAGACGGCGAAGGAAGCCGCGCAGCAAAGCCAGTGACACAGCAAGCAAGAAAGGAAGAGACATGACCGAATCCACGCAAGCCGCCATTCCCGCAGTAGCCCTGCACGGCGTCCATCACACCGCGCGGCCCACCTGGAAGCTGGCCGAGACCGTGCACTTCTACCGCGACCTGCTTGGCCTGCCGCTGGTCCACGCGATCTCGGCCAAGGGCTGGGGTCCCGACAATCACGCCGATTTCCTGCACTTCTTCTTCGACAGCGGCAGCGGCAGCACCATCGCGTTCTTCTACTACATCGGCACCGAGCGCCCCGACTGGCTGACCGTGCGCGAGCACTACCAGGACCGCGCGACGCACACGGCATGGCGCGTGCGCGACGAGGCGGAACTGCTGCAATGGCGCCAGCGCGTGGAAGCCGTGGGCATTCCGCTGCGCTACCAGATCCGCCACGAAGTGATCGAGTCGATCTACTTCAACGACCCGAACGGCTACCCGATCGAGATCACCTGGCAGGTGCGACCATTCAGCGATGCGGACAAGCGCGATGCCGCGCTCACCATCGACTCGGCGATCGAACTCGAGCGCGCACGCGACGATGGCGCGGCATTCGCGTCGATCGAGCCGGTGTGGCAGCGCAAGGCAGGGCACATCGAGGGCACTACGGGCGACAGCGACAAGGCATCGGTCTACGTGCTCGACGTTCCCGAGTTCGCGCCGCTGATCGATGTGGCGCGCAAGACCGACGGATACCGGACTACCGCGCTTGGCAACGGCTATGTGCGCATCGATGGCAACCCGACGCTGACGTTCCGCCGCAAGGAACTCGGCTTCAAGCCCGCGGTGTGGTACGGCGCACTGACCGGCGGCCTCGCAGGCCAGATCCGCCAGTTCGACATGGACGCGCTGGTGATCGCTCCGGGAGCCGCGCAATGAAGGTGACCATCATCGGCGGCGGGCCGTCCGGGCTGTTCCTGTCGATCCTGCTGAAAGAGCGCATGGTGGATGTCGATATCGACGTCTTCGAGCAAAACCCCGAGGACGCCACGTTCGGCTTCGGCGTGGTGCTGGCCGACACCGGCATGGCGAACCTGCGCTCGGCGTCGCCAACGGTCGTGGATCGGCTCGCGCAGGTCATGCGCTTCAACGACCAGCATTCGATCGTGTGCCACGAGCATCCGATCATCATGAAGAAGCCGGGAGCCGGCGGTGGCGCCATCCCGCGCATCAGCTTGCTGTCCGTGCTGCAGCAGCGTGCGCTGGAGTTCGGCGTGCGCGTGACGTACAACAAGCGCATCGCCGACTTCGACACGATCGATGCCGACCTGATCGTCGGCGCCGACGGCATCAACTCCCAGTTGCGCGCGGCGAACGAAGCGGGCTTCGGCACCACCCGTCGCCTGCTGAGCAATCATTTCGCGTGGTTCGGCGTGGAGAAGCCATTCCCGAGTCCTGCGCTGGTGTTCCGCAAGTACGAGGGCGGCTACTTTGTCGCCCACTATTACCCGTACTCCGATTCGATGAGCACGTTTGTCGCCGAATGCGACCACCAGACATGGCTGGACTTCGGCATGGAGGACATGAGCGCGGAAGCGCGGCAGGCGCTGTTCGAGCGCGTGTTCGCGCCGGAGCTTGATGGCTACGGGCTGGTGTCGAACAACTCGGTGTGGCGGCAATTCCCGGTCATCCTCAATGCCAACTGGCATGTCGGACGGCAGGTGCTGATCGGCGATGCACTGACGAGTGCGCACTTCTCGATCGGCTCGGGCACGCGCATTGCCATGGAGGACGCGATGGCACTGGCCGACGCGATCGTCGCGCATCCGGCAGACGTACCCGCCGCGCTGCGGCAGTACGACGCCGTGCGCAAGCCAGAAAAGGCGAAGCTGATCAGTGCGTCGGAGGCGTCGTACACATGGTACGAGAACATCCGCGAATGGATGGAGCTGCCGACGCCGCACGAGTTCGTGTACCGCTTCATGACGCGAACGGGCCGTGTCGATGCCGACCGCCTGCGCGCGCAGTTTCCGGCGCTGATGGCCGAGCTTGCCGCGGGTGGCGTGAACGGCGGCGCTGCCGTGGGCCTGCCATGATCCACGCCACCGAGTACATGCTCAGCGAAAGCCCGTTCGTCGTCAGGCGGTGCGTGCGCTGGGGCGACTGCGATCCTGCTGGCGTGGTCTACACGGGCCGCTTCACCGATTACCTTCTGGGCGCGGTGGGCCTCTTCACCGCGCATATGGCGGGCGGGGGCAGGCTTGGTGCGATGCACGGTGTCGACACACCGTGCAAGGCGATGCGCTTCGAGTTCATCGGCACGCTCTGGCCTGATGACGTGATCGACATCACCTGCACCGTCGAGGCCATCCGCACGCGCTCGTTCGACATCCGCTGCGTGGCGCGCCGCCCCGACGGCTCGCCGGTGTTCGACGCGATGTTCTCGCCGATCTGCGTGCATCTGGACCGCCGTGAAGGCGCGCCGATCCCTGATTCACTGCGCGATGTGCTGAGGCGCTTTCTCGCGCCTGCCCTCTAGTCTCTGAACGTTCCCGGAATTGCCAAACATGAAGTATCGAATCGGACAAATTGTCCCGAGCTCCAACATCACGATGGAGCGTGAGGTTCCCGCCATCTTCGCCGCGCGCATGCAGGCGCTGCCCGAACAGTTCAGCTTTCACGCCAGCCGTGTGCGCATGCATCGCGTGGTGGCCGAAGAGCTGGAGCGAATGAACCGTGACATGGGCCGTTGTGCGCTGGAACTGGCCGACGCACGCGTCGATGTCATGAGCACGGCATGCCTGGTCGCCACCATGTGCATGGGCAAGGGCTACCACCGGCAAGTGATCGACGAACTCGGCAGCGCGATTGCCGACGCGCCGTATCGCCCGCAGATCATGACGTCGGCAGGCGCGCTCGTCGAAGAACTGAAGGACTTCGGCGCGCGCCGCATTTCGCTGATGGCGCCGTACAGCGATGCGTTGACGAAGACGGTAGTCGAGTACATCGAACATGAAGGCATCGAGGTCAGGGACGTGATCAACTTCTCGATTCTGGACAACCTGGAAGTTGGCGAGCGCGATCCGCTGCAACTGCTGGAAGACGTGAAGCGTCTCGACGTCAAAGGCGTCGATACCGTGGTGCTGTCGGCCTGCGTGCAGATGCCGTCGCTGGCCGCCATCGAAACCGCGCAGCTGGCACTGGGCATTCCCGTGACTTCCACGGCCGTGTGCACGGCGCGGCAGATGCTGCGCAGGCTTGGCCTTGCCGCCACCGCACCTGGCGCGGGCGCTTACCTCGGCAGCCAGGCCGGGCTGCGCTGACTGCCGCAGTTCCCATCCGGCAACCGCCCACAGAAGGCGGTGCCGACAATCAGGAGACCATCCCATGCAAACCGCCCCCGACGCGCAGCCGCGCGTGTCCGTCCGCATCTATATCGGTGTGATTCTTGGTGCAGCACTCGGCATGCTCGCCGGCTATGCGCCGCTGTTCAACGCCACGGCAGGCGTCTTCGTCCGGCCGCTTGCCGCCGAGTTCGGCTGGGGGCGGTCGCAGGCTTCGCTGTCCTATGCGGCGTCGATGTTTGGCCTGGCGATCGTCAGTCCGATTGTGGGCGCGATGATGGACCGCTTCGGCATCCGGCGCGTGATTGTGTGTTCGGCTGTCGTGTTCGGCCTCGCGACGGCCGCCATGGCGCTGCAGGACGGCAGCATGCTGGCGTGGGTGGCGTTGTCCGTCGTGGTCGGGGTTTCGGGAGCGGCCACATCGGTGCTCGGCTATCTTGCCGTGTTGCCGCAATGGTTCGACCGGCGCCTCGGGCTCGCACTCGGGATCGCCATGTGCGGCCTTGGCGCGGGCACGGTGATCCTGCCGATCACGGCGCAATACCTCGTGACCACGTTTGGCTGGCGCAGCGCCTATGTTGGCCTTGGCGCGGGCTCGGTGGTGCTGTCGCTGTTGGCGTGCAGCCTGCTGCATGAGCGCTATTCGCGCAGCAGCCGGGCAGGGCATGCGGCATTGGCCACGCCGGAGGGGTTGCCACTGGCGGCTGCGTTGCGCAGCTACCGGTTGTGGACGATCTGGCTGGTCTTCGTGCTGAGCTCGGCGGCAACGTTGTCGCTTGGACCGCACCTGCCGTCGCTGTTCGCGGATCGCGGCTTCGACGCGGCGATGGCAGCGCGCAGCGCGTCGATGGTGGGTGTCGGGCTGCTGATCGGGCGCTTGCTGACCGGCGTGCTGATCGACCGTATCCATGCACCGCTGGTGGCGGGCGTGTTCTTTGTCGGCGGCGCCATCGGCGTGTACCTGCTGCGTGGCTCGCACGACTACGCGACGCTGCTGGTGGCGACGACGCTGATCGGGCTGACGATCGGCGCGGAGGGCGATCTGATTTCCTATCTCGTGCGCTCGTACTTCGGGCTCGCGTCGTTCGGCTCGTTGTTCGGCATTGCATTTTCGGGCTATGGCCTGGGCGCGGTGATCGGACCGATCGGGCTGGGCGCATGGTTCGACCGTCACGGCAGCTATGACGTGCCGCTGCTGGTCTTGCCGTGCATGTTGCTGGTTGCCGCGGGACTGGTGCTGTCCCTCGGCCGATACCGGATGGGTCACCGGCATCCCTCCGTCGCGGCGGCCGCATCCGCGTAGGAGCGCCTGAACGTGGCAGAACAGGCGAAGCCGGATAGAATTGGCACACCACCAATTCCGAGCCGGTCCGCTTCGCCTCCTGATCATGCCTGCCGCACGAAAATCGCCCGCAGCCAAGGCCGCCGCACAGCCATCGCCGAGTCCCACGCCGCGCCGGCGCGGACGCCCGCCCAAGACGGAATCGCCGATCGGCGCCGAGCCGATGCTCAGCCGCACGACCATCCTGCAGCATGCGATCGAGCTGACCAAGACCATGCCTCTGGACCAGATTTCCATGGTGCAGCTCGCCAAGGATTTCGGCGTGGCGCCGGGGTTGATCCACTATTACCTTGGCGGCCGCGACCAGCTCGTCACCGGCGTGCTCAATGACTACTATCGCCAGCGCACGCTGCGCATCCCGCCGCTGACCGGAGACTGGCGTGCCGATGTCGAGCGCATTGCGCGGCTCAGCTTCCAGGTGGCGATCGAGAATCCCGGCGTCAGCAACTACGTGGCGTCGCACAACCGGTACCGGCTGTTCCAGGATGTGCAGCCCGGCGAAACCGACTACGGCCTGGAGTTCTTCAACCGCATGACGTCGGCGATCATGCAGGGCGGTTTTTCCGCGGAGCAGGTTGCGCTGGCGTACCACTTCCTTGCGCAGTACCTGGTTTCGGCCAGCATGGCCGAAGCGTCACGGCAGTTGCCGGCTTATCACCAGGCCTTTATTCAGAACAAGCTCGACGGCGTGTCGGCCGAGCAGTATCCCGGGGCACGCTTTGTCAGCAAGGCGTTTTCCAAGCTGTCGTCTGATACGGCGTTTGAAGAGGGGCTGCGTATTACGCTCGATGGCATTGACGCGTGGCCGCGCAATGCCAAGCCTGTCAAAAAGAAGAGTGCGCGCGTGGCATAGTCCGGTATTTTTTGGGTTTTCCGCAGAATTGCCGGGTTATCGCTCTTGGCTGGCGCCGCTGTTTCGCCGGCGTAGCCGGCGACCTACTCTTTTGTCCGAGCGACAAAAGAGTAGGCAGAAAAGCGCGTCGTTGCCGCTGGCCATCAATTCCACGGCGGCAGTGGTTCGAACGGCTTTGGACGCCTGCGATGGTGGTCGGCCGTTCCAACCTGCTACGCCATGTGAGTCAGAACCTGTGCCTGGCGCGGCACGGCTTTTGGACGATCCCCAAGACGGACTCGGGTACAGCGTTCCAACACGGTCAGTGGTGGGACGCCTTCGGCTGCGCTGCGCGCACGTCATGGACTGGATGCGAGATCATCAACGTCGCTGGCGCCCAGGTTCGTCCAAGGTCCTTTCTCTACTTCGGCACACCATGCGCGGGCATCGTCCCCGAGGCGTGGTATGCCCTGGGCCTGTGTGCTCAGACTAGGGCTCTGCGCGTAGCGCAGCCGAAGGCGATCACACGATATCGCTCGCAGCAGGGGCCACAGACGCTTGCAGAGTTCGTTCAATCAGCGCTGGAATTCTGACCACGGTGGTGCCCCACGCGGCAGGCAGCGTGACGGACTCTGAAGCCCATACCCGTACAACACCCTCAGCACACTACGATAAAAATTCGCCCCTTTGGGGCAACCAAAACGCGTTTTTGGTTACTTTTGTCGCTCGGACAAAAGTGACTCGCCGGCTACGCCGGCGAAACAGCAGCGCATGCCAAGCACGACAAGCACGCCCCCGACGCTAGTGGTATCCACTTATTTGATACTAAATCAATAAACCTAAAATGTTTATTTGAGCGTATATCAAATAAAGCGCCAGCAACCCTCATATTGCCGGTGCACAAGACGTCGGAGACAACATGAAGCGCCCCCTTACCGCCATTGCCACCATTACCTCCATTGCCGCGTTCACCGGCATGCTCTTAGCGCAGCCAGCGAGCGCACAGGTCTACCCGGACAAGATGGTCCGCATCCTTGTCCCTTCCATCGCGGGCAGCGCGCCCGACATCATTGCCCGCCAGATGGCGGAACGCCTGACAAGCGCATGGAAGCAGCAGGTGATCGTCGAGAACAAGCCGGGCGGCAACGGCATCGTGGCCATGAGCGCGCTGAAGCAGGCGCCGGCTGACGGCTACACGCTGGTGCTGTTCCACGCGGCGGCGGCCGTGACGACGCCGGTGATGTACAAGGAAGCAAAGTTCGACATCCAGCGCGATGCCGCCGTGGCCGCCACCGTGGCCTACACGCCAATGATGTTCGTCGCCGGCCCGGCGACCTCCTACAAGGACCTGTCCGATGTGCTGAAGGACGGCAAGGCACGCCCCGACGATGTCGTGATCGGCAGCCCCACGCGCGGTTCGGTCCCGCACCTGACGGCCGAGATGATGGGCCAGTCGCAGCAGATCAAATTCCGACAGGTCAGCTTCAGCGGCACGACGCAGGCTATCCAGGCCGTGGTGAAGGGCGACGTCCCCGTCTACGTCGATGGCATCGCGCCGCTGGTGCCGCTCGTGCGCAGCGGCAGGCTGCGGGCGCTCGCCGTGACGTCGGATGTGCCATTGCCTGGTCTCGAAGGCATACCGCTCGCCAAAGACATCGCGCCGGGTCTCGTCGCCAAAGGCTGGTTCACGATCTTCGCCCCGAAGGGCACGCCAGTGCCCGTGCTGGATCGCATCAACGCGGCAGTCAACCAGAGCCTTACGCAGCAGCCCTTCGTCGATCGCCTGAAGGACCTGGGTACGTATCCGATGCCGATGTCGCGCGTGGATGGCGCGCGGTTCGTCGAAGCGGAGAAGGCACGCTGGGAAAAAGTTATCGCCGACGCAGGCGTCAAGCCTGAATGAGCGCGCGTCACATCGCACCATCCTGAACAGCGTTTCTGACGCCAATGCCGAGTGCCGCCGCCGCTGCTTCCATGCAGCGGCCGGTGGCGCTTTCGTCCTCCGCGTCGACCATCTACGTGTTTTCCCCGGTGTCTTCCGGGGCCCCGTGTAAGAAGCAGGTAAGGGGCGGGCTTTACCTTATGTGCAAGGTCCGGAGCTGAGACCACCAGCGATCGGCAATCCCGTAGCACGATTGGCAGGAGACACAAATGAATGAAGAACTGGTCGCAAGACTGAAAGCGAACCCGCGGTACCGCGAGCTCGTGCACAAGCGCTCGCGCCTTGGATGGACGCTGACCGCGGTGATGCTCGTGATCTATTACGGATACGTCCTGCTGATCGCCTTCGACAAGGAAGTCCTTGCCGCCAAGGTCGGCGCGGGCGTCATGACGTGGGGCATGCCGATCGGCCTGTTCGTGATTCTCTTTACCGTGGCCATCACCGGCTTTTATGTGCGTCACGCCAATCGCGCGTATGACGAACTCACCGAACAGATCAAGCGGGAGGTCGCATGAAAGCGAACCACGCCTTCATTGCCGGCAGCGCGCTGCTGCTTTCCACCGCCGCGCTGGCCGCGGGCGGAGACCTCGGGCAGGCCGTCCGGCAGCCGACCAACTGGACCGCCATCGGCATGTTCGTGGTGTTCGTGATCGGCACGCTGTTCATCACCAAGTGGGCCGCAAAGCGGACCACGTCCGCAGCGACCTTCTATACAGGCGGTGGCGGCATTACCGGCTTCCAGAACGGTCTGGCGATTGCTGGCGACTTCATGTCTGCGGCTTCGTTTCTCGGCATCTCGGCGGCCGTCTATGCCAACGGCTATGACGGCCTGATCTACTCGATCGGCTTCCTGGTCGGCTGGCCCGTCATCACGTTCCTGATGGCCGAGCGCCTGCGCAACCTGGGCCGCTTCACGTTCGCCGACGTCGCGGCGTACCGCTTCAAGCAGGGACCGATCCGCGCATTCGCCGCATCGGGCACGCTCGTGGTGGTGGCGTTCTACCTGATCGCGCAGATGGTCGGCGCGGGCCAGCTCATCAAGCTGCTGTTCGGCCTGGAGTACTGGGTCGCCGTGGTGATCGTCGGCGCGCTGATGATGGTGTACGTGCTGTTCGGCGGCATGACGGCCACCACGTGGGTGCAGATCATCAAGGCCTGCCTGCTGCTCGGCGGCGCGACGTTCATGGCCTTCATGGTGCTGGCGCAATACCACTTCAGCCCCGAGGCGCTGTTCGCCAAGGCGGTCGAGGTCCACGCCAAGAAGGAATCGATCATGAGCCCGGGCAACTTCATCAAGGACCCGATCTCGGCAATCTCGTTCGGTATCGCGCTGATGTTCGGCACGGCGGGCCTGCCGCACATCCTGATGCGTTTCTTCACCGTGCCCAACGCCAAGGAAGCGCGCAAGTCGGTGTTCTGGGCGACCACGTGGATCGGCTACTTCTACATCCTGACCTTCATCATCGGCTTTGGCGCCATCGTGCTCGTCGGCACCAACCCGAGCTTCCAGGACGGCAGCGGCAAGCTGCTCGGCGGCGTCAACATGGCGGCGGTGCACCTGGCCAGCGCGGTGGGCGGCAACGTGTTCCTCGGCTTTATCTCGGCCGTGGCGTTCGCGACGATCCTGGCTGTCGTGGCTGGCCTGACGCTTGCCGGCGCATCGGCGGTCTCGCATGACCTCTATGCCACGGTGTTCAAGCATGGCAAGGCGAGCAGCTCGCTTGAACTGCGTGTGTCGCGCATCACGACCATCATCCTCGGCATCGTTGCGGTGGTGCTCGGCATCGTGTTCGAGAAGCAGAACATCGCGTTCATGGTGTCGCTGGCGTTTGCTGTGGCAGCGTCGGCCAACTTCCCGGTGCTGTTCATGTCGGTGCTGTGGAAGGGCTGCACCACGCGCGGCGCAACCATCGGCGGCTTCCTTGGCCTGCTGTCGGCGGTGGTGCTCACGGTGCTGTCGCAAGCGGTGTGGGTCGACGTGTTCCACTTCAAGGATGCGCCGTTCCCGTACACCTCGCCGGCGCTGTTCTCGATGACGATCGGTTTCGTCGGTATCTGGATCTTCTCGCTGACCGACAAGTCCGCACGCGCACGTATCGACATGGCTGGTTTCGAGGCACAGGAGCTACGGTCGGAGACCGGCATTGGCGCCGTGCAGGGGGCAAGCCACTAACAGCGGAATCACGATGCCAACGAAAACGCCCGGCTCAGCGAGCCGGGCGTTTTTGTTGGAGCGGTCGCTGGTACGCCGGCCGTGTCGTTATTGTGCTGGCTTGGCGCTCCGCACTTGCTGCCAGAAGCGATCGCGCTTGTACTGCACATCGCGTGACACGGCGGATGGCAGGAACCGCGGACCGACACTGGGCGGCTGGATCGCGGTGACGTAGAGCGCCTCCCTGACGGCAGGCGGAATATCGCTCGGGTCGCGGCTGAAGCCGAAGATGATGCAGCCCAGATCGTTGTCATAGAACCGGCTGCGGGACCACATGTTGAGCGTCGTGAGCTTTCTGCCGGGCACCGACACTTGGAACTGCTGGCCGCCGAGATCGCGGCGGTCCCAGAGCGCAATCGACTTGCCGTCGTCCATGATCAGCGAAACCGCAGTCGGAATGCTGCCCGCGCGGATCGATGCGCCCGCGATGTTGAAGGTCTTGCCGTCGGTCGGTTGCGGAATGCTGACCGTGTATTGCTCCACGCCGCCCACGCGGTCCGCGATGATGCCGGTGCGGTCTTGCCTGTTGCCGCCCCAGACCTTTGGCCCGGTGCCGGCCGGATAGGTGACGTCAACGATTCGGGGCGTGAAGTTGAACAGCTCGACATAAATTTCCGAGATGTTCGCGGCGGGCAGGCTGAATGGTGTCGATACGGCGCCGGCCCAGCCGCGACACGTGGCATCCCAGTTGTCAGCCGTGCCGTATGCAGCGCTGAACACGTCGGGAAACGGGATAGTCTTCACCGGGCCGGGGCTCCTGATCGGGTCCAGGGCGATCAGCAGCAGCATGTAGTCGCCGAACAGGACCTGCTTCTTCTGCGCGAAGGATTGCCAGTAGTTGTAGATGGCGGTGTAGTGCTTGCCGGGGCTCGTGGGCGCGGCGGGTGTGAGGCGCTCCTGCTCCTTCCTGACGACGGCGTCCAGATAGGCGTGGTACTCGTTGATCGTATCGCCGGCGAGCCTGACATAGCTCTCGTAGGTGGCCGTGTTCCATCCCCAGTCCCTGCCATGCAGCACGCAATCGCGAAGCAGCACGGCGTGCAGCTGGGAAAAGATCGCGAACAACGGAGCCAGTACCCATTGGAAGTCCGGGTTGCGGAATTCCGATGCCGCTTGCGTCATCTGCGTGTTGGTCGCGATGAACTGCATGCGCATGTTCGAGACGTCGCCGGTGGCGACGGCGTTCAGGTACAGCTTCAGCGTATTGCCGACGCCATCGAGCTTGCTCTTCAGCAAGCTGTAGACCGCGTCATTGATCTTCTGGTCGATCAGGGCTTCCACCTTCTTCCGGATGTCCTCCCAGACATCCGCGGGTTCCACCGGCCAGAGCAATCCGACCAGCGCGGACATGGCGCCGCCGACAACAGGGATCTCCGCAAGCACGACTTCGAGGATGGTCTTCAGGTCTTCCATCGGATCGGTAATGGGCAGTTTCCCGAGCGTGCCATCTGCGTGCGCCGGGAAGGTGGGGCCCATTGCCATCAGGGCGGCGGAAGGGATGGATCTGAGTAAATCGCGTCGGGTCAGCATTCGGAAATCTCCATTCATGTCCGCGAGTACAAGACATCGTTCTCAGTGAAACGGGCTCGCGGTTATACGAATTTCGGACGCTACTAAAGCCGATGGTGCCAACTAGTGATCTGGCGCAATGAATGCTGTTTTGCGTGGAGAGTCCGGTGTCATACAGAAGTTGCCTATTGATATTTGGAAGATTCCTCGAGTGTATTCAGGGAATGATGCATCTATGCCCTTAGATGAAAACGAATAATTCCCATCGCTTTCCACAGCGCGCTGATCCTTCTTGCCACTGTGCAGAGCGACAAGCAACGAATCACAGGACTAATGGGAATTTCTTGAGGGAGATATCTTTATGGCAAACCATAAGAGCGGGAGCTGTCGTGTTGGAAGCATTTTGACCAGTGGCTTGTCCCAGGTTTCGAAAGGACTGGTTGCCGTATCGACGCTCGCATTCGGCATGGGGGAAGCGAACGCCGTCGTGGTGATCAGCAATGATCAGTATTCTAAGGGCGGCACGGTCTGCTCAACCCTTGAGCCGGGGCTTACGTCGATCGATGCCGCAGGGGGCAACGACTGCATTGTTCCTGAGGCAGGCCCCGGTCCGTCTGGTGCAGGCAACCCAGGCGCGAACATCGTCATGTACCTGAACAAGCAAAGCAATGTCGGCGTGGATTCCCTATCGATTGGTGGTTACCTCGATGTCTGGAAGACTGCAACGTTCTTTGAAGGCGTGAACATGCAGGGCACGAGAGTGAGCATGCTTGGTGCAGGCATCGCCGACCAGGACGCCGTCAACGTCGGTCAGTTCAAGGGCGGCCTGGCTGCACTCGGTGGCGGAGCAGGCGTTGCCGCCGATGGCTCTGTCATCGCGCCAACGTACACGCTCGGCGGCGGCACGTTCAACGACGTCGGTTCGGCCCTGAGCAATCTTGACGGCCGCATTACCAGCATGGGGCAACAGGGTGGTGGCGGCGCTGCGGAGAACGCCTATTTCCATGCCGACGGCAAGCAGGACGGCAGCGATGCCGCGGTAGTAGCAGCCGGCACTCTTGGCGTGGCGGCGGGTGCAGGCGCGCAGGCGCAGGCCAGCAACAGCGTCGCGATCGGTGCGAACGCGCAGGCCAAGGCCAGCGACTCCGCGGCGCTCGGCGCCAATGCGCAGGCAACGGCGCAGGGCAGCGTGGCGCTCGGCACCAACTCGGTAGCGGACCGCGCCAATTCGGTGTCGGTCGGCGCGGCCGGAGCCGAGCGCCAGATCACTAACGTGGCTGCAGCGACGCAGGACACCGACGCGGTCAACCTTGGCCAACTGCGCGACTACGCCAGCGAGGCCGGCCGGCGGGCCGTCAGCCAGGCCAACAGCTACACCGACCAGCGCGTGGATGCCCTGAGCCGGGAAGCGCACGCGGGCACGGCAGCCGCCATGGCCATGGCCGGACTGCCCCAGTCGACCGTCCCGGGGAAGAGCATGATCGCCCTTGGCGGCGCGACCTACCGCGGCCAGAGCGGTCTGGCGATCGGTGCATCGCTGATGTCGGCTGGTGGTCGCTGGGTGTACAAGCTGACCGGCAGCACCGCGCGCAGTACGTACGGCGCGAGCGTGGCTGCAGGATTCCACTGGTAAGCCATCCGGCCGTCTGCGCAACGCGCGGGGCGTCTGCTATCTTGGATCGAGGATCAGCAACGTCCCGCCGTCGGCATGCCACACGAATGCGGACTGGCCCCGGCGCACCGACGGCGCCGGCGGTCACTGCAGTACACAGCACAGGCCCTGCGGGGCCTTTGTTGCCGGATGGAGCCGACCATGAAGCCGCAACCGTTCGCAGTGACTCCCGACGCGCAGGCGCGCGCGCTCAACGTGGTGGGCGAAAAGATCACGGTGCTGGCGCCGAATACCGCCACACAGGGGTATGAGGTGTTCCTGCAGCAGGGCGAAGAGGGCAGCGGACCGCCGCCGCACAGCCACGACTGGGACGAGTCGTTCTACATCACGCGCGGCACGATCGATATCAGCTACGACGACCAGGTCATCACGGCCACGGCCGGCACGTTCGTGCATGTGCCGGCGGGCACTGTGCATCACTTCCGCTTCGGTGCGGGCGGTGGCGAGATGATTTCCGTCACCAGCCAGGGTGGGCTGGCATCGCGCCTCTTCACCCGGATCGATGAGGAGATTCCGCCGGGTCCCCCCGATATCGAGAAACTGCTTGCGGTGGCGCAGGAGTGTGGGGTGACGGTTGCCGGATAGGGTCCGCCGCTGAACCGGCACTGCCAATCCAGCTATCCCAGTACGGCGGACTGCCGATCGCGGCACGCACGCAATCGGCAAACGCGCGCAGCCGCGCCGACACACGCTGGCCTTCGGGGTGCGCAATGTAGATGGACTCGGGCGCCGCATGCAGGCCGATGTCGATGGCGGTGAGCGTGCCGCGCCGTATGGAATCCCCCGCGATGAATGTCGGCAGCAGCGCGACGCCTAGCCCCGCTTCGGCGGCGTCGCGCATCATGTCACCGTTGTTGACGCGCAGCGCAACCGCCGTGCGCACGATCTCGCTGCCCTGGCTGCCTTGCAGACGCCAGTCCGCCACGCCGCGGTTCACATAGAAGATGCCCCGGTGTTGCCGCAGATCTTCAAGGTTCGCCGGCATGCCCATCTGCGCCACATACCCCGGCGACGCCACCAGCACGCGCCGGCTCGGCGCCAGTTGCCATGCCACCAGCCGCGAATTCTCCAGCGGGCCGTGCCGCACGACGGCGTCATAGCTGTCCGCCGCAGCGTCAACGCGGCGATCGTCCAGATCCAGCGTCAGTTCCAGTTCCGGATGTTGCGCGAGAAACGGGTAGAGCGCCGGGCCGAGGTGCAGACGGCCAAAGGTCACCGGCGCCGAGACGTGCAAGGGCCCGGCCAGGCTCCCCCGCCGCTCGGCCAGGTCGGTGCTGGCTGCCTTCACCTCGCCCAGGATACGGGTGGCGCGCTCCAGGAACGACGCGCCATCTTCGGTCAGCGTGAGCCGGCGCGTCGTACGCCGCAGCAGGTTCGCGCCCAGGGCTTTCTCCAGTTCGGCCAGCCGCTCGCTCACGACGGACTTCGACAGGTTCAGCCGTCGTGCTGCTTCGCTGATCGAGCCGGCTTCCACCACCGCAACGAAGCTGGCGACTCCTTCTAGCTTGATCATTGTTCGGGATCTCCGGAAAGCAGTTCCGCGACTTGCAGTCTAGTGCGAACCGCGGGCGCCGCCGATACTGATTTGAAGCGACGGCCGGGTCATCCAGGTCGCCGATCCATGTTTTGCTTGCCTCAAGGAGATTGCCCATGGGACGCCTGTCCGACAAAGTTGCCATCGTTACCGGTGCCAGTGCCGGCATTGGCCGCGCCACCGCATTGCTGTTCGCCCAGGAGGGCGCGAAGGTGGTGGTGGGGGCCAGGCGCAATGCCGAACTCGAGGAACTGGTGGCGCAGATCCGTCAAGCGGGTGGCGATGCGGTCGCGCTGGCCGGCGATGTCCGGGACGAACGCTACGCCCGCGCACTGGTCGAGCTGGCAGTAGAGCGTTACGGGCGCCTGGACATCGCGTTCAACAATGCCGGAACGCTGGGCGAGGGCGGTCCCAGCACGGGCGTCTCGGCTGATGGCTGGAGCGACACGCTTGCCATCAACCTGACCGGCGCCTTTCTCGGCGCCAAGCACCAGATCGCGCAGATGCAGAAGAACGGCGGCGGATCGGTGATCTTTACCTCCACGTTCGTCGGCTACACGTTCGCTTTCCCCGGCGTGGCGGCCTATGCGGCGAGCAAGTCGGGGCTGGTCGGCCTGACGCAGGCGCTGGCCGCGGAGTTCGGTCCGCAGGGCGTGCGGGTCAATGCCATCCTGCCGGGAGCGGTGGATACCGATATGTACCGCAGCATGAACGACACCGCGGAATCGCAGGCCTTCATCACTAACCTGCACGCGCTCAAGCGCGTGGCCGCGCCGGAAGAGCTGGCCAGGTCGGTACTGTATCTGGCGTCGGATGACTCGGCCTTTGTGACCGGCACCGCGTCGCTGGTGGACGGCGGCGCTTCCATCACGCGCACCTGAAAACGCCGACGCCGGGGCCCTCGTCAGCTTGCTTGCCATGGCGGCCCTGGCAAGCGCCAGGTGGCGTGGAACTCGGCGCTGATCTACGACGGCCTGAAGCCGTCAGGCCGATAGCCCACGCTGGCCCGCAGGACAGCCCTGCGGGATGCCGTCTCGACGAATCCCATCGCCCCTGGTAATAATCGCTGCAACGCCGAACTTCAGGGGTGGTGCATGTCGCCTGTCCTGGCATTCAAGCTGGTACTGCTGTCGCTGATCGCCATCATCGCGCTGGAGTTGCTGGCGGCAAAGCTGCGGCTGCCGCCGGCGGCAGCCTTTCTGGTCGGTGGCATTGCCATGGCATTCGTGCCTGGCCTGCCGGCGGTCGAGCTCAGTCCGGACCTGGTGTTGCTGGTCTTCCTGCCGCCGTTGCTGACGGACGGCGCGTACTTTTCGGTGTGGGACGAGTTCCGGCGCAATCTCAGCGGCATCCTGATGCTGGCGATCGGAGCCGTGCTGTTCACGACGCTGGTGGTCGGCGTGGCCGTCCACATGGTGGTTCCGGGGCTGCCGTGGGCCGCGTGTTTTGCGCTCGGCGCAATCGTGTCGCCGCCCGACGCCGTTGCGGCCAAGGCCGTGCTCGAGCGGGTCGCGTTGCCGCGGCGGCTCATGGCCTTGCTGGAGGGCGAAAGCCTGCTCAATGACGCGACCGGGCTGGTGCTCTACCGCTTCGCCGTCGCGGCCGCGCTGACCGGTGCGTTCAGCCTCGAACATGCGACCGTGGATTTCTTCGTGCTCGCACTGGGCGGGGTTGCCGTGGGGATCGCCATCGGCTTTGCGCTGGTGCGCGTGCTGCGGCGGCTGTCCGACGAATATCTGCTGATCACCGCAGCCATACTATCGTCCTGGGTCAGCTACATCGTCGGCGAATGGCTGGAAGTCTCCGGCGTTATCGCCACGGTGACGACCGGCATGATCCTTGGCTGGCACCAGCACCAGGTGTTCTCGGCGTCGACACGAATCCGTGGCACGGCATTCTGGCAGGTCATGGTGTTCCTGCTCGAGGCGCTGGTGTTCATCCTGATCGGGCTATCGCTGCGCGGCGTGATTGCGCGGCACAGTGGAACCGCGGATGTCATGGCGTCGCTGGCCCTGCCGGTCGGCATGGTGATCATCGCGGTCGTGCTCTCGCGCTTTGCATGGGTGTTCGGGTCGGAAGCGCTGAAGTCGGCGTGGCAGCGCGTGGTGCGGCCGCAGCAGGCAAGGGCGGACTGGCGCTCGGCAACCATCGTCAGCTGGGCCGGGATGCGCGGCGTCGTGACGCTCGCCATTGCGCTGGCGCTTCCGGAGCAGATGCCGGGCCGCGACCTGATCCTCGTCGCATCGTTCGCGGTCATCCTCGTGACCGTGCTGTTGCAGGGCACGACCATTGGTCCGCTGATCCGGCTGCTCGATATCCGCCGCATCGAAGATGCCTCGGGCCACAAGCTGACCGAGGCACAGGCATGGGCCAGTCTCGAAGCAGTGCAGCGCGATGCGATCCGCCCGCTCGTGTTCGACGCCGACGGGGCGCTGCGGCATCCGCGGCTATGGGAACAGGTCAATTACCGCGCGCAGATTACCGAGCGGTTCAAGGACAACATCATTCCCGACGAAGAGCGCACTTCCCACTATGGCGTGATCCTGGCGGGCCTTGCTGCGGCGCGGGTGGAGTTGCTGCGGATGCATCGTGCGGGGCAGCTTCATGACGAACTGCTGCGTCATCTTGAATACGATCTGGATCTGCAGGAGATCGCGGCGTTGCATGGGAGTGCGGGCGTGGGGGCGGATTGACGCGCCCGGCCCACAGCTGCCCCACACCCGCTCCCGTTACCGGCCCGCTTCGCCACTACCGCGGAAATCGGAAGGACTGACGCCATTGGCCCGGCGGAAGGCCCGGCTGAAATTCGCGACATCGGTGAAGCCGAGGCGATATGCGATCTGCGAAACCGGCAGCTCTCCTTCCAGCAGAAGGCTCCGCGCGCGCCGGTTTCGCACCGCAATGGCGAGGTCGCGGAAGCTGCTGTCCTCCTTCTTCAGGTAACGGTCCAGCGTACGCGCCGAAATGCCGAGCAGGCCGGCAAGTTCCTCCAGCGTAGGCTGGCTGTCCTCCGCTTCGTTCAGCATCATGACCACCCACTGGGCCCAGTTTCCCTGCTCGCTGTGCCGCTGCAGCAGTGCGCGGCATCGCTCCTCGGCCATGCGGACCGCATGCACGTCGGCCATCGGCAGGGCCGCGTCCAGGCTCCACGTGTCAGCCACCATGCGGATTTCCGGCAGCGGCGATGCGGCGAAATGCACGCGCACGGGGGCCAGTTCGCGATAGCGTGCCGCATGCGGTGGCGGCTCCATCGACAGGTAGATGTCGTAGACCGATGAGGGGTTCTGCAACAGGGACTTGCATTGCAGATGCGTCGAAACGGCAATCGCCTCCTGAAGCAGGTTCAGCGTTTCACTGGCCATCGGCAGCGCCGGCCGGTAGATGATTTCAGCGTGGTCGCCGGTGCGCTGATAACTCATCCTGAACATCGGCGTGAGCAGCTTGTAGTAGCGCGAACACAGCCGCAGCAACTGGTCCAGGGTGGGGCAGGAAAGCATGGCATACCCCAGGATGTCGTGCGAATTGAGCTTGAGGCGGCGACCCCACTCGAAGCCGATGTCGGTCCTTCCGGTCAGGCGCAGCGCTTCTGCCAGCAAGCCATCGATCTGCTGTGTGGTGAGGGCGAAATCCGTTTCCCTGAACCGGTCGGGATCAATGCCTGCCGCACTCGCCAGTTCTTGCAGCGAAGTGCCGGCGGACTTCAGGTAGTCGGCCATCAGCAGGAAATAGCGGGCCGGTATCAGGGGGCGGATGGCGGCTTTCATGTTCGAGGGAGGCGGCCAGAACGAGGCACCAGTCATTGTCTGAAAATGATAGATCGCTGTCTGGAAATGACAAGTCCGGAGGTGGGCTGCCTCGCCAGAATGGGTACCTGCCAAAGCCAAGGCCGAATTCGTCCCGGACCCGGTGACATAAACAGGAGACAGTCCATGTTGTTCGAATCCATCAACACCGGTTGCCTCGATGGCAACGACACCCCGTGGATGCCTTTTGCGCCGTACAGCAACGACGTGATGGTCAAGTACTTCAAGATCGATCCGGTACGCGGCGAAACCATTACGCTGCTGAAGGCGCCCGCCGGCATGGAAATGCCGCGGCATCATCACACCGGCACGGTGATCGTCTACACCGTTCAGGGAAGCTGGCGCTACAAGGAGCACGATTGGGTCGCGCATGCGGGCAGCGTCGTCTACGAGACGGCTTCCACGCGGCACACGCCGCAGGCGGCGTATGCCGAAGGCCCCGACATCATCACGTTCAACATCGTGGCGGGTGAACTGCTGTACCTCGACGACAAGGACAACATCATCGCGGTCGAGAACTGGAAGACGTCGATGGATCGCTACCTCGACTACTGCAAGGCCAACGGTATCAGGCCCAAGGACTTGTCTACGTTTGAAGGCTGATCTGCGGGAGACGATCCTTGCAGCGAAATGATTCGTAACGCCACAAAAGAAAAAGGAGGAGACATGATTGCATGGGCTCGCACGCAAGGGCTTCGGCGCATTCTGGCTGCGCTGATGGGCACGGCTGTTGTTCAGGCAAGCGCAGGCGCCGCATCGCCCAGCGCCGCCGACGTACAGAAGATCGCCACGGAGGCTTATATCTATGCCTATCCGATGGTGCTGATGGAGGTGACGCGTCGCGTGTCCACCAACGTTGATGCGTCGGATCCGAAGGGCGGAATCCGCGCGCCGATGAACCAGTTCGCGCATGTGGCGGAGTTTCCCGACGAGAAGTTCGACACGGTGGTTCGCCCGAACGCGGACACTCTGTATTCAGCGCTCTGGTTCGACGTCACCCGCGAACCTCTGATCATCACCGTGCCGGATTCCGGTGGCCGCTACTATCTGCTGCCGGCGCTCGACATGTGGACGGACGTCTTTACCTCTCCCGGTACGCGCACCACGGGCAATGGTCCGCAGCAGATCGCCATTGTCGGCCCGCGCTGGCACGGCAAGCTCCCGGCTGGTGTGACGCCCTATGTCTCGCCGACAGCCGTGGGCTGGATGATCGGCCGCACGCAGACCAACGGCGTTGCCGACTATGCAGCCGTGCACAAATTCCAGGCCGGCCTCAGGGCCACGCCGCTCAGCGCCTGGGGAAAGCCGGGATACGTGCCACCCGCGGGCAGGAAGAATCCACAGCAGGACATGAGCGCGCCGGTGGAGCAGGTGGCAAAGATGGATGCCGCGAGCTACTTCGCGATGTTCGCCGAGCTGATGAAGAACAATCCGCCGCACGCAAACGACTATCCCATGCTTGATCGCATCGCCCATGTGGGGCTGGTGCCGGGTCAAGCCTTCAACCTGAACCGACAGGCCCCGGACGTGCAGGCCGCGCTGCGGGGCGCTCCGGCCACCGCGCGCAAGGAGATTGCCGAAGCGCTGCCGCGTGCCGGTGTCGTGAGCAACGGCTGGCGGACGATCGGCAATCCAATCGGCACCTATGGTACCGACTACCTCCGGCGAGCGATGATCGCTTTTGTAGGGCTTGGGGCGAACACAGTCGAGGATGCCATCTATCCCATTGCGATGACGGACGTCGACGGCAAGCCCTTCGACAGTGGCGCGAAGTACGTGATTCACTTCGACAAGGAACGTCTGCCGCCTGCCAGTGCCTTCTGGTCGCTGACGATGTACAACGATCGCCAGTTCTTTACGGCTAATCCGATCAACCGGTTTGCCATTGGCGATCGGGATCCGCTCAAGTACAACGCCGATGGATCGCTGGATCTGGTGATCCAGCGCGAACCGCCGAAGGGGGGAGGGTCCAACTGGTTGCCGGCGCCGGCGGCGGGCAACTTCACGATGAATCTGCGGTTGTACCTGCCAAAGCCTGAGGCGCTGGACGGTACGTGGAAGCCGCCGGTGGTCAGGCGGGTGGAGGGGGGGATGTGAGGTTTGGAGGGGGATTGCGCGGATTGGGGAGGGTGTCGTGCTTGGCAGGCGCCGCTGTTTCGCCGGCGTAGCCGGCGAGTCACTTTTTGTCCGAGCGACAAAAAGTAACCAAAAAGCGCGTCGTTGCCGCTGGCCATCAATTCCAC
>NZ_CAJPVI010000037.1 GCF_905397435.1 Cupriavidus numazuensis
CCATAGTGTGACGAACTCTGCCTGGAGGCTCGGCGGAAGTGTCCTGGTCAGCTCGATAAGGTCTTTGCGCTCCTGCTCCGACTTGCCGACCGTACCGGCTTGCTCGGTTGCCGGAATGTCGCCGTGCAGTGCCTCGCCAAGATCATGGATGACACAGAGCCTCAAGAGCTTCGCGACGTCCACTGATCCGAGCTGATCCGCAAAGGTAATCGCCATCAGGCACAGGCGCCAGGTATGCTCGGCGGTGCTTTCTCGCCGCCCACTGGAAGTATGTGCGCTACGGAGGACGTTCTTCAGGCGCTCCGCTTCCTTGATAAAGGCAATGCGGCCAATCAACTCTTCCATGCTGTTTCTATATAGACAGGATCCTCGCAATTTTAACGCCAGGAATCCAACGGATGCGAGGGCTGGGTCATAACGGTTCGCCTGTACCGTCCAGCTGAGATCCATCATCAGTTGCTGTCGATGGCGAAGCGCGTTGGCTGAGCCAAAATTGGCAATTGTCGGCCAGTAACGGCCGCTCGACAATGTCGGACGATTTGCTGACAATGGGAACCATCGAACCGCTACCGCTTGCTGCGAAGTCCAAAGTGTTCTCGATCATTCAGTTATCTGTTCTTCCTCCGCAGATTGCCGATCTGGAACGGGAGGCTTCAGCGCAAGGGTTCAACTTTGTCAGGCGTTTGACAGACGAGTGGCGCACCGGAATCAATCGGTTCGACAAACCGGGCGAGTGTCTGCTCGGAGTCATTGGCAACGGAACCCTCATAGGAATCGGAGGTTTAAACGTTGACCCCTACGCCGCAGACGGATTTACCGCGCGTCTGCGTCGGCTCTACATTGCAAAGGCCTTTCGGCGTCGGGGTATCGGCGAAGCCCTCGTTGCTGAGCTTCTTCAGAAGGCATCGCTACATTTCCGTCAAGTACGGCTTTCAACAGATACTGAATCCGCCGCTGCCTTCTATTTGCGGCTGGGCTTTAGCGCGGTTGAAGACGAATCAGCCACCCACGTGAAAGTGGTGTGAGACCGCTCTGAAGACCGGATGGCTCTTATGGGTCGAGGCCGTGTGGAAACGCCTTTCGAATCGCATCAATGCATGTGACCACTGAGCGGAGCCTGCTTTTATCGAATTTTTGGCCAATCCGGTCGCGGGGCGATGTCGAAACCGGTACGAACAACGCTAGCGGGCTGCTGAGGGCGATTCTCAGCCCATTTTTAGGCGTAAATGGGTGCTTACGCACCCACCAGGCGCATGGCCTTCATCGTTTTCGAGAACCCGAGAATTCGAAGGACGCGCTTCAGGTTGTACGCCAGAACATGCAGGCTCATTTCAGTAGCTACATTCGGTAACTTGCGGGTCAGGAAGTGCGTGTACCCCATCCAATGTTTGAAGGTGCCGAAGACATGCTCGACGGTTCGCCTGCGACCGTCATTGCATCGGGAGTCTTGTCGAGCCGGCGCTGGACGGCTTCTAGTACTTCCTCGTGCTCCCATCGGGAGATCCGTCGTTGTGAGCTCGGCGTGCACTGAGCCTTCGACCAGGCCGCGCAAATGCTGGAAGGACGCCTGTCCATCATCCCGGCATCGGGCTTTGGCGACGGCATTCGCATGGCCTATACGATTGCCGCGCGGCTGGATACCGGCAAGGGAATGCCGAGCGGGCCAACGAACTGCTCGAACAGGCTGCATCGATCGCCCATGGCCTCGGCCTGATGCATCTGGAGGTTGGCGTGCTGCTCGAACGGCAACGCCTGATGCTGCACGAAAACCGGCTGTGGGAGGCGCAGGCCTGCGCAAAGCGCATCGAGCAGATCACCGGGCCCGGACACGCCGATGCGGCATTCGCCGACGACCTTGCCATCATGGCGTCGCTCGCGCGCAGCCACCTTGATCTTGCCGATGGCCGCCCGGCCGAAGCGGCGGCAACGTTCCGCCACTGGAAAGAACACGCATCCGCGCGCGGTGACTACCACCTCGCCATGGCGTGCGCGGCGATGCGGGCCATTGCAAGCGACGCCGCAGGCGACACCGATGCGGCTCATGACGCGCTCTCTCAATATTTCGAACTCGCCGGACCGCATGGACTGAGGGCGACGTTGCTTGACACCGGCGCCGCACTGGAACCCTTGCTGAAGTCGTACTCGACCGGCGTAGCTGTCAGCCGCCTCTCGCCGCCAGCTTCAACGCTATTCCGGGCAACCATCTCCCCCCATGATCGAGAGGACCCTGCCACCATCGCCGTGGCCGGCACGGTCCTGAGTCCGCGCGAACGCGACATCCTCGCGCTGATCGCACAGGACAAGTCCAACAAGGAAATCTCGCGCCTGCTGAGCATCGCGCCAGAGACCGTCAAGACGCACGTCAAACACATCTTCGGCAAGCTGGAAGTGAACAGGCGCACCCACGCAGTGAAGCGCGCAGCATTGCTACGGCTGTTGCCGGAAGTCGGACGGACGTAGAGACTGGCCGACACCTGGGGTACCGAACCCCAGGAGAAGTCGCTGCCGAATACCGTAGACGGAAGGCTGCGGTAAGCAGCCAGCTAATACACTGATCCGTACAATGCCGGCCTGCGCACCGCTACTCTATGGCCCAGTCAACCTCCGCGCCATGAAAGATTTCCGCGTCAGGTATGAATGGATTGGTCGCCGAATCCCGGCATCAGGCCATGGCAACGAGCCCCATGGCCGACTCGATACTGCGTGCCAGGCCCAGCAGGCCAGGAGCAACTCTGCGCTCGACGATACCAAACGATTCCTGCCCGACCGGTACACCACAGTTAAGAACAAAGTGCATGCCATGGATCGGCTTGCAGAGCGGAACCGCGAGCCCGTATCCGTCATGCCGCCACTCAGCGCGGTTGGTGCAATAGCCCTTTGAGGCAAGGCTTTCTCGTGCACGTGCCAGCAGCGGCAACGCGCGGCTGACAGCATCGGCGTCGGCGAGCCTGAGCCGGTTCAATACCGCATCGCGTTCACCGGCCGGCGCATGGCACAACCAGGCGCGGCCCATGGCGGTGGTCAGCATGGGAAGGCCGGCGCCGATGTCCGGCGTCAGCAGCAGGTTGTCTGTAGACCGCGCAGTCTCGATGTAGATCATCTGGATACGATCGCGCAGCCCTAGCGACACGGCGCCGCCGATCTGGTCGGCCAGTGCCTTCATCATGGGCCGCGCGACCTGCCGGACAGGCAGGCCAGCCAGCAGCGGATAACTCATCGCCAGCGCCGGCGCCCCAAGCCGGTATTTGGCCTGCGCCCGATCATGGCGCAGAAAGCCCAGCAGCGTCAGGGTATGCGTGAGCCGCGACACGGCCGACTTCGACAATCCCGTGCGCTGGACGAAGTCCCGGTTGCCAAGCATGGCATCGCCCACACGAAAGGCGAGCAGGATATCCAGCCCATGAGACAAGGTGGTTGCAAACTGGCGATCGCGCCCGACGTCATCATTCGTGACAGCCATGTTCAGAACTCCGCAAGCATGTGTTCGACCTGTGCGACAAGGCCCCGCAGCAGAGGCCCCACCTTGCGCTCGAGCTGCCCCGGTCGCAGGCGTGCCGCGGGAACCCCACAGTTGAAGATGAGGAACTCGCCGTCGATGCGCGTCTTCATCGGCACGGCCACGGCGTGAATATCGGACTGCCAGTCGCCGTGCGAACGGCAGAAACCCAGTCGGGCGAGATCCTGCACGGCGGCCTCGACCGCTCCCGAGTACCGTCGCCACAGTTCGGGCTCGGCATCGCGCAGCGCCGCCAGCACGCCTTCCCGTTCCGCCGGAGCTGCCTGCGCCAGCCAGGCCCGTCCCATGGCGGTGCCCAGCATCGGCAGCGCAGCACCGATATCCGGACGGAACAAGGCCGCGTCATGACCGCGACTGGTCTCGACGTAGACCATCTGCAAGCGATCACGCATGCCCAGCGACACCGAGCCGCCCATCTGGTCCGCCAGTGATTGCATCGACGGTCTCGCCAGTTGCCGCACACGCAAGTTGGCCAGCAGCGGATAGCTGAGAGAGAGCGCTGTCGACCCGAGCTGATAGCGCCGCATGGACGGATCGTAGTGCAGCAGGCCGCGTGCAGCCAGCGTGTAGGTCAGGCGGGTAATCGTCGATTTCGACAGGCCCGTGCGTTCTGCCAGGTCCTTGTTGGTCAGCGAAGGCTCGCCCGCGCGGAAGCATTGCAGTACCGCCAGCCCGTGCGCGAGCGTGGTGGCGAAGGCCGGATCGGGGTGATGTGGACTTGGAGGCATGGGGGCGCCTGTGTGCAATGGCTTGCACGCATATTACCTCCCGCTGTCCCATCTGCCGACGCAAACGTCCAAGATAGCGAAACTCCGGTCGGCATTACGCGCCTGCCCCGTTAGGCTTTTCCGGACACCACACCGAGAGCGGGGGACGAAATGATCCGGGACGCAGAAGGATTCGAGATTTTCCTGGCTGGCTTGCGCCGCTTTGTACGCGATCGCCTGATTCCGCGCGAAGCGGAGGTTGCGGAGCGCGACGAAGTGCCCGACGCGCTCGTCGGCGAGATGGCGGCGCAAGGCATGTTTGGCTATTCCATCCCGGAGGCCTACGGTGGCGCCGGGATGACCATGGAAGAACTGGCGCTGGCTGCCATGGAGCTGTCGCAATGCTCGGTGGCATTTCGCGCACGAGTCGGCACCAACACCGGCATCGGTTCCGAGGCGCTGGTGGCGGACGGCACGCCGGATCAGCGGCAGCGCTACCTGCCCTTGCTGGCCAGCGGAGCACTCACCGGCGCCTTCGCCCTGACGGAGCCCGGAGCCGGCTCCGACGCCACATCCCTGCAGACCTCAGCCGTGCGCGATGGCGACCGCTATGTGCTGAACGGCAGCAAGTGCTTCATCACCAACGCGCCGATCGCAGGGCTGTTCACCGTGATGGCGCGCACCGATCCCGCCGTCGCGGGCGCCAACGGCATTTCGGCTTTCCTCGTAGAGCGGCATACCGCCGGCCTGTCCACGGGGCAGCCATACCAAAAGATGGGACAGGCCGGTTCGCCGGTGTCCGAGGTGCACTTCAACGATTGCCGCGTGCCGGCTGCCAATCTGGTCGGCGGCATCGAGGGGCGAGGCTTCACGACGACCATGAAGGTGCTCAACAAGCAGCGCATCCACCTTGCGGCGTTGTGCGTCGGCCCTGCCATCCGGATGCTGGACGAAGCCGTGCGCTTTGTCTCTGGCCGCCAGCAGTTCGGCCAGGCGCTATCCGGCTTCCAGCTCGTACAGGCCATGATCGCCGACTGCCAGACCGAAATCCACGCCGCCCGCGCGTTGGTACTCGATACCGCCCGCCGCCGCGACAACGGCGAAGACGTGACGATGGAAGCGTCAATCTCCAAGTACTTCGCATCGGAGATGTGCGGCCGCGTGGCGGACCGCTGCGTGCAGATGTTCGGCGGCTATGGGTACATCGCAGACTTTGGCATCGAGCGGTTCTACCGCGACGTCCGCCTGTTCCGTCTCTACGAGGGCACCAGCCAGATTCACCAGCTCAATATTGCCAAACGCACCCTTGCACGCGTCAATGGCCAGTAAGGCGGGCTTGCGACCCGCGCAGACAGAAACGGAGACACCATGCTGAGATTCCTTGCCGCGGCCATTGCCCTTTTCGGAGCCATGACCTCCCCTTCCCTTCACGCCGCGGCCGCCGGTGCCGAAGCGCCGTATCCCAACAAACTGATCCGCCTGGTCGTACCGTTCGCGCCAGGCGGATCGACCGATACCGTTGCGCGGCTGTTGGCCGAACGCCTGCGCATTGCGCTCGGCCAGACCGTGATCGTCGAAAACCGGCCGGGTGCGGGCGGCAATATCGGCGGCGACGCCGTTGCCAAGGCGGCTCCAGACGGCTACACGCTGCTATTGGCCGCAGCCGGGCCCACAGTCATCAATCCGAGCCTCTATCGCAAGCTGCCCTATAGCCCGACGCGCGACCTCGCGCCGGTGACGATGCTGGTGCATGAACCAAGCCTGCTGGCCGTGAATGCCGCGCTGCCCGTGCACAACGTGCGCGATCTCATCTCTTACGCCAAGGCACGGCCAGACCAGCTCAGTTTCGGTTCGGCGGGCAATGGCACGCCTGCGCAGCTTGCCGGCGAACTGCTGAACCAGCTCGCGGGCCTGCATCTGCAGCATGTGCCGTACAAGGGCACCGGTCCGGCCATCGCCGACCTGCTCGCCGGGCAGATCACTCTGGTGATCGACAACATTCCGCCGCTGATGCCGCACGTGCAATCCGGCAAGCTGCGCGCCCTTGCAGTGGCCAGCGACAAGCGCTCCGCAGCGCTGCCGAATGTACCGACAGCCGAGGAGTCCGGCCTCAAGGGCTTCGTCATCTCCGGCTGGAAAGGTGTGATGGTGCCCGCCGGCACGCCAAGGCCGATCATCGACAAGCTGCACGATGCCATCGTGCGCATCCTGGCGGACCCGCAGATGCGCAAGCGTCTGCAGGATCTCGGGGCGGAGCCGGTCGGCAACACGCCGGAGCAGTTCGCGCAGCAGATCCGGACAGACACGGCGTGGTGGTCGTCGCTCGTGAAATCCACCCATACCACGCTCGACTGAACCGACGGAACAGAATCATGCATCGAAATCTGGCAGAACTCCGGCAAGCCGTACGTTCCTTCGTGGAAAGGCATGCCATCCCGCTCGAAAGTCCTGCGCTCGCCCACGACGTGGATGCCCTGGATGACGCGACGAGCCGCCTGCAGGTCCTCGCTCGCGAAGCCGGTATTTATGGTCCTCAGCTTCCACGTGAACTTGGCGGACTGGGCCTGACGTGGCAGGAGCGCGCCGAGATACTCGAAGAAGCAGGCCGCAGCTTCCTGGGCGCGCCGGCACTCAACTGCGCGCCGCCGGACCAGCCCAATATGATCAACCTGATCCGGCATGGCACGCCCACGCAGCGGGAGAAGTACCTGATGCCGCTCCTGCAAGGAACGATCCGCTCCTGCTTTGCCATGACCGAGCCGGCGCCCGGCGCGGGATCTGACCCCGGCATGCTGCGGACGACTGCGGTGCGCGACGCGTCCGGAAGGTGGGAAATCAACGGCCACAAGTGGTTCATCAGCGGCGCCGTTGGCGCAGCGTTCGCCATTGTGCTGGCGAGCACGGGCGATGGCGCGACGCTGTTCATCGTCGACGCGGACAACCCCGGATACCGGCTCGTACGTAATATTCCGGGCATGGACGGATATCAGGTAGGCGGGCACGGCGAGATCGTGCTCGAGCGCTGCGTGGTCAGCGACGCGGACGTGCTGGGAGAAGTCGGCAAAGGCTTCGCCTACGCCCAGGAGCGCCTGGAGCCGGCCCGCCTGTCTCACTGCATGCGCTTTATCGGGCGCGCCTCCAGGGCGATGGAAATCGCGCAGGACTATGCGGCGCAGCGTGAGTCGTTCGGGCAGCGGCTGGCCGACCTGCAGCAGGTCCAGGCCATGGTCGCCGACGCTCACATCGACCTGCACGCCTGCCGACTGATGGTCCTGGACTGCGCCCGCAAGATGGACGCGGGCGAGTCGGTGAAGCACGAATCCGCCATGACCAAGATCTTCGTTTCGGAGGCGGTCTGGCGGGTGGCCGACCGCGCCGTCCAGATCATGGGTGCCCTCGGTATCTCCGACGACACACCGGTGTCGATGATTCAGCGCGAACTGCGCCCGTTCCGCATCTATGACGGCGCCTCCGAACTCCATCGCGCCACCCTCGCGCGGCGCATCTTTCAGCAATCCCTGCGGCCTTGAGACCGGGGCAATCCATGACATCCATCCAATCTTCCCCGCAGAACGGCAAGCATACGGGACCGGCGGGACCGCTGACTGGTATCCGCATTCTCGACATGGCCACGGTAGTCGCCGCGCCGTTCTCCTGCACGTTGTGCGCCGACATGGGCGCGGACGTCGTCAAGCTGGAATTGCCCGATGGCTCCGACCCGCTGCGCGGGCTGGCACCGGTGAAAGGCGATCTGCCGCTCTACTGGAAAGTCACCAACCGGGGCAAGCGCGGGATCACGCTCGACGTACGCAAGCCGGAAGGCCGCGCGCTGTTCCTGAAGATGCTTCCGCAGTTCGACGTACTGGTGGAAAATTTTCGCACCGGCACGCTCGACCGCTGGGGCCTTGACCTGGCCACGCTCCACGCCGCGAACCCGTCGCTGAGCGTGCTGCGCCTGACGGGCTTCGGCCAGACTGGTCCCTATGCTCGCCGGGCAGGATTCGCCCGCATCTTCGAAGCAATGAGCGGGTTCACCAACCTTTGCGGTGAACCAGAGGGATCGCCTCTGCATATGAATTATCCGATGGGTGACATGATTGCCGGCCTGTTTGGTGCCTTCGCCATCGCCAGCGCCATGACGGAACGGCGGCGGCCGGGCAATGAGGCCATGCCGGGGCGCGAGATCGACCTTGCCGCCACCGAGGCCCTTTTCCGCCTGCTGGAGCCGCTTGCGGTCGAATACGAGCAGCTTGGCGTGGTGCGGCAGCGATCCGGCAACCGCGCCAGCTACACCGCCCCCTCCAACATGTATGCAACGGCGGACGGCGAGTGGGTATCGGTGGTGGCTTCGTCGGAGCCCATCTTCCAGCGCCTGTGCGCGGCCATGGGCCAGCCTGAGTTGGCAAGCGATCCGCGATTCCGCACCAACCCGCTGCGCACCCGTCATCTCGGCGAGATCGACGAAATCGTGGCGGCCTGGTTCCGCAGCCAGCGTTATGAGGCAATTGCGGAAGTGCTGACCGCAAGCGAGGTTCCCTTCAGCAAGACGTTTTCGATCGCGGACATTGTTCAGGATCCGCATTTCACGGAACGCAACGCAATCGTCCGTCTTCCCGACCCGGAACTTGGCAGCGTGCCGGCGCCGTGTGCCGTCCCGCGCTTCTCTCGGGACACCTGGACGCCACCACGATCTGGCCCGGTACTGGGCGAGCACAACGGAGACTTCTATCGTGGCCTGGGTCTCGGTGACGACGAACTAGCGGCGTTGCGCGCCGCCTCCGTCATCTAGCCCGTCATGGAAGCTTGGGCTGAAGAGACCGCTTGAAAGGCATGATCGTGCTCGCCGCCGCAGAATTCCCCTGTTGACACTACCCGCATGGCGGCACGCTTCTCGAAAAGGCCGGTGAGGGATTGGTCGACCTGCGCCGTCACGATAGACAATATCTGCGAGCTGGCACGGCGACGTCTGGCGGTGCGTCGACGGCCAGGCAGATAGTCGGGTGGGTGGAATGAAGCGCCCCGGACACACGAAACGTTCAACACATCACCAAATCAACGCTTTCCGCCCAGCGCGGCAGCAGCTTTTGGCATCAGCGATTTAAGCTGCAAATGGACCGACGAATCCGTATCGGCCATCACCAGCACTTCGCCCTGAATAGCCTTGGCGAGATCCCTCGCCGCGTTGATCGCGGACGCCCGTTGGGCCCGACGCGATGCGCCGCGAGAGGTTCCGGTACACCGGATGTCCAGCCTGACCTCCACCAGCGCGCGGCCCATGGCGCTGCTTTGAAGCGCCAGTTCCACGGCGTCCGCGTCCAGCGCTGTGACGACCGGCGCGACGAGATCCGTCACGACGAGGCAGTAGTGGACCTGATCCAGCCAGACATTGGGAACCCGTGTTCCAGTCGTATCGAACGATATCCGGGGCCGCCCGCCGTCAAACCGGTCCGCCAGCCGTTCCGCGAGTCTGCCCGCAAAGGCTGAAAGATCGCAGGACTGCGCAATCGAGGCAGGAAGGTCCGCACCGATGCTCATTAGCGTCTGCAGCGTCTGAAATTCCGCGCGCAACGCGTTGGCCGCAGTAGCCATGCGCTTCAGCACGTCCTCACCTGCGCCGCTTCCAGGCAGTTCGCCTTGCAGGCGTTGAAGCGCCCGTTCGATTTCCTGGAGCGGCACCAGCGAATTCTCGACATGCTCTCTAAGGAGAGTACCGTAAGCGTGATGTGTCACCTCGGCACGCGCTTTCTCTTCACGCAAAGACTGAAACGCGGATTCCTGCTCTTCGATACCCGGGTTGCCACAAATCATGAATGCCGCTTCGCCCTCGGCGTCCCTGAGCGGAGCGCCCCAGAAGCGGGTCGCACGCGGCACACCATTCTCCGTTACCCACATGTCATGGCGAAAGGCGATTCCGAGCTTCACATGTTCCTGGTAGATCCGGTCAATCTCGGCCAGGTCAAGCGGATCAACGTTATCGAGATCGGTGAAGCGCGTACCGAGTATGTCGTCCATTTTCTGCTGGCGGCTTGAAATGAACGAATCGTTGGCAAACACAAGGCGCCCTTCCCGGTCGCGGATGAAGACTCCGCTTGGAATGGCATCGAGCACCTCTCTCAGAAGGGCGTGTTGCGCGCCTTCAAGGCCCCGGGTGATCGCCCCCACCTCGGGCGTGTCGCCCATCACTCCGGCTCCGAGCAGACCGTGGCGCTTGGCGACCTCTCCGAGTTCGATCAGGCTCTTGATCTTGAGCTTGCGGAACAGGCGCAGCTTGTACGTGCTGACAGTGCGGTCGCTGATGGACATCTCCTTCGCAATGGCACCGTTTGCATAGCCGTTCGCGAGGTAGTTCATCACGGTCACTTCGCGCGGAGAAAGGCTTTGGATCTGCGCCGACTCGACCCGCGAGTGCGTGCCGCCGGATCTCGGATGCGCAGCGTTCCCCGGGAAAAACGTGTGACCGCGTGCGATCGCCTGCAACGCAAGCGTCAGCTCGCCAAGATCATCCTGCTTGCTGACAAAGCCTGTCGCACCGGCTTGCCAGCAAAGGCTCACGAAGTGCTCGCTGTCCGCGGCGGTCAGCACCAGGATCTTCACCGTCTCGCCCCGTCTGCGCAGACGGCGAATGACTTCCAGGCCGCCGAGGCGCCTCAACCTCAACGCAAGTATCAGCAGGTCGGGCTTCAGCTCGAGCGTTCCCGACAACGCGTCAAGCCCGTCGGATACCTCCCGCACCACCTCGTAGTCCGACTGATCCAGCAATGTGCGGATAGCGTGCCGCATGGCCGGTTGTTCTTCGGCCAGGAGAACGCGATGCATGGCGCCCCTCCGTTTGACGTGCCAGCAGGTGAACTGCAAGCCTCATCAAAATGTAGTTCGATTCCTACGGCAAGTCCAGAAAGTGGTGATTTCGGATCCACAGCGGGACTTCCATAATGCATTGCATCAACGGCCGGCACCGGATCGGACCCAGAAGGACGGCTCCCGGGCAGGCGCGTTGAACTCACTCATTCCGTGAACTGGAGCAAATGATGGACAGGATGCTTGTAGTGGTATTTGACGATGAGACCCGTGCGTACGAAGGCAAGGTAGCGCTTCACGCGCTGGCGGACGAAGGCAGCGTCGGGATCTATGCAGAGGCTATCGTGACGAAGAACGCAGACGGTACCGCCGCGCTGAATCAGGTCGGTGATGCCACCTGCTTCGAAACCTTGACGGGAACGGTCGTTGGCAGCTTGATCGGTCTCCTCGCTGGCCCGGGCGGCATGGTGCTTGGCGCGGCCGCGGGCATGGGCCTGGGTGCTTGTTCGGACCTGAGCGACCTGTCGCTCGGTTCGGATTTCATCTCCGATGTCACAAACGCGATGACGCCTGGCAAGGTTGCGCTGGTTGCCGAAATCGAGGAGGAATGGACCACGCCTGTCGACCTTCGCATGGAAGCGCTCGGCGGTACGGTTCTCCGGCGTTCTGTCGCTGACGTGCGGGACAAGATCCACGACGAGCACGTGGCTGCCATGAAGGCTGACCTTGCCCAGATGAAGGCCGAGCATGCATGCGCCAAGGCGGATCGCAAGGCGAAGCTGCAGGCGAAGGTGGAAGGTCTGGAAGCCAAGGTCCAAACCCAGATGCAGAACGCCAGGCTGCGCCGTGATGCCGCTGCTGTCAAAGCCCAGGTGAAAGCGGACGTCATGGCCGTCCAGGCCGAGCGCGCGCGTGACCAGGTTGTCGAGGCTTGACGCCGCCAGCTCTTGCGCCCGCCAGCACCGGCCGACCCGGCAGCGGTGCACATGGCATCGGCACGTCGACCCGGTGTTCGACGCGCTGATGCCTGGTTTCGATTCACCGGATACCCATCATGAAGCTATCTACCCTCAGTGCTGCCGCGGCGCTTGCGTTCTCGGCATTTACCGGCGCATTTGCAGCCGCCCCCGCCCAACCGCCGCGCAATCCGTTCCTGGCAGATTCGAGCTACGCCATCGCCCACGCAAACTCAGCCCAGACCGACTCGACCGCCGATGCCGGGCCTGTCGGACCGTCGGCCACGCTGCGTAGCGACGAGATGCGCTACCAGGACCTGGGCATGTTCAACCTTGCATATCTCGTATCGAGCCCCTACGAGGACGGCAAGCGCGTGGTCTGGACCAACGGCAGCCAGTTCATGGCCAAGCTGGATGAGGAAACGTTCGACATCGTCTCGACCATCCGCATGCCCGGCGAAGACCACGCCGACAGCCTCACCCACGAGAACTTCATTCGCACCTTCGATTCACACCCTTCGTTCGACAAAGCCTGGGAGACGGTTCAGCAATCGGGATATCCGCCCATCTCCGGCGTATACACGATGCTGGACAAGGACAACCGACAACCAGTACGTGGTCGCGGGCAAGGGCTTCGTGCGCATCTATGGCGATGCCGCGCCTGGCGACTGGCGCTCCGGCATTGTCATGCGCGCCCAGTGGAATCAGCCAGCGGGCGTCACTGGCGAGTTCATCGGCATGAACATGACGTTTGACGGCCGCATCATCCTGGCCACGTCGGACGGCTATGTCGTGTCGCTGTCCCGAGACCTGAAAGATGCGCAATCGATACGCTTGCCCGGCGCGGACAAGGAAGTCCCGGCGCAGCCCAAGGGTGTCGGCTGGATTCGCAACAGCTTTGCCATTGACGAGCATGGCGGCATTTACATTGCCTCGCAGCACGAGTTGCACAAGGTCGTGTGGACCGGAGCCCGCCTTTCGGTGGACCAGAAGGATGGCGCATGGCAAGCCGCATACCGCAATTCGGGCGGGCGCGGGAGCGGATCGACCCCGACACTGGTCGGCTTTGGCAATGACCCCGACAAGCTGGTCGTCATCACGGATGGCGATACGCTGATGAACGTGACGGCGTTCTGGCGCGACGATATTCCGGCCGGATGGACAGCGTTGCCGGGCGCACCGTCACCGCGCATTGCTGGCATGCAGCCCGCGAGCTTTGGCGACCCGAAGCTCAAGGCCGCGCAGTCCGAACAATCTGTGGCGACGTCCGGATACGGCATGCTGGTCGTGAACAATGAGCCGCGCAATGTGCCGAAGCACATCCTGGACGACCGGCGCGCCAAGTCCATGTTTATCGGGTATCTGTCGTACCTGAAGCCCTATCAACCCTATGGCGCGCAGAAGTTCGAATGGGATCCGGCATCCAGAACACTGAAGTCTGCGTGGGTGAACCGCGATGTGTCGGATATCAATGGCGTCCCGTTCATTTCGACAGGCTCGAACATGGCGTACCTCTCCGGCGCACGGGATAACCAGTGGACCCTCGAGGGCATCGACTGGACGACCGGCAAGTCGGCATTCCACTACATACTCGGCGGAGCGCGATTCAACAGCTTCTATTCGCAACCCGCGATCGACTCTCGTGGCCGCGTCATGGTGAGTGGCCTGTATGGCGCACTGCGGATCTCGCCAAACCCTCGCGGCTCGGCGACGGCCACACGCAAGCCCTAAGTCACATCGAACTCCACCGACGCGGAGCAATAGGGCGCAATCATTCCGTGTAGGTTCTTCCGCAATTAGTCTTGTCCGTCATCGCTTCCGATGACGCAGCGTTGGGAACGATTTCATAAGCTTACGAGCAACCCGAATTCCTGGATAGAACCGAGGTGCGCAGTGAGTAACTGACGTTCCGTCGAGCCGGATGTCGGGTAACGGCCGAAAGCTAGCCAACTCAGTCATTCACGGTCAACAAGGCAACGAGTGCAATAGTTTCTGCGAGAGGCGGGCTAGTTGACTCGCAGTCTGCCGCCACCGATACGGAGCCGCTGATGAATCCTGATCCCCTTCTGCGCACAACTTGCCGACATATTCTTGCCATTGGCGCACTTACATTCTGCGCTGTCGCACATTGCGAGCCGACGGCAACGCCGGAACAGAAATTCCCGCCGGGCTACCTGGAAGCTTGCTCAACCGGTTACGACAACGGTCAGGCCGCCCAAGCGCCTGCTTCAGACAAGACGCAAGTCATGACACTTGGCGCGGTGCTCCGGACCTCGCTTGGTGCCCAGCCTCCAACACCGAGTTCTTCGCCAAGCAAAACGAAGAACGGGAAGTGACTAAGCGGATTTCAGCATTGGCGACTGTCGTCCCCCGAGTCTTCGCTATCGCAGAAACGATAGCTTCGACACTATGCTCAGGCGTGCGCAGGCCTCGCTGCATCAACGCCGAAGTCGGCATCAGTCTTTTCCTGACGGCCGAACAATCGGACAGCCAGCTCCATAAAGCTGGCGACGCTTGCGCTTCGCACAGGATGGTAGGCGATGCCTTGTTGCTGACAGACCCGCTTCAGTACGGCTACCGAGTCATGGTCGACGCAGTCCACCGGAAATACGACAACGTCGGCCCCTGCCACCATCGCTGGCAACAAGCCCTTACGCTGTTCCAGTCCGCCGTCGTGCCTTTGGAATTCTCCACCTGCACGTTCAACCAGCGCCTTCATCGCCGTGGTGGATACGCCTCGCCCACCTACGTAGACGATGCGCCGACTGGCCAGCCCTGGCATGGTGCTGACTGGCTCCGCGCCATCGTGTGTCGAAGCGGCGACCAGGGCTTCCAGCGCTTGCGCCTCTGCCCGGCTTGCCGAAAGCTGCGCCTTCATCTCGTCGAGTTCGCCCCGCAGGGTCGCCGCTTCATCGCGCGCCCACTCGGCACGCTGTTCCGCTGCCGCCATGCGAGCGGCCTGCGCATTCATCAGTTCGCTGAGCGACTGGGCCGTGGTGCGCAACAGATCCTCGGCATGGGCGTCCGTCACCTGGCCACGTCGCGCCTGCCGCCCGCGCAATGCCGCGATCTGCTCATTGGCATCCTGCAACGCTTTCGCGTGCTGCGCGCTCATCAGTTGCATGCGTTGCTGCTGCCGCGCGACCTTTTCCCGAAGTTCGGCATTCTCGCCTTCCAGGGCAACGAGGCGGCGGATGTCCGCCCGGTTCGCCGCGCCGACAAGGTGCGACAGCATATGGACCTCGCCGAAGGCAACCCTGCGAACCGGCTGCGTTACGTCCGGATGCGTCATGAGTGCCCAGTACGCCCCGGGAATATCACCCTCTGCCTGCGCGTGCCTCCACATTGCCTGCACTTCGTTGGCATCACGCGCAGTCGCGAAACGTCGGATTGAGAGCGCGTGGCGCTCGTCCAACGCCTTGTGGATTGCCTTGCAGCCTGCAACACCCTGCCTGGCCAACGACACAGCCTCATGATGGATTTCGATATCGTCAGCCTCCCTGGCTGCGTTGCCAGAAAGGCGTAGCACCAGCTTGCGCAGTTCCGCCGTGGTGAGACAGGTGCCGATCAGCGAACAATGAAAGTGCGGGTCCAGCTCGGCCAGCGTAGCGCGGCGGCGAACGACTGGCCGCAGTGTAGTCGCGGCATGGTTGGGCGAGTCGCTGCCCAACAGGCTGGCACGCGCCAGGCGGAACGGTGGATTCTGCATGTCTTGTCGGCGGTCAGGCCTGCGCCCGAGGAGATGATTCCGAAATATACTCGCGGATATAACGGCGGCCAAGTCCGCACGACGCCACGTAATTTATGTCCGCGAGGACATATCGATCTGGAGACACGATGTTCATCCGGCAACTGACCTATCTCGTCGCCCTTTCGCAGACTCAGCATTTCGGCCGCGCCGCCGAGCTCTGCAACGTCTCCCAGCCGACGCTATCGGGCGCAGTGCGCAGCATTGAGGAAGAATTCGGCCTGCCGTTGGTGCGTCGTGGTCGCCGATTCGAAGGCTTCACGCCCGAGGGCGAGCGCGTATTGAAATGGGCTCGTCGCGTGCTCGCCGATTGTGAAGGGCTGCGTCAGGAGGCTGGCGTCAGCCGCGCGAGCCTTGCCGGCAGCCTGCGCATTGGCGCGATCCCGACGGCCCTGCCGCTGGTGCCACTGCTGACCGACGCCTGCCTGCACAGGCATCCGGGCATGCGCCATGAGATTTACACAATGTCGGCAGCGCAAACACTCAAGCAACTTCTGGATCTCGACCTCGACGTCGGCCTGAGCTATCTGGACGACGAGCGCCTGCGCAGCTTCGAGAAGATCCCTATGTTTCGTGAGCAGTATGTCCTGATTGCGCGCGATGAGGCGCAGTTTCACGGGCGCACGTCGATGACGTGGATGGAAGCTGCGGAACTACCGCTCTGCCTGCTGACCGGCAATATGCAGTGCCGGCGCGGCATCGACGCAGCGCTGGCCCAGGCCGGTGCATCAGTCCAACCCCGCGTGGAAACGGATTCGCTGATGGCGCTCTATGCGCACGTGCGCTGCGCCGGGCTATTCAGTATCGTGCCCCATAGCGTCCTGTGCCTGGCGGAGATGCGTGACGAACTCAAGGCGATGCCGCTGACACCAGGCCTGCACCGCGACATCGGACTGGTACTGCTTGACCGGCAGCCGCGCTCGCCGCTCCTGGATGCGGCCGTCGGTCTCTTCCGGGAAGTCAACCTGCAGTCACGCCTCGATGCGCTGCTGCATTTGTGATGGAAGGTTGATAGGTCTGCCTTATCACGCGATCGGAACAGGCGATTTTTGTTAGCGGCGCCGCTCGCCCATGATTCTCCCCAATGCAGCACGACGCTGCAGTCCACACGACGAGGAGATGACATCATGGCGAAGATTGTTTGCGTTCTGTACGACGACCCCGTAACTGGCTATCCGAAGCGCTATGCCCGCGACGACTTGCCTGTGCTCGAACGCTACCCCGACGGCCAGACCCTGCCCACGCCGCATGCTATCGACTTCCAGCCGGGCTCCCTGCTCGGCAGCGTGTCGGGCGAACTGGGGCTGCGCAAGTACCTGGAGTCGAACGGACACCAGTTTGTGGTGACGTCGAGCAAAGATGGCGCCAACAGTGTGCTCGATCGTGAACTCGAAGACGCCGAGATCGTGATCTCGCAGCCCTTCTGGCCCGCTTACATGACGGCCGAACGGATCAAGCGGGCCAAGAAGCTGAAAATGATCGTCACGGCTGGCATCGGCTCCGATCACACCGACCTGCAGGCCGCAATGGAAGCCGGTGTGACGGTGGCCGAAGTCACCTACTGCAACAGCAACAGCGTGGCCGAGCACGTCGTGATGATGACGCTCGGCCTGGTCCGCAACTACATTCCGTCCTATCAGCAAGTGCTCAAGGGCGGCTGGAATATCGCCGACTGTGTGGCGCGCTCGTACGATGTCGAGGGCATGAATGTGGGCACCGTGGCGGCCGGCCGCATTGGCCTGCGGGTGCTGCGCCTGCTCAAGCCGTTCGACATGAAGTTGCACTACCTCGATCGCCATCGCCTGCCGGAATCGGTCGAGCGCGAGCTGAATCTGACGCACCACACCAGCCTGGAGAGCCTGACCAAGGTTTGCGACGTGGTCACGCTGAACTGCCCGCTGCACCCCGAGACCGAGCACATGATCAACGCGGAGTCGCTGTCGAAGTTCAAGCGCGGCGCTTACCTGATCAACACCGCGCGAGGCAAACTGTGCGACCGCGATGCCATCGTGGCCGCGCTCGAAAGCGGCCAGCTTGCCGGCTATGCGGGTGACGTCTGGTTCCCTCAGCCGGCTCCTGCCGACCACCCGTGGCGCCACATGCCGCACCATGGCATGACGCCGCATATTTCCGGCACCAGCCTGTCGGCACAGACGCGGTATGCAGCGGGAACACGGGAGATCCTCGAGTGCTACTTCGAGGGGCGGCCGATCCGTGACGAGTACCTGATCGTCGAGAACGGCAGGCTTGCGGGGGTGGGCGCGCACTCGTACAGCGCGGGGAACGCCACCAAAGGCTCTGAGGAGGCCGTGCGCTTCGGGAAGTAAGGTGAGCGAGGATGGCGACGGCGGCCCGTCAGCGGGTTGCCGGTGCCACCAGGACTTCCAGGCTCACGAGGTTCGACACGTGGCGGCCACCCTTCCTGTCGTTAGGGACCACCAGCCGGGCAAAGCCGCCGGACGTAAGCGGAGCGCCGTCTATCGCATAGGCGACAAGGTCCGGCTGGTTGCCGAAATCCGGTGCGATCTCCGCCAGCGCCACGATGACCCGGTAGCCATCGCTACCGGTGGCGACGACATAGCTCGCCAGGATTTCGCGCCGGCTCCCTGCACCGGGGGCGAGGCCCGCGGCATCAAGCAGGTCCCAGAGCCGGACACCGGTGTACGTATGTTCACCGACGGTGACCGACGCAGCCGGCAGCGCCTGGAGGGCAGCAAGGTCGTAGGTAGCGGGCCGTGCCACGGCGCCGACGAGCCTGAATTGCGCGCTGGGGCCACCCCGCGTACTCGTTGCATGCAGGTGCTGAGTCGCCGGCGGGCGCATGTCGCCTGCTGGAGCGGGCGCGACCTGAGACTGTGTCGCAGCGGGCGGCGCACTGCCAGGGGCGGCGCACGCCGCGGCCAAGAGGGCAACGATCGCCAGGGACGTGACCCGCCAAAGCGGTTGGACTGTGTGGCAGGCGACCATCGGCGTGAACTGGAACTGGAAATTGGGAAAGGAGCGCGTCAGGATAGCTTCGTGCCCGGTGGCATCGACACCGGTTGCAGCAGGTCCACCCGCGCCTCCGCGCCGTGGCAATCGGCGAAATGGTCACAGCCGCTACAGGATGGCTCCGGACAGGGATGCAGGTCGAGTCGCTCGCACACCTGGTGATAGAAAAATTTCTTCCACTTCATGTCTGTGGTGTTGGCGCGGAACACCGGCTCGAACGCCAGGGACAGCAGTTTGGAAACGTCCTCCCGCCCGGAAAGCCCCATGTCTTGCCACAAATGGGTGCGACCAAAGCAGCCGCACGCCAAGGCGTGCGCGGCCCATCGAACGGTAAGGGCATCTGAGCCGGCCGAGCGCCCGCTCCACAGCATTTCCACCAGATCGCCGAATTCGCACGGTAGTGTGGCAGGTTCGGCCGGAGGCACGTCGGGTTCCCAGCCCGACTCGGCGGCGCCGGGGAACCAGGTATCGAGCATCCTCCGAAACTCGTCCGGTGGTAGTCCCAACCATTGCGCAAAGCGCGGCAGGCAGCCGGCCGCCGCGCTTTCCAGCACGCCCGACAGTGCGCGCGACACCGGATCGCCGGGATGGACGGCAAAGGCATCGAGCAGGAGAACGGAGCGATTCATTAGCGCAATATAGAACCATATACAACGGGCAGTCAAATGGCGTTGCGTTACACTCGCGCCATGGTCAATCGTGCGACATCCTCCTCTCCTGCTCCTGCGGGCAAGCCGAAAGTGCGCTTTCGCATGCGAGTGACAATGGGCGATGTGATTGCAATCGGACCGGGCAAGGTGGCTCTGCTTGAGGCTATCCGCGACCAGGGCTCCATTTCAGCTGCAGCGCGCAGCATCAATATGTCGTATCGGCGCGCCTGGGTGCTGTTACAGGAGGTCAACGGTGCGATGCGACGCCCGGCCGTCCTGTCAGAGCACGGGGGGGAGAGCCGGGGCGGCAGTACGCTGACGCCCGAAGGCGAAGCGGTCATCCGCCTGTATCGGGCCATGGAGGCGCAAGCACAGGCTGCGTGCTCTGGTGAGATCGCCGCATTACTGAAGCTGCTGGTGTAGGCGCATACCGATCATGTCGATTCGAGTATGACCTTCCACCCTTCCGTTATGTCAGAATGTATATAACGGTTCGCTGAAGTGACGCCCCCCCACAGTACAAAGCCATGCCAAGAGAGTTGGTCGATTCGCACCTGGTCCGCGTGTTGCACGTGCTGCTGACTGAACGCAGCGTGTCGCGCACGGCAATGCTGCTCGGGCAATCACAGCCGGCCATCAGTGTGGCATTGCGCAGACTGCGCGCCATCACCGGAGACCCGCTACTGGTACGCAGCGGCAATCGCATGGTGCCGACCGCGCATGGCATGGCTTTGGTGGAGCCTGCTCAGCAGGCATTGTGTGGAATCGGCCGGATAATGGAGCCTGTGACGTCATTCGACCCGGCGCACAGCACGCGAACCTTTCGGATCGGCTCCCCGGACTATCTCGACGTGTTCTTCGTCCCGGCGGTGATTGAGCGGTTCCATGCGCAGGCACCGAACGCCATGCTCGAAATCCGGCACCTGATGGTCGACGGCGGGTACGAGCAGGGCCTGGCCAGCGGCGATCTCGACCTGGTCATCGGCAACTGGCGCACGCCGCCGGAGAACCTGCATCTTCAATCGCTTTGTACGGATGAGTTGGTTTGCCTGCTACGTGAAGATCATCCGATTGGCCATGGCGCCATGACGGCACAGGCCTATGCAGGCGCGAACCATCTGGCGGTCACGACGCGAAACCTGGCAGGCCAGGGCACCATCGACGTCGAACTCGCTCGCGCCGGACTGTCACGCAAAGTGACCACGCAGGTCCCGTACTTCTGCATGGCGCCTTATGTACTGGTGCGCTCCAGTCTGGTGTTCACCACCACCCGCGCATTTGCCAGCCACTATGCGAACCTGTTGCCATTGCGTATCGAACCGCTGCCAGCGCAGGCGCGCGTGTTGCGCTATTACCAGCTTTGGCATGAGCGTGCACATCGCGACCTGGGATCGCGATGGCTACGCAGCATCGTCGCCGACGCCGCGCGGGCACTCGTACCAGACCAGTGAAACATTAGCCAAGGAGGATGGTGAACATGCAGATTGATTCGGTCGACCAAGTCATCGGCCACTATTCCGACAGCGTGGTTATTGACGGTGTCCTGCCGCATGGCAGGCGCATCGGCCGGCCAGAGTTGCTGGCAATGGCGCGCACGCATGGAGGCCCCACCACCATCGAGTGCTACTCCGGCCGTCATATCCGTGATGTTCGCCAACTGCGCGGCGTTTTGCTCACCGAACTGCTGGACGCTGCGGGCATGCAAACACTGCAGCGTTCCCGGTGCAAACAGTTAGTCATTGCCGTCCTGGCCGGAGACGGCTACGCATGTCTATTCAGTTGGCACGAGCTGTATAACTCGCCCATCGGCAAGGGTGCGATGCTGCTCGTGGAGCAGGACGGCAACACCTTGCCGACAACCGCGGGCGGCTTGCAACTGATTTCGCTGCACGATTTGCGGCTGGGGCCGCGCCAGGCCATCGCCGTCAACCGCATCGCCGTGCGCGCATGGAATTCCACCGCCGTTATCGGTTAAGAGGCCTTCCTCAGCTATCCACGCCGACAATCACACTTGACGCCTTGAACACCGCTGCTGCCGGCTTGCCAACAGCCAGTCCGAGTCGATCGACGCTGCTGTTGGTAATGATTGCCGAAATGGCAAGACCAGTATCGTCCGTGATGGTCACATCCGCATTGACCGCACCCTTCTTGAGATCGGACACCTTGCCGCTGACCGCATTGCGCGCAGAGACTTTGCTGACATCGGTATCGACCATGACGATGACGGAGGTAGCTTTCACCATGGCGACGGCCTTCTTGCCAGTAGTGAGTCCAAGGCGCGCGGCACTTGCGCTGGTGACGGTGGCCACGATCTCCTGGCCGCCCGGCAGACGCAGGACGACTTCGTCGTTGACTGCGCCGTGCTTGGCTTCGGCGAGTTCTCCCGAAAACTGATTGCGTGCACTGGTAAGCATTTGCGTGTCCCCTTTCTTGTCTGAGGTGGAAATTGCTGCGGTGGCCGGCGTACTGGCAGGTCCTGCAACGGTAAAGGGATTATCGAGGATTGGTCACGCGTGCGGAAGCCGGGGTGACTGACGCATTGCCTTTGTCCGGGCTCGGGATGCGAGAATGTTATCGGCATAGCACTCCCCATCGAGTTGCGATACCTCTCGGCGCTCGTCGTGCGGCGATGCGTTCACAGCGCACCCTGCCGAGAGGTAGCCGCACGAGTTTCAATCCTGGCAACCGACGACCGACTTGTACTCCAGGAACTCCGACAGCCCATATTCCCCAAATTCCCGCCCGTTGCCGGAAGCCTTGTACCCGCCAAACGGTGCCGAGAAGTCCATCGGCGCACCGTTGATTTGCACCAGGCCCACGCGCAACTGCCCCGCCACGACGCGCGCGCGTTCCGCATCGGCTGACCAGACATAGCCTGCGAGGCCATACACCGAGTCATTGGCGATATCGATCGCCTCCGCCTCGGTGTCATACGGGATCATCGCCAGCACCGGCCCGAAGACCTCCTGTCGAGCGATCGCCATGTCGCCATGCACGTCGGCGAACACGGTCGGCCGGGCGTAGAAGCCTTGCTCCAGTCCGGCCGGGCGGCCCAGCCCGCCAGCGGCAAGCCTGGCGCCCTCTTCGATGCCCGTTGCGATCATGGCCTGCACACGCGCGTACTGTGCCCGGTTGGAGATGGGCCCGAGCTTGCTGTCCGGATGCAGCGGATCGCCCACGGCCAGCTTGTCGGCCGTGGCGGCGGCAATGGCCACCGCCTCGTCATAGCGCGAGCGCGGCACCAGCAAGCGAGTTGGCGCGGCGCAAGTCTGGCCTGAATTCATCATGCAGGCGATCACGCTGGCGGGAATCGCGGCCTTCAGGTCGGCGTCGTCGAGAATCAGGTTCGCCGACTTGCCGCCGAGTTCCTGCGTCACGCGTTTGACCGTCGGTGCCGCGTGCACGGCCACGTCGACGCCGGCGCGCGTGGAGCCCGTGATCGACACCATGTCGACCTGCGGATGGCTCGACAGCGCACGACCGACGAGCTGCCCGTCCCCGTAGAGCATATTGAATACGCCGGCCGGCACGCCCGCCTCATGCAGGATCTCGGCAAAGATGCGCGCGTCCAGCGGCGAGATCTCCGACGGCTTGAGTACGACCGTGCAGCCGGCCGCCAGCGCCGGCGCGACCTTGGCGGCGATCTGGTTCAGCGGCCAGTTCCATGGTGTGACCAGCGCCACGACGCCGACCGCCTCGCGCACGATCTGCGTGGTGCCCCGCGTCGTCTGGAACTGCAAGTCCTTCAGCGCGGCAATGGTCGCCTGCAGCTGCACCAGCCCCGCCGGAGCCTGCCGCTGCTGGCTCAGCCACAGCGGCGCGCCGATCTCGGCCGTGACCGCCGCAGCGATATCGCCCATGCGGGCCTGGTATAGCTCCACGATGCGCGACAGCAGCGCGAGTCGCGCTTCCCGGCTCGTCTGCGACCAGGCGGGAAACGCGCGGCGCGCGGCGGCTACAGCGCGCTCGACGTCATCGGCCGTGCCCATCGCCAGCGTGCCGATGACCTGCTCGGTCGCCGGGTTGACGATATCCGCTGTCGTGGCGCCGGGCGATGGCGCGACCCATGCGCCGTCGATGTAGAAAGTGTTCAGTGTCTCCATGTCGTTGTCCTTGTCTGCAAGTGAGCGTTACCGGCGTTTCGTGCCGGATCAGACCGCCATGGCCGCACCGTAGCGCTCCATGTGGAAGTCGGTATCGCCGAGCAGCACGTCGGTCATCGTCAGGAACTTGAAGTAGTCGCCGACCTCCAGCTCGTCGGTCATGCCCATGCCGCCGTGCAGTTGCACCGCCTGTTGGCCGACAAAGCGCGCGGCGCGTGCCGTCGTGATCTTGGCCCCCGACAGCATGCGCTGGCGTGCCGCAGGATCGGATTCGTCCATCGCTTGCGCGGCGACGTAGGCCATCGACAGCGCGAGTTCCTTCTGCACGAGCATGTCGGCCATGCGATGCTGCAACGCCTGCAGCGTGGCCAGCGCGACGCCGAACTGGCGACGTGTGCGCAGGTATTCGGCGGTGATCTCGATCAGGCGCTCCATGGCGCCGGCTGCTGCCGCGCACTGTGCGGCGATGCCGTGATCCAGGCCATGCTGCAGGGCCGCGAGGCCATCGATGCTGACCAGCGCTTCGGCCGGCAGCCGTGCGCCGTCGAACCGCAGGTCGGCACCGCGCATGCCGTCGATGGTCGGGTAGGCGATCACCGTGGCAGCCTCGCGCGGCGCGAGGAACAGCGCGACCTCGCCATCGAGCCGGGCACTGACAAGGAACGCGTGCGCGGCATCGCCATGCCAGGCCAGCGACTTGACGCCATCAAGCACGTAGCCGTGGTCCGAGCGTCTCGCAGTGGCCTGCACAGCCTCCGGCCGGTAGCGGCTCTCCGGTTCCAGATAGGCGATGGCCAACACGCGCTCGCCGCTCGCCAGCGCCGGCAGCCATTTGGCCCGCTGCGCCGCCGTGCCGTGGCCGGCGAGGATGGCTGTTGCCATCACCGCGCTCGGGTTCACCGGCTCCAGCACCAGACCGCGCCCAAGCTCGCGCTGGACCACAAGCTGGCTTGCCGGGCCCTCGCCAAAGCCGCCAAAGTCCGCGGGCACGGTCAGGCCCGTCACGCCCATCTCGGCCAGCGTGGCCCAGATGTCGCGATCGAAGCCGCCGCTTTCGCGCGCGATGCCGCGGCGCACGCCAAAGGTATAGGTCGTGTCGATAAAGCGGTGCAGGCTGTCGGCCAGCATCCGCTGCTCTTCGCTGTAGTTGAAGTCCATGTTTCCTGCTTCCCGCTGCCTTCAGATGCCGATCAGCATCCGGGCGATGATGTTCTTCTGCACCTCGTTGGCACCGCCGTAGATCGAGGTCTTGCGCATGTCGAAGTAGGCAGCCGTCGCCGGCGCCGCCCATACAGGGCCATTGGCCGGCGACGCTGCACCCGGCTCCAGCCACTCGGGTGCATACGGCCACGCGTGCGGGCCGGCCACTTCCATCTGCAGCATGGCGACGTCCTGCTGCAGCTCCGAGCCGCGGATCTTGACGATCGACGCTTCCGGCCCCGGCCCGCGCCCGGCGTCTTGCGTGGCCACGCGCAACAGCAGCATTTCCAGCGCCATCAGGTCCATTTCCAGCCGGGCGATCTTGTCGCGCATGCGCACGTCCTCGATCAGCGGACGGCCGCGCCCGTCCGTGGCTTTGCGCGCGCAGTCCTTCAGCCGGCGCATCTCGCGGTAGCAATGGCCAATGCCCGCGATGCCGGTGCGCTCATGGCCGAGCAGGTACTTGGCGTAGGTCCAGCCCCTGTTCTCCTCGCCCACGAGGTTTTCGGCCGGGACTTCCACGTCCTCCAGCCACGTCTCGTTGATGTCGTGGCCACCGTCGAGCGTCCGGATCGGACGCACGGTCACACCGGGGCTCTTCATGTCGATCAGCAGCAGGGAAATGCCGTCCTGCGGCTTGGCTTCGCCATCGGTGCGCACCAGACAGAAGATCCAGTCGGCATACTGGCCGTAGGACGTCCACGTCTTCTGGCCGTTGACGATGTAGCGGTCCCCCTTGCGCACGGCGCGCGTCCTGAGCGAAGCGAGGTCGGAGCCCGCACCGGGCTCCGAGTAGCCCTGGCACCAGAAGTCGTCCATGCCCGGGATGCGCGGCAGGAATCGCTCCTGCATGGCCGGGCTGGCATATTTCATCAGCACGGGCCCGATCATGTTCAGGCCGAAGGGCAGCAGGCGCGGTGCGCCCGCGCGGAAGGTCTCGATCTCGAAGATCAGGCGCTGCAGCACGCTCCAACCGGTGCCGCCCCATTGCGTGGGCCACGCCGGCGCGCCCCAGCCGTGCGTGTGCAGGATCCGGTGCCAGCGCACGAAGTCTTCCCGGGCCAGTCGCCGGTGGTCGAGCACCTTGCCCGAGAGGTCGGCGGGCAGGTGCGTCCGCACAAAGTCGCGGACTTCCTCGCGGAACGCCTCTTCCGCGGCGGTAAAGCGCAAATCCATCAATGTCTCCGTCGTACAGGTCGCCGTACCGGCAGTAGACCAGCGCGGCGCCGGGCCCGACCCACCGGAGTTAGGGGGGAACGTCCGCCGCAACCCCGCATTGCAAGGTGGGGATTCCCCGCCCCCCCACCCCCGGTGGGATGAACAGCGGGTGCCGGTCCTACGCTATGGAAAGCGATTGCCGCCATGGCTGCGGCAAGTGCTTCACACCATCCACAAGCGAGGAAACCCGTCGTGCGTATCAAGACACTTTCCGTAGTCCTGGCGTTGGCATTCGGCAGCGCCGCCGTGGGCCAGGCCCATGCCCAGGAGTACCCCACGCGTCCCATCACCTTTATCGTGCCGGCGCCTGCCGGGGGTGCGGTCGACGCCGTCGCCAGGCTGTTCGCCAACGAAATGAGCAGGCAGATGGGACAACCCGTCGTGATCGAGAACAAGCCCGGGGCCGGCGGCATTCTGGCCCTGCAGGCCACAGCCCGTGCCGCGCCTGATGGCTACACCGTGCTCGTCACGCATTCGAGCCCCATCATCAATACGCCGCATCTCTACGCCAGCGTGCCCTATGACGTGCGGCGCGATTTCGCCTTCGTCTCGCAGCTATGCGTCGGCAACCTAGTGCTTGCGGTCGGCGCGGACGTGCCCGCGCGCGACGTGAAGGGCCTGCTGGCATGGGCGAACACGAACAAGGGCAAGGTCAGCTACGGTTCGTACGGCCAGGGCACATATGCCCACCTCGTGGGCGCCTACCTGAGCCGCAACCGCAATCTCGACATGGCCCACGTTCCATACAAGGGCGAGGCCCCGATGGCGCAGGACATCGCCGGCGGCGCCCTTACCTGGGGCGTAGCCTCGCTCGTGGCGCTGCGCCCGTACCTGGACAGCGGCAAGGTCAGGCCGCTGGCGGTCATGGGCAACGTGCGCGCCAAAAGCCTGCCCGATGTGCCGACCATGGCCGAAGCGGGCTTCACCGAACCCGAATTCACGCCCGCCGGATGGATCGGCATGCTGGCGCCGGCAAAGACGCCCCAACCCGTGCTGGCCCGGCTGGAAAAGGAGGCCCGCGCGGCCGCGCAGTCGGCGGCCGTGAAGACCCGTCTCGCCACCTATTCCCTCGAACCCGTGGGCAGCGCCGCCGCGCAGTTCCGGCGGGAGTTCGAGACTACAGAGCCGGTCGTGGCGCGACTGATCCAGTCCTCCGGCGCCAAGGCCGATTGATTCCGACGTTCCAAACGATTCCCACGTCTCACCCAGGCAGCTTTCCTATGAACGCAATCCCCCAGGTCCAGCCGGTGCTGGACGACATCGACTTCGAGAACGCGCAGCGCGGCTTCATCGGCACCATCCCCGACGGGGAAATCCGCGACGCCAAAGGCCGCGTGATCTGGTCGATGGCCGACTACAGCTTCCTCGACGATCCGCAGCCCGCCCCCACGGTCCACCCCAACCTGTGGCGGCAGGCGCGCCTGAACATGGCGCACGGCCTGTTCAAGGTGACCGACCGCATCTACCAGGTGCGCGGCTTCGACATCGCCAACGTCAGCTTCATCGAAGGCGACACCGGCGTGATCGTGATCGACCCGCTGACCGTCGCCGAAACCGCCGAGGCCGCCATCGCGCTGTATCGCAAGCATCGCGGCAACCGCCCGGTCAGCGCGCTGATCTACACGCATAGCCACGCCGACCACTATGGCGGCGCGCGCGGCGTGCTCGACGAAGCCGATGCCGTCGCCCGCAACGTGCCGATCATCGCGCCGCGCGGCTTCATGTGGCACACCGTGTCGGAGAACGTGATCGCCGGTAACGCGATGATGCGCCGGGGCATGTTCCAGTCCGGGCTGTCGCTGCCCAAGCATGTGTGCGGGCAGGTGGACTGCGGCATCGGCAAGGGCGTGCCGATGGGCACCGGCACGCTGATTCCGCCGACCATGTCCATCGAGCAGGAAGTGGAAACGCACGTGATCGACGGCGTAGAAATCATCTTCCACCTGGCGCTGGAGTCCGAAGCGCCGTCCGAGATGTTCATGCATTTCCCCGGCCTGCGCGCGCTCAACACGGCGGAGATCGGCGTACAGACCATGCACAACCTCTGCCCGCTGCGCGGCGCCGAAGTCCGCGACGCCCGCGTATGGTCGCGCTATCTCGACGAAGCCCTCGACCGCTACGCGCCGACTGCCGATGTCGTGTTCGCCCAGCACAACTGGCCGACCTGGGGCAACGAGCGCATCCGCCACTATCTGCGCCAGCAGCGCGACCTCTACAAGCATCTGCACGACCAGACCGTACGGCTGATGAACCACGGCCTGACCGGCGTGGAAGTCGCCGAGGCCATGAAACTGCCGCCGTCGCTCGCGCAGGAATGGGCCAATCGAGGCTTCTACGGTGCGATCTCGCACAACGTGCGCGCCATCGTGCAGCGCTATCTCGGCTGGTATGACGGCAATCCCGCTCACCTGAACCTGCTGCCGCCCGAACAGTCCGGGCCGCGCTATGTGGCCTATATGGGCGGGGCGGATGCGCTGCTGGACAAGGCTCGCACCGATTTCACGCGCGGGGACCATCGCTGGGTGGCCGAGGTTACCAACCACCTCGTGTTCGCCGATCCTTCGAACGAAGCGGCGCGCATGCTGTGTGCTGATGCGCTTGAACAGCTTGGCTTTGCGGCGGAATCCTCGACCTGGCGCAATGCCTATCTGCTGGGGGCGCAGGAACTGCGCAAGGGGCCTATCAAGCTGCGCCGCCGGCATGTGAGTCGCGATCTGGTGTCGGTGTTGCCGCTGGAACTGCTGCTTGATTACTTCGCGGTGCGGCTGAATGGCGAACAGGCGGATGGCGAGTGCATGGAGATCGAATGGCGCAATCCGGAAACCGGGGAGTGCTGGGCAATGCGGCTTGAGAATGCCACGATGACTTACCTGCCGGGGCCTGCGCGTGGGAAGCGTACTGCGTGTGTGTCGCTCGGCCGCGAAGGGCTTGCTGCGCTGCAGGCGGGGAATGACGGGCTGCCCGCCACGTTCTCCCGGCTGGCGGAGGAAGGGGTTATCGGGGTGGAGGGGGATCTGGCTGGGGTGGTGCGGTGGCTTGGGATGTTGGAGGAATTTGAGCCGATGTTTAATGTGGTGGAACCGTGAGGGATTGGGGGGCCGGCGGGGGGATTGCTGGCTCGCCTTGCTTGGCAGGCGCCGCTGTTTCGCTGGCGTAGCTGGGGGGAGCTTGTGGTTCTTGGCAGGCACCGCTGTTTCGCCGGCGTAGCCGGCGAGTCACTTTTGTCCGAGCGACAAAAGTAACCAAAAACGCGTTTTGGTTGCCCCAAAGGGGCGAATTTTTATCGTAGTGGGCCAGGGGTGTTGTACGGGTATGGGCTTCAGAGTGAATTACGCTGCCTGCCGCGTGGGGCACCACCGTGAGTGGGAATACAGCGCTGATTGAACGAGCCCTGCAAGCGTTCGTGGCCCCTGCTGCCGGCGATATCGTGTGATCGCCTTCGGCTGCGCTACGCGCAGAGCTCAAGTCTGAGCACGCAGGCCCAGGGCGAACTACGCCTCGGTGACGATGCCTGCCAATGCATGAGCGGAGTAGAGAGAGGGGTGAGAAGAATGCAGACCTCGGACGCCGGCAAGGTTGATCAGCTTGCGCCCAGACGACGACGCGCGCGCAGCGCAGCCGAAGGCGTCCAACCACTGACCTCGTTGAAACGCTGTACCCGAGTCCGTCTTGGGGATCGTCCAAAAGCCGTGCCGCGCAAGGCACAGGTTCTGACTCACATGGCGTAGCAGGTTGGAACGGCCGACCACCATCGCAGGTGTCCAAAGCCGTTTGAACCACTGCCACCGTGGAATTGATGGCCAGCGGCAACGACGCGCTTTTTGGTTACTTTTTGTCGCTCGGACAAAAAGTGACTCGCCGGCTACGCCGGCGAAACAGCGGCGCCCGCCAAGAACGACACCCCACTCCCACTAAAGAAACCCCATCCGCAATTCCCTCTTCAACACCTTCCCCGCCCCCGACAGCGGCAACGCCTCACGAAACTCCACCGTCTTCGGCACCTTGTACCCCGCAATGAACTTTCGGCAATACCGCCTAACCTCCTCCGCGCCCAACGCCATGCCAGCCCGGACCACCACCACGGCATGAACCGCCTCGCCCCATTTGTCGTGCGGCACGCCAATCACCGCGCACGCAGCGACCGCCGGATGCCGGGCAATCACGTTCTCGACTTCCGCGGAGTAGACATTCTCACCACCACTGACGATCATGTCCTTGATGCGATCGACGATGAACAGATATCCCTGTTCATCCATATAACCGCCATCGCCTGTATGGAGCCAGCCATTGCGCAGCGCTTTGGCCGTTTCCTCCGGCTTGTTCCAGTACCCCGCCATGATATTCGGGCCACGCACGATGATCTCGCCCACCGTGCCGCGCGACACCTCGTTGCCCGCTTCATCGACGATCTTCACAAGCACGGCCGGGCCGCCACGCCCCACGGAGCGGTACAGCCCACTGCGCCGGCCCGCTTCGCCATGGTTGGCGGGCGGGTTCGACGAGACACTCGGGCAGGCCTCGGTCAAGCCGTATGAATGGCTCAGTTCAACACCAGGCAGGCGCGTGATCACCTCTTCCAGCAGCGCGATGGAAATCGGCGAGGCCCCGTAAGTCAGCCGCCGCACGCGCGAGAAGTCGGTGATGGCGAAATCCGGATGCGCGAGCGTCGCCTGGATCATGGTCGGCACGAGCTGGATCTCGGCCACGCCGTCGTCGCGGATCGCGCGCAGCACGTCGGCGGCGTCGAACGACGGGATGATCGCGTGGCTCTCGCCGGCCAGCCACTGGACGATGGCACGGCCGAGGCCCGCGACATGGAAGAACGGCGTGGCGTGCAGTACGGCCGCGTCGCGGACCGGCGGCGCTTCCGCTAGCCGCTGCATGCCGCTCGACCACAGGTTCATGTGGGTCTGCATCACGCCCTTCGGGAAGCCCGTGGTGCCGCCCGTGTACATCACCGAAGCCAAATCGCCACCACCGCGCCCGGCATCCTCCACAGGCTCGCTGGATGCGATCAGCGCTTCGAACGACAACATGCCGGCGGGGGCCTCTCTCTCGCCGGCATGGATCACCACGGCCACCGAGCGCGATGCCGCGCGAATGGCATCGACCAGCGGCAGGTGGTGATCGTCAACGATCAGGATGCGCGTGTCGCAGTCGTCCAGCGAGTAGACCATCTCCGGCACGCTCCACCGGATATTGACCGGATTGACCACGCCCCCGCCCCACCACGTCCCCATGAAATACTCGAGGTAGCGGTCGGAGTTGAGCGACAGCATGGCAACCCGGTCGCCGGGCGCCATGCCCTGTGCACGCAGGCCAGCGGCGAGGCGGGCGACGCGGTCTGCCATCTCGCCATACGTTCGGAGTCGGCCCTGGAACACAGTGGCCGTGCGCGCCGGCGTCAGTTGCGCGGCGCGCTGCAGGCTGAGAGTGAGATGCATCCGATCACCCCACCGCCTGCCCGGCCCGCACCTTGACGAAGAACGCCCCGCTGGAATGCATCACCACACGGTCACCCACGCGCATGTCGCAGTCGGTGTTGATCAGCTTGCGGCCGTCCTTGAGCACGCGCACATGGGCCTCGACCCAGTCGCCGGGCTGTACCGCGCCGATGTAGTCGATGCCCAGATGCACGGTCGGCGCAGCCGACGTATGGAGGTCGCGGCGCACCACGGCCCCTTGCGCGACATCCGCGAGCGTGGCCAGGAAGCCGCCATGGGCGATGCCGATCTGGTTCAGGTGCTCGCGGCCCACGCGCGCGGCCACGATCGGCTTGTCAGCGTGGATATAGAACGGACCGCAGGTCTTGATGAAGCCCGCCGGCGAGACCAGCAACTCGAACCCTTCAGGAATTTCATTACCGGCATCCGCCGGTTGCACTGCGTGCATCATGCATTCGCTCCTTTCACGGGCGATCCCAGCGGCGCTGCCGGCCGGCCCAGGATCATGTCCGCCGCCTTTTCGCCGATCATCATCGCCGGCGCATTGGTGTTGCCGCCGATCAGCGTCGGCATGACCGATGCGTCCACCACGCGCAGGCCCTCCACACCGCGCACGCGCAGTTGCGGGTCGACCACCGATCCCGCATCGCCGCCCATGCGGCAGGTGCCAACAGGGTGGTAAGCGGTGTCCGCGCGGCGGCGGATCAGCGCGCGGATGGCCTCGTCGTCGCTGCCGTCCGCACGCAGGTCCGGATCACCGGACTTGCCGCCGAAGCGGGACAGCACCGGCTGGTCGAAGATGCGCTTGAGGATGCGCACGCCCCCGACCAGGCTTTCCATGTCGCGCGGGTCGGAGAGCATGTTCAGGTCGATCTCCGGTGCCTCGCGCACGTCGGCGGAGCGCAGACGTACCTGACCGCGGCTGTGCGGCCGCAGGATGCACATATGGCACGAATAGCCGTGGCCATAACCGATCGGACGCGTCACGGCGGCGGTAATGAAGTGCGCCTGCAGATCCGGGGCGGCCAGGTCGGGACGGCTCTTGAAGAAACCGCCGGCCTCCGACAGGTTGCCCGACAGCATGCCCGCACGCTCGCGCTTGTAGCGGCGGAACTCGCGCCACATGCGCAGGCCGCCGCGGACCGACAAGCCGATCAGGTCCGTGGTCGGCACCTTTGCCTGGTAGAGCAGCACGTCCGCATGTTCCTGCAGGTTCTGGCCGACGCCGGGCGCATCCGCCACCACGTCGATGCCGAACTGGCGCAGGTGGTCGGCCGGGCCGACGCCCGAGACCATCAGCAGTTGCGGCGAACCGAACGCGCCGCTGCTGACGATCACCTCGCGGCTGGCGCGCAGCGTCACCTCCGTATCGCCACGGCGAACGACCACGCCGACCGCGCGCTTGCCTTCGAACACGATGCGCATGGCTTGCGTGTCGGTCAGCACGTGCAGGTTCGGCTGCCGCGCGTTGACGGTCGGGTCGCCCCGGTGCAGATAGGCGCGTGCCGCGTTCCAGCGCTCGCCATTGCGCTGCGTGACCTGGTAGTAGCCGACGCCTTCCTGGGTCTGGCCATTGAAGTCATGGTTGTACGGATGGCCCGCCGCCTGCGCGGCCTCGATGAAGTAGCGCGAGTACGGGCTCGGCGTGCGCAGGTCGGTTACGGCGAGCGGACCACTGCCGCCGTGCAGCGGATCGTCCTTGCGGCCGCCCACGCGGTCATTGCATTCGGAGCGGCGGAAATAAGGCAGCACGTCCTGCCAGCTCCAGCCGTCGCAGCCATCGGCAGCCCAGCGGTCGTAGTCCGACGGCACGCCGCGGATGTAGACCATGCCGTTGATCGATGAGCTGCCGCCCAGGCCCCGCCCGCGCGGCTGCTGGCCGCGCCGGTTGTCGAGATTTGGCTGCGGCTTGGTGCGATAGCCATAGTTGCGCGCGTTGGCCTTGCGCGCGTTGACGATCACGCCGAGCGGCGTCGTCACCGATTTCACGTGGTCGTTTGCACCGGCTTCCAGCAGGGCGATGCTGTAATCGCTGCCCTGCGCGAGCCGTCCGGCGACGGCACAACCGGCTGATCCGCCGCCGATGACGATGTAGTCGAACTGCGTTTGGGTCTGGGTCTGCGTCTGGGTCATTGCATTGACTCCGCTTCCTGCAAGGTCCGCCACGCGAGCTTGCCGGTGGCCGTACGGGGAATCGAGGCGACGATCTCGACGATGCGCGGGGCCTTGTAGGCCGCCATATGCTCGCGGCCCCAGGCCACCAGGCTGTCAGCCGTGATGCCTTCGTGGCCGGCCTTGAGCACGACCACCGCCTTGACCGTCTCGCCGCGATGCGCGTCGCGGGCCGCGATCACGCAGGTTTCCTGGATGGCCGGGTGGCGGTACAGCAAGGTCTCCACCTCGGCCGGCCAGACCTTGTAGCCCGATGCGTTGATCATGCGCTTGAGGCGGTCGCGCATGAAGAAGTAGCCTTCCTCGTCCTCGCAGGCCAGGTCGCCGGTGCGGAAGAAGCGCTTGCCGTCGAGGGTGATGAAGGTTTCCTCGTTGGCCTTCGGGTTGTTCCAGTAGCCATGCATGATCTGCCCGCCATGCACCACGATCTCCCCGACTTCCCCGCGCGGCACGGGCTGCAGCGTTTCCGGGTCGATGACGTGGGCTTCCACGCCATAGGTGCGCACGCCGAGGCATGTCGGCTTGGGCTTGTGCACCGGGTTGACGAACAGGAAGGCCGCGGTCTCGGTCAGGCCATAGCCCTCCACGTACTGCAGGCCGTAGCGCTCGCGCATCAACGCGGAGGTGTTCTCGGGCATGGCGGCCCCGCCGCCGCCCACCACGCGCAGGCTGCTCAGGTCGCGTGACTCGATGCCGGGCTGGTTGAAAAAGTCCACCAGCATCGGCGGCAAGGCGCCCCAGAACGTCACGCGGTGGCGCTCGATCAGTTCGGCTGCGGTACGCGCATCCCAGCGCGGCAGCAGCACGATGGTGCCGCCGACGAAGATCGGGCCGTTGAGGCTGTTCTGCAGGCCGAGCAGGTGGAACATCGGCGCAACGGCCAAAAAGACCGCCTCGCAGTTCGTATTGCGCCAGAGCTGCGAGCCGGCCACCGACGTCATCACCGTGCGGTGGTCATGCACGCAAGCCTTGGGGGCACCGGTGGTCCCCGAGGTATAGGGCAGCATGCTGAGGTCGCTCTGCTTGCCGGTGTACGGCGCCGGCAAGCGGCCCTCGGCCAGCGCATCCGGCCAGCTCACCATGCCGTCGGGCAGGCTGTCGCGGCTGCAGCGCACCCGCACCCAATCCGGCACCGTGAGGCCGGCGTCGTCATCGCCGAGCGCATCGCCATAGGCATGCACGATCACGTGGCGCAACGGCGTCTGGCCCAGCAGCGGAAGAAGCTGGTTGGCCAGCTCCTGCGCGGCGAAGCAGGCCACCGCGCCGCTGTCGGCGGCGATGTGGCGCAATTCCTCCTCGAGCAGCATCGCATTGACCGGCACCATTACGGCCTGCGCGCGCAGGATGGCGAAGTACGCGGCGATGAACTGCGGGCAGTTCTGGCTGAACAGCATCACGCGGTCGCCAGGCTTCACGCCGCAGGCTTGCTGCAGGTAGCCGGCCATATGGCCGGCATCACGCAGCAGTTCGCCATAGGTGTAGGCCGCGCCGTAGAACTGGACCGCCGTCTTGCCCGGGTAGCGGCGCGCGGACATCTCCAGGTTCTCGAAGAGGGTGGTGTCGGGGACGTGCACCTGCGCCGGCAGGCCGCCCTTGGCGTAGCGGCGGTCCAGCACGAGCGTGCCGGTGGGACGCTCGATCGTGCCGTCCTGCCCCGGATTGGTCGAAGTCATCGTCAGGTCCTCATGGTTGATCGTGGCGGTGCGCCATCAGATTGACGTGTCGCCGCCGAGCAGCTGGCGGGCGATGGTGCGGCGCTGGATTTCCGAAGTGCCGTCGGGGATGCGCAGCGTGCGCGCATAGCGGTAGCCCGCTTCCAGCCGCAGTTCGTTGGTCAGGCCCATGGCACCGTGGACCTGGATGGCGCGGTCGAATACGCGGCCCACCATCTCCGTGGCCGACGCCTTGACCATCGATACTTCCTTGGTCGCCGGCTGGCCCTGGTCCACCAGCCACGCGCAATGGCGGATCATCGACTTGGCCGAGTAGATGTCCATCGCGCATTCGGCCAGCATGAACTGCACGGCCTGGTGGTTGCTGATCGGTCCACCGAAGGTCTTGCGGACCTTGGAATACTCGATGGCTTGCGTTAGCGCCCATTGCGCGAGACCGATGCAGGACGCTGCCATGCTCAGGCGCCCGGCATTGACGCCGTCGAGCGCCACCAGCAGGCCCTTGTCGACGGGGCCGAGCCGGTGCGTGTCGGGCACGCGGACGGCATCGAGCGAAACGATGGCGATGTCGCCACCGAGGTGGCCCATGGTCGGGATCACGCTCGGGACCGAAAAGCCCGGCGTGCTCGTGGGCAGGAAGAACCCGGTGATGCCGCCTTTATGCGCCCTCGCCTTCTCCTCGTCGGTGACGGCGAAGACCATCGCGTAATCGGCATACGGCGCGTTGGTGATCCACTGCTTGGTGCCATTGATGATCCAGTGGTCGCCGTCTCGAACCGCGCGCGTGCGCATGCCGAACACGTCGGAACCCGCGTCGGGTTCCGACAGGCCAAAGCACATGGTCTTGCCGCCGCTGGCCAGTTCGTCGTGCACCGATTCCAGTACAGCCGGATCGAGGTGCTTCAGCACCGGCGACAGGCCGTTGGTGAACGGCGACGGCAGCACCACCGTCTGCACCAGCGGACGATCGGGGCCAACGTGCGCGTTCAGGCGCTCCTGGATGTAGCACGCCGCTTGCGCACCGAGCCCGCCGCCGCCCAGCGACTCGGGCGACAGCGCCGTGTAGAAGCCAAGCTCGGCCGAGCGCATACGCACCTGGCGGCGCAACGCCAGCACCTCGGGACTGAAGCGCCCGTCAGGCGCGTAGACCGTGCGCTCGCTGGACAGCAGCGCGCGGTGCTCGTGCTCGAGCGGGGCGACCTCGCGGTCGACGAACTTCAGCAGCGCGTCGCCGAAGTCCACCCATTCGCCGGGAACCGTGAAATCCATCGCTGCCTCCTCAGACCGGGTCCCAGGCGAACACGGCGCCGGAGACTTCCACCGGGAAAAACGACGGCGCCATGGCCGGCAGCAGGTGCGAGGCCAACGTCCGCGGCGTCCAGCCTTCGCTGCGCTGCATGGCGCGCACCGGGCGCGGCTGGCTCATCAGGAAGATCTCGTTGCGGCGCACGGTGAAGATCTGGCCGTTGACGGCGGCGGCCGCGTCGCTGGCCAGGAACACGGCCAGCGGCGCAATATCGGCCGGCGACATGGTCTTGGCCTTGGCGATGCGCTCGACCTGGTCCGGCGTCTCGGGAATGGCGCCGGCCATGCGGCTCCAGGCAAACGGCGAGATGCAGTTCGAACGCACGTTGTAGCGGGCCATGTCGAGCGCAATGGCCTTCGACAGCCCGGCCACGCCCATCTTGGCTGCGGCGTAGTTGGCCTGACCGATATTACCGATCAGGCCCGAGGTCGACGTCATGTGCACGAAATTGCCGCTTTTCTGGTTGCGGTAGTGCGTGGCGGCGGCGCGGCTCATGTTGAAGGCGCCGTAGATATGCACGCGCATCACCGCGTCGAATTCCTCGGGTGTCATCTGGTGGAAGATGCGGTCGCGCAGGATGCCTGCGTTGTTGACCACGGTGTCGATGCGGCCGAACTGGTCGACCGCCGCCTCGACGATGCGCGCCGCGCTGCCGGCCTCGGCCACGCTCTCGCGGCTGATGATCGCCTCGCCGCCTCCGGCGCGGATCAGGCCGGCTACTTCCTCGGCCGGGTCTTCCTGGCTGGCGTCGCCGGTCACGGTCACGCCCACATCGTTGACGACCACTTTCGCGCCGCTGCGCGCCATCGCCAGCGCGATCTCGCGCCCGATGCCACGGCCCGCGCCGGTGACGATCACGACCTTGCCTTCCATCATCTGTTCGTTGCTCATGGTGCTTGTCTCTTTGTCTCTGGAGTGTTTGGACTTATCAGGGTGAATCAGCGGGAAATCATCGGAATGCCGCTGTCCCGGTCAACTCACGCCCCTGGATCAGCGCAAGAATACCGTTCATGCCATCCGGCACCTGGAACACACGCGCATCGCGCCACATGCGTTCCAGCCCCAGCTCCTCGCTGATCCCCATGGCGCCGTGGACCTGCATGGCCAGGTGGATGGCCCGCTCGCAGGCCTGCGTGGCGTAGCGCTTGGCCATGGCCGAGGTGCCGTTGGCGCGCAGGCCGCGGTCGATGCAATCGAGCGCGTAGTAGCACATCAGGCGCGACGACACGATCATGGTTTCGATGTCGGCCAGGTCCTTCTGCACAAGCTGGTGGCCCGCCAGCGGCTTGCCGAACTGCTGGCGCGACTTCGCGTACTCGACCGTCATGTCGAACGCCTTCTGCGCGAGATGCACGCACATCAGCCCGAGCAGCGGGCGGTTGCCGTTCCAGGCCATCGTCAGCGTCTTGGCCGCGTCGCCGGCGTCCCCGACGATGTGGCTGGCCGGCACGCGTGTGCGTTCGAACACCAGTTCGCTCAGATGGCCTTGCCGCAGGCCGGTGATGCCGGTTTCGCGGATCTCGAAGTCGACTTCGCTGCGGTCAACCAGCGCGCGGCGCGTGACCGGCTTGCCGTTCGCGTCGACGCCGGTCACGCACGACACATTGACCACGTCGCAGATCGAGGCATTGGTGATCCACATCTTGCGGCCGGTCAGGTACGCGTCGTCACCCTCGATCTCCAGCCGCGTGCGGCCGCGCCGGAATCCGAGCCCGCGTTGGCCTCGGTATTGGCCGTGCAGGCGATCTTGCGTCCGGCGATCAGGTCCGGCAGGTAGCGCTCGCGGATATCGTCCGGGCAGCCGAGATGGATGCGCAGGATCGTCCCCTCGTGCGAGGCGAGCGACAGCGCGACCACGGGCGGCAGTTGTTCCAGGATCATCCCGTAGTCGAGCATCTTCAGGCCGCCGCCACCCGCGTCCACTGGCACGCGCGGCGCCGTGATGCCGAGTTCGGCAAAGGCGGCGAAGATTTCCAGCATGACCGCTTTGGGCAGCGGCTGATTAGCCGGGTGTGCGCGCAGCACCGGATCGATGCGGGTCTGCACCATGCGCCGCGCGGCGCTGACCATCAGTTCCTGGTCTTCTGTCAGGGCAAAGTTCATGTCTGGTTCCTCAGGCGCCGCGATAGTCCGGCTGGCGCTTTTCGGCGAAGGCCGTACGGCCTTCGATGCGGTCGGCGCTGTCGCGCAGCAGGCCCCATTGCAGGTTGGCCTGCGCGACAAAGTCGCGCGGCGAAAGGTGCGACGTCTGCACCGCAAGCTGCTTGACCGCCTGTACCGCGAGCGGACCGTTGGCGGCAATGCGGCTGGCAAGTTGCAGGGCCAGGTCCATCAGGCCGTTGGCCGCCACCACGTCACTGACGAGGCCAATGCGCAGCGCCTCGTCAGCGCCGATGCGTTCGCCGGTCATTGCCATCTTCATGGCGTGCGCCGCGGGCACCGCACGCATCAGGTACTGCACGCCACCCACGGCGGGCACGCTGGCGACCTTGACTTCGGGCAGGCCGAAGCTGGCACCTTGCGCGGCGACACGCAGGTCGCATTGCAGCGCGAGTTCGAGCCCGCCGCCAAGGCAGTAGCCATTGATCGCGGCGATGATCGGCTTCCAGACCAGCAGGTCGCTCAGGTCGAGCAGGCGCGTGTAGCCACCGAGCTGCGCCTCGCCGGCGCGGCTCTTGAAGGCGCCCGCCGCAAACCCGGTGGACGGCGGTAGCGTGGCCTTCAGGTTGGCGCCGGTGCAGAAAGCACGGTCGCCCGCGCCGGTGATGACGATGGCGCGCACGCTGTCGTCATCCTGGCATTGCGCGAGGCGTTCGCGCAGCGCGACGAGTTCCTCGACGGTCAGCGCGTTGAGCGATTCCGGCGCGTCGAGCGTCAGCACCGCGACGTGGCCGTGCTGCCGATAGTGAATGGTCATTTCGGCCCCTTTCAAACACTCGGGCTCGACAACGAGCGTCCGCCGCAGACATACAGCGTCTGCCCGGTGATGTACGACGCCTTGCGGTTCGCGAACATCAGCACGGCCTGGGCGATATCCTCCGGCTGGCCGATGCGGCCGACCGGCACGCTGGCCTTGAGGCGGTCGCGCTGCTCGTCGTTGTAGGTCGCCATCAGCGGCGTCTCGACGATGCCCGGGGCAACCGCATTGACGGTGATGCCGTTGCGCGCCAGCTCGATCGCCAGCGAGCGCGTCAGGCTCACCACGCCGCCCTTGGCCGCCGAGTAGTTGGACTGGCCGAAGCCGCCCAACCAGGCCCGCGACGAGATATTGACGATGCGGCCATAGCCCTGCTCCACCATGCCAGGCACCACGGCGCGCGCGCACAGGAACTGCGACTTCAGGTTGACGCCGATGACGAAGTCCCAGTCCTCCTCCGTCATCTTGACGAAGCGCTTGTCGCGCGTGATGCCCGCGTTGTTCACAAGGATGTCGGGCGTCTTCCAGCGCGCCTTGATCTGCGCCACGCCGGCCTGGACCTCGGCATCCGAGGTCACGTCCACGCGCAGCACCATGAGCCGGTCCGCGTGCTCGCGCACGTCGGCGGCCAGCGCTTCCAGCGTCTTGCCGTTCAAATCGAACACGGCAACGGCGTGTCCCGCTTCCAGCAGGGCCTTTGTAATGCCAAGGCCGATGCCCTGTGCGCCGCCGGTAACGACGGCAATCTGCTTGTCCATGACTGCTTCCTTCCTGATATCAGTGGCCGAGGATGTGCACCGCAGACGCCGCGTGGTCCACGCCCGCGATGCCGCCGCCGGTGCATTGCGTCAGCGCCAGTCCGGCATTCGGTATCTGCCGCTCGCCGGCGCGGCCTTCGAGCTGCCACACGGCTTCGACCATCTGCGCAACGCCGGTGGCGCCCAGCGGGTGCCCCTTGGCCAGCAGGCCGCCGCTCGGGTTGACCGGCACGCGCCCGCCCAGCGCCGTCGCGCCGGACTGCAGCAGTTCGTGCGCCTCCCCGCGTTCGCACAGTCCCAGCGCGTTGTAGTAGACGAGCTCGGCGATCGTGAACGCGTCGTGCAGTTCGACCATGTCGAGGTCGGCCGGCTTCACGCCGGCCTCCCGGTAGGCAAGCTGCGCGGCGCGCGTCGTGATCTCGGCGGCGAGGATGTCGTCGTGCCCGATCTCCTGCCGCCCCGATTGCACGACCGAGGCCAGCACGCGCACGGGCTTGCTGTGCTTCGTGGGCTTGCGCGTGGTCAGCACCAGCGCCGCGGCGCCGTCCACGGCCGAGGGGCAGCATTGCAGCAGCGTCAGCGGATCGAACACCATGCGCGAGTCCATGACCTCGTCCACGCTGACGCCGGTGCGGGTCTGCGCGTACGGGTTGAGGCCGCCGTGGCGGCGGTTCTTCACCGCGACCTCGGCCAGCACCTCGGGCTTCACGCCGAACTCGTGCAGGTAGCGCGTGGCGCGCATCGCGTAGACCGACGGCAGCGTCAGGCCGGCGCGCGCATACAGCGACGTCATGTAGTCGTTCTTCTGCAGCGGCAGCGCGCCGCCGCCGAGCGCGGTCAGCTGCTCCACGCCGAACACCACGACCGTGTCGTAGCGGCCGGCTTCGAGTGCGTGGCAGGCCAAGTGCACGCCGGTGGCGCCACTGGCGCAGGCGTTCTCGACGTTGTAGATGGCGGGACCGGTCACGCCGAGGTCGCGCAGCAGCACCTGCCCCAGCACCATGCCGCCGAAGACGTTGGCGGCGTAGAAGGCCTGCACTGCATTCAGGTCGACGTCGGCATCGGCCACGGCATCGTGCACCGCGCTCTGGGCCAGGTCCTGCATCGAGCCGTCGTGGCGGCCGAAACGGGTCATGGCGACGCCGGCAATGTAGATCGGCTTGTTCATTGGCTGGCCTCCGCGCCGATGGGCTCGAACGCATGGATCGGTCCTTCCGCCGTATGCACGAGGCATGCGCGCAGCGCGTCGCCAATGGCTGGGCGGCGGCCCTCGGGGTACACCAAACGGCCAAAGATGCGCACGCCTTCCGGGAAATCGGCAAGGCCCAGCGGCGTCGGCGCCAGGCCGGTCTTCGCCGACGGGTGCATCACGGTGTAGCTGTACAGCGTGGCCGCGCCATGCAGCGCCACGACCTCGGTCTTGCTGGCCTGCGGCGAGGTCAGGGGCAGCGGCGGAAAATGCAGCGTCTCGCTGTCATGGTGCCGGTACGCGAGCAGCACGAGCTGGCCGTCCTGCTCGCGCCACGGTTGCTCCGAGGCGCAGCGTGGCGCGTCGGCGTGACTGTCTCTCATGTTGTCCTCCTTCGATTCGTTCAGACGCGCTCGAACACCGCTGCCAGGCCCTGCCCGCCGCCGATGCACATGGTTTCCAGGCCGAAACGCGCGTTGCGCCGGCGCATTTCGTGCAGCATCGTCGTGAGGATGCGCACGCCGGTGGCGCCGATCGGGTGGCCCAGCGAAATGCCCGAGCCGTTGACGTTGACGCGCGCATCGTCGCCGCGGATGCCCCATGCCTTGAGCACGCTCAGCACTTGTACGGCGAAGGCCTCGTTGACTTCGATCAGGTCGAGATCCGAGAGCGTCATGCCCAGGCGCGGCAGCAGCTTTGCCACGGCCGGAACGGGGCCGATGCCCATGCGCAGCGGATCGCAGCCCGCCGCCGCCCAACCTGCCAGGCGGCCCATCGGCTCCAGCCCATGGGTCTTCAGGTAGGCCTCGGACACCACGAGGCAAGCCGACGCCGCGTCGTTCTGCTGGCACGCGTTGCCCGCCGTCACCGTGCCACCGCGCAGCAGGGCCGGCAGCTTCGCCATGGCTTCGAAGCTCGCGTCTTCGCGGATGCCTTCGTCGCGGCTGAACAGCTTCGGTTCGCCCTTGCGCTGCGGCACGGGGACCGGCACGACCTCGGCCTCGAAGCGGCCGCTTGCCCAGGCCTCGGCGGCGAGCTGGTGGCTGCGCGCGGCAAAGCGATCACTCTCCTCGCGGCCAATCTCGTAATCCTTCGCCAGGTTCTCCGCGGTCTCGGCGGCGCCGCCGGCCATCACGCCGTAGCGGCTCACCGGCTGCGAATTGACGCGGCCGCGGTCGAGGCGGTCGTGGAACGACACGCTGCCCAGCCGCGCGCCCCAGCGCATGTCGGTGGTGTAGTACTCGATATTGCTCATGCTCTCGACGCCGGCGACCAGCACGGCGTCGGCCACGCCGCCCTGCACCTGCATGGCTGCGTCGATCACGGCCTGCAGGCCCGAGCCGCAGCGGCGGTCGACTGCGTAGCCGGAGACGGTTTCCGGCAGACCGGCCAGCGATGCCGCATAGCGGCCGATGCACGGCGCCTCGCTGGACTGGTACGACTGGGCGACGATGACTTCGTCGATGCTGTCCGCCGGCGCGCCCGAGCGCTCCAGGACGGCGCGCAGCACGTGGGCGGCCAGGTCGGAGGCGGTCAGCGGCGCGAGCGATCCGCCGAACTTGCCGACTGGCGTGCGCAGCGGAGAAACAATGTATGCGTGGCTCATGGCGAGTATTCGGTTCGTTTGGGAATGATTGGGATCAGGCAGCCTTGCGTCCGGCATCGGCCGCCGCGAAGCCAAGACCGAGTGCCGTCAGGCTGTCCACGGCGGCCGTGTCGAAGCCCCAGGCTTGAAGCGCCTGCCCGCCGTGTTCGCCGCGTGCAGGCGCCGTGCGGCCGATCGCCGATGGCGTCAGTGAGAAGCGCGGCGCGGGCGCGGGTTGCGTCACGCCCTCGACCTCGACGAAGCTGCCGCGCGCCACGTTGTGCGGGTGCTGCGACGCTTCGGAGAACTTGAGCACCGGTGCCACGCAGGCGTCGCTGCCCTCGAACACGGCGCACCATTCGTCGCGGGTGCGCGAGCGGAACGCCATCCTGAAGTTCTGGCGCAGCACCGGCCAGTCAGCGCGGTTGTTGCGGTCGGGCAGGCCGGCATCGGCCAGGCCGAGCTTCTCCACGAGTTCCTGGTAGAAGCGCTCTTCCACCGCGCCCACGGCCATGTAGTGGCCGTCGCTGGTGACATAGCTGTCGTACCACGGCGTACCGCCGTCGAGCAGGTTGCTGCTGCGCGATTCGCGCCAGTGGCCGGACGCCAGCACGCCCCACACCACGGAGGCAAGCTGCGCGGCGCCTTCGATCATGGCGGCATCCACTACCTGCCCGTTGCCGGTGCGCTGCGCGTGAAGCAGCGCGCCGAGCACGCCCATGGCCAGCAACATGCCGCCACCACCGTAGTCGCCGACAAGGTTGAGGGGCGGCACCGGCGCGTCGTCGCCGCGGCCGATGGCCGACAGCACGCCCGACAGCGCGATGTAGTTGAGGTCATGGCCGGCGCTCATGGCGAGCGGGCCGGTCTGGCCCCAGCCGGTGATGCGGCCGTAGACGAGCTTCGGGTTGCGCGCCAGTGCCGGCTCGGGCCCAAGGCCCAGGCGCTCCATGGTGCCCGGGCGGAAGCCCTCGATCACCACGTCGGCCTTCTCCATCAGCGCCAGCGCGGCCTGGACCGCTTCGGGGCGCTTGAGGTCGAGCGTCACCGAGCTGCGGCCGCGCCCGACCACGTCGATGCGCTTGCCATGGATCTTCGGCCCAAGATCCGCGGCCGCCACCGGCCGGTCCACGCGGATCACGTCCGCGCCCATATCGGCCAGCAGCATCGCCGCAAACGGCCCGGGGCCGATGCCGTCGAACTCCAGCACACGAATTCCAGATAGAACGCCCATTGCTTCCTCTCATCCCTGTCGATTGCCCGGCATCGGTGGCCGGGGGGGTATGGAGGCAAGTAGACCAGCGGGGCAACCCCACCCGCCCACCGACGTTGGGGGGGCGTTTGCCCGGCCTGCCAGCGGCCTCGGGCGGCCATCCCCCCCTAACCCCGGTGGGCAGCAACGGTCCGCCGCGTCCGACCATGCCGGTACACCTCGCAGGCATCGCATCCACGCGGATGCGCCATGACGACAACGGAGACACCGAATATGAAAGGGATCCGAATCCCAAAGGGCATCACGCTGGCCTGTGCCGCCATTGCGCTGCTTGGCGCACACACGTCCGTGCGGGCAGAGGGCTGGCCGGCCAAGCCATTGCGGCTGATCGTGCCCTTCCCCGCCGGCGGCCCCGCCGACGTGCTGGCGCGCTATGTCGGCCAGAAGCTCGGCGAAGACCTGCGCCAGCAGGTGATCGTGGATAACGTGCCGGGCATGGGCGGATCGCTCGGCATGCAGCGCGTGGCGCATGCGAGCCCCGATGGCTATACGCTGGGATTTGCCACCGTGGGCGCGCTGAGCGTGAACCCTGCGATCTACCGGAAAGTCGGCTACGACCCGCGCCGCGACTTCACGCCTGTGGGGCAGGTCGGCGAATACGAGAACGTACTGGTGACCGGCGCGACGCAGCCCTACCGCAGCCTGAAGGAGCTGCTTGCCACCGCGCGCGCCACGCCCGACCGGATCACGTACGGGTCCGCGGGCAACGGCTCGTCGAACCACCTGTCGGGCACCCTGCTGGCCAGCCAGTCGGGGGTGCAGATTCGTCACGTTCCCTACAAAGGCAGCGCCGCGGCAATGACCGACGTGATGGCCGGCAACGTCGACTTCATGTTCGATGTGCCGGTCACGGCGCTGCCGCAGATCCGCGCCGGCAAGGTGCGCGCGCTGGCCACCACCGGCGCCGCGCGGTCGCCCGATTTCCCCGGCGTGCCCACTGTGGCGGAACTGGTGCCGGGCTATGTCGTGGTCGGCTGGGCCGCCGTGGTAGCGCCCGCTGCGCTGCCGGCCGACGTGACGGCTCGCCTGACCGGCGCCATCCGCAAGATCGTCACCACGCCGGACAGCCGCGACCACTTCCGCGCGCAAGGCTTCACGCCGGCATACCTGCCGCCGGAACGCATGGGCGAGCGCATCGGCGCCGACCTTGTGCGCTGGGGCGGTGTGGTGAAGGCGGCGGGCGCGGGCATCGACTGATCCGGCACGCGCCTGCCGGGCTACCCCCCAACAGCGGTGGGCCGAGCCTCGCCGCGCTTGCCGAATATCCCTGTACGCACTCCCATCCAGGCAGCGAACCATGCCAGCAGAACTGATCCGCCTGCGCGACGCGCAGCTCACCATCGAGGACGGCATTGCCGAGTTCTCGCACCAGCGGCCCGCCGCCCGCAACGCGCTGTCGCTCGACCTGCGCGCCGACTATGCCGACATGCTCGACCGCGTCGAGGCCGACCGCGCCATCCGCGCGCTGATCGTGACCGGTTCGGGCGGCAGCTTCTGCGCCGGCGGGGACCTCAAGTCGCTCAAGGAAAGCCGCGCCAGCAGCAACCCGGAGACCCGCTCGCCCGATGCCATGCGCCGCCGCGTGCAGAGCGCCCACGACTGGATGCAACGCCTGCGCGGCCTGGAGATCCCGGTGATCGCCGCCGTGGACGGCGCGGCGGCCGGCGCCGGCTTTTCGCTGGCGCTCGCGGCGGACTTCGTGCTCGCCTCGTCGCGCGCATTCTTCTGCATGTCGTTCACCAAGGTGGGCCTTGTGCCGGACCTTGGCGCCTTCTACCTGCTGCCGCGCGTGGTGGGCATGTCCGTGGCCAAGGAACTGGTGCTGACGGCCCGCCGAGTGGCTGCCGACGAAGCGAAGCGCCTTGGGCTCGTCCATGCCATCCACGCCCCCGATGACCTCGCGCAGCAGGCCTGGCAGTTCGCGCGCCGCTTCGCCGAGGGCCCGCGCGAAGCCATGGGCCTGAGCAAGCGCCTGCTCAACCAGAGTTTCGAATCGCACTACGCGCCGCTTGCCGAACTGGAATGCAGCGCGCAGGCCATCGCCACTTCCGCGCCCTATCACGCCGCTGCCGTGGATGCCTTCCTCGCCGGCGAACCGCCCCGCTTCGACTGGGACCGCTGGCAGCAACAACCAGCCCCGGCCTCGACCGCTTCCAAATAAGGAGACTGCTGTGCAACCGACACGTACCGTCTATCGCGACGACCATGAAATGTTCCGCACCACCGTGCGCCGCTTCTTCGAGCGCGAATGCGCGCCGAAGCAGGCCGAGTGGGACAAGGCCGGCCAGGTCGACCGCGACACCTGGCTCAAGGCCGGCCGCGAAGGCCTGCTCTGCATCACGCTGCCGACCGAATACGGCGGCGGTGGCGGCGACTACGGCCACTCGGCTGTGATGGCCGAGGAGTACCACCGTGCCGGGCTGTCCGGCGTCAGCTTCGGCATGCACTCGGACATCATTGCGCCGTACATCGCCCGCATCGGCAACGAGGAACAGAAGCGCAAATGGCTGCCGGGCGCGTGCTCGGGCGAAACCATTCTCGCCATCGCCATGACCGAACCTGGCACCGGCAGCGACCTGAAGGCGGTGCGTACCACCGCCGTGCGCGAAGGCGACGAGTATGTGATCAACGGCAGCAAGACCTTCATCAGCAACGGGATCACCGCCGACCTGATCGTGGTGGTCTGCAAGACCGACCCGGCGGCTGGCGCGAAGGGCATCAGCCTGATCGTGGTCGAGGCCGACCGCGCGGGCTTCCGCCGCGGATGCAAGCTCGACAAGGTGGGACAGCACGCGCAGGACACGGCGGAGCTGTTCTTCGACAACGTGCGCGTGCCGGTCACCAACCTGCTGGGCGAGGAAGGCAAGGGCTTCGGCTACCTGATGCAGGAACTGCCGCAGGAGCGCTTCTCCATCGCCGTCGGCGCCGCTGCGCGGCTGGAGGCCGTGCTCGCGCACACGCTGGCCTACGTGAAGGACCGCAGAGCCTTCGGCCAGACCGTCTGGGACTTCCAGAACACCCGCTTCAAGCTGGCCGACATCCAGACGCAGGCCATTGCGGTCCGCCTGATGATCGACCACTACCTCGGCGAGCACATGCGCCGCCGGCTGACGCTCGAAGAGTCCGCCATCGCGAAGCTGTTCGCCACCGAAACGCTCGGCAAGGCGCTCGACGAGATGGTGCAGCTCCATGGCGGCTACGGCTACATGATGGAGTACCCCGTGGCCCGCGCCTTTGTCGACTCGCGCGTGAACCGCATCTACGGCGGCACCAGCGAAGTCATGCGCGAACTGATCTCGCGCCAGCTCTGAACATCCATTGATTGAATTTCCGAAGGAGGAGTAGTCCCATGACACGCAATGTGTTTGTCGCCGGCGTCGGCATGATCCCGTTCGCCAAGCCCGGCGCCAGCGCCCACTATGACGAGATGGGCGCGCAGGCCATCAGCCAGGCACTGGAAGACGCCGGCCTGTCCTATGCCGATGTACAGCAGGCCTATGCCGGCTATGTCTACGGCGATTCGACCTGCGGCCAGGCCGCGCTGTACCGCGTGGGCCTGAGCGGCGTGCCGGTCGTCAATGTCAACAACAACTGCGCGACGGGATCGTCTGCGTTGTTCCTGGCACGCCAGGCCGTGCAGAGCGGAGCGGTCGACTGCGCCATTGCGGTCGGCTTCGAGGAAATGCAGCCCGGCGCACTGGCCAGCCACTGGGACGACCGCCCGCGGGCCATGAGCCGCACGCTGGCGATGGTCGAGCATATCCAGCCCGACTGCGAACTGCCGGGCGCGATCCGCATGTTCGCGGGCGCTGGCCTGGCCCACATGGAGAAGTACGGCACCAAGCTGGAAACCTTCGCGAAGATCCGCGCCAAGGCCAGCCGCCACGCGGCCAACAACCCGCTCGCGATCTTCCGCAAGGTGGTGACGCCCGAGGAAGTGCTGGCGGCGCCAGCCGTGTGGGAAGGCGTGCTGACACGCCTGATGGCCTGCCCGCCGACCTGCGGCGCGGCGGCCGCGATCGTCGTGTCGGAGGAGTTCGCGCGCAAGCGTGGCCTGCGCACCGATGTGTTCATCGCCGGCCAGGCGATGACGACCGACAAGCCGGATGCGTTCGACAACCCGAGCATGATCGAGCTGGTCGGCGTCGGCATGACGAAGTCGGCCTCGCAAGCGGTGTATGAGCAGGCGGGCATCGGCCCGGACGATATCGACGTGATCGAGCTGCACGACTGCTTCGCGCAGAACGAACTGCTGACCTACGAAGGCCTGGGCCTGTGCAAGGAAGGCGAAGGCGAACAGCTGGTCAACGACGGCGACAACACCTACGGCGGCAAGTGGGTGGTCAACCCGTCGGGCGGCCTGCTGTCGAAGGGCCATCCGCTTGGCGCCACCGGCCTGGCCCAGTGCTACGAACTGGTTCACCAGTTGCGCGGCACCGCCGGCGACCGCCAGGTGCCCGGTGCGAAGGTCGCGCTGCAGCACAACCTCGGCCTCGGCGGCGCCTGTGTGGTGACCGCGTTCAAGAAAGCCTGACGCCACGGAGAATATCGACATGCTGGACAAATCGCATATCGGCAAGATCCTGCCGAGCTTCAACGCCACCGCCGAAGCGGGCCAGTTGCGCTTCTTCGCCAAGGCCATCGGCGAGACCGACCCGATCTACACCGACGAATCGGCCGCCCGCGACGCCGGCCACCCCGACCTGCCACTGCCGCCGACCTTCCTGTTTTCGCTGGAGTTCACGCAGCCGACCAAGCAATGGCGCGAGGATGTGGGCATCAAACCGTCGCGCATCCTGCACGGCGAGCAATCGTTCCACTACCACCGCACCGCCTATGCCGGCGACACGCTGCGCTTCGAAAGCCGCATCGCCGACATCTACGACAAGAAGGGCGGCGCGCTGTCCTTCCTCGTGCGCGAGACGCGCGTGACCAACCAGCGTGGCGAGCACGTGGCCGATCTGCGCAGCGTGCTGGTGCATCGCAATGGCTGAACCCGGAGACCTGTTCATGAGCAAGACCGATCTCGCCGCCGTGAAGGCCGGCGACACCCTGCCCCCGCTGACGCTGCCGCCCGTCAACCGCACCATGCTGGCACTGTTCGCCGGCGCGTCGGGCGACCACAACGCAATCCATATCGACATCGACTACGCGCGCAAGGCCGGCATGGCCGACGTGTTCGCGCACGGCATGCTGTCGATGGCCTGGCTCGGCCGGCTGCTGACGCAGTGGGTGGACCAGCGCCGCATCCGCGACTTCGGCGTGCGCTTCACCGGCATTACGCACCTGGGTCATGAGATCACCTGCACGGGCCGCGTGACCGAGGTGTTCGAAGCCGATGGCGAAAAGCGCGCACGCCTGGAAATCCAGACGGCCAACCAGTACGGCGAGGCCAAGGTCCTCGGCGACGCGGTCGTCGCACTCTGAATCCCGCACTACGCATTGACGAAGGAGATATCGTGGGAAAGCTTGATGGAAAGGTCGCCCTGGTCACCGGCTCCGGCCGTGGCATCGGACAGGCCATTGCACTGAAACTGGCGAGCGAAGGCGCTCGCCTCGTCGTCAACGACCTCGACGCCGACCCGGCGCACGAGACTGTCGAACTGCTGCGCAAGGCCGGTGCCGAAGCCGTCGCCTGCGTGGGCAGCGTGACCGCGCCGGACTTCGCCGAGCGTTACATTGGCACGGCGATCAAGGCGTTCGGCAACATCGACATCATCGTCAACAACGCTGGCTACACCTGGGACGACGTGATCCAGCGCATGACGGACGAACAGTGGTACGCCATCCTGGACTGCCACATGACCGCGCCGTTCCGCATCCTGCGCGCGGCCTACCCGCACCTGAAGGCGCAGTACCAGGCCGACCAGGACGCCGGCCGCGAGGTGTTCCGCAAAATCGTGAACGTGTCGTCCGTGTCCGCGCTGAACGGCAATGCCGGCCAGATCAACTACTCGTCGGCCAAGTCGGGGGTCATCGGCATGACGCGCGCGATGAGCCGCGAGTGGGGCCGCCTGAAGGTCAACGTCAACGCGGTGGCCTTCGGCCTGATCCACACCCGCATGACCGATGCCGACGCCAAGGCCGGCGCGACCGTGAAGATCGAGGGCCGCGACATCCGCGTGGGCATCAATCCGGAGCTGATCAAGACCCATGCGCAGCGCTGCCCGCTGGGCCGTGGCGGCACGCCGGAAGAAGCCGCCGGCGCGGTGTACCTGTTCTGCCTGCCGGAGTCGAACTACATCACCGGGCAGATCGTGGCGGTGGCAGGCGGACCGCAGTAACGCGGTCGTTGCCCTCGCCCGATTGCGGGCGAGGGGCCGTCCGAATCAGGCGTCGGCGTTGCCGGCGCCCCAGTCCACATCGCGCAGCCGCTCCAGCGCCTCGTCGCGCCCGCTCACGCCCAGCTTGGCGTAGATATTGGTCAGGTGCCACTTGACCGTCTCCGGAGACAATCCCAGCGCACGCGCGATCTTCTTGGTCGTGATCAGTTCCGACAGCAAGCGCACCACGTCGGTCTCGCGCTCGCTGAGCGCGGCCACGCCGACGGTCGAGGCGCGCTTGCGCGCGCGTACGTTGCCCCCGTCCACCTTGGCCGGCAATGCTGCCTGCAGCCGTTCGACGTAGAACGCGAGAACGGGGTCAAGCGTCTCCTCCCTCGCCACACTGCCTATCAACTCCATCGCCGAGGGTTCGGCGTCGAGAATGCGCCGCAGCAGGCCCAGCCGATGGCCGAGGTGCAGCGCCGATACCACGTTCGCGCGCGCGGCTGTCGCTCGGCCAAGCTTGTGGTCGACGACGGCGCGCTGAAGGCGCAGATAGGCCACGTTGTGCATGCGGCCGTGCGCCTCGCAATGGGCGATCAAAGGATCAAGCATCAGCGCGGCCTGCTCCAGGTCGCCGGTGGCCAGCAGCCAGCGGATGGTCGCGCCACGCAGCGCGAACGTGGGGCCAGTGAAACGGCTCGCCTGAGGCTGGCAGGCCTCGAGTTCCTGCAAGCGCTTCAGCAGGGCTTGTGCGGCATCGAATTCGCCGAGCAGCAACCGGCGAAATACCTGCGCGCCGAGGCTGTAGGCCAGAAGGCGGTCCAGTCCGAGCGAGCTGCCATATTCCTCCAGCCGGTCGAGATAAGCGAAGGCTTCGAGGTGGTGGCCAGCCTGCCAGTGAGCGCCTGACAGGACGACCATCACGCGCAGTACCGAATCCGGAATCGACACACGCTCGAGCAGGTCCACGCGGCCCTCGAGCAACTCGCGCGCGGCCTCGTTCTGGTTCTGTTCGTACAGCACTTCGCCCAGCAAGGCGGCCGCCAGGCAGGCGGGATCGGCGCATGACTTGCCGCGCGCCTCGGCCTCGCGCAGCGCCGAGCGGTAGACGCGTTCGGCCTGCAGGAGCTGTCCTTCCAGCGCATGGCTCAGGCCGACCATGCACTGGCCCTGCAGCACGCCGGCCGACGTGCCCATCAGCGGCACGCCGTCGATGGTGGGCCGCTTGGTGTCGATCTGGATGCTGCGCGCGCGCTCGTATTCGCCGCGCTGCATGTAGATCCACGACAGCATGTTGTTGCAGGCCGCGAGCGTGATGCCCTCGGTGCCCGGCGGCGGCGACAGCAGCTGCGGCAGCAGGCCCATGGCGCCGTCCACGTCGTCGCGCTGGATGGCCAGCACCGTGCGCAGCACGACCAGCGTGAAGCGTTCGTTCACCGCCTGCGCGGGCAGGTCGTGTTCGAGCGCATCGACGCCGGCAGCACAGGCGGCAAAGTCGCGGTGATAGAGATGCTGGCGCGCCATCCACATGCGCAGCGGCACGCTCGCTTCCACCTGCTCTGGCGGCAGCAGCCGAACCAGCGTCACCAGCTTGGCGAGATCGCCGTTGGCAAAGAGCGAAGTCGCGCACTGCTCGACCAGCGCTGCCGCGCGCGCGGGCTCGCCGGCGCGCACCGCATGCTGCACGGCCTCGTCAAGATGGCCGTGATCGAGGAACCATTTCCACGCCCGGGCGTGCACGGCCCGCCGCGCGCCGGTGCTCCAGCTTTCGAAGCGCGCCAGCAGCGTCTCGCGCAGCAGCGGGTGCAGCCGGTACCAGGTCTGCGCGCCCTGTTGCTCGATCGAGATGATGAAGAGGTTGTCGTTCTCCAGGCGCTCAAGCAAGGCTGCCTCGCTGCCAGAGGCGGCGGCTTCATCGCGTCCTGCCAGCACGGCGCACAGCGGCGCGCAGAAGCGATCGCAGGCCGCGGCCGGGGTCAGCAGCTCCAGTTCGTCCGGGCTCAGGCGCGACAGCACCTCGCGCTCGAAGTAGGCAGAGAATGCCTGCGGATCGCGCACCTGCTCGCGGATGGCGGCGTCGAGCGCATCGGCGGACATGCCGGGCCGCTTCTTCTTGAGAAAGACGCTGAACAGCTGCAGGCCAGCGACCCAGCCGTCGGTCTGTGCATGCAGGCGTTGCGCGACGGCAGGCTCGACATCTCCGAGCTGCGCCTTCAGGAAGCGTTCGGCTTCGGCCGGCGACAGGCGCAGGTCGGCAAGCCCGAGTTCGAGCGTCTGGTCCTCCGCGCGCAGGCGCTCGAGCGACACGTGCGGCACGGAGCGCGAGGCAAAGGCAAGGTGCAGGTTGGGCGGCGCGTAGTCGAGCAGCCACTGCAGCGCTTCCCAGATGCGGCTGTCGGTGATGTGGTGCAGGTCATCGAGCACGATCACCAGTTCGCGCCGGTAGCGCGCGATGCCCCGCACGAGCGCGATCACGATGCGCTCGATCGCTTCCTGATCGGTCCCCACGCCTTCGAGCAGCATGGCCTCGCGCGAGATAGCGGGATCGACGTTGGCGATGCTGGCCAGCAGGTAATCGATCCACGTGCCGGGATCGTTGTCATCGGCATCGAGCGAAAGCCACGCCACGTGGTAGCCGAGCGGCGTCAGCGCTTGCCCCCACGCGACCAGCGTGGTGGTCTTGCCATAGCCCGCCGGGCTTTGCAGCACGACGCAGCGGCGGCGGCGTTCTGCCATCAGCCGTGCCAGCAGCGGCTCGTGCGGCACCGCCTTGCGGCCGATGCGGGGCGGCACCAGCTTGCTGGTGACGAGTGGCTTGAGCGTCGCTCTGGGCGACGTCGGCTCCGGCTTTGCGGAAGAGGTCTCTGTCATGCGCGGCCTCATAAGAATTCGAGGCGATTTTACAGCGCACATTCGTCGCCCGGGGGGGCGGATTGCACCGCGCCTGACAACGCCGGCGCGCAGCCGGACAAACCCTGCCCCCCAATTCCGGTGGCATGTGCCACCCGCCCTCGCGCTTCAATGCGACAGGCCCCGCAGTAATTGCGCGCATGCCCTGTCAGGCATGACACACATGGCCATGCGCCTTCCGGCGCAGCGGGAGGAAAGCCGGAAGACGCAGCAAGAACAAGAGACACACATCAAATGGACGGAGAACTTCGAGCAATGAAGAGAACGGCAACTTCCCTGGCAGTCATCGGCGTGCTGCTCAGCGTCAGTGGTGGCGCGTGGGCGCAATCGAACGTCACGCTGTACGGCGTGATCGATGCCCCGGTCGAATACGTGAACCGGGTCGCGCCGGCGCCAGGCCAGCAAGGCGGCAGCCGGCTTTCCATGCCGACCAACGGCGGCCTGTCCGGCTCGCGCTGGGGCATGCGCGGCACGGAAAACCTAGGCGGCGGCTTGCAGGCGCTGTTCGTGCTGGAAAGCGGCTTCGGCATCGATACCGGCGTCGCCGCGCAAAGCCGTGCGTTCAACCGGCAGGCATACGTCGGCATCGGCAGCCAGTATGGCAAGCTGACCTTCGGCCGCCAGTACACGGCGATCTTCGAAGGCGCCGTGAACTTCAGCCCGACGCGCTTCGCCACGCTCTACGAGCCTGACGTGTTCATGGCCGGGCTGAACTATCGCGAGGACAACACGGTGAAGTACTCGGGCACCTTCGGCCCCGTCAATATCGCAGCGCACTATTCGTTCGGCGTCGGCGCACCGGCCATCGGCCTCACGCCCATCACGCTGCCGTCCGAAACGCCGGGGCACGCTGGTGACAACGCGGGCTGGGGCGCTTCGGCGACCTACCTCGGCGGCACCTTCGGCGCCACCATCTTCTATGACCAGTGGAACCCCGCGCTGGCTACCGGCCAGGCCGGTCGCAGCCGCAAGGCGGGCGCCGCCGCCAGCTATTCGAGTGGCCTGTTCAAGGTCATGGCCGGCTACCGCTGGGCGAAGATGGAGTTCGCCAATGGCGCGACCTTTATGCGCGACGACTACTACTGGGCCGGCGTGAACTACCAGGCCACGCAGGCGATAGGCCTGACGCTCGGCTATGCCTACGCCAACATGAAGACGCTGACGCCCACGGCCACCGCGCGCGCGACGAATCCGGCCAATCCGTGGCAGGTCAACTTCGTAGCCGACTACAGCCTGTCAAAGCGTACCGATGTGTACGTGACCACGGCCTACTCGCACAACGGTGGCCTGAATTTCGACTCGGTGCAGAGCAGCTTTGCGACCGGATATATCCCGGAGCCGGGGCAGAAAGGGATGTTCGGCATCGCGGTCGGTGTGCGGCACATTTTCTGATCCCGACGGACGCATGAGGGACTGGCGCTGTCTCCACCTCTGTCACGCTCAGTTGTTGATGGAGCTTGAACCCGGCCCTGGCGGCCGGGTTGTTTTTTGGGTCATCGCCGAATTGCGGGGGTATCGTTCTTGGCATGCGCTGCTGTTTCGCCGGCGTAGCCGATGGGGCTTCTCGTTGGGGGTGGGTTGTCGATCTTCGCTGGCGCGGCTGTTTCGCCGGCGTAGCCGGCGACCTCCTTTTGTCCGAGCGACAAAAGGAGGCAAAAGCGCGTTTACGTGGTCAATCCAGAGCTCAATGCCATTGTTGCATCAGAGGACCGCTGGACTGCCTGCCGCGTAGATGATTAGGATGGGACAGCGCGTACGAGCGAACCCGGATTACGGAGTGGTCCCTTCTAACAACGCCCTCACGGGGACGCCTACGGCTGCGCTACGCGCGGCTCGGAGTAAGGCCGCTGAGGTCTAGTCCTAACCTCGCCTCAGTGACGAGGCCTTGGGCGCATTGCATGCGCGTAGAGGAAGGAAATCGGAAACTGGGACTCCGGCGCCGGCGACGCTGATGAGCTTGCGCCCAGACGACGCCGTGCGCGCAGCGCAGCCGAAGGCGTCCCACCACTGACCGGGTTGAAACGCTGCACCCGAGTCCGTCTTGGGGATCGTCCAAAAATCGTGCCGCGCCAGGCACAGGTTCTGACTCACATAGCGTTAGCAGGTTGGAACGGCTGACCACCATCGCAGGCGTCCAAAGCCGTTTGAACGACTGCCGCCGTGGAATTGATGGCCAGCAGCAACGCGCTTTTTGGTTACTTTTGTCGCTCGGACAAAAAGTGACTCGCCGGCGTAGCCGGCGAAACAGCCGCGCCCGCCAAGAACGACAACCCCACAATTCGTCGAAGAACCTATTTTTTCGGCTCCTCGCCGAAGTGCGGGCGACGGTGTCTATCGCAGCCCGCTTACACGTGCATCCTTGGGGAACGTGATGAGATAGTCTGCAGAAAAGCGCGCGCTCTCACCTGGCTTCAGCGTCTGCTGCCAAGCGATCACGCCTTCACGGTGCTCCCAATCTCGCGATGCCGGTTCCGGACTGAATCGCGCCGTCACCTTGATGTCTTCAGCCTGACTTACAGGCATCGCCTCCAGGATCTCGATATCGATCGGATTGCGGTGCCGGCTGCGCACGGTATAGGTGGACCCATACTGGCGCTCGCTGCGATTGTCGAGCAGGCCGACGCTTCGCTGGAATGTCCTTGGCGATTCGGCCGAGACACTGACCAAATCGTCTTTGCCAAAGGACAAGGCGATCCGCTGATCGCCGCTAGCTGGGTTCCATGATGAAGTGCCCACCGTGGCACCATCGCGACGCAATTGCATGTTGCCGGCAGGCCAGACGCCCTCAGGGCGATCCACCATGGCAATCAGGTAGGCCGACCTGTCAAGACGTGGCGTACTGCGCGCCAGCAGCGTCGCCGGCAATGCCTGCGTAGCGAGTGAAAACGTTACCTTCTGCGCGTCCGTCGGGAGCTCCACGGTACCGGGCAATTCGAACTCGGTGGCGAAGTCGGTCTGGACGGTAGCCACCTCGAACAGATTCGAGCCGCTGCTCAAACCATACCTGCCCGCCGCTGCAGCCGCTGGAGCCGGTGCCGGAGCGGGCGCCATTTCATGAGCGCGCCCTGCAGGTTGCAGTGGCACCACGTTGACATGCCACGTGTGTGGTTCCGGGCCACGCACCCCGCTACGAGGCTGCCCAGTAGAAAGGCGCAGCCGCACGCCGCGCCAGTCTTCGCCAGTTGCCTGCGCGACGGTGGCCTGGCGTTCGATCACGACATTCGATCTGGCAGGATCAAGGTTCGCTTGATACACGGGGCGCCAGCCTGCGGCCGATGTCTGGTAGCTGACACGGATGTCGCCGCCTTGCGGCGCGGCTACGGCAATATGCAGGGTGCGCACCGTATCGAATTGCGCCTTGTTGCGATTTGTCTGCAGCGCATCAAGCCGACTCTTCAGTTCTGCATCGCGCCGCTTGAGTTGCTCCTGGCGGGAAAAGATATCCTGCGCCGTCCGAGTGAGCGCATCGACGGACTTTGCCAGCGCGGTAGAATCGACGGCAACCGTACGCCCATCGGCGCCGGGGCGCTCGCTGACTGCCTTGAGGTAACTGACGGAAAGTTCGTTGGCGCGAATTTGCGTGTCCAACGTCAAGCGCTGATCTTCAAGCGCGCGGATCTGCGTGTCGAGCGAGTTCATCGCGCAGCCGATTGCGCCTTCGCGTGAGATCGTTTCTGTGCGGACGTCACCGACACGGATGCCGCTTCCCGGCTCGACACGGAGGCTTTGGGGATCGAACGTCGCGGGCAGACAGCTCAGTTCTACCGTGCGAGCACCCGGCGCGACTGTGGCAACGCGCACGACGGTAGCGCTGTCCGGATAGAGCGTAACGTCGGCGATTCGCGAGGGCGTAGCCGCAAGCGCTGGAAACACTGAGGACCAAGCGATACCGATGACTGCTATCCTGGCCTGGCCCCACAATCGTTGGTGGCGCACGGACAGATCCTCTTGCTTCATATGCCCCCCGGCTCGGCTTGAAATGCGGAGAGTATGGCACGACACCACGCGTTTCCGGCATGCTTCGAAGCCGATCCTTCAAGCGAACCGCGTCGGCCACGACGCCATGTCGTGGCGACGCGACACGCGTCCCACGTCCGGTGTAGGTATGTCCCACATAGACGCGGACCGCTCGGTTGCCTCAGAACTTATGTCGAACGCCCACAACCGCACCGAGTTGATTTGCGCCCGATTCTACGGCCTCGTTCGTTGTGCCAAGCTGGCTGTTGAAGCCATTCACGCCCAGGCTCGATTTCGAAGGCGAATCCCGGAAAACTGAATATGGCCTCGGCGGGGACAGGTTCCATCAATCACCTCATCGGTGAACTATTCATGTCCCGAACGGGAGTCAACTTCGTACACGTACCGTACAAGGGCGCTGGCCCTGCAGGGGTCGACTTGCTTTCGGGCCAAGTACAACTCATGTTCGCCAATTTGCCGAACGTGCTCCCGTTTGCAAAGGCAGGCAAGGTCCGTCTGTTGGCTGTCGCTAGCGAAAAGCGCGATCCAGCGATTCCCGACGTGCCCACCTTTGCTGAAGCCGGTGTAAAAGATGCGGTCGTCGAATCGTGGTACGGTCTCATGGCACCTGCTGGCACCAAACCGGAGGTAGTGAAGAAGCTTCAGGATACGCTTCTGACCGTGACCAAGGACAAGCGCTTCATTTCACAACTGGCGGAACAAGGTGCCCGACCTTACCCCGGATCCAGTGCAGATATGGCTCATCTTATGGAGAAGGAAGGCAAGCGCTGGGGTGTGGTGATCGACCACGCCAAGATTTCTCTGGACTGAATCCACACTGTGCCAAGGTGTGAGCTCCTTGCGAAGCAAGGTGTAGTCCTGGGCCCTCTCTGTGGAGGGCCATCAAGGGGGGCCGGTGAATAATGATTTCCGGATGATGGCATGCACACCCCAGTTGCCATTGACGACTTGGGTGATGCCGAAGTCGACGGCAACGGAGATCAGCGTGACCGCCTCGTCCTCGCTGAGCCCCTTGACCGTCATGAGGAACCGGCGCGCCTTGCGGAAGGCGTCGCGCATGGCATCGTCGAGTGTCGATTTCTGGTAGATATGGCTCTGCGCCATCTGGCCCAGTTCGGCCAGGTGATTCGGCGAGCTGAAGCCGTGCAGGATCCACTCGTCCGCGGTCTCCACCAACGGATAGCTCAGGTCGGCAAACGGCGCACCGCGCTCGATCATCGTGCTCTTGTGGAGCACAAGCTGGAAGTCGCCCGTCAGCGAGCATTCGATGGCGGTTCCGCACAGTTCCGAGTCGCCCTGAGACGCATGCGGATCTCCGATCGACAGCAGCGCGCCAGGCACCGCCACCCTGAGGTAGACACTGGCGCCGCGCGTAACGCGCCAGTTGTCGAGGTTGCCGGCAAAGCTTGACGGCGGGATGGAATCAATCAGCCCGTCCTGCGCCGGGGCCACCGCGATGACGCCGAAATGCGGACGGACCGGTATCTCGACATCGCGCAGTACGTCGTAGCCCTTGACGATGGTCGCATGATCGACCGGCACACCCGGGTAATCGATGGTGGGATGCAATACGCCGAAAGGATCGCGCTGCGGCGTCCAGCGGAAGCTGTAGACCGCGCGTGCGCGGCCATCGGCACGCTCGCAATCGATCTCGAAGACCGTCACCACCTCGCGCTCGCGCGGCTCGGTCAACATGTCGCGGTAGTGGAAGCCCCACCAGGTCGCGGCGTTGCTGCCGAAAGCTCTGCCCGCGAAATGCGGATTGGCGCACGGACGCAGCCGGATGTCGAGAATGCGCACCTCCAGCACATCGCCGGGCATGGCGCCGCGCACCGCGACCGGCCCGGTGCAGATATGGACGCCGAAGCCTTCGCCTGCACCGCGTCCGTAGACCGACGCGTCGATCGGGCCGGCACCGCGCCGGTTGACGTTTTTCTGCTCCGCGGTCCAATGGAATACGCTCTCGGCACCGGGGTCGCCGTCGATCATGCGTTCGCGGTCGTCCGAAGCATGCTGCGTCAGCGTCTCGATGGTGACCGTGTCGCCTGAGGCCACCTCAAGCACCGGTGCCAACTCGTGGCTCAGGTAGCCCCAGTGCACGGTCTTGTCCGTGGCCTGCAACCAGTGGTGCCGGCGCTCGGGCTGCGCAGCATGCGAGCGCGCCTGCGCAATGGGCACCACGGTGGCCGGCCTCCGCGGCCGTGCCGACTGGCCGTCATGGGTCGGCCCGACCTGCGAACTGAGCGGAAAACCGCGCGATATGTTCTGCGGTGGATGGGGGGCCGGTGCGATCGTCATCTGGTCACGATAGCCGCGCGGCGAGATCCCGAACTGCTCGCGGAAGGCGTGGCTGAAGTAAGACGGGTCATTGAAGCCCCATCGATAGCAGATGTCGGAGACCGATAGCTTGTCATACTGGGGGTTCGCCAGGTCGGCCCGGCAGCGCTCGAGTCGGCTGGTGCGCAGGTAGGACGAAAAGCTGCTGCCCGACTTCTCGAATAGCTTCTGCAGGTAGCGGGCCGACATATGCTCGTCCGCCGCGATGACGGCAAGGCAGAGTTCCGGTTCGGAAAGCCGCGCGTCGATGCGGCTGCAGACACGAGCGAACACGGCTGCGCTCGATGGTGTCATGCCGGCGGATGGGGCTGCCTGGTTGTCCGCAAGCGCCGCAGCCAGATATGCAAAGATCATGCTCTCGAACGGCTGGATCGCCCTGGCATCCGCCGACACGACCGTATCAAAGCTGGCCGCCAGCGACTGGAGCAACCGACCGAAAAGTTCCGCCGCGTCGCCGGCCAGCATCAGCACGCCCGCCGGCAAGGGCGCGGCGATCCGCGCGCCCGGCAATGCACCGGCAATATGCACGACCAGTAGCCGGAAGCCAGTGGCGAACGCCAGCTTGGGCGCAGCATGAGCAGGGATACACACGACGTGCCCGGCCCGCAGCGCCTGGCGCAGGTCCGGGGTGGCGAGCGTCGCCTCGCCTTCCGCCAGCATCAGCAGCATCAGTCCGCGACCGCCGCCGGCAGCGATCGCAAGCGTCTGAGGTACTGACGCTATGCAAGTCAGCCCGATGCCTGCGGGTGTGGTCCTGGACTGGATGGTCCCGTGCAGCGTATGGTCGGCGCACAGGCTCTCGCAGTGCAGGCCCGTGGCCTTGAGTTCGTTACGCCATGCGGCGCCGCGCCGGTCGCGCGGATAGGCTTCCGTGGAAAAGCGCAACAGTTGCAATTCAGCCCCCCGGCCGTTTTTCTGCCCTACGAGAAAAGGACGGACAACCGGGACCGGTTGCCCTCCCTGGATACATCCAAAGCCAATTTCCCTTGACCCGCTATCCGAACAGTACTTGTCCGCGCATGGCGGCCACCAGCACGAATCCCGCGAACGTGCCGAATATGGCAAATATTCCGCCGAGTACATTCGGCGCGGGAATCGGCGCACGAACAGCAGTGTAGACAACACCCGTTACCAGGCCAACGGCTGCGGCCAGCAACTCAGTTGTTCCCAACGCGATTTCTATCATAGTTGTCGTTGCCTCATGAATTGCCTGCAATGCGCGAGGGCGGCCGACCGAACGCGATGGTCTTGCGCCACGCATGCACCAGCAGATAGCCCAGGTAGGTAAACAGGATCGCGCAGATGCCGCCGACCACATTCGGCGCGGGGATCGGCAGGTTCAGCCAGGAATACAGTGTGCCGGTGACTAGGCCGACGAACAGCGCCACGATCTCGTTGCGCCCGATGTAGACGTATTGCATGGTTCTCTCTCCTGTTGGATTGCCGCGCCGGCGCCGCCGCCCGGGCAACGTGGTTTCCGCGCGGCATGGATGCGGTAGCAGTGAACCACTCAGGACTTGTCCTTCGGCGGGAACATCGCACGTGGCATGGTGCAGTGGATGCCCTGCGTGCCGTCGACGACCTGCGTCACGCCAAAATCAGCTGACACGCTCAGCAGGGAATAGGCGTCATCGCGCGACAGGCCCTGCTGTTCAGTCAGCAGCCGGATCATGTCGCGGGCCGCATTCTTGCCGGCCTCGTCCAGGTCTTCATGGAAGCCATGCACCACCCAGCAGTCCGACGTCTCCAGCAGCGGCGACGGGAAGTGGAAGTCCTTGCGCAAGACCACCTGGAACAGCACGTTCAGCGACGCTTCGATTGCCGTGCCGCTGACCTCGCCGTCGCCCTGCGAAATATGCGGATCGCCGATCGAGAACAGCGCGCCATCGACCTGGACCGGGTAGTACATGGTGGCGCCAGCGCCTATGCGCCAGTTGTCGATATTGCCGCCATGCAAGCCTGGCTCAACCGTACTGACGCGCCCTGCCGCGTCGGGTGCGACACCGGCCGTGCCAAGATGCGGCCGCACGGGCACGCGGACACCAGCGAGCGCAGGCTGCCGGCAACATTCACGATCATCGACGACTTTGCCGGGGACCGTCAGCTTGCCGGGATAATCGTAGGCGTACAGCGCGTGCGCCGTGTTCGAGCGCTGGTCGAGCTCATAGATGGTGACCCGTTCCTTCTCGAATTCCTTGTAGAGCTGGCCCCAGTGCGCTGCCACGTTGGCGCCGAAGCGAAAGCGCGGGATCATCTGGAGATAGCGGACCTCCAGCACGTCACCGGGCTTTGCGTCCTCGATGTAGATCGGCCCGGTCATGATATGGACGCCCGGATGGCGATCGTCATGGGGAACCTTGCGGTAGATCTCGCGGATGGCGTCATCCATCATCAGGTCGGGCGCGTCCCCTGCGTGGTGGGTCACCGCCTCGGCCCGGATGAAGTCACCGCTTTTCACGGTCAGGGCGGGCGCCTTGGTGGCATCGAAGTAGCCCCAGTGGATCGTCTCGGGGCGCGCGGGAAGGTCGTGCAGCATGCTGTCTCCTGGAAATTTTTGTGCGACCGCACCCGCAGCCATCCACTAGGTGAACGGCTGTCGTCGCGCTGGGAGAGCGGAAGTGCGGTGATGCGTGGTACCGATGAATCGCCGGAATTCAGTCCGGCGACGCATGTCCCGGCAAGAAGCCCCGGGTACCGTGCTGCATGTTTCTCGCGCCACACGGTGGTTCCATACTAGAAACTCAGCCCGCCGGACCCGTAGGGCGATACACCCCAAACTCTTGTGTTGTCGCGTACTAGGGTAAACCTGCGCGGCTTCCGCGCGCCTGCTGCATTGCCCATGTGCAGCAGCTCGCGTTGATGGCGCGGCTCCGACATTGCAGTCCCAGTCGACGCTTGCAGATAATGCGGCTCGACGGCCGCGTGTAGGTGAACTCCTGGTCGACCATGCACAGTTCAGCCGTCGCAATGTCGTTCCGGAGCATTGCGGTACAGGTCATCAGGCCAGGCACGATGGCGCCAGCGCGGCAAAGCAGGGCCGATTCGCACGAAGATGAACAGGGGAATCCGACATATAAGTCGTTATACGGCGTATTTGTCGAACAAGAGCGCCCCACTTCCCGAGGAACATGCTGGTGCGAATGGATCGCCGTGCATGGCTCCGCAGGCCGTGGGGCATTTCGATACCAGAACGACGCAAGGACTTCTGAATACGGTCGGCTGCTCAACCCTCCTGCTCAGTTCGAAGCTGACCAAGAGGGCAACAAGCTCAGGCCTTCAGGGCGAGGAAGTTTGGCAAGCGCGGACTTTAGGCTTTTGCGCGGTCACGCATGACGGCATGTGAAAGACAGCGTGCGCATGTTGGGACGCGCAGGCGGCGTAGCGCCGCACTGTTATGGAGGGGTCGGCTGCCCGGCTTGCCGCGCAATGCATTGCGTAGCGCCGGAAGCGCGTCGGTACCGTTCAGGCGCAACCGCGTGCGGGCATGAGTAACGTGGCCCGCTCAGGCCCCGTCGAGGAACGGGCTGCGTTGGCCAAGGCGGGTGCCGAGCGCATCAGGCGCCAGGCCCATGCTGGCCGGATCGATGCCCTGGCCCGGGCTGCCGGCGACGGTCGGGTCGACCGGTGCGGGCGCCATGCCCGGCTGGCTCGGCTGTGCAGCGGTCTGAGCATAAGTATTGCCGCCGGCGGGCATGGCTCCGGCTGCCGGGTTGGTTGCCGCCGGTGCGGCCTGGATTGCCTGTGCGCCTTGCATCGGCTGGGCTGCAGGCGCTGCCGGCTGGATGGATTGCATCGGCTGAGTCGGCTGAATGGGCTGGACCTGCTGCGCGAACAGTGGGTACGACGCGAGCATCGCGCCAGCCATCAACAGGGATTTCGCCAGATGTTGCTTCATTCGATTACCTCCTGGAATGCCTACAGGCATGGGAGTCATCACTGTAGCGGCGCGACGCATGACATTCTGTTCGATTTTGCAACGGGCATTTACGAGGCTTGCCATCGGGTAAATGAGGCGTTATTCGCGGGCGCAACGCGAGACCATGGTTGCAGGCAAAGAGTTCCTACGAAGTGAGGCGTTGCGATGCATGCCAGACGCCGGCGCTCACCTCCCGCAACCGAGAGAGGGGAGAAATGCGGCGCACGTGGAAGCTTCGATCACAGTTGCACAGCCTCAGCATTAGTGGATATATTCTCATCACGATGGACTCCCTCGGGGGAGACTCTCCATGAGCGTATACGTTGCACGAAATCGAGCCAGCGCGATCGAGCACATCAGTTCGCATGCGGGAGGTACGGTTGACCTGGACTACGAAACGGCATGGGAAGATGCCTTGGAACTTGGTCGGCTTGGACAGCAGTGCGGCATAGCCGTGCAGTTCAGAACCATCGAACATATCGCAGTGGAATCGCCAGACGCCCTCGTTCGAGGATTGCGCGGCGAGAAGCACACATTTCGCCAGCGCTACCTGTACTGCAAGTTCGATATGACCGCACTTGCCGAGGACTGCCTCTGCGAACTCGAATCACTCGCCATCATGCACGGCGACTACATCCTGCCTGGCCATATGCTTGAAGATGCCACATTGACTTGGGGCTAGCGCCTGGTCCGGCGTCAATGAGAGGTACAACCCGCCATAAGGGCTCGAGATGGCATTCCGGTGCATGGCTGCTTCGCAGCTATAGCAACTCTACGTAAGAAGAATCCCTGAAAGCGAAAGCGGCCGTGCAAAAGTAGGATACGGGAACGCCTGTATGAAGGAATGCATCATGCGCCCTCACTATGCGTCCGAAGAAGATTGGCCAGATGTTGAAGCCCTGCTGCGCGCGTCATCGCTTTCCATCGAGGGAGTACGCGATCGCATCAACCAGTACCTCGTGGTGCGCGACAATGCCGGGCTGCTTGGCTGTGCTGGCGTCGAGCGTTATGAGACGACGGGAGTGCTTCGGGCTCTCGTCGTTGCGCAACGAGCGAGATCGGCAGGTCTTGGCGAGTTAATGCTTTCAGCCATCGTCGCTGATATCCGGCAGCAAGGTGTCGAGTCCATTGTCCTTCAGACTGGAACCGCTTCGGGCTATTTCGCCCGCCTGGGGTTCTTGCCCATTAGCGCGACGGATCTCCCTGCTGCCGTCCGCCCGTCCGCAGCATTCAACCTGAACGCCATGGGCGCCGGCACCCTGATGCAGATTGCCCTGTGAGCGCCTCCGCGACGGCCGGGCGAATCAATCGGATTCCGATGCGCTCTTGAGGGAGCCGATGCTCAGCGATCCGTCGGGCCGGCGCTCGGCGAGCGCCTCCAGCAACGGCGCCGACGGAACGAAGAACAATGCGCCGGTCATAGCCTGGCTGAAGTCCAGCAAACGATCATAGTTTCCCGGCGGACGCCCGACGAACATGTTCTCGAGCATCTGTTCAATCGGCGCCGGCGAGCGTGCGTAGCCGATGAAGAACGTGCCAAACTCGCCCTTGCCGGGCTGTCCGAACGGCATGTTGTCACGCAGAATCTTCACCTCGGCGCCGTCCTCCTCAATGGTAGTCAGAGAGCTGTGCGAGCACGACGGCTTCACCGCCGCATCGAGTTCTATGTCCGATAGCTTGGTACGGCCGATGATTCGCTCCTGAGCCTCGACAGTCAGGTCATTCCAGGCCGCCATGTTGTGCAGGTACTTCTGCACGAGCACGTAGCTTCCGCCTGCAAATGCCGGATCCTCGTCGCCGACGATGGTCGAGAGTACCGCCTGGTTGCCCACGGGATTCTCCGTGCCATCGACGAATCCCACCATGCTGCGCATGTCGAAGTAGCGGAAGCCATGCACTTCGTCGACCACCGCGACGGCGCCTGCCAGTCGGCCTGTCAGTTGGGTCGCCAGTTCGAAGCACAGGTCCATCTGGTCCGCGCGAATATGCAGGAGGATGTCCCCTGCCGTGGCTATGGCACGCCGAGCGCCGCTGCCAAACTCGCGGAACGGATGCAGCAACGCCGGTCGCGGCTGCCCGAACAGGCGGTCCCACGCCTCCGATCCGAAACCACAGACACAAGAAAGGTTGCCGCCCTGCACACGCTTTCCCACAGCGCGAACCAGAGCAGCGACATCCGCGCACCAGGCGCGCACCACAGCGGCGGACTCCGCGCCTGGCGAAAGCGTGGCGACGATGAAGATCGCGCTACGTGTAATCGGGCTGCAAACGGCTTGGGGCTCAGGGGTGTTATCTGGCATTGGATCGATTGCGAAGTGTCTTGTCCCCGACGATGGGGAACGAAATCAGTGCCAACGGAAGGACGCGCATGTATAACCATGGCGCGGGGAACACTACTTTTGATCTTTCCCTTGACGGAAAGCGCAGCTCGCCGCCCGCTGATGACGGGCGAGCGAGCTCCACATGCCCGACGAGTATCAACGACTCCCGACAGGCTTCATGTCGCTTCCGCGCGCACCACGCGCACGGGAATCGACTTGTAGGACGGTGTACCGCTTTCCTTGTCGATATAGTCGAGCGGAACCAGTACGTTTGCCTCCGGATAGTAGGCTGCTACCGAGCCCCGCACGATATTCTCGTACGCGATCGCCGTGAGCCCTTTCAGCCGAAGTTGCCGGCCTGTCACGATAGTCTCGATGTCGACGACGTCCCCATGCTCGAGACCGCGCGCCGTCATGTCCGATTCATTCATGAACAGCACGTCGCGTCGCCCGAACACGCCGCGATAGCGGTCATCCAGCGCATAGATCGTGGTGTTGTACTGGTCGTGGCTGCGAATCGTCATGAGGCGGAGGACGTTCTCCCCGCCAAGAACATCTGCGTCTTCCTTGACCCCGCCATACACCGAGAAGACCGCCTTGCCTGAAGGCGTCGGCCATTTGCGCTCGGTCGGCGGAAGCGGCAGACGGAATCCACCCGGTACGCGGATGCGGTCATTGAAACTATCAAAGCCCGGCACCGTCTTCTCGATCAGGTCGCGGATCCTGTCATAGTCGGCAATCAGGTCCGGCCAGGCCACCTTTGTGTTCGGCAGTGTGGCCTGCGCTATGCCCGCGATGATCGCCGGCTCGGAACGCAGTTGTTCGGACGCCGGCGTGAGCTTCCCGGCCGATGCGTGGACCATCGACATCGAGTCCTCGACGGTCACCGACTGCGGACCGTTGGCCTGCACATCAAGTTCAGTCCGCCCCAGGCACGGGAAAAGATAGGTTTCTTTTGCAACCAGCAAATGTGTCCGGTTCAGCTTCGTCCCAAGATGCACACTGAGGTCGAGGGTCTTCATCGCCGGGAACGACTGATCGGAATCCGGTAGCGCCACGGCGAAGTTTCCGCCGAGGCATATCAGGGCTTTGCACTTCCCGTCGATCATGGCCTGTGCAGTCTTGACGGCATCGCGTCCATGCCCCCGAGGCAGAGAGAATCCGAACACGTCCTCCATGCGCTTCAGGAAGTCTTCCGACGGCTTTTCCGTAATGCCGACCGTCCGGTTGCCCTGTACATTCGAATGCCCGCGCAACGGACATATACCGGCACCGGGCTTACCGAAGTTCCCACGCAGGAACAGCAAGTCAGCAATCAGCCGGACATTCGCGGTACCCCGGCAATGCTGGGTGACACCCATGCCGTAGGTCACGATGGTCGCATTTGACTCCGCATAGAGTTTCGCGACTGCCTCCAGGTCCGCCCGGGCAAGACCGCTTGCCTTCTCAATATCCTCCCATGAGGTCGTGTCCAGGTCGGCCGCGAATGCGTCGAAGCCCTCGGTGTAGATGGCGATGAAATCGCGATCGAGGATATTTCCCTGGGCCGCGTCCATGGCCAGAAGCGCCTTCATGATTCCCTTGAGTGCGGCCGCATCCCCGCCTGCGTCAACCTGATAATAGGTCGACGCGATCCTGGTCGATCCGTACGTCGCCATTTCCAGCCAGTTCTGGGGATCGGCGAAGCGTTCCAACGCGCGTTCTCGCAGCGGATTGAACACGATAATCGGGACATTCCGCCGCGATACTTCATGCAACGTTCCCATCATGCGCGGGTGATTGGTACCCGGATTATGTCCGATCGAAATGATCAGCTCGCAATGATCGAAGTCGTCCAGTGAGACCGTGCCCTTGCCAATGCCAATCGACTGCGGCAAGCCAACGCTGGTCGGCTCGTGGCACATATTGGAGCAATCGGGAAAGTTGTTTGTCCCGTATTCCCGTGCCAGTAACTGGAACAGATAGGCAGCTTCATTGGAAGCCCGACCGGAAGTGTAGAAGTCAACCTGCTCCGGTGACAAGCCGCGGAGAATCTCACCGATCCGTGCAAATGCGTCCTCCCACTCCACCGCGCGAAACGTGTCCGTCGCACGGTCGTAGACCATTGGATGCGTAATCCGCCCCATGTCCTCGAGCTCAAAATCGGACATCTGCAGCAACGATGACACCGTGTTGCTCGCAAAGAACGATGGTGGCACCCGCTTGGTCGTGGCCTCCCATGTCACGGCCTTGGCACCGTTCTCGCAAAACTGGAAGGTGGACCGATGCTCCTTGTCGGGCCAGGCGCATCCCGGACAGTCAAAGCCATCCGGCTGATTGGTGCGAAGCAGCGTGATGGGCGCCTTCACGCTCTCCATCTGCAGGCGAATTGCCTGCGTTGTTGCGCGAAGCGCACCCCACCCGCCAGCGGGGCCGTCGTATGGCCGGATACCGGGGACTTCTCGTCGAATAGCCATGCTTGCTCCCATAAGCATTCAGCACAACCAGGAGTCGAAAATCGACTCACCTTTCTCGCCTGTTGCTCGGCTGGAGGTAAAGATAGCGCGTCCCGGTTCGCGACAGCGTCGTTGTTACAAATAAAGATTTTAAGATGGAAGAAAGTGAATAATCCCCCACTCACATTTTCCATCGTATATAAATTTCTTTCACCGTATATAAAAATCAGATCGATCACTAGCGAGAAACGCAATTGCGACCTGCACTTTTGCCGCATATATATGCTTCGCATTACGATACCAATACAAGAATAGGCGAGCAGGAATATTCGAGAAATCCCGTTGCGTTCGTCGATTTGCAACGGCCCGCCCTTCCACCCTTGCGCGGCGAAATCAGCATGGAAACCTACAGTTTGACGGCGATGGACCTGGCCCGCCTGCAGTTTGCCTTCACCTTCACAGTCGGCTTCCATATCACAGCATTGTGCACGCCGAATCGGTCGCATGACCGTCATCACCGTCCCGAGCATCCGTCACGGCGCTGCCGTTTCGTCGGGGTCTGATTGTGGCCATGATGCGGTCGCAGGTATGGTGACTTGACAGGCCTAGCAACTCCGACACGCGGTCACGGGGCATACCGGCAAGCAGCGCGCGCCGACAGTATGTATTTCTGAGGATCCGCGGACTCATATCGGCGGCTTCATAGCCGATCCTGTCGAACGCCTCTCGAACGATGTTACCGAGGCTCATGTCGGTAATAGGCTTTCCGCTGGCACGCGTGGCGAAAAGCAGGTCGCCTCCAATCGGAAGCGTCTGGCGCCGCGCTTTCCATGCACCGAGGGCGTCAACAGCGAACGCCTCCAACGGAATAGTCCTGGCAGGCCGTCCGCGACCGGTGCCAGCAACCAGGTGAGGGGCATCGCCGGCAGGGTGCAGATCGTGCAAGGCCGCTGCCCGCCCTTCGGCAGCTGTAATACCGGTACCCAGAAACAGGCCGACGACCGCTCGCACGCGAAGGGTGGCAGCATCGCCGCCACCATCTGCCATGACGAAGTCCTGCAGCCGCAGGTCGACGTCTTCCGGCAGATACAGCGGAGGATTTCCCTGGCCTGACCAGCCCGCATCACTCATCAGATCGGCGGCGGGGTTGTCATCCCTGAGGCCAATCTCGACAAGATACCGGCATAGACGACTCAGCAATTGCAGATAACGCGTGCGTGTTTCCGCGGCGTAAGAAGTGGCCTCCGACTGAAGCCAGAACGCTTCGATATGCTTGCCACTGAAGTTCGCCACCGTGACGCCGTGGGAAACGAGATGCCGATGGAATCTGTCCAGCATGGCGCGATGCTGGATGATCGACTGCGGCGCGAAGCCACGGGCGGCTTCGCTGGCGCGTTCCTGGTTCTGCCAGGCAGCATAGGCGAGAGAAGGATTCCTGAGCCACAGATTACGCATTTCTGACTATCCACTTCGAATGCAGCGGAATGCTTCGCCGCGTCGTGTGCAAGTCGCGAAGAGACAAGGGACGTGCCGCATTTCCACACTGACAGTCATTGCGACTTCCCGCTGCGGCGGTACAAGTCAGACCACGACTCATACCGTCTTATCTACTTCACATCCGCACTGGGACACTCGCTATGCATGCGACGCCTATGCGTTAAGCGGAATAGTAGGCAACCCACATAAGCCCTCGGGAGTACAGTTGCACGGTCCCGTGAACAGAACAGTTATCGCGCGCGCCGGTCTTTGCACTCTGTTCCTGATCAAGCATCGGCGGCCGCAAGGGGGCACCGAAAAAACGACCGATATGCGGTGTCTCGCTCCAAAAGCTCACGCAACCCGCTTCAGGGATCGCAGTTCATCAGCGATAAAAACGCGGGCCATGGTGACCCATGGAAATCGGAATGGAGTGCCAGGACGATAGAACGAAATCATCGGAAAATGACCGTCAAGAATGCACCTGAAGTGACGGACGCCCTTCTGCGGATGCTCTGCCATGTAGCTGGCCCCGTGGACCAGTTCGAACTCGACGGGCCCTTGGTGGAAGCGCATGCTGGAGATTGACATGCCTTCGGTCTCATCCGATGCGGCGAGGCGTTGGACAAGCCATTCCTCGAATGCCAGCGTCGTCTTTCCATCGCCTACGTCCACCAGCCACTGGTCGAAGCGCGAGCACGGCGGCGAGATCGCATCCAGGTTGATTGACTTACAGTTTCTATTCATTCAGTGCCTTCCGTGCGAGTCTGCGTGTCATGCATCGCGACCTTCTTCGCACGGCAAGAACGCCGACCGGATAAGTCGATATTGGCGTTCTGGAAAGGGAAAACGATTGCATCTCCCAGAGCGGCCTGGAGACGTGGTCTGTGCATCTCAGGCATTCCTGAGCATGTCAAGGTTGGATACGGGCAGCGCAGGCGCGACGGCCAAAGCGACGTTCTATCTTGTGCGTCAAAAAGCAGGTTGCAGCAACGCTGAATGGGTCGACTGTACCTTTAGCCACGGATCACGCAGCAGTACAGTTCATTTCCTTAGCGGGGAGAACAGTGGCGAGTAGAACTGTTCTGCTATCCGCAGTCGCCATTTGTACCCTTCGCGCGCAGCCTTTCGTTCCTACCATGGCAGCATTGGCATGGTCTCCGGGCCACGCCGACTGCCATCGCCTAAGGGAGAATTCCATGCAAGCAGCGCTTGTTGCACCTCCGCCTATCGTCAGTCGCCAGTTGAATCCCCCGCCCGTGTTGGCACCGGCCGCCTGCCGCGACCAGCTCGACCGTCCGCTGAAGGACCTGCGCCTGTCGGTAATCGATCAATGCAACTTTCGCTGCACTTACTGCATGCCCAAGGAGCGATTTGGCCGTGACTACCCGTTCCTGTCGCCCGGACAACGGCTGTCCGACCGCGAACTGCTCCAGATCGTGCGTGGCTTTGTCAGCCTTGGCGTGGAGAAGGTGCGCCTGACCGGTGGCGAGCCGCTGCTGCGCAAGGGAATCGAGTCTTTGGTGGAAGGCATTGCCTCCATGAGCTCGACCACGGGGCGGCCGGTGGAAGTGGCGATGACCACGAACGGCAGCCTGCTGGCGCGCAAGGCACGGTCACTGCGCGACGCGGGGCTCAGGCGCGTGACAGTCAGCCTGGACAGCCTGGACGACCGTACCTTCCGCGCCATGAACGATGTGGACTTTCCCGTCCAGCGCGTACTCGAAGGCATCGATGCCGCCTGCGCGGCTGGCCTGGCACCCGTCAAAGTCAACTGCGTGGTCGAACGCGGCACCAATGACGGGCAAGTGTTGCCATTGGTCGAACACTTCCGCGGTAGCGACGTAACGCTACGTTTCATCGAATATATGGATGTGGAGGGGCCGAGCGCATGGTCGAGATCCCGCGTGATGCCCTCCGACGAGATCCGGGCGATCGTCGAACGTGCGCATGCGCTGGTCCCGGTGGTCCGGCGCAGCAGCGAAACAGCAAGCAACTTCCTGCTGGCGGACGGCAGCCTGAAGGTGGGCTTTATCTCCAGCGTGTCGCACCCCTTTTGCGGCGATTGCACCCGCGCGCGCGTGTCCGTCGACGGTCGCCTCTTCCTGTGCCTGTTTGCGACCGACTCGATCGACCTGCGCTGCCAACTGGCGGCAAGCCGGCCGGCCGAAGCCATCGCGGACGCCGTCCGCGATGCATGGCAGGCTCGCGGTGACCGCTATTCGGAGTTGAGAGAGGAGCGCCGCGCGAATGGCAAGCGGCAATACCCGACGGTGCGGATGTCGCTCGTAGGCGGCTGATACGCCTTGCTCGTGAGCATTTCCACCAGCGCGCGCTTCTTCTCGTCAGGCATCTGGAAGCCGAGCGGATTCTGGAGATGGGGCATGACCATGCAGGCGGCGACGTTCTTCGGCCGCTGTCGCAAAGATTGCCTGCGCTTCGTCGAAGGTCAGCATGGCCCCTCTCCCTCCATCAACGCCCGGACTTCCGGACCGTAGGCGCCATCAAGGGCCGCGCCCGTGTACTCAACGTAACCGTCCTTGCGGCAAAAACTGAGCAGCCGCAGGCCAGCCTGTTCGGCAATCCGGATCGCCAGCGATGTGGGGGCCGAGATCGTTGCCAGCATCTGGATGTCCATGCGCGCGGCCTTGCGTACCAGTTCATAGCTGGCACGACTGGACAGGAAGACGAACCCACGATCCATGGCGACTCGCTGCATTGCCAAGTGGCCGATCAGCTTGTCCAGGCCATTGTGGCGGCCGACATCCTCGAAGACATGCAAGATCTCACCGCGGACATCGCACCAGGCTGCAGCATGGACGCCGCCCGTCTCTTGCATCAGCCGCTGATGCGAAGGCAGTGCGGCGACGGCACGGCCGATCATCTCGCGTGTCGGCTCCATTCGTGTAGCGGGCGCGCGCATGCGTGCGGGCTCAAGGTCGAGCAGTTCCAGGCTCTCGATGCCGCAAACGCCGCAGCCTGTGCGGCCGGCCAGCGCGCGCTTGCACGCCCTCATCGCGGCGAAGGCCTGTTCGCTGATCTGGAGGTGTACTTCGGCACTGTGCGCGTAGACCCGTACGTCGATGTCATGGATTTGCGCATTGTGGCTGACGATGCCTTCGGTCAGCGAGAAGCCCACGGCAAACGCTTCGAGATCCAGCGGCGTGGCCATCATCACGGCATGCGAGATGCCGTTGTACACCAGTGCCACCGGGAGTTCTTCCGCCACGTTGTCGGTGGCGGGGTTCGCCCGGCCGCCCTTGTGCCGCACGATGCTGCGTGCGGCATAGCCGTCGTGTTCAACCTGTTCGGTGCAATCCATGGATGCCTCACAAAGATTGATGGGGTGCCGGCACCTTGCGGGCGCAGCCGGGACATCGTGGGAAGCTGTTGCAGCCATGATAGCCAGCGGCAACGGGGTACGAGGCATACAGTTGCGCGGCTTCGCGCCACCTACAGACCCGGACAGCAGGTGCGGCGACGCCGGCTTGTTCGTGCCGATCGCCCTGCACGTTCGAATGCCCGCGCACGGGCTGTTGCCGCGCATCATCTTGCCGAAACCCCGGGTAAACCCCGCGCGGATTTGAACATGCAGGTCGTGCCCTTTTCTCCTGAAGTGGATATGATGGCCTGAACCTCGTTCCCAAACTTGTTCAGAGGGTCCTGGATGATGGACAGCACGGTGCGCGCTTTCGAAACATCGTACTCATGCAGCCTGAGTGCGCAGCCGTTCCTGCCGTTTGCGGCCGCACCATCCCAAACCGCCCGCACACTGACCACTTCGTGCCGTCTTGCCAACAGGCGGCCACTCCACGGCGTAGGTCTCGCCTGCCTCTATTAATCCGGAGCCGGTCAGGACGCACTACGCGTCTGACCGGCTCCGGAACTCCCTCCTCGCGACCTGTCCCGGCTTTGCCTGCGCGGACTTGCAAACCCATCTGCGTCACCACGATTGCTGATGGCCGGCCCTTTCTCCATCAAGCCGGACGTCAGGTCGCACATCGCACGGACACACGCCGCAAGGCGTGCATAGTTCCACTTTTCGCGCACGGTGCTCTGCAATTGAGTGTCGTGGGTCGAAGCGTCGTATCGGCCCCGGCGGCCGCGGCGCATGGCGACAGGAGCGTGATCATGCATCGATTACCGTTTGCCCAGGTCTCGGTGGCCCGGCAAGTCAACCTTGAAGTTCTCAGAGGCGCAGCAGACGTGCTGCGGCTTACTGAGACGGCATTCGCGCAGTACGAGACGCTGCTGCGATGGAATCTTCATTGGGTGCGCGGCGCCTTTCCCAGCTCCTGGGAATGCGCAATGCAGTTGCTGGCGATGCACAGGCCCCGGGACATCCTCGCGTTGCAGACGCTCATGATGCAGATGGCTAGTGGTGAAACCCATCACTCCGCGCAAGCGCGCGCGTTCCACAACGGCTCGCACGCTGCAAGCACATCAACGTAGTGGAAGTCACGGCAGACGGCAGGCCAACGCATCGCTCTGCCGAGCGTTGAACGTGCGGCCCTGAAGGCAGCGCGCAAAAGGTCGCTTACCGATTTACCCCCCGCTGACGCAGATATGGAGAGTCCAATGAATACGAAGCCAATCATCACGGAACTCGATGCAAGCCGACTCAGGGCACGTGCCAGGATGGCCACCGCGAGGCCGCAGTACAGCGCCGCGTTGGCGCGCTTTCTATCGGCGGCGGATGTCGTACCGGCCGCCAGGTTTCCGGCGGATGCCATCAGCATGTTCACGACTTTTTGCTGCGTGGATCTGTCGAGGCACCAGAGAATGGTCTGGACTATCAGCTATCCGGAAGAAGCAGATTTTTCGCTCGGCCGCATCTGCGTGTTCTCGCCGCTGGGCATCGCATTCCTTGGCACACGACGAGGCGGAGTTTCCGAGTGCAGGCCCGCGCTGGAGATTTCCTTGCGCTTCATTGTCCAGGACATCCTTTTTCAGCCGGAATCTGCCGGCGTGCCGGAATTGAACAGGTGCCGCTCCTGCCACTAACGGCATCCTGATTCGTCCGACGCCTGCCTCGCCAAGAGCCAACTGCGTAAGGCCTTGGCCTTTGCCTCGCCATTCCCGGCCAATCCCCTATTGCAAAGGCAGTCGACAAAATGAACAATTGAGCAGCAGAGAAGGGAGATACAGGATGGAAATGCGTTGGGAGAAGCTGTACAGCAGTGGCCTGGGGGAATTTCATCGATCGGATCGAGCGATATGTCGACCCGTGCGGCGCTCGAGCAGGCTTAACAGGCTCTGGGTCAGCGCGATAGTGGCGATGGTGGCCATACTGGCAATCGGCGGCGCACTGGTTTTCATTTAGTCTTTGGCGAGACTCGGGCGAGCCTTACCAGCCCGGCTCAACGCTCGAAACTCCTCAACGCTCCGACGAGTGGCCCGGAGCGTTTTGAGGCAGCGGAGCGGCGGACACTTCCGGTCCGGCTTCAGCCGGCTCGACGACGGCGAGCCGATCGTCTCGCCGCCTTCGGGTCGTCACCTTCCATGCTCAGGACAGCAGCTTCTCGATCAGCTCTGGGGTGCTCGGCACATTGAACTTGCGCAACAGTCGGCTCCTGTAGATCTCAACGGTCCGCGGACTGATGCCAAGGGCTTTTCCGATCTCCTTCGCGGTCTTGCTGTCGATCAGGAGGGTCGCCACGTCGCGTTCACGGCGAGTCATCGCGCTGCGCGCCTGCGAATCGATCTGCCACACACCTTTGGCTTTCGGCTGCCCAACCGGGACGCCGTCGTCATTGGCCATCTCCACAAACATCCATAGGGCTTCGGCGTAGGGATCGTCGCGATACTCGCTCGCGCCCGCGACGTTGACCCAGAACAGCTCATCATCCAGGCGCTTCATTAGCCGCGAGTCCGTGAAACGCCCGTGTTGCGCGAGTATCGGAATCACCCGCTTCCCGAATCGTTCGAAATCGACCTGGTTCGGATACAGCACCCGCACACTCTGTCCCACGAGCTGTTCCCGTGTGGCGCGGAACATTGACGCGAAGGCGAGATTGCAGTCGATGATGATGCGCTGTCGCGTGATCATCATGGCGGCGGGCATATGGGCAAATGCGCGGCTGTAATCAACAGCGTCCTGAAGTGCGGGCTTTGTCATGTTCATTGCTTTTGCATCCCGGTATAGCGCACACGGCAGCGCCAACTCTAGGGGATCTCCTTAGGTATCCGACACGTATTGCTGTAAGTATATAGGGGTCCTAGACTTCCTGGCATCAGATCGATGTTCTTTCAACCCAGGAGGTACAAACATGGACGATTACAAGAATCGCTCTTACGGCGCTGTAGAGATCGGCATGCACGGCAAGGTCGGGATCGTGGTGATCGACTACCAGATGGCGTTCACCGACGAGCAATACCCACTCGGTGGTGCGCCGCTGGTCATGCGCGGCCTGCAGAACACGGCACGGCTGCTCGACGTGGCGCGTCAGCACAACGTGCCTATTGCCAGTTGCTTCACTGCGTACAAGTCTGAGCGCGACATGCCCCACTGGAAGATTTCGGCAGTGCGCGAGCAATTCCGGCTGGACCATCCCAGCTCGGAACTGGATCCGAGGATCTACGACAAGGACTATGACGTCGTTGTCTGCAAGTTCGGCCCGTCAATCTTCCATCAGACACCGGTCGTGCCCTACTTCATTCGCGAGGGCGTCGAGACCGTGATCATCACTGGTTGCAACACCAGCGGCTGTATCCGTGCGTCGACGATCGACAGCTTCCAATGGGGCTTTCGTACCATCGTCCCGGAGGACTGCGTCGGCGATATCGAGGAAGGTCCGCATCGGGACAATCTCCGCGATGTCGGTCGCCGCTATGCCGACATCTCGTCGGCTGACGAAGTGATCTCGTACATCCAGCGCACGTCCGGTCGCCGGGATCGCGCCTGAGATTGCGCAATGAGCGATGCCGGGGCGCGACCGTGGCAAACCATGGTGCCCCCGTGCATTGCGCACCAGGTGCGGAAAAACATACGGAGGTTGCGAATGGAAAATGCTATTTCAACTGCTGCGACGCCTGCGCGACAGGCTGATGTGGCGAAGATCAGGAAAATCGCTGTGGCGAGCGTCATAGGCACCACGGTGGAATGGTATGACCTGTTCATCTTCGCCACAGCATCGGCGCTCGTCTTCAACAAGGTGTTCTTCCCCAGCTTCGACGCGCTGGTCGGAACGCTGCTCGCGTTCGGGACGTTCGCTTCTGCCTATGTTGCACGCATGGTCGGAGCAGCCATATTCGGCCATTTCGGCGACCGTCTGGGGCGCAAGTCGATGCTTCTGATCTCGCTGGTCGTGATGGGCGCCGCCACGTTTTGCATCGGACTGCTGCCTGACTACGCGACGATCGGTATCTGGGCTCCGGTGTTGCTGCTTACGCTGCGAGTCATACAGGGACTGGCACTCGGCGGCGAATGGGGCGGCGCAGTGCTGATGGCGGTCGAACATGCCCCTCCGGGTAAGCGGGGATTCTATGGCTCCTGGGTGCAGGTCGGTGTGCCCGCCGGCACGTTGATCGCCAACCTGGCGTTTCTGCTAAGCGCATCGGCGCTGTCGCCCGAAGCGCTGCTATCCTGGGGCTGGCGCATCCCGTTCCTGGCCAGCATTGTGCTGATCGTCGTCGGCTTGCATATTCGCTTGCACACGTCGGAAACGCCTGCCTTCGACAAGGTGAAGAGCACTGGAGGGCCGGCGCGCCTGCCGCTCGCGGAAGTGTTCAGAAAATCCTGGAAGCAGGTGATCCTTGGCGGCGTGGCTACCATGTCGACGGGGGCTTCGTTCAACCTGCTTGTGGCATTTGGCCTCACCTATGGCACGCAATCACTGGGACTGACCCGCGACGCCATGCTGCTGATCGTGCTGTTAGCGTGCGCCGTCTGCATCGTCATGCTGCCGCTGTTCGGGTGGCTTTCGGACAAGGTTGGCCGCAAGCCGGTAATCATTGGCGGCATCCTTGCCGAGGCCGTGTTCGCGTTCCCGTTCTTCTGGCTGATGGACACGAAGGACGTCGTCTTCGCCATTGCCGGCTACCTGCTGATGATGGTCGCCTTTGCCGCCAACTATGGTCCTATCGCCACGTTCCTGGCGGAATTGTTCGGGGCAAGGGTGCGATACTCGGGTCTATCCATGAGCTACATGCTATCGGGGTTGCTCGGTAGCGCAACAACGCCTCTCGTTACGACTGCACTGCTATCGATGACCGGACGCGGCTCGTCGATTGCCTGGTACATGATCGGCGCTGCATTGCTGTCGGCTGTGGCACTGCTGTTGCTGGCCCGGCATCTGGAAGCCGACCCGCATCACCAGCATTGATTACGCAGTTTGCCGTCCTCGAGGGCATCCGATAGACCTGACGCCGAACGCGGGCTTACCCTCCGCGCTGACGGCATCATCGTCTCCAGGATGCAGCCTGCGACCGAGAAGCGCGTGCCGCCAGCCGCTTCGAGACCGCACTCGGCTAAGCTTCCAGCGCATGTTTGGGGGTGGCGCGCTTCCCGGAGGCGCCACTGCGCGCGAACGTGACCACCACGAGCGCTCCGACCACCAGCACCGCTGCCGCGTACAGCAGGCCGGACGTGAAACTGCTGGTGACGTCGCGCAGGTAGCCGATGATGACTGCGTTCAGTGCAGCACCGACAATGCCGGCAGCATTGATGAACGCGATGCCGATGGCCCGATGATTTGCCGACATGACAAGATCGGGCAGCGTCCAGAAGATCGTCATCGCTGCATACGCGCCCGCCGAAGCCGCGCACAGGCCAGCAAGCTTGACCAGCGGGTCGGCGGCAAACGAGGTCAGTCCCCAGCCGGCGGCCGCGAACAGCATCGGCAGCGCGACGTGCAGACGGCGCTCCTGGTGCTTGTCGGAGCGGCGTCCCCAGACAACCATCGCGACGATGGTGCACACGTGTGGCACGGCGGTCAGCATGCCGATGGCGAGATCGCTGCTGCTCTGGTTGAAGCTCTTGACGATTTGCGGCACCCAGGTACTGATCATCCCCAGCGTGTTCACCAGCAGAAAGTAGGCGACTGCCAATTGCATGACCGGCAGCGAGAACAGCGCCTTCGCCAGCGACACCTCCTTCCCCCCTGCCTTCCGGACGGGACTGCTGGCGGCGTCTCGCGCCATCATCGCCGCGAGCCGCGCGCGCTCGGCGGGGGTCAGCCACTTCGCTTTTTCCGGCGTGTCATCCAAATACATCCAGACCACGATGCCCAGCAACGCCGACGGCAAGCCCTCCAGCATGAACAGCCATTGCCAGCCGTGCAGTCCATGCAGGCCGTCCAGCTTCAGCAGGTAGCCGGAGACGATGGCGCCAAGCGCCGACGTGACCGGCATGGCGATCATGAAGAAGGCGTTGGCGCGCGCGCGGTGCGCCGACGGGAACCAGAACGTCATGTACAGCAGCACGCCAGGCAGGAAGCCCGCTTCAGTGATGCCCACGAGGATGCGCAATATGTAGAGGCTGTTGGCATCCCAGGCGAACATGGTCGCTGTCGACGTGAGCCCCCACGCCACCATGATGATGGCGATCCAGCGGCGCGCACCGAGCTTGCCGAGCATGATGTTGCTCGGAATGCCGAACAGGATGTAGGCGCCGTAGAACACGGTCGACGCCAGGCCGAAGGCAGTGGCCGTGAGCCCGAGGTCACGCCCCATCGTCAGGCCGGCAAAGCCGATGTTGATCCGGTCCAGGAACGAGAACACGAACAGGACGAACAGGAAGCCGATCAGTCGGCGGTAGATCTTTCGGACAACGGCTTCGTCTGCCGCGGCATCGGCCGCATGAGGTTTAGGGGATTCCCGCCCTTGCCGGGGCTGCGATACGGTGGGAACTGGTTTGGCTTCGATCGTCAGATCGCCATCTGCTCTCATGACTTGTCTCCTTATCCTTGGTGGATGGCTGACGCGATGGCTGAAGGTGGCTTCCGCCTTTTCTCGGACCGTCGTGCGGGGGCCCAGCCTCGCGCGTTCTGTGCTCTGGACTGCTAGCGGCCCAGCGCCTTGGCGGTCTGGCCGCCGATGGCGTAATCGGTCTTCGGCACGTCGAGGAACATCACCCGGACCGACGAGCGGTCCACCCCCAACGTATTGACCGCGGCATCGGTGACCTCCGTGATGAAGGCCTCTTTTTGCGCCGGCGAACGGCCCTCGATCAGGTAAATCTGCATGACTGGCACTGCGTCATCTCCTTCAGTGGTATTCGGTTGGCCCCGGTTGGCCTCGGTTGCCTTCAGTTGGCTTCGGTGGGTAGCCAAGCGCAGGTTATGGCGTACCGCGAACGGGCGATATTGGGTCGCGATTGCGCCTGCATGAGGGTTCCCGCAGGGGCCTTAGGTATTTCCTTTAAGCAGGCAACTCGTGTGCGCCGATGCACGACGGGACGCCTCTGTCGGCACGCGGCGTGCGAGCCGCACGGCTATCGCTCGCGCTGCACGCGGTGGAAGTCGCGGTTGAAATAAACCAGCCCTCCGCCCTGCTCGCTGACGGCGATGCGGTCCAGCGTGACGAAGACCACCGAGTGCGAACCCACCTCCTTGCAGTCGCTGATGCTGCCCTGCAGCTTGACGATGGCGTCCCGCAGCGCAGGCTGATCGGCCTCGCATTCGTCCCAGATGTCCCAGGAGAAGCGGTCTTCCATCGACACCTTGGTCATGCCGGCGAAGTGCTTCGCAAGCTCCTCCTGGTCACTGCTCAACACATTGACGCAGAGACGGCCATTGCGCTGGAAGATGGCGTGCGAGGCACTGCCGCGATTGACGCAAACCAGGATCGTCGGCGGCGAGTCGGTGACGGAGCACACGGCACTGGCGGTGATCCCGCACCGTCCGCCCGAACCCTGCGTGGTGACGATATTGACCCCGGCGGGCAGGTGGGCCATGGCCTGGCGGAATTCAGTTTGATTGACGGCGTTCATGGGGGCTCGCTACTTGCGGCGTTGTCGGCTTGTGTCAAAGCGTAGGGCAACGCCCCTCTCGACCGCTATCCATGGGAGCTACCCGGATTCGCAGGGTTGTGCCCCAACCTCTACGTGTTTTCTTTATCGTGCGGCGGGAGTGCTTGGTGTACGCTTCAGACCTAAAGCACCCACGAGAAAGGCCACATAAGAATGGCCGCAGGAGATACCCTCCGTCGGGACCCATCCAGCATCGCCACAAAAGCCGCCCCGTCATGACTGCTTTATCCGCAATCGTCTACATCGTTGACGATGACAAAGAACTTCGCACCTCTCTGGCCTGGCTCCTCGAGACAGTGTCGGTCCAGGCCGAGTGCTTTGCCGGCGCGCGCGAGTTCCTGGCCGCCTACGATTCCAAGCGGCCGGCCTGCCTGGTGCTCGACGTGCGCATGCCCGAGACAGGCGGCTTCCAGCTCCAGGAAATCCTCAACAAGCAAGGCGCGACGCTGCCGATCATCTTCGTTTCCGCGCACGGCGACATTCCGATGTCCGTGAAGGCGCTGCAGAACGGCGCCATTGACTTCATCGAGAAGCCCTACAACCCGCAGCAGATGCTCGAGAAGATCCAGGGCGCGCTGAAGCAGGCCGTCCAGTTGCACGACTCAGCCGAGCAGCGCCAGAAGATCCGCGCGAAGCTCGACAAGCTCACCACGCGCGAGCAGGAGATCCTCTGCCGCGTGCTCGACGGCAAGCCAAGCAAGATCATTGCCGACGAACTGCACATCAGTGTGAAGACCGTCGATGTCCACCGCACCAAGATCCGCGAGAAGCTCGGCGTGGTCAGCACGGCCACGCTGGTGCGCGAGGTGATGGAGGTGTGGGCGTCGTCGATGACCGAGAAGCCCGGCTGATCCAGGCTGGCACGCTGCCCGCGAGGGACGCGGCTGGCTAGCCTTCGGCCGGCTCCCCGCAGAGCGGCACGGAGAACGCGAACGACGTGCCGAACGGCTCGCGGTTCTGCGCCCAGATGTCGCCACGATGCCGCGACACGATGCTCTTGCACAGGGCCAGGCCGATGCCGTTGCCTCCGGGCTTGCCGGAGAAGAACCCGTCGAAGATCCGTTGGCTGGCGGCCTGCGGCAGCCCCCGGCCGAGGTCGTGCACCATCAGCATCGCCTTGGGGCCGCCGCAGCCGGTCCCGCCCGTCACACAGGTCTCGATCCGAAGCGTGCGCCGCTCCGGGGGGAGCGCCGCCATCTCTTCGATGGCGTTGAACGCGATGTTCAGGATCACCTGGCCAAGCAACACCTTCTCGCAACTGATCGGCAATGGCTCCGGCGACAACGTCAATTCGAGTTTCACGTCCGCCTCCTCGCACTTGAGCGAGATGAAGTAGGCGCTGTCGTGGACGATATCGTTCAGGTCGACGCGCACCTCGGCCTGTTCCAGCTTTACCACGTACTCGCGAATGCTCTTGATGATCAGCGAGGCGTGCTCCACCTGCCGGGCGGCCGCTTCCAGCCCGAAGCGGATCGGCTCGGGATCGGCGTGGTTTTTTGCGAGCCGCATCGACGCCCCTTCGATGAAGTTGCGCGTCGCCGCCAGCGGCTGGCTTAGTTCATGGGCGATGGTCATCGCCATCTCGCCCATGGCGTTGTAGCGCGCGAGGTATTCGATCTCGCGCTCGCGCTCGCGCTCCATTGATTCAGCCCCGACCTGCGCGGTCACGTCGCGAAACAGCAGCAGATAGCCGCTGATGTCGTCCTCGATCTCGACATAACGCGTGACGGCCTGGTGCCAGCGCAGTTCACCCATGGCAGTGCGTACCTGGAAGCGCATGGAGAACGAGCCGCGCATGGTCACGTCCGGCGCCACTTGGTCGCGCAGGACTTGCAGCAGCGGGGCTTCGCACAATCTGTCGAATTCGGCGCCCAGCACGTCACTTTCCACGCGTCCCAGGATCCGGCATCCCGACTCGCTGACATACGCCACGTGCCCGCTGCGATCCACCACGATCACACCCTCCGCCAGGTCCTGCATGAACGCCCTGAGCCGGCTCTCGGAGCGGCGCAATTCGCGCTTCAGCGCTTCTTCCGCCGAGATGTCGCGGAACTGCACCATCAGTACATCGCGCGTCTCCAGCGACACGCGCGTGGCGATGGCTTCCGACAGGATCTCGTTGCCATTTTTGGCGCGATAGCACCACTCGATCACGCTCTGGCCAGTCCTGGCCGCCTCGTCCAGCCACTGGAGCCCGACTTCGCGCCGGTACTTCTCCGCGTTGCGGGTCATGTCCGGCGCCTTCAGTGCCGGGAGTTCCTCCAACGTGAATCCCAGCGTCTCGCGTGCCGCGTGGTTCGCCCACAGGATGGACTTCGTGTCGGCGTCATGGAGGATCACGCGCAGCGTCAGCGCCTCGACCATGCGAAAGAAGTCGTCTTGCCCGAATTGATACATGTTGCCCGCAGCCATGCCGGTGGAATGAATCGATCCTGCAGCGTACCTCCGGAAGTGCCCGGAGCCGTATAGGTATTTCCTTTACGCGCCCTTGGGAAACCGCACGCCGATGCACACCTCCCTCCAATTGTTGCCTGCCGGGGCCCGTCGATAGACTGCTTTCAACGGTCCACACCGTCAAAGCCGGCTCTCCAGCCGCTCCCCTAGCCGGCCCACGCAATCCACCGGAGACAACCATGCTGCATTCCGCTGTGTCGGAAAGCCTCCTCAACCCATTTCCCGGCATCGCCATGCCCCAGGCCGCGGACACCGAATCGCGCCAGGCACAGCTCGACCGACTGCTGGCTGAAATCCGCGCCCGCCGCGAAGAATTTGATGTGAAGCGGCATGTGCCGCGGGATATGGTAGCCCAGCTCAAGCAACTGGGCGTCTACCGCGCCGCCACGCCGCGCTGCTTTGGCGGCGACGCCTGCGCGCCCGCCGATTTCCTCAGGCTGATCGAGACCATTTCCGAAGCAGACGGCTCCGCCGGCTGGGTCGCGAGCTTCGGCTCCGCCGCGCTCTACCTCGCCGCCCTGCCGCGCGACACCCTTGCCCGCCTCTACGCCAATGGTCCGGACATCGTCTTCGCCGGCGGCCTGTTCCCGATCCAGCCCGCCGAAAAGATCGATGGCGGCTACCGCGTCAACGGCCTGTGGAAGTTCGCCAGCGGCTGCAAGGGCGCGGACATCCTCGGTGTCGGCATTGGCGCCGGCGACGGCGGCAAGCCACGCACGGCCGTGCTGCGGCCGGAAGACGTGGAGATCGTCGAGAACTGGGAAGTGATCGGCCTGCGCGGCACCGGCAGCCATGACCTGCGCGTCAGCGACGTGTTCGTCGCCGATGAGTGGACCTTTGTGCGCGGCGGCGCGCCGACTATCGATGAGCCGCTCTACCGCTATCCCTCGATCGCCTACGCCGCCCAGGTGCTGGCGGTGGTGAACCTTGGCGTTGCCCGCGCCGCGCTGGACGAGGTCTCGCACATGGCCGGCGGACGCACCGGCATCACCGGCGCACCGAAGATGGCCGACCGCGCTTACCTGCGCATCGCCGTAGCCAAGGCAGAAGCCGAACTGCGTTCGGCGCGTGCCTTCTTCTACGAAGCCACCGAGTCCGCGTGGGACACGATCCTGAAGGGCGACCGGCTCACAGCCGAACAGACCAGCCTGCTGCGCCTGTCGGCCGTGCAGGCCACCCGCGCGGGCGCAAACGCCACGCAGTCAGCCTACCTGCTCGCCGGCACCGCTGCAATCTACGACGGGCACCCGCTGCAGCGCTACTTGCGCGACGCCATGGTCGTTACCCAGCACGCCTTCCTTGGCGAAGGCCTCTATGACGCCGCCGGCGCCGTCAGCCTCGGCGTGCCGCCGATGCCCGGTTACATCTGACACACGATCCCACGACCCAACACCGACCGGAGCCTATATGTCGCAACCTGTCCAGAGCCCCCTGCGCGTCCTCTTCTGCATCGGCATTACGCAGAACTTCTTCGACCTGCCGACTGGCCATGGCATCGAAGTGTGGAAGGGATTCAGCGCCATGATGAAGTCGATGGGCGCCATGCCCGGAGTCTCCATCCTCGGCGCAATCGACGATGACCGCCTGATGGTCGGCCCGTCCACCACGTCGCCGTGGACCGTGTACATCATGGCCGACGTGAAGGACTACGACACCGTGGTCGCCGCCTGCAATCTCTTCCGCACCACGCCTGTCGGCGAGCACAGCCTGTGGCGCTACGCCAAGATCGAGGCGCGCGTGGGCCGCGCGCTCGAGATTCCGGCCGAAGCCGCCTGATGCTGGACTGACGTCATGACGAAAGCGCAGATTCCCGCGAGCGGCGTTGACGTGGGCCAGATGGCAACGCGACTCGCCGCCCTTGAAGCCGAGTGCGCGGCGCGGCGCACGCTGTCGCGCTACATGTCGCTGTGCGACGTGCCGGCCCCGGCCGACGTGCGCGACGGCGAACTGCCCGCGCTGTTCACAGACGACGCCGTGTGGGAAGGCGCAGGCGCGGAATACGCGTCCGGCTTTGGCCGCCACGTCGGCCCCGCCGCCATCGGCGAGTTCCTGCACAAGTACCTGCCGCCCGTGCCGCATTTCCAGCGCAACGTGCATTTCCTCACCAGCGAGGCGATGGTGACGGACGGCGACGCCGTGCGTGGCCACTGGATCATGCAGCAACTGTCGGTCTATGCCGGCGGAAAGACCGAACTGATCTCGGCACGTCTGGCAGTGCAGTTTGCCATCGGCCATGATGGCACGGCCCGCATCCGGCACTTCCAGACGGAACGGTTGTCGTGCCTGACGCTTGCGGAGGCGCTGCAATGACCGCCTTCGTCTCCCGCTTCTGCGTTGGTGGCGACGGCCCCGCCATCGCCATCAAGGATTCGATCGACATCGCGGGCTACCCAACCGTCGCCGGCAGCCGCGCATTGCGCCACGCGGCGCCCGCCGCCGAGCACGCGGACGTGGTGGCCCGTCTGCTCGACGCAGGCTGGTCGATCGTCGGCAAGACCACGATGCACGAACTCGCCTTCGGCATCTCTGGCATCAACGACTTCGCCGGCACGCCGGTCAACGCGCAGGCCCCGGACCGCATTCCCGGCGGCTCGTCCAGCGGTTCGGCCGCCGCTGTCGCAGCGGGCGAGGTCCGCATCGCCCTGGGCACCGATACCGGCGGCTCCATCCGCATGCCCGCAGCCTGCTGCGGTGTGGCGGGACTGAAGCCCACCTTCGGCCGCGTCAGCCGCCGTGGTGCCCATCCGGCCAGGTCGTCGCTGGATTGCGTCGGCCCGTTCGCCGATTCGGTCGATGGCATCGTCGCCGCCATGGCCGTGATTGCGCCGGACTTCGACGCGTCGCAGGCACGCGATAGCGGCAAGACTTTCCGCATCGGCCTGCTCGATGATGTGCTTGCAGATCCCGCGATCGTCGATGCCGTCGCCAGCGCCCTGCGCAAGGCCGGCTTCACTACGCAACGCGTACGCCTCGACGGCATGGGAGCCGCTTACCAGGCCGGCATGCAGGTCATCAACTTCGAGACGTGGGCGGCCTTTGGCCACCTGACCGGAGCCGGCGCCCTGCAGCCCGATGTCGAGCAGCGCCTGCTGGCCGCCAGCGCGACCCGCCGCGACGACCTCGATCGGGCCGAAGCGGTTCGTCGCGCGTTCACCGCGCAGGTCGATGCGGTGCTCTACGAGGTTGACGTCATCGTGCTGCCCACGCTGCCCGAACTGCCGCCGCTTCTCTCGGCAGTGCGTGAAGGGAGATCGATCCTCGCTCTGACCACGCTCGTACGCCCCTACAACCTGAGCGGCCATCCCGCACTCACGCTGCCTGTACCGGTCGCCGATGTCCCCATCAAGGCAGGCCTGCAACTGGTGGGCCGCAAGGGCGGAGACGAGACCCTTTGCGCCATCGCATCCCGGATTGAACGCGCCATCGCTTCTGGCGGCGTCGCCCAATAAACCCACGGAGAACTAGCATGTGTTCCCACGATACCGATACCTATCAGCCCGTGACCTTCACGGCCAGGCCTGAGCGGCTGGTCCAGGACGACCGCGTCGATGGTTCGATGTACCACGACCCGGCGCTGTTCGAAACCGAACTCGAGCGTATCTTCTACAAGACCTGGATCTGGGTCGCACACGAGAGCGAGATCCGCAACCCCGGCGACTTCAAGACCACGAAAATCGGCCGCCAGCCAGTCATCGTCGTGCGTGACAAAGCCGGCAAGATACACGTGCTCGAAAACCGCTGCCGTCATCGCGGCGCCACGCTATGCGAGAAGTCGAAGGGCAACGCCACAGGCTTTACCTGTCCGTATCACAGCTGGTCGTATGCGCTGGACGGCAAGCTGCGCGCACTGCCCTATCCGGACGGCTACGAGGACATCCTCGACAAGTCCGAACTGCCGCTGCGCTCGCTGCGTGTCGACAGCTACGCGGGCATGGTCTTCGCCAGCTTCAACCAGGACGTCGAGCCGCTTTCCGACTTCCTCGGCGAAGCGAAGCGCTGGATCGATCTGTTCATGAAGCAGGGTGCCGGCTATCCGATCAAGACGCAGGGCGAGCACAAGTTCACCTTCCACGGCAACTGGAAGATCCAGCTCGAGAACACCACCGACGGCTACCACTTCCCGATCGTGCACAAATCGTGGATGTCGTCGGTCGATGAAGAGACGTCCGAGATGCTGTCGTTCATGACGGACGAAAAGGCAGTGACGCACGCGCTCGGCAACGGCCACAGCGTGATGGTGATGGTGCCCGAGCATGTCGATCTCGATCAGGACGACGGTACCGAGCCGCTGCAGGAGCGCTTCGCCCACATTACCGAGGCACTATCGAAGGAAATGCCGCCGGAACAGGTGCGCCGCATCGTTCGGTCGCTGCACGGCGCGGGCTTCAACCTGAACCTCTTCCCCAACGTGGCGATGTCGATGGCGTTCTTCCGCGTGCTGCACCCGGTGTCGGTCACGGAGACCGAGATCCGCCACGTGGCCCTCGGCATGGAGGGCGGTCCCGAGATTGCCAACCGCGAGCGGCTGCGCATCCATGAGCATTTCCAGGGCCCGTTCGGCTTCGGCAGCCCGGACGATGCCGAAGCCTGGGAACGCGTGCAGCGCGGTTCCTATGCCGGCAAGAACGTGCCGATCCTGGTCAACCGCGGTCTGAACCGCGAAATCGTCGCCGACAACGGCGACAAGGTCTCGCACGCCACCGACGAAGGCGGCATGCGTGAAGCCTATCGGACGTGGAAAAGGATGATGAGCGATGAATAAAGCGAACGAACTGAACCTGGTCGCCCCCTCCCTGCAGCTGGCCACCGAGTTCATCTGGCGCGAGGCCGAGTTGCTCGATCGCAAGGACTACAAGCAGTGGTCCGACCTGTGGAGCGAAACCGGCCGCTATGTAGTGCCGATCGACCCCGACACGACCGACTTCGAAGCCACGCTGAACTACGCCTACGACGACGCCCGCATGCGCGCCATGCGCATCGAGCGCCTGACCTCGGGCCACTCGGTGTCTGCCGTGGATGCCGCGCGTACGGTGCGTACCGTGTCGCGCTTCACCGAGGCGTCGAGCGATGCGGACGTCATCGAAGTCTGCTCGGCGCAAATCCTCGTCGCCTACAAGCGCGAGCGCCACACGCTGTTCGCCGCCGACCTGACGCACCGCCTGCGCTTTACGCAGGGAGGCATCCGCATCGAGCAGAAGGTGGTCCGCCTGATCAACTCCACCGACAGCCTCAACGCTCTCGGCTTCCTGCTGTAAGGAGACGCGATGAAGCGAGTTGCCCTGATCACCGGCGGCGCCCGCGGCCTCGGCGAAGTCATCGCCCGCCGCATGTACGCCGCCGGCTACCGGGTCGCGATCGGCGACCTCGACGAGCGAGATGCGTGCGCCGTGGCGGAGTCTCTGGACCCAACGGGCGAGACCGCCGTGGCGCTTGCCCTCGACGTGACGGACAAGCTCGCGTTCGAGTCGGCGAAGGCTGCGCTGGAGAAACGCTGGGGCGGCACCGACGTGCTGGTCAACAACGCCGGCAAGTCGCAGGTGTCGGCTCTGATGGACATCAGCCCCGAGGAGTTCGACCGGGTAGTGGCCATCAACCTGCGCGGCACCTTCGTCGGCTCGCAAGTGTTCGGCGCGCATTTCGCCGAGCGCGGCTTCGGCCGCATCGTCAACATCGGCTCGCTGGCCGGCCAGAACGGCGGCACGGCGACAGGCGCGCACTATGCGGCGGCCAAGGGCGGCGTGGGCGTGCTGACCAAGATCTTCGCGCGCGAGCTGGCCCCGCGTGGCGTCACCGTGAACTGTGTGTCGCCTGGCCCGCTCGATCTCCCGATCGTCCACGAGACCGTTCCCCGGGAGCGTCTCGAAGCCATCTGCAAGACGATCCCGGTCCAGCGGCTGGGCTCGCCGGAGTATGTAGCCGACATCGTGCTGCTGCTCGCGGCCGACTCGGCTGGCGCCGTCACCGGCGCCAGCTGGGACGCGAACGGCGGCCTGCTGATGCGCTGAGCGCGGTAGTCATCTGCTTCAAGGTAGTCATCAGTCCGGAAGGGTAGTCATGAACAAAGTCAGAGTCGAAAAGGTTGTGGAAGAGGCAGTGGGCATCCGGTCGTTCCGGCTGGTGCCCTGCGATGGCGCGTCGCTGCAGCCCTATGAGCCGGGCGCGCACGTCGACGTGCTCGGGCCGACCGGTGTCACGCGCCAGTATTCGCTGTGCAGCCCGCCGGACGACCCGTCCGGCTACCTGATCGCCGTGAAGCGGGAAGACGCTTCGCGTGGTGGCTCGGCCGCCCTTCACGACAACGTGCAGGAAGGCGCTGAGCTGGCCATCAGTGCCCCGCGCAACCTGTTCCGTCTGGCGCCGCAGGCCGAGCAGTACCTGTTGTTCGCTGCCGGGATCGGCATCACGCCGCTGCTGAGCATGGCCTACAAGCTGAACCGCGAAGGCGGGCCCTACCACCTGCACTACTTCGCCCGCTCGCGCGAACACGCCGCCTTCCTGAGGCTGTTGGAGTCGGCGCCGTTCCAGGGCAAGGTGACGCTGCACATCGGCGTGGACCGCGACGCACTGGGCCAGGTGCTTTCTGCCTGCATGGAAGGCGCCGGCCCGGGCAGCCTGGCCTATACCTGCGGACCATCCGCGTTCATGGCGCGCGTGGTCGAGGAAGGTGAACGCCTGCTCGGCCCGGATACGGTCCACCTGGAGCACTTCCAGGCCGCCCCCTCGGCGGCCAGCCTGCCTGCCGGCGCATTCGAGGCCGAACTCGCCCAGAGCGGCAAGGTCATCGTCGTCCCGGAGGGCACGACGCTCGTCGATGCGCTCATCGCGGCCGGTTGCGACATCGATACCGAATGCCGCGAAGGCATCTGCGGCACCTGCATAGTGCCCGTCCTCGACGGCGAGCCGGATCATCGCGACAACTGCCTTTCCAAGAAGGAAAAGGCCTCGAACAAGCAGATCTGTGCCTGCGTGTCGCGAGCACGCACGGCGCGGATCGTACTCGATCTGTAGGGCGGGCCGCACCTATCCCCAATGCCCTCAATCTTTGGGGGCACCATACGTACAGGAGACACAATCATGGCTGAAATGAATGCCGCCCAACTGCTGGATCTGGTGAACAGCCGCCGGCTCGGCGACGACGGCGACGAACGCGTGCGCGCCATCACCGCCCGCATCGTCGGCGACCTGTTCCGCACCATCGACGAGTTCGACGTCCAGCCCGACGAGTTCTGGAACGCGATCAAGTGGCTGACCCGCCTGGGCCAGGCCGACATGATCGGCCTCATCACCGCCGGCCTTGGCTTCGATCGCCTGCTCGACATCCGCCTGGACGAAGCCGACCAGGCCGCTGCCCGCGCCGCCGGCACGCCGCGCGCCATCGAAGGCCCGCTCTACATACCCGGCGCCCCGCTGTCCGAGAACGAAGTCTGTCTCGACGCCGGCAACGAAGACAAGGGTGCCCCGTTCGTCATGGAAGGCCAAGTGCTCGACACCGAAGGCCGCCCGGTCCCGCATGCGCTGGTGGACGTCTGGCACTGCAACGAGTTCGGCCGCTACTCGCACTTCGATCCGTCGCAGCCCGACTACAACCTGCGCCGCCGCATCCAGGCCGATGAGCAGGGCCACTACCGCTTCCGCAGCTTCCTGCCGCCTGGCTACGCGATTCCGCCTGCGAGCCCCGTATCCGAGTTGTTCGCCCTGCTGGGGCGCCACGGCAACCGCCCGGCCCACATCCACTTCCTCGTATCGGGCGAAGGCAAGCGGGCGCTGACCACGCAGGTCAACATTCCGGGTGACACCTACATTGACGACGACTTCGCCTTCGCCACGCGCGATGGCCTCGTGGTGGAACTCCAGACGATGCAGAGCCCGGCAGGCTACGAGTCGCTAGGCCTGACCGGCCCCTTTACCCGCGTGCGGTTCGACTTCCACCTTCAGGAAGCAGCGAGCGATCGGGAAACGATTCCGGCGAGCCGGTACGAAACCGAGCTCGTATAAGGAGACGTTTTCGGGGCGGCAACGCCCCATGACGCGGGTGCCGGAGCTAGTCGATGCCCCTCTGCCATTCAGCCTCCGGGTCGATCAGTTGGCGCTCGACTCCCTTGCCTTGGCGCAATTGCGCAAGCGATTCGAGCAGACGCTGGGCATTGGCCGGATTCGACATCAGGTACATATAGCGCCGAGAAGTTTGGCGTGTCCCGTACGGGCGCGGCACCGCGCTATTGCACTTTCTTGTCTTCGCGTTTCGCCTCCGCCATCGCCTCCGGCTCTAACTCCTCCGCCGACCGGTTCAGGTGAACGAAGAGCCCCCAGGCGGCAAGAAGCAAGCTTGTCGATGCAATCAGTTCGGCCGCATATCGAAGCTGCGAGGGATCGTGGTGCAGCGCCTTGAACGTTGCCACGAGCCCTTCAATGGCAAGCGCGACGACCACGACCACCAGGAATCGCGACATGAAACGCCGTACCCGTGTCGGTGCGCTCACGTCGGCCGCCCGTATGACCTCTTCCTCCACGATGGTCTCGGCGATCTGCAACGCGACAACGGCTCCTGCCAGCAGCCCCAAAGCTTCAATGATGGATTGCGCGCCTGTCTGGTCCCATTGACTCGCAACCGCTGTCCATCCGATGCGGGCTGCAATCGCGATCAATATCAGTGTCGCGCAGGTGAACAGAACTGCCATGAGCCCATGGATGACCTTAAAGAAGCGCACAAAAATCTTCATTTCCTGGCTCTCCTGAGTTGCAGGTGAATGATCGATACCGTGTGTTCGATCGATTTTCTCTGAAAGACGCAGCGGCGTCTCCTCTGCCAGTCTCGGGGATCAAACGCAGAAGCGCATTATTCCTGAAGTTTCATGACCGTCAGCCCTCGCAGCCAAAAATCCAGTCGGAGCGATTGCAATGGGAACTGTACGGCCATCAAAGATCAGTTGCTGACTGGACTCAAACTTCCCGTCAGCCGACTTGCTGAACTGGTGGCGGAGCCCAGATTTGTTGAACGATCTCGGGGCCCGGCCGATACGCGCGCAGAACCATCGAAAAAGGTCCGCTCTTGGTGCTCGGCAGCCAGTTCGACACCTTTGCCTCGTCCGGTCTTTCGTTCTGGATAAAGATCGTCAGGCTCCCATCCGCGTCTCGCGTGAGCCCGGCCGATCTGTCGCCAAGTGCATAGCGGTCAATGGCGTTGGGCGTAAAATTGTGCGTCGGGTCGTAGAGGCTGAGCGACCAGAATGCGTCGACGCTGGGCAACTTGCCAGGGGCAAAACGCAAGACATATTTCCGGGCGCCGTCCAGCGGGCGACCGACTCCGTCGAAGTGGACGCTCATGTAGACCGCTTCCGCCGGATCGTTGGCAATAATGCCCCCCAGGCATTGCACCGCGCCGCGCAGCAGGAAGTCATCAGCCAGGCCGGCGCGGCCGAAAGTGCCCGGCGGGATGCTCCAGTAGTTGACCTGCCTACCGAAGCGCGGGGATTTGACAGCTTCGCGCAGTAGGGCACGCCCGCCGACGGCGGCACGCGCGAGTCCTGCTCGAGTGGCACTGTCCATCTTGTCGACATCCTGGCCCGGACCAATACCGATGGTGGCGAACTGGCCGAGCAGTTTATCGAGGCGACCCTCTGGTGGGTCTTCGGTCATCGCCCGGTTCATGGTCTTCCAGTCTGCCAGCGGATCGGTCCTGGGATCGAAAGGCTGCCACACATCCCGGCGCGGCGGCGCGGCCAAGCCCCTATGCCCCCAGAGACTCAGTGGATTAAGCCTGAAGTGGTCCTGCAACGCCACCACGGTCGGCAGATCGTCCGGTCCCCTCACCAGAGTGCGCCCAAGAATCAGCACGCTGTTCGTGCGCGATGGAGGCAGTTGCTTGACGCCACGGGGTAGCGTGCCCTTCCAATTGGGGCCGACAATGGCGAAGCTGCCTGCACTAGGACCGGTGGCGCGCTGGCTGACATAAGCAAAGTTGTCGGAGTCGAGCGACGCGATCTCGAAAGCGAAGTAGCGGGCGCCCATCTCCGGATGCGAGAGGATGACCGGCTCCCGGCTCACATCCACCCAGGCGATCGAATAGAGCGTGTCATTGTTTGGCGTGCCGCCGTCGCGGTAGGTGGCGTCGGTGAGCCGGCGCGCATGGTAGAAGCTGTTGAGCGGCGCGTAGGGCGTCATGCTCGTCGCCGGCTTGGGCCCAGAGGTCCACTTCCAGCGCAGGGCTGGCAGCAACACATAGGGGAATCCGAAGACATAAGCCTGGATTCCCAGTGAGTATGCATACTGTTCGCGCCAGTCGCCCTGCATGCCTGTGGGTAGCGCCGGCGCCGCTGTCGGGGAATCATCGCTCGCGTAAGCGGTGCCGCTTGCAGTCAACGTTGGCAGCGCAATGGCGGACATCGCCCCGGGGAACGCGGCCAACATGGTCAACAGGTCTCTGCGTGAGGTCATGGAGATATTGGAAGAAGGGGAAGATTGACACGGTCAGGCGGGGCGCGCGAATGATCGAACCGCACGGGTCCTGGGCGCGCGTTCAGGTTCGGGTACGTCCCTGCATGGCAGTGGGTAAAATCCATGGTATCCAAAGGCCCTTGCCGATTCAGTCAACCAGATACTGACCAGTGCACTAAATAGTGCGCACATTTAATCATGCTGCGTAGCGCACGTGCTTTTCCTTAAACAGGTTGCGGATAACATGAGGCTGCTTCTGCCGGCGATGCAGATGGCGACGCACGCTATCGATCATTTCTGCCTTGTTGGTCGGCCGGCTCTTGCCCATCGCATTGGTTTTCACGTCCTGATTGAGC
>NZ_CAJPVI010000038.1 GCF_905397435.1 Cupriavidus numazuensis
ACCCGATCGACAGGTCAACGCAAAGGCAGCTCGGCCAATCCCAGCACGGGTCAGATCGGTCCGACGTTCGAAGCGTATTTTGGACTGAGTGTCCCAGCAGTTTCCCTTGCGGCTCATCGAGCAGCGCATGCCGTATTCCTTCAGCTTTCGCTGGAAGTCGTGGCTGGCGTATTGGGACCCACGGTCCGAGTGATGTAGGGCGCCTGGCTCAGGCCTGCGCCGGAACCATGCCATCGTCAACGCGTCGATCACGATGTCCGCCGTCATGCGTGGCTTGATCGACCAGCCCACAACCTCCCGGTTGAACAGGTCCAGCACGACCGCCAGATACAGCCAGCCTTCATCGGTCCAGATGTAGGTGATGTCCGAGGTGAACACCTGGTTCGGCGCCGTCGGCGTGAAGTTGCGATCGAGTAGATTCTCCGCGACCGGCAGCTTGTGCTTCGAATCCGTCGTCACCTTGTAGCGCCGCTTATGCCGGGCCCGGATGTTGTTTTCGCGCATGAGCCGCTCAACCCGATCCTTGCCGGCCGGAAAGCCCCGAGCACGGATCTCCTCTGTCATCCGCGGCGATCCGTAGGCGCCCTTAACCTCGGCGTGAATGGTCCGGATCAAGGTCAGCAACTGCCCGTCGCTCAGCCGCTTGCGCTCAGGCTTGCCGCCGCGCTTCCAGGCTCGATAGCCGTTGTGGCTGACAGACAGGACCTCACACAGCGCCGACAGCGGATACTGCCGCCGCTGCGAGTCAATCCAGGCGAACTTCACAGGAGGTCCTTCGCGAAGAACGCCGCCGCTTTTTTTGCGATTTCAAGCTCCATCTGCAGGCGCTTGTTCTCGGCCTTCAGGCGCGACAGCTCCATCTGTTCCGGCGTGACGGCCTTCGTGCCGGTGCCGTTGAGCGTGCCCGCATCAGATGCCTTCACCCAGTTGCGCAGTGTCTGGCCTGACATCCCCAATTCTCGGGAAACAACAGCTACCGCCTGCCCGTCCTTGACGCGCTTCACGGCCGCAGCCTTGAACTCCGCCGTGTATGCCTGGTTTGGTACCTTGAACATCCTCTTTTCCTTCCGTTCGGTCGACTTTATACACGACCTACTGGAAGGCGAAATTCCGGGGGAAGCTCAGTTGGACCGCGGGAGTGCAAGCCCAATTGGTTACTGGTGCCTGCAAGCACGACAAAAAGATAGGGCCACTCCCGGCGAAATCCATCAGGGCCAGCAGGCGTTGCCTGCACCGCAAGGCCGGATATAAGTCTGCAGCCAATCCTGTTGAAGCCTGATGTTGACGTTACCTTGCAAACCGGGGCGCGTTCATATAAGTAACCAAAAAGCGCGTCGTTGCCGCTGGCCATCAATTCCACGGTGGCAGTAGCTCAAACGGCTTTGGACGCCTGCGATGGTGGTCAGTGGTTCGACCCTGCTACGCCATGTGAGTCAGAACCTGTGCCTCACGCGGCACGGCTTTTGGACGATCCCCAAGACGGACTCGGGTACAGCGTTTCAACCAGGTCAGTGGTGGAACGCCTTCGGCTGCGCTGCGCGCACGTCGTAGTCTGGGGGCAAGCTCATCAGCGTGAGCTGGCGCACGAGTCCCGATTTCCTCTCTCTACGCGCATGCAATGCGCCCAAGGCATCGTCGCTGAGGCGCCGTTCGGGTCAGACCTTCGCGGTCTTACTCCGAGCCGCGCGTAGCGCAGCCGTAGGCGTCCCCGTGAAGGCGATATTAGAAGGGACCACTCCGTAATCCGGGTTCGCTCGTACGCGCTGTCCCATCCTAATCATCTACGCGGCAGGCAGTCCAGCGGTCCTCTGATGCCACAACTGCATTGAGCCCTGGATTGACCACGTAAACGCGCTTTTGCCTCCTTTTGTCGCTCGGACAAAAGGAGGTCGCCGGCTACGCCGGCGAAACAGCCGCGCCAGCGAAGAGCGATAACCCACCCTCAACGAGAAGCTCCGCCGGCTACGCCGGCGAAACAGCAGCACATGCCAAGACCGATACCCCCGCAATTCGGCGATGACCCTTTCTTATTTCATGGGACCGGCGTTCAGTGCCGCCCAGGCAACGACAACCGTCGCTCCAGCACATGCTGCAGCCCCGATAGCCCGGTGCTGAGCACCCAGTAAATCGCCGCCACCGCAAGATAAAGCGGCAACGGCTGATAGGTCGCCGCAATGACTTCCTGCGCCGTGCGCAGCAGTTCCGTCACGGTAATGACCGACACCAGCGAGGTGTCCTTGATCAGGCTGATCAGGCTGTTGGAAAGACTCGGCACCGCAAGACGCAGGGCCTGCGGGCCGACCACGTAGCGCAGTGTCTGCGCTCGCGTCAGGCCCAGGCTGTACGCTGCCAGCCACTGGCCGCGCGCAATGCCGAGAATCGCACCGCGCATGCTCTCGGACAGGTAGGCGCCGACATTGAGGCTCAGCGTCAGCACGCCCGCAGGCGTCGGCTCCAGCGCGATGCCGATACCGGGCAAGCCGTAGTAGACGACAAAGATCTGCACCAGCAGCGGCGTGCCGCGCATGATGCTGACGTACGTGCGCGCGATGCCCTTCAGCACCGCGCTGTGGCTGATGCCCATGAGCGCCACCACCATGCCCAGCACCAGCCCGAAGGCCATCGACCACAGCGCGAACTTGATGGTCAGCAGCGTGCCCTGCAGCAGCACGGGCATGGAATCGGAGATGAGCTGGAGCGCGGACATAGGGGAATCGCCGGAAAGATGCGCGCATCATACGGCCTGCCGGCATGCACGCAAACCCCGCGCAGCCTGTGGCCGGGCGGGGTATTGGTATGACAGGTGTGGATTTACTTGCCGGGCTTGGTCACGTCCGACCCGAACCACTTCACCGACAGCTTGGTCAGCGTGCCGTCCTTGCGCAGGTCATCGAGCGCATGGTCGATAGCCTGGGCGAATTTCGGGTTGTCCTTGCGGAACGGGATGGCCACTTCCGCATTCGCGCCCGCCACCACCGCGCCCGGACGCAGCGGCAGGTTAGCGCTCTTGATCAGGTAGGTGACCATCAGCCGGTCATTGAGCGCGGCATCCACGCGCTGCGCAGCCAGATCGCGCAGATATTCGGGCGCGCCGGGATAGGTCTTGACGTCGATGCCAGGCACCGATTTGGCGAGCTCGTTGTAGTTGCTGCCCAGGCTCACGCCGAGCTTGTGGCCCTTCAGTTCTTCGAGCGACTTGAATTCGCGCTTGTCATCCTTGCGCTGGATAAGCTGCGCGGCCGAGTAGACATAAGGCGTCGAGAAGTCCAGCACCTGCTTGCGCTGCGGTGTCACCGAGACCTGGTTGACGATCACGTCGAACTTGCCCGCCTGCAGACCGGCAATGATGCCGCTCCATTCCGTGGTGACGAACTCCGGCTTCACGCCGAGCTTCGCGGCGACGGCGCGCGCCACGTCTACGTCGAATCCATCCAGCTCGTTCTTGGGGTTGCGGAAGCCGAACGGCGGATAGGTGCCCTCCAGGCCAACCTTCAGCACGCCGGCCTGCTTGACCGTATCGAGCAGGTCCGCGGCGCTGGCCGCGGTAGCGCTCAGGCCGGCGGCGCCGGCGATCAGCGAGGCAGCCAGCAGGGATTTGAGCCAGCCATGACGAATCGATCGCATATGTTCTCCAGTGGGATGCGGACTGACCGGCGTCTCTTGTAAAGGCGCCGGCCGCTTGTGCTGCTATGAGCCTATATCGGCCTCAACACTACCGCAAACGCTATCGATAACGAAATAACGATTCATCATGGCTATATAACTGCCAAGCCTCCTTGCGTTCTACGAGGCATCCATCCGAACCACTACGGCAAGATGCCGCCGCGCAGCTACGCATGCGCGGCGGTGAAATCGTCGGCATTGACGGCAGGCTTGCGTCCGGCAAGCTGGTCGGCAAGCAGACCGGCGCTACCCATGGCCAGCGTGAAGCCGAGCGCGCCATGCCCGAGATTGAGCCACAGGCCGCGCAGGCGTGATGGCCCGACCATCGGCAAGCCATCAGGCGTCGCGGGCCGTAATCCTGCCCAGGGCTGCAACTGCGCGACCGGGATATCGGGCACGATTCCTTCAAACAGCGCGCGCGTCTGCGCCACCAGCGTGCCGACGCGCTCGGGATCGATCCGTGCGCCGCCACGCACGAGGTCGGCCATGCCCGCGACGCGCAGCGTATTGCCGATGCGCGCATAGACGATCTTGTTGGCGAAGTCCGTGATGCTGATATGCGGCGCCCGCCCACCATTCGACAGCGGCACGGTGATGCTGTAGCCCTTCAACGGCCACAGCATCGGCCGCACGCCCAGCGGGCGCAACAGCGGTACGCTGCCGATGCCGCCGGCAACCACCACGGCATCGGCCAGCACTACGCCCGCAGTCGTCTGCACGCCCGTAACGCGGTCTCCCTGCTGCACCAGACCCTGCACGTCGGTACCGAAACGCACCGTCACGCCCGGCCGGTGCTGCAGCAACCGTGCCAGCGACAGACAGAAGCGATGGCAATCTCCCACCTCCTCGCTCGGCGTGTAGATCGCGCCCGCGATCTCGTCGCGGATGCCCGCCAGCGCGGGCTCCAGCGCCACGCACGCGTCGCGTTCAAGTGCCTGCTGTTCGCAGCCGAGGCTGGCCTGGTAGTCGAGCAATCGCCGCGCCGATTCGAACGCGGCCCCATCGCGATGCACAATCAGCTTGCCGCGCCGCGCAAAATCGAAGTCGCTCGCCGTCCCGGCCCGGGCACCTTCGCTGGCCACGAACGCCTGCATCAGGTCGCGCGAGTAGAACGCCAGGCGCAGCAGCTTGCGCGTGGTGGCCTCGCTGGTCCCGGCATTGCAAGCGCGCATGAATGCGGCCAGCCAGCGCCACTGCGCGGGATCGGCCACGGGCCGGAAGCGCATTGGCGAATCGCGCCGCAGCAGCCAGCCGGGCACCTTGCCCATCACGCCCGGTCCCGCGAGCGGCGACACGTAGCTGTAGCTGAGCTGCCCGCCGTTGGCGAAGCTGGTTTCCTCGCCAGGGCCTTCATGGCGTTCGAGCACCGTCACCTCGTGGCCATCCTGCGCCAGGCGCCACGCGCTGGTCATGCCGACCACGCCGGCGCCCACGATCACTACCCGCATTGCCATCCTTGTCACTGTCTTTGCTGTTCATCCGATGGCAGCAGCGTAGTCGAGTTCATGCGCCTTGCCCAATGCCAATACGTGCCAGAATATGCCTTTAGGCTATGGGCTGGACGCTACGACGACAACAGCTCGCTGGGCCTGCTGGTGCGCCAGACCCTGGCTCGGCATGCGCTGGAGCCACATTCGACACTCGAAGTGCAGACGTATTCGCTGGCCTTGTCGCTGGTGGAAGCCGGACTCGGCATGGCGTTGCTTGACCAGTTCACGGCATTGAGCGCCAGTCGTGCGCGCGCCTCGCTGCACGCGGTACAGCCTGCCCTGCCGTTCGAAATCCAGCTGCTGCGCGCGAGCAGTTCGCGCAGGCCGCCGCAGTTCTCGCCGCCACCCTGCCGGACCAGCTAGAAGCGCCCGTCGCCAGCTTCGACGCCACCGCCGCCACTGCCGCAAGAGGACGCGATTGATTGACAGCCTCGCGCGGCCTGCACCATCATCAAGGCGCCCGAACGGTGCCCTCGTCCAGCCATGTTCGTACTGACCCTGCTCCTCCTCATCCTGATCAGCGCCTTCTTCTCGATTTCCGAGATCGCGCTGACCGCCGCCCGGCGCACCAAGCTTCAGACCCTGTCCGAACGCGGCGACCGCCGCGCCACCAAGGTGCTGCTGCTGAAGGAAGAGCCCGGCAACTTCTTCACGATCGTGCAGATCGGTGTGAACAGCGTGGCGATCCTGGCCGGTATCCTCGGTGAAAAGCATGTCTCCGACCTGGTATTCGCAGCACTGTCGCAGTACATGGACACCGGCATCGCGCAGCGCGTCGCCAATATCGGCTCGTTCCTGATCGTCACGCTGCTGTTCATCCAGTTTGCCGACCTGATTCCCAAGCGCATCGCGATGAGCTTTCCCGAGGTCTGCGCGCTCGCGGTAATCGATCCCATACTGACGCTGCTGCGCGTGCTCAAGCCGCTGGTCTACGTGTTCAACGCCGCCGCCGATGCCACGCTGCGGCTGTTCGGCCTGCCGACCAAGACCGTCGAGCAGATCACCACCGAAGACATCGCGGCGATGGTCGATGCCGGCGCGGAGGCCGGCGTGCTGCTCAAGCATGAGATCCACCTGATCGAGAATGTGTTCGAGCTCGATTCCAAGAGCGTCACGGCGATCATGACGCCGCGCGACGACGTGGTCTACCTGAGCCTGGACGAGACCGCCGACAGCGTGCGGCGCAAACTCGTGAACCAGCCGCACGCGCAATACCCGGTATGCGGCCACGATCTCGACGACGTGCAGGGCTACATCGATTCCAAGGACATCCTGCAGTTGCTGCTGGCCGACGAAACGGCAACGGTGATCGGCAATATCGGCAAGCACCACGACAAGAACGTGCTGGTGATTCCGGACACGCTGACGCTTTCCGAAGCGCTCACGCGCTTCCGCGAAATGCACGAGAACTTTGCCGTGGTGATGAACGAATACGGCCTGGTGGTCGGCATCGTCACGCTGGACGACATTGTCGGCGCGCTGATGGGCGACATCCTGTATTCGAGCGAGGACGAGCAGATCGTGCGGCGCGACGACAGCTCCTGGCTGGTGGACGGCCTGACGCCGCTGATCGACCTGAAGAAGGCGCTGGAGATCGACTCGCTGCCGGGCGAGGACTACGTCGACACCGTGGCAGGCCTGGTGATCTACGCGCTGAAGCGCATCCCGAAGAAATCGGAGTCGATCACCGTGGCGGGCTTCCGCTTTGAAGTGCTGGACATCGACCATCACAAGATCGATCAGCTCCTGGTGTCGCGCCTGACGGCCGGGACGACGGCGGCGCAGGGACAACAGTCGGCGCCGGAAGCGGGACGCTGAGCGCGCCCGCCTGGCGATACTGCTCGATCCTGTCGGGCAGGTGGAACGCCACGAGGTAGCCAGCGGCAGCCATGACCGCGAGCGCCGCGACGGTGCCCAGTTGCCATGCCGACAGACGCGCCGGCACATGCAGCGTGATATAGGCGGTGCCCAGCAGTGCAATCCACGCGAGCCCAAGCACGAAACCGGCCACCACGTCCGAGAGCCAGTGCATGCCCAGGTACAGGCGCGATAGGCCGATCGCCGCCACCGCCACGCTGGTCAGCGCCAGCACCGGCACACGCACGCGCCAGGGCTGGCGCAGGCAGATCAGGAAGGCGAGGAAGCCATAGGTCACCATGCTGCTGCTGGCGTGGCCGCTGGGGAACGAGTAGGACTCCAGCCCGCTGTAGATGCTTGCCGGACGATGGCGCTGCAGGCCGAACTTGAGCGCTATCACGCAGGCGCGCGCACCGAGCAAGGCAATCGCCCAGTACGCCGCGGCGGCCCATGCGCGCCGCCACGCCAGCCACGCAAAGACAGCGACGCCGACCACTACCGAGACCCGCGCGCCGCCAAGCTCGGTGATGGCGATCATGGCCACGTCAAGCCAGCCCTGACGCGCCGCGCGCAATTGGCCGAACACGGCGTGGTCCAGCGCGACCAATCCGCGCTCTTCGGCAATCCCGTCGACGAGCCAAAGCAGCGCGCCGCCGCAGGCCAGCAGGATCGCGCCTGCGGTGACGACGAGCAGCAACTCGGCCGCGTCGCGTTCCAGCATGCGCAGCGTCACAGCCCGAAGCCGCGATGGCGGCGCGCCCCCGTCGGCGGCGCGCTTCGACAATGCCGCCACGCCACCGGCGCGCCATGCGTCGAGCCGCCGCACCAGTGGCCGAAGGATGCCGAGCAATAGCGGAATCAGCCAGAACAGCATCAAGGCCGCCAGCGCGAACAGCGCCAGCATGCCCAGTGCCTGGGCCGGCATCAACGATCCCTGCACATCCATGGCCACTCCTGCCTCGTGCGCGTTTTCAGTCGGAGGCAACGCGCGCAATATTGGCGCGCGCCGGGGCCTCGCAATCGGCAAAAGCGTCGGTCACGAAGAGCCGTGGACGCTGAGCGAGCGTAGCGAGGAACGCAGCGCGGCGATCCCGGAAGGCCTGCATCAGCGGCTCGCCGGAAAGCCCAGTGTTCGCCGCGAGCAAGGCCCGGTTCTCCTCGAAGACAGCGAGGCTGTAGGCATCGAAGTCCGCCGCAGGCACTGCGAGCCGGTACAGATCAAGATCAAGCACCAGCGCCGATTCCGCGACAGTGGCCGCATGGGTATGCGTATCCAGCACGATCTGCGCGGCGAGTTGAACGATGCCGGCATCGACACCGGGCGCCATCGTTGCAATCAGCGCAGCCGAAGCGGCTTCGTTATGTTCGCAACCGGGGATATACACGGCGTCATGGAACAACACCGCCAGCGCTTGGGCAGGGTTCAGCGCCACGCCGCGGATACGGGCCTGCTCGAACATCTCGAGCACGTGCCGGCGGTCGTGGTAGTGCCGGTAAGGCGCGTCGTACAGCGCGAGCACATCGAGCACCGCCTTGCGCGGCAGGAAATCGAGGCAAGCCAGCGCAGCCGGCCAGTCGGGCGCAAAGCGTGGCACCGTACCGCTCGACGTTGCTACCGGCTCGCTGAAGACATCGGCAGTACGCACCCACAGCAGCGAACGGTCGCGCATCGCTTCGTACACGACGACCGGCGACAGGTCGGCTTCGAACCGACCAACGCCGACGACGGCATAGGCACCGCCCTTGTAGTGCCGGTATGGCATGCCGGGAACGAGGTCGGGGTCGCGGGGCAGTTCGGCGGGAGTGGATGTCATCGGCTGACCTTGGTAGTCCGGCCAGCATCAGGGCCGGTGAACGCGTGCCGGATCACAGCAAAACCGGCGCACAAAAAACAAAACCGACGCCTGTTTGCACAGGAGTCGGTTCGAGTTTTACTACAGTCTTCTTGTCTGCCGGTGGTCGAAACAGTCGGCAGCTTCTTGTTGGCGGAGAGGGTGGGATTCGAACCCACGGTACCGTCGCCGGTACGCCTGATTTCGAGTCAGGTACATTCGACCACTCTGCCACCTCTCCGGTAACTTGGTCGCGTTGCAGCGAAACCAAGATTATAGACAGGTTCCCGCAGCCAGCGCAAGAGGCCGGCATGCAGTTTTTTACAGTTCCGGTTCCAGGCGCGTGATGCCGCCCATGTACGGCTGCAGCACGGTCGGCACGGTGACGGAGCCGTCGGCGTTCTGGTAGTTCTCGAGGATGGCCACCAGCGTGCGGCCCACGGCCAGGCCCGAACCGTTCAGCGTATGGACCAGCTCCGGCTTGCCCTGCCCCACGCGGTAGCGTGCCTGCATGCGGCGCGCCTGGAAGTCGCCCATGTTCGAGCACGAGCTGATTTCGCGGTACGTGTTCTGCGCCGGGATCCACACTTCGAGGTCATAGGTCTTGGTGCTGCCAAAGCCCATGTCGCCGGTGCACAGCACGATGGTGCGGAACGGCAGGTCGAGCTTCTTGAGGATCGCCTCGGCGTGGCCGCTCAGCTGCTCGAGCGCGTCGAACGACTGCTCGGCCGGCACCACCTGCACGAGCTCGACCTTGTCGAACTGGTGCTGGCGGATCATGCCGCGCGTGTCCTTGCCGTACGAGCCCGCTTCCGAGCGGAAGCACGGCGTATGCGCAACGAAGCGCAGCGGCAGCTTGTCGCCCGCGACGATCGCATCGCGCACGATGTTGGTCAGCGGCACTTCGGCGGTCGGGATCAGGTAGAAATTTTCGGTCCGCTCGCCATCCTCGCCACCGACCTTGCGCGGCACCTTGAACAGGTCTTCCTCGAACTTGGGCAACTGGCCGGTGCCGCGCATCGACGCGGCATTGACGATGTACGGCACGTACATCTCGGTGTAGCCATGCTCCTGCGTGTGCGTGTCCAGCATCAGCTGCACCAGCGCGCGGTTCATGCGCGCCATGCCACCGCGCAGCATGGAGAAGCGCGAACCGGTCACCTTGGCGGCGGTATCGAAATCGAGGCCGAGCTTCTCGCCCACATCAACGTGGTCGCGGACTTCGAAATCGAACTTGCGCGGCTCGCCAACGCGGCGCACCTCGACGTTCTGGGTCTCGTCCTTGCCGACCGGCACGCTTTCATGCGGCAGGTTCGGAATCGACAGCATCAGTTCGGAGACCTGGGCCTGGATTTCTTCGAGGCGCGCGGCCGAGGCCTTGAGCGTATCGCCGATGCCGCCCACTTCCGCCATCACGGCCGAGGCGTCTTCGCCCTTGCCCTTGAGCATGCCGATCTGCTTGGACAGGCTGTTGCGGCGGGACTGCAGCTCCTCGGTCTGGGTCTGCAGTTGCTTGCGCTCGCCTTCGAGCGCCTGGAAAGCCGCTACGTCGAGTTGGAAGCCGCGCGTGGCAAGGCGTTGCGCCACGGCGTCGATGTCTTTGCGGAACAGCTGGATGTCGAGCATGTTGCGGTGTGGGAAGTGCGGGGCCGGCGACATGCCGGCGGACCTGCCATTTTACTTCACCCGGGCGGCCTGCCGTACCCGATCAGCACGCACAAGCCGCCTTATTCCACCGGTCAGCCCTTGGTTTTGTGCTCTCGATGCCAGGCCGCGTCGAGTTCGCGCAGGTGGCGCAGCTTCTCGGCGATCTTGCCTTCCAGGCCGCGCGGCACCGGCTGGTACCAGTCCTGCGCCTTTAGATCGTCCGGGAAATAGTGCTCGCCCGCCGCATAAGCCTCGGGCTCGTCATGCGCGTAGCGGTAGGCGTGGCCGTAGCCGAGTTCCTTCATCAGCCGTGTGGGCGCGTTGCGCAGGTGCACGGGCACCGCACGAGACTTGTCCTTCGACACGAAAGCACGTGCTGCGTTGTACGCGTTGTAGCCGGCGTTCGACTTGGGCGCCACGGCCAGGTAAATCAGCGCCTGCCCAAGCGCCAGCTCGCCTTCCGGCGATCCGAGGCGCTCGTAGGTCTCGGCGGCGTCCAGTGTGATGCGGGCGGCGCGCGGATCGGCCAGGCCAATGTCCTCCCACGCCATGCGCACGATACGCCGCGCGAGGTAGCGCGGATCGGCACCGCCGTCGATCATGCGGCAGAACCAGTACAGCGCGGCGTCGGGGTCAGAGCCGCGCACCGACTTGTGCAACGCGCTGATCTGGTCGTAGAACGCATCGCCGCCCTTGTCGAAGCGGCGCAGGTTCTCGGACAGCGCGCTGCCCAGCAGCGCGGTATCGATCTCGGTCGTGCCTGCATTGCGCGCAGCGCGGACCACGATCTCGATATTGTTCAGCAGCTTGCGGCCATCGCCATCGGCGGACGCCACGATCAGCTTCAGCGCTTCTTCGTGCCATGTGATGCCGCCCAACTCTTCGCTCGCGCGCTGCGCAAGCTGCGTGAGCTCGGCATCGTCGAGGCTTTTCAGCACATACACGGCCGCGCGCGACAGCAATGCGCCATTGACCTCGAACGACGGGTTCTCGGTGGTCGCGCCGATGAACGTGAACAGCCCGCTTTCCACGTGCGGCAGGAACGCGTCCTGCTGGCTCTTGTTGAAGCGATGAACTTCATCGACGAACACCAGCGTGCGGCGTCCGTGCGCGCGGAACTGCTCGGCGCGCTCGACCGCTTCGCGGATGTCCTTCACGCCGGACAACACGGCCGACAACGCGATGAACTCCGCGTCGAAGGCATCGGCCATCAGCCGCGCGAGCGTGGTCTTGCCCACGCCGGGCGGGCCCCACAGGATCATCGAATGCGGTTCGCCGGACTCGAATGCGACGCGCAGCGGCTTGCCCGCTCCGAGCAGGTGCTGCTGGCCAATCACCTCGTCGATATTGCGTGGACGCAGGCGCTCGGCGAGCGGTTGCCGGGAACGGTCGGGAGAATCGGAAAACAACGTGTCCGCCACGGTATTCAGGCCTCGAAAATCGCCAGCTGCAAGGCATCGGCGTGGTTGGCGCAAAGGGCGCCAGGGAACGTGAGAGTGTAGACCATTGTTCCGCAGCGCCGCGAGGACGGACCGACAAGGCTTTCGCTGCGGCCGCTGCTTTCGCCGATGTCCCGTGAGAATCGGCGTGTTCTGATTTCCCTCAAGGTTTGGCCCGCGATGGCCGATATCCGGGCTTGGCCCGGCTCAGGATTCTTGCGGAATCCCTCGTCCGGGGACAACAGACAAGGCTGCGGGCGAGGCAGGCCGGATGTCGCTTCCCGCCACGCGGCTAACAAGATTGCCCGGGGAATTATGCTGAAATATCACTTTCTGGTGTTCAAGATGAACCGGCTTGTCGGCAAGGGCAAGCTCAGCAGCGTAGAGGAGGTCTCCCTGGCCGGCCAGCTGGCCGAAATGATCGACTCGCCGGACGCCGCGCAGCGCGTGCTCGCCGACCTGGCCGATCATGCCAATCCGCAGATCCGGCGCATCACGCTCAATGCCATCCGCCGCTCGCACCAGGTGAGCGCGCCCGCCCTGCCCGCCGTGCTGCTGCGCAGGATGGCGGACACTGAGGCGCTGATCCGCCATGACGCCGTCTGGATCGTCCAGGACAACAAGATGGATGGGGCCGAACTGCGCGCCGCGCTGCGCCGCCTGGCCGGCAAGGTTCGGTTGCCGTGGGATGCAGACCGCGCCCGCGCCAATCCGTCCGACGTGGCACTGATGGCACAGGTGCGCGCCCGCGTCGCGCTCGACAAGCTGCTCGAAAAGAGCGCCGCCGAGCGCAATGCGGCGCTCGCCGCGGGGTTGCTGAATATCGGAAATGGCCAGCCCTATGCCGAAGGCACAGTCGGCCACAAAGGCGTGATGCAACGCGCGCTGCGGCGCAAGCAGGCTGGCCGGAGGCTCGACAGCAGCGTGAAACTCACCTTCCGCAAGGTCGAGCCGACCGAGGTAACGGGCAACAAGCGCTTCCTGCTCTGAAATCTACCCGCGGCGCACCCAAGCGACCTTGCCGGACGTAACGCCCAGCGTGCGGCGTTGCGGGTTGTAGTCCATGGTGCCCGGATACTGCTGGCCGTCGCGCTCGCCAAGGCGCCAGGCACAGCCTTGCAGCAGGGCGATGGCCTCGGCCTCGGTCTTGCCGACCAGGATGTCGTCGCCGAGCTTGTCGGCCTGGCAGCCTTCCGGCGTACCGCGCGCACCTTGGGGGCCGGTCGGGCTCTGCGTGGGACCTTGGGCCGGGCTCTGGGCCGGTCCTTGCGTGGGGCTGGCGGACGCCGCAGGTGACGCAGGGGGCGCAGGAGGCGCTGCACAGCCGGCCCCCAGTGCACCAAGCGTCGCGGCAAAGGCAAATGTGTGCAGTGCACGGCGACGAAGCAGGGAGAACATGTTCTTTTCCTTGATCCGATGATCGCTGGCCGTCACGATCTGTGTGTTTGGCGGGACGACCATTCTGCGACAGACCCCGTGGGACGGGCGTTCAGTTTCTTGTCATACCGATCTGAATCTTTTGGCAAACGCCTGCCCGCACATCAACACCGGCAGTACCATGGCACGCGCGACCGCGCCGAACCGGCCGGCCGCCCAGCGCTTTCCCACAGAACGGAGGCTGCCTGCCATGGCCATCACCACCCGGGTTCGAAAGAAGAAGCAATACCGCAAGGCGGTACTCAGGCTGCGCGCCGCCATCAAGCGCGGCGATGAGGAAGCCATCCGCATCCGCCGCGAGCAACTCAAGGCGCTGCCGGTGCCGCGCCAGCGCTATGTGCACGCACCTAGCACGGCAACGTAATTAGCTCTTGGCCCGATCGACCAGCGTCTTCATGGCATCGGCGGGCAGCGGACCGTGACAGGTCCGTTCGCCGCCGGCCTCGCTGGTAACGAGCCAGACCTTCCCCGGCGAACTGGCGGGATGCAGCACCCACGCCGGGCCGCGCGCGCTGCTGCTCGGTGGCAGGTCTTCGAGCACGCCGGTGCTGGCCGACTGCAGCATGACGGCGCACTCGTTCGCCGGCACGCGCGTGGCGGACAGGAAGGCCGGGTTGCCGAGCACTTCGGGCAGGGCCGTGTCGGACGCCCGCAGGAAGGAATCGACATCGAACTTGCCGCTGGCCGTCGTGGCGCACGCGGACAAGCCAAGCGCGACAGCCATGCATGCGGCGGCCGCCACGACGCGACGCGTGTCGCCGGACACCACGGGTTTCAATACGGACATGGCGTGTCTCATTGCTTCATCACATCGGCGCCCTTGGGCACCGTGAACCGGAACGCATCCGCGGGCAGTTGCGGATTCTTCTGCATGGCCGAGAATGTCAGCAGCGTGGTGTTGCCGAATGCGTCGCGCAGTTCCATCGCCTCCAGATTGCCACCCTTGAAGCCGATGCCGATCCGCTCGAACTGCGTGTCCTTCGACTTGGGCGTCAGCTCCAGCCACTCGACGCCGTCACGCGTCGGGCCGTTCTTCACCGTGAAATTCTTGTCGAGGTCATTGCTGCCGAACAGGATGGCTGCCGGGCTCGAGCCCAGCGCGCCGTCGAGCTTGCGCTCGGTGACCTGGTTCAGGTCCTTGTCGTAGATGTAGAGCGTCTGCCCGTCTGCCTGCAACAACTGCTCATAGGGCTTGGCATAGCGCCACGTGAACTTGCCCGGACGCGAGAACACAAAGCTGCCGCTCGACGTGCCGGTGACCTTGAGACTGTCGCCCTGCCCCTTGACCTGGCGCTGCGTGAATTCGCCCTTGGCGCTCTTCACGCCGGTCACGAAGCTTTGCAGCTGGTCAGTGGCGGCGGCGAGCGCCGTGGGCATATGCGCAGCAAATACAGCGAGCGCTGCACAGGCCGACACGAGAATGCGTTTTCGCATGTATCAGATCCTTGCTGATGGAAAAGGCGCCGCGCCGCCAGCCAATTGGATCCGGCGGCGGCGCAACCTGTCAGGTTAGAGCGTGCGGCCGGCGCCGGATTCCGCACTGCGCCGGTTACCGGGTAACCACATGTTACCGATGCGGCGCTCAGTCATCTTCCCTTGCGGCGCCCGGGGCCGCAAGGATGTCCCGGTTGCCGTTGCCCGACATGGCCGACACCAGTCCGGCCTTCTCCATATCCTCGAGCAGCCGCGCCGCACGGTTGTAGCCGATGCGCAGGTGGCGCTGCACCAGCGAAATCGACGCGCGGCGGTTCTTCAGCACGACTTCCACGGCCTGGTCGTACAGCGGATCCGCTTCGCCACCGCCGCCGCCAATGCCGGCACCGCCGCCAAGGCCATCGGTGCCAGTCTCGCCTTCAGCCAGGCCGCCTTCGAGGATGCCCTCGATGTAGTTGGCCTCGCCGCCTTCCTTGAGCTTTTCCACCACGCGGTGCACTTCGTCGTCGGAGACAAAGGCGCCGTGCACGCGCACTGGCAGGCCCGTGCCCGGGGCGAGATAGAGCATGTCGCCCATGCCGAGCAGCGCTTCCGCGCCTTGCTGGTCAAGGATGGTGCGCGAATCGATCTTGCTGCTGACCTGGAACGCAATGCGGGTCGGCACGTTGGCCTTGATCAGGCCGGTAATCACGTCCACCGACGGACGCTGCGTAGCCAGCACCAGGTGCAGGCCGGCGGCACGCGCCTTCTGCGCGATACGCGCGATCAGTTCCTCGACCTTCTTGCCCACGACCATCATCAGGTCGGCGAGCTCGTCGATGACGATGACGATGGTCGGCAGCCTGTCGAGCGGCTCGGGTGCGTCCGGTGTCAGGCTGAACGGGTTCGGAATCTTCTCTTCCTTCGCCGCGGCTTCGTCGATCTTCTTGTTGTAGCCGGCCAGGTTGCGCACGCCGAGCTTGCTCATCAGCTTGTAGCGCCGCTCCATCTCGCCAACGGCCCAGTTCAGCGCGTTGCCGGCCTGGCGCATGTCGGTCACGACCGGGCACAGCAGGTGCGGAATGCCTTCGTAGACGCTCATTTCGAGCATCTTCGGATCGATCAGGATCAGGCGCACGCTCTCCGGCTTGGCCTTGTAGAGCAGCGACAGGATCATCGCGTTGATGCCCACCGACTTGCCCGAGCCCGTGGTGCCGGCCACCATGCAGTGCGGCATCTTGGCGAGGTCGGCCACCATCGGCTTGCCGGCGATGTCCTTGCCCAGCGCCATGGTCAGGCTGGAAGCGCTCTCGTTGTAGACCTGCGAGCCGAGGATTTCCGACAGGCGCACGGTCTGGCGCTTCGGGTTCGGCAGCTCCAGGCCCATGTAGTTCTTGCCCGGGATCGTCTCCACCACGCGGATCGACACCAGCGACAGCGAACGCGCGAGGTCACGCGCGAGGTTCACCACCTGGCTGCCCTTCACGCCGGTTGCCGGCTCGATCTCGTAGCGCGTGATGACCGGGCCCGGGTAGGCGGCCACGACCTTGACCTCGACGCCGAAGTCCTTGAGCTTCTTCTCGATCAGGCGCGAGGTGAATTCCAGCGTTTCGGCGCTGACGGTTTCCTGGTGCGGCGGGATCGGGTCGAGCAGCGCCAGCGGCGGCAGGTCCGAATCCTGGATATCGGCAAACAGCGGCTGCTGCTTCTCGCGCTCCACGCGTTCGTGCTTGGGCACCGCCTGCGGGCGCACGATCTGTACGGGCGCCGCTTCCTCGATCCGCACGCGCTGCACTTCCACGGTTTCGGTGCGCTCGACCTTGGCGGCCTTGCCGATGATGCGGTCCTGCTTGCTCTCGCGCCGGGCCTTGAAGCCCAGGAACAGGGTTTCGACAAACCCGCCGATATGCTCGGCCACCGACAGCCACGAGAAATGGAAGAACAGCGACAGGCCGATGGCCAGCAACATCAGCAGCAGCAGCGTGGCACCGGTAAAGCCCAGCGCGGTCTGCATCCAGCCGCCAATCAGGTCGCCAAGGACGCCACCCGGCGCGCGCGGCAGCGCGGCCCGAAGCGGGTACATGCGGATGGCTTCCAGGCCCATGCTGGAAAGCAGCGTCAGCACGAAGCCGATCCAGCTCACCGTCACGCCCTGGCGGTGCTCCTCGCGCTCGGGCAGTTCCGCGGTCAGCGTGCGCCAGCCGCGCCAGCAGCGGCGCACCAGCAGCACGGCCCACCAGTAGGCCGAAAAGCCGAAAATGAAGAACAGCACGTCGGATACCCAGGCGCCCACGCGGCCGCCAAGGTTATGGATGTCCGCGACCTGGTTGGCGTGAGACCAGCCGGGGTCGGTCTTGCTGTAGCTGGCCAGCACGCAGAGGAAGCCCAGCGTGACGGCCAGCAGCAGGAACCAGCGCACCTCGCCAAGCAGTTTGCCGATGCGCGAAGGCAGCGCCGACGGGTCCGTCCGGGTTGTGGTGGTTGCTCTGGCCATGCCTTGGTCTGGTTCGCTTGCAGGTGATGGTGGCGGCCATTTTAACGTGGCGCGGCGCTATCGCCGCCATTGGAATTTGCAACAGTGGGCAAATCGCGCTCCTCTTATAATGTCGGTTTCGAGCAATGCCGGTGCGCAGCAAGACGCACCGCCACAGGAACGCATCATGGCAAAACACGCAAAAGTGCTGATTCTCGGATCCGGTCCCGCCGGCTACACCGCCGCTGTCTACGCAGCCCGCGCCAACCTGGAGCCGGTGCTGATCACCGGCCTGGCGCAAGGCGGCCAGCTGATGACCACCACGGATGTCGAGAACTGGCCCGGCGACGCCAAGGGCGTACAGGGCCCGGAACTGATGCAGCGCCTGCTGGCTCACGCTGAAGAATTCAAGACCGAAATCATCTTCGATCACATCCACACGGCCAAGCTCGTCGATGAAAGCGGCAACCCGGCCCGCCCGTTCCGCCTGATCGGCGATGCCGGCGAGTACACCTGCGATGCACTGATCATCGCCACCGGCGCGTCGGCGCAGTACCTGGGCCTGCCGTCCGAAGAATCGTTCATGGGCCGCGGCGTGTCGGCCTGCGCCACCTGCGACGGCTTCTTCTACAAGAACCAGGAAGTCGCCGTGGTCGGCGGCGGCAATACCGCCGTGGAAGAAGCGCTGTACCTGTCCCATATCGCCAGCAAGGTCACTGTGATCCACCGCCGCGACAGCTTCCGCGCCGAGCCGATCCTGGTCGACCGCCTGCTGCAGCGTGAGAAGGAAGGCCGCGTCGAAATCCGCTACGACAGCGTGCTCGACGAAGTGCTCGGCGACGACTCGGGCGTGACCGGCCTCCGTCTGCGCGGCGCGAAGTCGGGCGAGACCGAGGACCTCAAGCTGCAGGGCGTGTTCATCGCGATCGGCCACAAGCCCAATACCGACCTGTTTGTCGGCCAGCTCGCCATGGAAAACGGCTACCTGGTGACGAAGTCGGGCCTGTCCGGCGACGCCACCGCCACCAGCGTTCCGGGCGTGTTCGCCGCTGGCGACGTGCAGGACCACGTCTACCGCCAGGCCATCACCAGCGCCGGCACGGGCTGCATGGCCGCACTGGACGCCCAGCGCTACATTGAAGCCCTGAAGTAAGCCCCCGCGGCCCGGCCGACCGGCTGGGCCCGCCCCTCCCGATATAATTGGCGCCGAGCCCCCGGAGAATTTTCCATGACGCACGGCGCCAAACCCGACCGTCCGACCAAGCGCTACGGCCTGAACGATCTGGCCAACCTGCGCAACGACCTCAAGGCCGATACCGAGCGCCGCGAAGCCGAACGGCTCGCGGCCGAGCAGGCCGCGCAACGTGCGCGCGAGGAAGCCGACGTCTTTCGCAGCAGCGTCGGGCAAGTCAGCCAGTTGCGCGAACGCAACCACGCTACGCTCTCGAATCCCCGCCCTGCCCCGGTTCCCGTACAGACGCAACTGAACGACAAGGCCGTGCTCGAGGCATCGCTTTCCGACGAATACGATGTCGACATGCTGCTCGAAACGGATGAGACGCTGTCGTTCCGCCGGCCTGGCATCGGCATGGATGTCATCCGCAAGCTGCGCCGCGGCGAATGGGTGCCGCAGGACAAGGTCGACCTGCACGGCCTGCGCACCGAAGAAGCGCGCGAAGCGCTGTCGGAATTCCTGCGCCGCTCGGTGCGCAACGGTGTGCGCTGCGTGCGCGTGATCCACGGCAAGGGCATCGGCTCGCCCGACAAGCTCCCCGTACTCAAAGGCAAGGTCCGCAGCTGGCTCGTGCAGAAGGACGAAGTCATCGCCTTCGTCCAGGCGCGCGAAGCCCAGGGCGGCGCCGGTGCGCTGATGGTGCTGTTGCGCCAGCCGCGCACCTGATGCATCTGCCACTTGAATTGCTGATGGGGCGCCTGCCCCTGATCCTCCATGTGATGGAGGTGATCGGCATGCTCTCGTTCGCCGTGTCAGGCGTGGTCGACGCGCGCAAGCAGCGCCTGGATGTGGTCGGCACCTTCGTGGTCGCGTTCGCCACCGCATTCGGCGGCGGCACCGTGCGCGACGTGTTGCTGGACCGGCGGCCGTTCTACTGGGTCGATCACGAAGGCTATGTCCTGCTGATTTTCGCGATGTCGATCGGCGCGTCGTTCGTGCTGCGCGTGGTCAGCCGCGTGGCATCGGAGCGCACCATGATCGTGGCGGATGCGATCGGACTGGGATTGTTCTCGGTAACGGGCGCCTCGCTGGCGCTAGTGGCGCAGATGACCCCGACCGTGGCGGTCATGATGGGCATCATCTCGGCGGTATTCGGCGGGGTGGTGCGGGACGTGCTGTGCAACGAAGTCCCGATGATCCTGCGTGACCGCTCGCCCTACGCGACGTGCTCGTTCGTGGGCTGCTGGATCTATATGGGGCTGACCTGGCTGCAGGTGGACCAGGAAGCCGCGCTGCTTACCGGCGCGTTGTGCATCATCGCCATGCGGCTGGTGTCGGTGCGCTACGGCTGGAAGCTGCCGAGCTGACGCCTGTCGGCGCCGCCCGGCGCTGGCATCAGACTGCGGCTTCGTCCTGCTCGCCGGTGCGGATGCGGATCACGCGCTCGATCTCCGTCACGAAGATCTTGCCGTCACCGATCTTGCCCGTGTGCGCGGCCTTGACGATGGCGTCCAGCACGGTGTCGAGCTGGTTCTCGGCGACCACGACCTCGATCTTGATCTTCGGCAGGAAGTCGACCACATACTCGGCGCCGCGATACAGCTCGGTATGCCCCTTCTGGCGGCCAAATCCCTTCACTTCGGTCACCGTCAGCCCCGTCACACCGACATCCGCGAGCGATTCGCGCACTTCGTCGAGTTTGAACGGTTTGATGATGGCGGTAATCTGCTTCATGACTGGCCCCTGGTTATAGTCGTTTGGATAACGCGCCACCGGCGCGCAGCGAGCGCAGACGGCGTGGATTGTTTTTCATTTTACCAGCCAATTGACGTGGCCTATCGTCGGCGCGAGCCGTTCAATATGCACTCACAGTGCGCTGCCGCGCGCATTGACAGACTGCCTTGCGCGCCACATTACTGTGGATAACCTTGTGGGCAACCATCAGGGGAAACTGTGGAAGGCCTGTGGAGGGGTTGTGGACCGCCTGTGGATCGCCTGTGCATAAGGGCTCGCGTGCAGGACGCTATACGGTCGAGCGAAAGCGCCGACGGTAGTCTGCCGGCGACACACCCAGGCGCCGCAGGAATGCCCGGCGCAGGCTGTTGGGATCGTTGAAGCCGGTCAGCGCCGCGACGCGCTTGAGCGGATTGCGCGTCTCCTCGAGCTGGCGCCGGGCCGCGTCGATGCGCGCGCCCTCGACAAAGTCGGCCGGCGTGACCTGGCATTCCTGCTTGAAGATCCGGGCGAAGTTGCGCGTGCTCATGCCGGCCCGCTCGGCCAGGCTCTCCACCGACAGGCGTTCCGCCAGGTTTTCCAGCACCCAGTTCTGCACATCGCGAATGGCACTCTTCTCCGCGCCCTGCGCCGCCAGGTGCGCGCTGAACTGCGACTGGCCGCCGGGGCGCTTCAGGAACATCACGAATTCCCGCGCCACCTTCAGCGCCACGGTGCGGCCGAAGTCCTCCTCCACCATGGCCAGCGCCAGGTCCAGCCCCGCCGTGACGCCGGCCGAGGTGTAGAGGTTGCCGTCCTTCACGTAGATCTGGTCCGGTTGCACCCTGACCTGCGGAAACTGCCGTGACAGCCGCTCGGTGGAATTCCAGTGCGTGGTGGCGTTGCGACCGTCCAGCAAGCCCGCGTGTGCCAGCAGCATGGCGCCCGAGCATACGGACCCGAGCCGGCGAACCGTGCGCGCGTAGCGGTGCAGCCAGTTCCCGATGGCGCTGTCTTTCTCGACCTGGCTGACCAGCGGACTGCCCGCGATCAGCAGCGTATCGATATCCGGGCTGCTGGTTTCCAGCGTCGTGTCCGGCGTGATGGTCATGCCGTTGGAAGCACGCAGCACGCCGGGCACCGCCGACACGATCTCGAACACATAGGCCCCGGGCTCGCCGGCCTGGCGCGCCCCTTCATGAAAGACATCGATAGGTCCAGCCAGGTCCAGCATCTGGACCCCGGGAAACGCAAGCACAGCAATCTTCATGACTTCACGACCGTATGACTATGAGGCGGCAGAAACCGATTCCGTCAGTTTAGTCAATTTCGGCCAACCCATCTGGCGGGATCCATCGACCCGGGGTCGGGACCGATAACGCACGATGGTAATTTCCACCATGCGCAGACTCTCCAGCATGCTGCGGCCGCGGTCCACCGGCGTGCTGTCCACGCGGCTGCGCTCGGCCCCGAGCCCTGCCGCGTCGCCGCCGGCTGCGCGCACGCGCTCCGCCACGCGCGAAAGCAGGATGCGGCCACCGATCCAGCCTTCGGGGCTTTCCACCGTGGTGTAAGCGAGTACTTCGTACGGACCGGACGGTTCGCCCCGTGTCCAGATATCGATCCCGTCCACGGTTTCCCGCGCGCCACCCCGTCCGTCACGCATCGCGTGGCTGCCTTCATAGCGCTGGATCGGAGCCTGGATACACGCGCTCAGCCCCAAGCAGCACAACATCAGCCAGATGACCCTGGCACCTCCCGATTTCCTGCTTCTCATCATGCGTCCTGAATACCTCGAATGGAGACGGGCGCAGTCTAGGGCGTCATTCCCGCGGCGAAAACGCGGTTGACCGAGAGCGATCACGGATTGGCAGAAATTGACGTATCTGGCTGCTTTCGGCCTGCGCGAGCTTTTCCCATAATGCATTCCACGACGGCCCCCAGCAGTGACGAAACGCAATCCGGGGTTGTTCCATCGCCGATGCACGCGCTCGGCACTCGATACAGGCAGACGAAAGCACGATGACTATTGCAGCCAATCCCGCCGCCGCGGCGCCCACCCAGCGCAGTTCGGTCCAGCATCTCCCGGTCAACCTGTTTGGCGCCGTCATGGGCCTGTCAGGGCTCTCGCTCGCATGGCGCGGCGCGAGCAAGGTATTCGGCACCAGCCCCGCGATTGCCGATGCCGTCGGCGTGGTGGCGATCCTCACGTTCCTGGCACTGGCGGCCGGCTACCTCGCCAAGTGGCGCCTGTACCCGGCAGCGGTCAAGGCCGAGTTCAACCATCCGATTGCCGGTAATTTCTTTGGCACCATCACCATTGCCATCCTGCTGCTGTCGTCCGTCGTCGGCGTCTACAGCGAAGCGCTGGGCCAGGTGGTGTGGACCATCGGTGCCGTCCTGACCATCGCGCTGACCTATGTGATTGCCAGCCGCCTGTTCCTCGGCAAGGGCGACCCGGCGCACGTGACGCCCGCCTGGCTCATTCCCGGCGTGGCGACGCTCGATATCGCCGTGGCCGGCGGCACCATGCCGATGGCCTGGGCGCCTGAGTTGAACCTGTTCGCCGTAGCCGTCGGCACCGTGATGGCGCTGGTGTTCTTCACGATGATCTTCGCCCGCCTGGTTCACCACGATCCGCTGCCTGCCGGCATGGTGCCTTCGCTGATCATCCTGATCGCGCCGTTCGAGGTCGGCTTCCTGGCCTACGTCAACGTCACGCAGCACGTCGACCTGTTCGCCGCCCTGCTGTTCTACTTCGGCCTGTTCCTGTTCGTGGTGCTCGCCGCAAAGGTGTTCCGGCGCTCGGTGCCGTTCGCCGCGTCGTGGTGGGCCATCAGCTTCCCGATGGCTGCGCTGTCCAACGCCGCGCTGAAGTACGCCCACCATGCGGAGACCGGCGTGCTGCGCATCATCGCCGCGGTCATCCTTGCGCTGCTGACCATCGCCATCGCCGTCCTGTTCGTCCGCACGCTGCATCGCCTGTTCACGCACCGCCTGCTGGTCGGCTGACGGCGCCCTTCCTCTCAACCCAACGCCTTTACCACGATGTCCTGGATCTTGCTGGCCTGTGCCGGCCTGCTGGAAGTTGCCTTCGCCTTTGGCATGAAGTGGTCCGCCGGCTTCAGCCGGCTGTGGCCGAGCCTGTTTGCGGTGCTCACCGGACTCAGCAGCATCGTGCTGCTGACGATGGCCCTGCGCGCCCTGCCGGTGGGCACGGCCTACGCCGTCTGGACCGGCATCGGGGCCGCCGGCACGGCGCTGCTGGGCATGGCATTGCTCGGCGAGCCGGCATCGCCGGCCCGCATCGGCTGCGTGGCGCTGATCCTGTGCGGCGTGATCGGGCTGAAGCTGGTTTCAGCCGACCCGTCCTGAAACACAGCGGCAAAGGCCCGTGACAACTCCTAACCCATGCCACTGATCGAAACCGCCGAACACATACTGTTCCTGGGCCTGCTGCGCAGCCACGGGCACGCCGATGCAGAGTTCCGCCTGACCGGCCGCGAACGGCAGCCCACGGACCCGATCGACATTTATGGATTTGCCGTGGTCGACTGCGTCGCCAGCGGCAGGCAACTGGCCTACCCGCTCGATGAAACAGCCGACTGGCTCATGGTCTTCCGCAAGGATCTGGCGGCCGGCAGCTTTGCATCTCCGCCGGCAGCCTGGCCTGCCCAATCGCTCAGTCCGGCACCGTCTCCAGATCCTTGAGCCACACCACCGACTCCGAGTCGCTTGGCGCACGCCAGTCGCCCCGCGGCGACAGCGACCCGCCCGAACCCACCTTGGGCGCATTCGGAATGCAGGACCGCTTGAACTGGCTGGTACGGAAGAAGCGATCGAGAAAGATTCCCAGATTGCGCTTGATGTCCGGCAGCTCGTACTGGTTGCGCACCACATGCGGCCCATTCGGCCAGATACCGCTGTCGCGATCCCCCCACGCGTGCAGGGAGAGAAACGCGATCTTGGACGGCGCAAAGCCAAAGCGCAGCGTGTAATAGAGATTGAAGTCCTGCAGCTCGTACGGGCCGATCGTGCTCTCGGTCTTCTGCTCCGGCCCGTGGTTCGAATCGCCAGGTACGAGCTCCGGGCTGATGTCCGTGTCGAGCACCTGGATCAGCACTTCCGAGCCGCTGTCGCCGACCTGGCCCGTCTCCGCCACCCAGCGCACCAGGTGCGAGATCAGCGTCTTCGGCACGCTCGCATTCACGTTGTAGTGCGACATATGGTCGCCCACGCCGTAGGTGCACCAGCCCAGCGCGAGTTCGCTGAGGTCGCCGGTGCCGATCACGATCGCGCCGTTGTGGTTGGCCAGCCGGAACAGGTGATTCGTGCGCTCGCCCGCCTGCACGTTCTCGAAGGTCACGTCATAGACCTTCTCGCCGCGCGCATACGGATGGTCGAGGTCCTTCAGCATGGCGAGGCAACTCGGCCGGATGTCGATCTCGCGCGCAGTGCAGCCGACCAGTTCCATGAGCTGGCGCGCCTGGCGCAGCGTGCGGTCGCTGGTGGCGAACCCAGGCATGGTGTAAGCCAGGATATTCGACCGCGGCAGCCCGAGTCGGTCCATCGCCTTGGCGCAAACCAGCAGCGCGTGTGTGGAATCGAGCCCGCCCGACACGCCGATCACCACCTTGGAAATCTTGCTGGCCGACAGCCGCTGCACCAGCGCCTGCACCTGGATGTTGTAGACCTCGTGGCAGCGCTCGTCGCGCTGGCGCGGGTCAGCCGGCACGTACGGGAAGCGCGCCACCTTGCGTTCGAGCGGCAGCGCCTTGTCGCGCGATACCTCGAGCGGGAAGCGGACCACGCGGAATTTGTCGACCTCGGCCTTGTGCCGGCGCACCGAGTGGCCGAACGTCACCTGGTGCATGCGTTCGCGCGACAGGCGTTCCACGTCCACATCTGCAAACAACACGTGCGAGGTATCGGCGAAGCGCTCCGATTCGGCCAGCAGTTCGCCGTTCTCGCAGATCAGCGCCTGCCCGTCCCAGGCGAGGTCGGTCGACGATTCGCCCTTTCCGGCCGAGGTGTAGAGGTAAGCGGCCAGGCAACGCGCCGACTGCTGCGACACGAGCTGGTGCCGGTAGCCCGACTTGCCGATCACGATATTCGACGCCGACAGGTTGACCAGCACCGTCGCACCCGCCAGTGCCGCAAACGACGACGGCGGGATCGGCACCCATACGTCTTCGCAGATCTCCGCATGGAAGCGGAAGAACGGGATGTCCTCGATCTCGAACAGCAGCCCGGCGCCGAACGGCACATCCTCGCCAAGCAGGCGGATGGAATCGGTGGCGGCGTTGTCGGCTTCGCTGAACTGGCGCGCTTCGTAGAACTCCCAGTAGTTCGGCAGGTAAGACTTGGGCACCACGCCGAGTACGCGGCCCCGGGCCACTACCACGGCGCAATTGAACAACTGGTGCTCCACGCGCAGCGGCATGCCCACGATCATCGCCGCCGACAGCTTGCGCGACGCCTCGACGATCGTGCCGAGCGCCGCTTCGCAGGCATCGAGCAGCGCACGCTGATGGAACAGGTCGTCGCACGTATAAGCAGAGAGGCCGAGTTCCGGGAAGGCGACCAGCACGGCGCCCTGCTTTGCGGCCTGCGTGGCCAGTGCGATCGTTTCGGCGGCATTGAAGGCCGGATCGGCCACACGGCAGACCGGCACGCCCACCGCCACGCGCGCAAAGCCGTGGGAATACAGGTTGAAAAACGGATTCTTCATATCGGGCCTTGTTTGCCGGCGTCTGCAGCGCACGGGCTTGCGGCCGGCGGCATCGGGGGATTCTTGCGGCCGCAGCTGTGACGGCCATACGTCATTCTACGACGCGGTGCCCGGCATCGTCGGCGCCGGGAGCGGCCACCAGCGGTTTCCGGTAGACTCGCCCCGATTGTCGGACACGGGGAATCAGGCGCAATGCAGTCGGAATCTTGCAACCGGGGCGGTATGCCCGACACGCTGCTGGGGGCGGAATCGCCAGAGGCAGGTGGCGTGCAGGACTACAGGACGGAGATCGTCTCGGATCTCGCCGAAATCGACGCCGACACCTGGGATTCCCTGGTCGCCAGCGACCCCGACGCCACCCCGTTCCTGCGCCATGCGTTCCTGCATGCGCTGCACGCCAGTGGCAGTGCCTGCGCCGACACCGGCTGGAGCCCGCGCTACCTGACGCTGTGGGCACCGGCCGCCAACGGACAGCGTGAAAGGCTGGCGGGCGCGATGCCGCTGTACGCGAAATCGCACTCGTATGGCGAGTATGTGTTCGATTGGGCCTGGGCCGACGCCTATGCGCGCAACGGTCTCGAGTACTACCCGAAATGGCTGTCGGCGATCCCGTTCACGCCCGTGCGCGGCGCACGTCTGCTGGCCGAGAACACCGATGCGCGACGCCTGCTGCTGCAGCTTGCGCTGGCGCTGGCCGCGGAAAGCGGCATGTCGTCGCTGCACATTCTGTTCCCCAACGACGCCGAGGCCGACCTGATGGACGAGGCCGGCATGATGATGCGTCATGGCGTGCAGTTTCACTGGACCAATGCGGGCTACGGCAGCTTCGACGATTTCCTCGCCACGCTGTCGCAGAAGAAGCGCAAGAACATCCGCGCGGAGCGGCGCCACGTGGCAGAGGCCGGCATCACGTTCCGCCACCTGCAAGGCGCGCAGATCGATGACGAGGCCTGGCGCTTCTTCAATCGCTGCTACCGCCAGACCTACCGCGAACACCACTCCACGCCGTACCTGAACCTGGATTTCTTCCGGCGCATCGGTGCATCCATGCCGCAGCACCTGCTGCTGGTGATCGCCGAACGCGCGGGCCAGCCGATTGCCAGCTCGCTCGTGGTCTATGACGACACGCCCGGCATCAGCAAGCTGTACGGGCGCTACTGGGGCGCGCTGGAGTACCACCCGTGCCTGCATTTCGAAACCGCCTACTACCAGCCGCTCGAATTCTGCATCCGCCACGGCATCGGCACGTTCGAAGGCGGTGCGCAAGGCGAGCACAAGATGGCGCGCGGTTTCCTGCCCGTACCGACGCGGTCCGCGCACTGGCTCGCACACCCTGCGTTTGCCGATGCCGTCGAGCGCTTCCTGGTACGCGAGCGCGAAGGCATCGATGCCTACCTGGACGAACTGAACGAACGCACACCGTTCGCCCAGCGCGACTGATGACGGCCTAGCGTCGCCACATGCGGCGCAGTGTGTTGTCGCCGAGCATGTAATGGTGGAACAGCGCGGCCATGGCGTGCAGGCCGATCACCAGATAAAACGCGGTGCCCAGCGTTTCATGGATTTCCTTGATCTGGTTCTTCAACGCCTGGTCGGGGCCGACCAATGCCGGAATCTCAATGCCAAGTCCCGGCATCGTCAGCACGTGGCCGCCCGCATTGAGCGTGAGCAGCCCCAGGACCGGCTGGCACAGGATGAACAGGTACAGCACCCAGTGCATCGCCGCGCCCGCACGCTGCATCCAGCGCGGGCCCGGCTCGGCCGCTGGCGCGCCGCGTACGAGGCGCCACAGCACGCGCGGCACGGCCAGCGCCAGGACCAGCACGCCGGCCCACTCATGTGCCGCCATGGCCAGCGAGCGAGCCGGGGTGCCCTTGCCGGCAAAGCCTTTCAGCTCGATCGCCGCATAAGCTGCAGCGATCAGCAGGAATACTGCCCAGTGGAAGAAGATGGCGAGACCGTCGTAGCGGCGCACGGTTCCGGGAAACGCCATGGCACCGGACACGCCCTGAAGGCGGTTCATAGGAACTCCTGTGGTGGTGAGGACTATCGATAGCGTACCCCGACAAGCGGCGCTGCGGCTTGCCGATGATCAGGTTTTCCGCAATAAAAAACCCCGCCGGAGCGGGGTTCATTCAGCAGCCGTTCAGCTTTGCGCGAGAACGGCGCATAAACTGCCAACTGATGGGCAATTACTTCTTGTAGTTCGCCACGCCGTCGGTGATTTCCTTGTGGGCTTCCTCGATGCCGGCCCAGCCTTCGACCTTGACCCACTTGCCGGCTTCCAGTGCCTTGTAGTTCTCAAAGAAGTGCTTGATCTGGTCCAGCGTGTTCTGCGGCACGTCCGACAGGCCCTTCATGAACGCGGTGGCCGGCGACAGCTTGTCCACCGGCACGGCGACCAGCTTGGCGTCCACGCCCGACTCGTCGGTCATCTTCAGCATGCCGAGTGCACGGCAGCGCACGACAGCGCCAGCCAGGATCGGGAACGGGGTGATCACCAGCACGTCTACCGGGTCGCCGTCGCCCGACAGCGTCTGCGGGATGAAGCCGTAGTTGGCCGGATAGCGCATGCCGGTGCCGATAAAGCGGTCCACGAACAGCAGGCCGGTTTCCTTGTCGGCCTCGTACTTCACCGGATCGCTCTGGGCGGAGATCTCGATGATGACGTTGAAATCGTTGGGAAGGTCCTTGCCCGGGGAGACGAGATTGAAGCTCATGCGATTCTCCAGATGCCTGCGGTGTGTTTATGGATGGGCGGCATTATAGCGGCTCCCCCCTGACCAGAGGCTGACAAAGACCGTGCCTTGCGCGCCGCCCGCGCTGCGCGATAATGGCGCATTCTTCAGCCAACGCTGAATTCCGAGCCACGCCTCCGACTGAACGAAAAGCCCTCGGAGACCCCGGAGACCCTGCATGCATGCCCAGCATTTCGTCGCCAACCGCCTGATCGCCCCGGACAACGGCCTGCGCATCAAGGTGTTCGACCCGTCCAACGGCGAACCCTTTGCCGAGATCGCGCGCGGCAACGCCACCGATATCAATGTCGCCGTGCACGCCGCACGGCAAGCCGCCGACGGCGCCTGGGGCGCGATGGCCCCGGCCGAGCGCGTGCGGCTGCTCAACCGCGTGGCGCTCACGCTGATCGCCCACGAAGAGGAGCTGACCGCGCTCGAAGCGCGCGACACCGGCAAGCCGGTGCGCCAGGCCAGGGCCGACGCGCGCGCGGTCGCGCGCTATTTCGAGTTCTACGCCGGCGCGGTCGACAAGCTGCACGGCCAGACCATTCCGTACAACCCCGGCTACACGGTGCTGACGCTGCGCGAGCCGCACGGCGTCACCGGCCACATCATCCCGTGGAACTACCCGCTGCAGATCTTCGGCCGCAGCGTGGGCGCCGCGCTTGCAACCGGCAACGCCTGCGTGGTCAAGCCAGCCGAAGATGCCTGCCTGTCACTGCTGCGCGTGGCCGAACTGGCGGCCGAGGCAGGGTTGCCCGAAGGCGCGCTCAACATCATCACCGGCTACGGCCATGAGGCGGGCGCCGCGCTCGCGCGTCATCCGGGCATCAACCACATCTCGTTCACGGGTTCGCCGCAGACCGGCAAGCTGGTATCGCAGCTCGCCGCGGAGAACCATGTGCCGGTCACGCTCGAACTCGGCGGCAAGTCGCCGCAGATCGTGTTTGCCGATGCCGATGTCGATGCGCTGGTGCCGGTGATCGTCAACGGCATCGTGCAGAACGCCGGCCAGACCTGCTCCGCCGGCAGCCGCGTGCTGGTGGAGCGGCCGCTCTACAATGCGCTGCTGGACCGGATCGCATCGGTGTTCGAATCGCTGCGTGTCGGCCCTTCCGAGCTGGACCTGGAATGCGGTCCGCTGATCAGCCGCAAGCAGCAGCAGCGTGTGTGGGACTTCGTTTCCGATGCGCAGCACGCCGGCATCTCCGTGATGGCGCAGGGGCAGATCGTCGCGGAAGCGCCGGAGTCCGGCTACTACCAGGTGCCGATGCTGTTCCGCGACGTGCCGCCCGCGCACCGGCTTGCGCAGGAGGAAGTGTTCGGCCCGCTGCTGGCCGCCATGCCGTTCGATAGCGAAGCGGAAGCCGTGGCGATGGCCAACGGCACGCCTTACGGCCTGGTCGCGGGATTGTGGACGCGCGACGGCGGCAGGCAACTGCGCCTTGCACGCAAGCTGCGCGCGGGCCAGGTATTTATCAACAACTACGGTGCCGGCGGCGGCGTGGAGCTGCCCTTCGGCGGCACCGGCCAGTCCGGCTACGGCCGCGAAAAAGGTTTCGAGGCCCTGTACGGCTTTACCACCCTGAAAACCATTGCCATTCAACATGGGTAACATCAATTTCCTGTCGGTCGCCTTTGCCATCTTCTTTTTCTGGATGGCCTGGCATGTGAAGAACAAGCGCGCCACCAATCCGTCCGGCATGCCGCGGCTGCAGGTATTCAAGCGCAAATGGGGCGATACCGTCGGCGACCGCGTGCACTGGTGCCTGTACGTGGCATTGCCGTTCCTGCTGGCCGTGATGATGGTGGCCAACGCGCTGCGCGGACGCGGACCGTTCGCGCACTGAGCAGGTTCCTGGTGCTGGCGAACCAACGGCGCTCGAATGAGACTGTCGCCGTCACCAGAGGCTCCCCTCTCCCGCGAAGTGGGAGAGGGGTGGGGGAGAGGGCCGGAGCGTCAACGAAGTGAAGCAGCTCGGTATGCCAGCGCCCGCCCTCTCCCCCGCCCCTCTCCCGCAAGCGGGAGAGGGGAGAAAACAAGCGGGCTTTGACCCAGAGGAGACAAGCGATGAGACTGGCAGACAAGGTTGCGGTGGTGACGGGTGGCGGCTCCGGCTTTGGCGAGGGCATCGCGCATACGTTCGCGCGCGAAGGTGCCCGCGTCATGGTGGCCGATTTGCGTGAAGACGCCGCCGAGCGCGTGGCCGCCGCCATCCGCGATGCGGGCGGCCAGGCCCGCGCCGTGCGCGCCGACGTCTCACGCGAAGCGGATACGGAGGCCATGCGCGACGCCGCGCTGAGCGCGTTCGGCGACGTGCACATCGTCATCAACAACGCCGGCACTACGCATCGCAACAAGCCGATCCTCGACATCACCGAGGACGAGTTCGACCGCGTCTACGCCGTCAACGTCAAAAGCATCTTCTGGTCCGCACGCGCGTTCATCCCGCATTTCCGCCAGCGCGGCGGCGGCGTGTTCGTCAATATCGCGTCGACCGCCGGCATCCGGCCGCGTCCCGGACTGGTCTGGTACAACGGCAGCAAGGGCGCCGTCATCACCGCGAGCAAGGCCATGGCAGCGGAGCTCGGCAAGGACAATATCCGCGTGAACTGCGTCAACCCGGTGATCGGCGCGACCGGCCTGCTCGAGGAATTCATGGGCATGCCCGACACGCCCGAGAACCGCGCGAAGTTCCTCGCCACCATTCCGATGGGCCGCATGTCGACGCCGCCTGACGTCGCCAACGCGTGCCTGTACCTGGCCTCTGACGAAGCCGCGTTCATCACCGGCACTTGCATCGAAGTGGACGGCGGCCGCTGCGTCTAGCCAATACCGTTTTCCGTAGCTGTAACCGCATCACCGAAGCGTCGTAGAAACGCAACCATCCTGAGGAGACAGCATGACAACGACTGCAGTGAATCCCGGCGTCGGCGACGCCGCGTTTGAAGACGCCACCTACCGCAAGGTGAGCTGGCGCCTGGTGCCTTTCCTGCTGCTGTGCTACGTGGTGGCCTACCTGGACCGCGTCAACGTGGGCTTTGCCAAGCTGCAGATGCTCAGCGACCTGAAGTTCAGCGAGACCATCTACGGTCTTGGCGCGGGCATCTTCTTCATCGGCTACTTTCTGTTCGAGGTGCCGAGCAACGTGATCCTGCACAAGGTCGGCGCGCGCATCTGGATTGCGCGCATCATGATCACCTGGGGCGTGATCTCGGCGGCGATGATGTTCGTCACCACGCCGACCATGTTCTACGTGCTGCGCTTCCTGCTCGGCATTGCCGAGGCCGGCTTCTTCCCCGGCATCATCCTGTACCTGACCTACTGGTACCCGGCCAACCGGCGCGGGCGCACCACCACGTTCTTCATGACCGCCATCGCGCTGTCGGGCGTGATCGGCGGCCCGCTGTCGGGCTGGGTGATGCAATCGTTCGACGGCCACAACGGCTGGTCCGGCTGGCAATGGATGTTCCTGCTCGAAGGCATCCCGTCGATCCTGGTCGGCCTGTGGGTGCTGGCCTACCTGGACGATCGCATCGTGCACGCCAAGTGGCTGACCAACGAGGAAAAGGCGCTGCTCGAACGCAATATCGCCAGCGAAGATGCGCACAAGGAAGACCCGCCGATCCGCACCGTGCTGTCGAGCCCGCGCGTCTGGCTGATGAGTGCGATCTACTTCTGCTTCGTGATGGGCCTGTATGGCGTGAGCTTCTGGCTGCCGACCATCATCAAGCAGACCGGTGTCAAGAGCGCACTCGACATCGGCCTGCTGACCGCGATTCCGTATGGCTGCGCAGTGGTCGGCATGGTGCTGTTCGCGTTCAGCGCCGACCGCTCCGGCGAACGCCGCTGGCACATTGCCATTCCCGCCGTGGCGGGCGCGCTCGGCCTGCTGCTTTCGGTGTACTGGCATGACAGCACCACGCTGGCCATGGTGGCGCTGACGCTGGCGACGATCGGCATCCTGACCACGCTGCCGCTGTTCTGGAGCCTGCCCACCGCATTCCTGGCCGGAACGGGCGCTGCGGCTGGCATCGCACTGATCAACTCGCTCGGCAACCTCGCAGGCTTCCTCAGCCCGTACGCGGTCGGCTGGCTCAAGGACCTGACCCATACCACCGATTCCGGCATGTACCTGCTCGCCGCCTGCCTGGTGGTCGGGGCTGCACTGACGCTGTCGGTGCCGGCACGGCTGGTAGGCAGCAAGACCTGACCTTCCCGCCACACGCACCACTCGCACGCCGCCAACTGCCGCGGCGTGCACCTGTCGGGTGGCTTGCACGCCGCCCGTGTCCCGCAACACGCCCTCCTCCGACACGCATGTAGGAGCCTGACGGGCAGTGTGCTCCGGTACCCCTCCGTAGCATGGAATGGAGACCCGCCATGTCCCTCCGGGCTTGTGGCGGCCCTGTTTCCCTTCTTTCGTCAAGGAGGCCAAGATGAAGCCACTGTCTTCACGCACGGCCCGCCCCGTCGAGGTGTCCGGTGCGCGGGAACGGCACGCGCGCGCACTTCGCGTGGCGCTTCTGACGGGCGCAGGTGCATTGGCATTGCTCGCTTTCGTACCGGCGGCGAGCCAGGCACAGACTTCCCCTGCACCGGCGGATGCTGCAACCGCGCCCATGGCGCCAACGCCGGGCACAACCGGTACGCCGCCGCTGCCGGCGCCGTCGGCCGTACCACCGGCTGCCGCACCTGCCCCGACGCCCGCGCCAATCAACACGGCTCCGCCCGCACCGTCGCCGCCGCTGGCGGCACCGACTCCTCCATCCCCGCCACTGACCACGCCGCCGCCCCCGCCCCCGCGCGACGCCATGGTGCAGCGCAAGGCTGGTTCAGTGACCTACATCTGCGGCGGCGTTGCCGACGACGAACAGCGCGCACTGTCCGCGCAGTCCCGCAACTACAACATGGGGCTGCTGTTCACGCAGGGCGCGCGCGGAGAATACCTGTCCGACGTCAACGTGAAACTGATACGGAACGGCCGTGAAGTGGCCAACTTCGTCGCCGACGGGCCCAAGTGCCTGCTGCGCGCGCCGCAAGGCAGCTACAGCGTACGTGCGACGTATGAAGGCCGGACCAAGACGCAGGTGGTCAGCACGGGCACGCGGAATGCGCAGATGCGTTGGTAATCCGCTGAAGCGCTAGCCATCCGCAAAAAAGAGAGGGCCACCATGACGGCGGCCCTCTCTGCTTTCTGCACGTTCGCAAACGGCTTCAGGGTTCCGGCTGGTCCCCCAGCATCTGCGCAACCGAGCCTGCAACACCGGCAGCGCGCGCACCAATCAGCCGCTGCAGCGTGCCGAGCAACTCATCCTCGTTGTAGGGCTTGCCGAGGTAGACGTCCACGCCGATCTCCTGCGCATAGCGGCGGTGCTTCTCCGCCGTGCGCGAGGTGATCATCACGAGCGGCATATGCGCCGTGCGGCTGTCGGCCCGCACGTTGCGCGTCAGGTCGAAGCCATCCATGTGCGGCATTTCGATGTCCACGAGCATCGCGTCCGGCATCACATCCTGCAGTTGCTTGAGCGCGTCGACACCGTCGCGGGCGAGCAGCACCTCATAGCCGGCACGCGTGAGCAGGCGGTGCGCGGCCTTGCGCACGGTCAGCGAATCGTCCACGACCATTACCGTGGGCTGCATCACAAGGCCATGCACCGGGGTGGTGGCACCACTGCCGTCCAGTTCCGCCACGGCGCCGAGCGGCTGCGCGGCCTCCGGCTGTGCCGCGGCCGGCGCCGCTTCGCCGCGCACGCGCTCGAAGCGCTGCGCGAGCACCACGGGGTTGTAGATCAGCACGATCTCGCCATCGCCCATCGTGGTCGCGCCGGCAATGCCCTCCAGGCGCGCGAGGTGCGGGCCGATGTGCTTGACCACCACTTCGCGGTTGCCCACCACTTCGTCCACGTGCACCGCCACGCGTTCGGTGCCGCTGCGTACGATCACCACCGGCGAGTACTTGCGGCCGGACGGGCTCGCCGCGTTTTCCTCGAGCAAGGCGCCGAAGTAGTAGAACGGCACGTCGTGGCCCGCCACGGCGATGTGCCCCTGGTTGTAGGCGTCGAGCAGGGCCTGCGTACGAAGCTGCTGGACCTGGTCGATCATGCCGCTCGGCATGGCATACATGCGGCCGCCGAGTATCACGACCAGCACCTGTGTGATGGCCGTGGTCAGCGGCAGGTGCACCGTGAACGTGGTGCCGCGGCCTGCCGTGGTCGACAGCGTGATGCGGCCGCCGAGCGCGACGGTTTCCGCGCGCACCACGTCCATGCCGACGCCGCGGCCAGCGAGTTCCGAGACCGCATCGGCTGTCGAGAACCCTGGCGTAAAGATCATCTCGGTCAGGCGCGCCTCGCTCGCGTCATCGTCGTGCGCGAGCAGGTTGCGCTCCACAGCGCGCGCGCGAATGCGTGCAAGGTCCAGCCCCGCGCCGTCGTCGACGAAATGCAGCACGACCTCATTGCCTTCCTGCTGCACTTCCAGCGTCAGCGAGCCGGCTGCCGGCTTGCCCGCCGCGCGGCGGCTCTCCGACTTCTCGATGCCATGCACCACGGCATTGCGGATCAGGTGCTCGATCGGGCCGGCCATGCGGTCCAGCACCGAACGGTCGATTTCCACCGTACCGCCCTGGATCAGCAGGCGGACTTCCTTGCCGGTCTCGGCGGCGGCCTGGCGTGCGACGCGGTAGAGCCGTTCGGCGAGCGCGTCGAACTGCACCATGCGCGCCTGCATCAGCCCCCGCTGCAGACCGCGCGTGAGGCGCGCCTGCGCGGCGAGATCGCCGGCGGTGCGGTCGAAGCCGCGGTGCAGGTTTTGCTCCACGGTCGCCACGTCGTTGACCGACTCGGCCATCATCCGCGTCAGTTCCTGGAAGCGCGTGAAGCGGTCGAACTCGAGCGGGTCGAAATCCTGCTTTTGCTGGGCATCGGCAATGCGCGAGGCCATCTGCGATTCGGCCTGGATTTCGATCTCGCGCAACTGGCCACGCAAACGCGCGACGTTGTCGTTCAGTTCGCCAAGGTACGAACGCATGGAATCGAGTTCGCTCTCCAGACGCGCGCGCGTGGCGCCGACTTCGCCGGCCTCGTTGATCAGCGTGTCGAGCGCGCGCGCCTGCACGCGCACCAGCGCACGCTGGCGCTCGGTGGCATCCGAAGGCTGTACTGCAGTGCCCGCAGGAGCGCCGACAGCTGGCACCGGCAGCGCCGTGCCAGCGCTCTCGGACTTCGGCGGAGCGACGCTCGCCATCACCGGTGTCACCGGCTGCTCGGATTGGCCGATCCCGTTGATGAGATCGGCATCGTCCGGCACCAGCAGGCGCCCGGCCTGCAGCGCCTCCACGTGCATCAGGATGCGGTCGTACCACGCATACAGGCGCCCGAACAGCTGCGGGCCAACGCGTTGCGCGCGCAGGCTGGCGTCGAGCAGCGTTTCCATTTCGTGCGCGGCCTGGCCCAGCGCCATCGCGCCGGCCATGCGCGCACTGCCCTTGAGCGTATGCAGCGCACGCAGTACCAGACCACCTTGCCGGGCGTCTTCGGGCGCGGCTTCCCATGTGCGCACCAGCCGGCCGAGTTCGGGCAGGCTGCCGTGCGCCTCTTCCAGGAAGATCTCGACCAGGGCCGCATCGAGTTCGGCGGCATCCGACTGCATCACCGCCTGCGGCAGCGGCCGCGCCGGTGTCGGCAGCGGGATCACCACAGCGTCATGCGTGCTCGGTGCCGGTGTCGGTGGCGGCGAAGGCGGCGCGGTTTCAGGCGCTGCGGGCACGGCTTGCACGACCGGTTCAGACACGGGCTGATCGGGCACGGGGAGATCAGGCACCACCGCGGCGGGCGGCATCTGGCCGAACAGGCTCGCCACCGAAGCATCGGGCTCGGCCGGCGCCTGCGGCGCCGGCACCAGCACGCGCGGGCGCAGCAGCGCACGTTCGCCGAACTCGGTCAGACTGCGGTGCAGGCCCGCATCCGCTTCCGGCCAGATGCCTGCGGCGAACTGGTGGAGCATGCCGCGCAGCCGTTCGACCGCCTGCTCCAGCAGGCGGAAATCGCCAGGGTGCATGGCGACGGGATGGGAGCCGAGCTGCAGCAGCAGGTGTTCGAGCGCTTCGGCAATCACGCGCACGGGCTCCAGGCCGACCGTCGACGCACTGCCCTGCAGCGTGTGCGCGACGCGCAGCGCCAGCTCGCTCGGGCACGGATGGTTCTCGTGGCGCCACTCGGAGATGTCGGTGGCGAACTGGCGCAGGAGGTCGTCGGCCTCCTGCAGGTAGACGTTGTAGAGCGGCAGGCCGATCCGGATCGGCCCGATCACCTTGAAGTTGTCGTCCGCGTCCGACAACGCGCCAGACAGGCGGAATGGAATGACGTTGCCGTCCTCCGACGCCGCAGCTTGCGCTTGCGCGTCCGTATCGGTCGGCTCGGCAGCCTGGACATCCGGCGCCGGCGTCTGGTCGGTGACGGCATGATCCGGTTCCGCCACCGCCGCGGTGGCATCCGCTTCCGGCTGAGGATCCCGCACCGCCTCGGCCGCGGTGACCAGCGGCACGATGTCATGCGCGGCGCCGGCATCGCGATGCAGCAGTGCCACCCAGGCGGACAACTCCGCATGCGCGCGGCGCAGCAGGTTCAACAGGGCCGGCACGGGTGTGCGCGCCTCGGCGATCCACAGGTTCATCACCTGCTCCACGGCCCACGCGGCCTCGCCATAGCGGTGCAGGCCGACCATGCGGCTCGAACCCTTGAGCGTATGGAATGCACGGCGAATCCTGCTGAGCGTGTCGGCATCGCCAAGTGCTTCCAGCCCCGAACTAAGATCACCGGCGATGCCACCCAGGACTTCGTCGGCCTCGTTCAGGAAGATGTCGAACAGCTCGGCGTCCAGCGCCGCACTGTCGTCGGCCGCAGGCGCGGCTTCCGACGCCTGTACGGCAACCGGCATCGGCTCGGCCAATGCCGCGATCAGCCGTTCGCCGGAAGTGTCGCTGCCCGCCAGCCACGCATTGAGCTGCGTGCTGGCCTCCGCGGCCTGGCGGCGCAACACGGCGTTATCGTCAATGGCAGCCTGGTCCGCCAGTGTCTGCAGCGCAGCGCGCAACCGCTGGACCGGCGGCGTTTCGGCCGTGGCCTCGGTGCGAATGGCTTCGCTGGCTGCCGCACGCGCAACCGCCAGGGGATCGCTGCTGACGGGCGCCGCCTGACGCAAGGCCACACCCTCGTCGAGATCGATATCTCCGCCATCGTGGCGATTGCGGCCGAGTTCCAGCGCATCGATGAACGCGTGCACCGAACCCAGCGTGGTGGCAATCGCGGCCAGGCATTCGCCGCGCGCGGTCTCGCCAGCGTCGGCGCCGAGCGTCGCGGCTTGCCGCACGGCTTCCTGCACGGCCTCGCTGGCGTGCTGGGCATCGTCGCTGAGCGTGTCGGGCAAGGCGTCGGTGTGCTGCAGCGCGTCCAGCGTGGTCCGCAGTGCCTCGAACGCCTGCACGGCCTCGGCCAGGTTGTTGCCGGCGTCGGGCCGCGCCGCATTGCGGTCGTAGGTATCGAGCCACGATTCGCCACCGTCAAGCTGGGAGCGCAGTTGCGCGACGGCCTGCACCCGCGCAGCCTGCGCGCGGGCTTCGTCGGCCATGCGCGCGAGCCATGCGGGCGCGGCAGCGGCAGGGTCGGCCAGGCATTGCGCGAGTTCCTCGCAGCGCGCGGCAAACACCGCTGCCGCCGCGTTGGGGCTCATGCCATGCACGCGCCACGGCAAGGCCAGCGCGCGCGACAGGAACAGCGCGATGCCGCTGGCACCGAGCGCCTCGTTGCGATCATGCGCCGCGGCAGCCCTCAATGCCGCCTGCGACAGGCACAGCTGCAACGCGGGCTGCGCGAGCGGTTGCGCGGCCTCGGCCAGCGCCGCCAGCGCGATTTCCCAACCAGCCGTATCGCCTTCCGCGGCCCGCTCAAGACCTGCGGCGGCCTGTTGAAGGTTTCGGGTATCGATCGGATCGAGCCAGCCGTAGTAGCGCAGATGGTAGTCGGCACCCCGCATGGCATGCGCGCGGTCGAGGCGGAACGCCTGCAGGGTGCGCGCGATATCGGCACGCAGCGACTGGATGGCAGCGTCGTCTGCGCCGTGCAGCGGCTGTCCGCCATCATCCTGCGCCGTTGACACCAACAGGAAGACGGCGTCGTTGAGCAGAGACTGCGGCACGCGTACCTGGCCCTGCTGGTACTGGCGCAGCAGCAGGTGCGTGCGGCCGGCAAAGCGCTTGGCCAGCAGGTCGGACAGCAGCAGCCCGTGGGCGAATGCGCGGAACGCCAGCGACAGCACATGCCAGACGCCACGGTCCGGGTGATCGGTCGCGCGGCGCGCCTCCTGCTCGCTGGCGCGGACTTCGTCCAGCGCTTCCTGCAACGGCAGGTAGGCCTCGCGCAGGCGCGCGGATTCGGTGCACGGCACCGGCAGGCGCAGTGCCTTGAGCAGCGCCGCTTCGTAGCGCTGGCGCGCACGCGTCACGGCCGATGCATTGCGCGTCGGCAGCAAAATGCCGGGCAGCATCTGCAGCTCGTCGAGCCACAGGTCGGCCGGATGCACGCGCTCGTCGCCGAGCAGCTCCAGGATCTCGGCATACGGGCGGAACAGCCGCAACGGGTCCTGTTCATCGCCCGCCATCAGGTCATCGACGTATTCGGCCAGCGCCTGCACGCCCGCTCGGAACACGGCGAGTGTTCCAGCGTTTGCGACTACGCCGCCGCCATCGAGGCCTTCGATCAGGCGGCGCAGCGCCTGGCAGTACGGATCGACCCCGCGCAAGCCCACGATATGCACCGCGCCGGCGGCCTGGTGCAGTTGCTGCCCGGCCAGGCGCAGCGACGTGGTATCGCGCGCGCCCAGTGCCTCGGGCGCCTGCTGGACTTCATCGACGTAGTGGGACAGCTCGGTCGCGGCGTCATCGAGCGCCGCGCGCAGGCTCGGCACCACCCATGCCAGCACGGACAGGTCGCGCGAGGCCGATGAGGCCGACAGGGCCATTGCGTCCGGTTCGGGCGCATCCGTCATCGGCAACTCGGCGGGATCACGCGAAAAGGGAGAATTCAAAGACATCACGGCTTCCATTGCGGCCTTTGCGCGCGGGTCGGGGCTGTCCCGGCGCGGCGCGCGCCAGGATCGTCATTCGCACCGGGGCTGCCTGATGGCCGGCATGCCCGATACCGGCGTGCTGGCGGGAAACCCCGTGCCTGTTCATGGTCAGGCGATCTTGAACCGCGACACGGAGTTGCGCAGCTCTTCGGTCAGCTGCGTCAGATCGCGCACCGAATTCGCCGTCTGACGCGTACCGGCGGTGGTCTGCTCGGTCGCCTGCAGAATGCGCTCGATGTGGCGGGCCACGCCGCCGGCGAGATCCGCTTCGTGCGAGGTGGAGCGCGAGATCTGTTCGATCAGCTCGGCAAGCTGGCGCGACACGCGGCCGATCTCCTGCAGTGCGGCGCCGGCATTGTCCGACAGGCGCGCCCCTTCGACCACGCCCTGCGTGCTGCGCTCCATCGCGTGCACGGCATCCTGCGTGTCGGTCTGGATGGTACGGATCAGCGCGCCGATCTGCTTGGTTGCCTCGCCGGAGCGTTCAGCCAGACGCTGCACTTCCTCAGCCACCACCGTGAAGCCGCGACCGGCTTCACCAGCCGATGCGGCCTGGATGGCGGCGTTGAGTGCCAGCACGTTGGTCTGTTCGGTAATGTCCGAGATCAGCTCGACGATTTCACCGATCTCCTGCGACGACTCGCCCAGGCGCTTGATACGCTTGGACGTTTCCTGGATCTGCTCGCGGATGTCGTTCATGCCCGCGATCGCGTTCTGCACCGCCTGCTGCCCTTGCTCCGCAGCGGTCAGCGAGGCACGCGCCACGTTGGCCGACTCCGCCGCGCCGCGCGACACCTGCGTGATGCGGTCGGCCATGTCCACCACGGACTCGCCGGTCTGGCGGATCTGGCGCGACTGCTCCTCGGTCGTCGAGGCAAGCTGGTTGGAGGTGGCCTGCACCTGTCCCGATGCCAGCGTCACCTCCCCTGCGGTCTGCTGCACGCGGCCCACCAGTTCGCGCAGTTCTTCCACCGTGTAGTTCACCGAGTCGGCAATGGCGCCGGTGATGTCCTCGGTCACGGTCGCCTGGCGCGTCAGGTCACCATCGGCGATGTCCTGCAGTTCGTTCATCAGCTGCAGAATAGCCTTCTGCGTGGTGTCGTTGTTGCGCTTTTCTTCCAGGCGGCGGCCTTCGGCTTCACGTTCACGCGCTTCGGCTTCGACCGCGCGCAGGCGCGAATCGCGCAGGTACAGCGCGGCCAGGCCGGCCAGGCAGAGCAGCGTCGCCAGCGACGACACCAGCATCGCCCCCAGCGTCACCGGCCGGAAGCGCGCGCCCTCGGCGTAGGACTTCTGCAGCGCCGACAGCTCGCCGCGCAGGCCTTCGTTGTCGTTGAAGATCTGCTGCTGCGCGCGCTTGGCGGCGATCAGGCCAGGCAGGTTCTGCAGGATCGTCTGGGTGGTCTTCTGCACCGCGTCGAAGCGCTGCGACAGCTGCTGCAGGTAGCCGCGCGTTTCGGCATCGGTGGCGGCGTTCAGCCGCAGCGCCTCGCTGCCGTTGAGCAGGCCGTCCAGCGTCTCGCGGAAAGTGTTGGTGTCCTTGCCGAGCAGGAACGCGGTTTCGGGGTTCACGCCTTCGCCGGACAGGAACTCGTTCAGGTTCTTGCCCAGGCGCTGCGTCAGCATCACGAGCTGGGCGGACGCGGCCACCTCGCGCGCATTGGCGCCCGATTGCAGCTTGAGCGCGGCCACCTGTTCGGCGGCTTCGAGCAGTTCGGGGTTGGACGCGTTGAAGACCTGCAGCGTCTGGCCGATCGTGGTCAGCACCGCCTGCTGCGCGAGCACGTCGGCGGCGCTCTTCTCGCTGCGCTTCCACGAGCTGATCGCGGTTTCGAGCAGCGGCTGTGCCTCGCCCGTCGTGGCCCGCACGTGCTTGTCGTCGCTGCCGGCCTGCAGCGCCTGCAAGTCATCGGCCAGCGCCTCCTTGGACTGGCGCAGCTGCGTGAAGGCCTGCATATTGCCCAGCAGCGCCACCGGCGCGGCCTTGCCCAGGCGCTGCGAGTGCATCAGCATGTCGCCCGAGATTTCGATCTGCGCCGCAGCGTTGTTGGCGATGCGGTTATCCATGTACACGGAGCCAAGCAGCGCGACCAGCGACACGACCACGCCGATGGTCAGCGCACGCTGCTGCGAGGAGAACGGCATGCGCGACAGCAATGCCGACACGGCCTCCAGCGGGGTTCGGCCCAGCCCGTCCGCACGCGGTGCGCTACCCGCCGAGGGTGCCGCGCCGGCGCGGTCTCCCACCAGGCCGGCGGCCGCGTCGGCTGCCGGCTTCCGGCGTCCCAGGCTGATCTTCTTGAACCCCATAGCACCCTCTGTCCGTTGAATCGTTGTCTGGGGCGGCCTCGACACGGGCCGCCGCGTTGTCTGTTCTGTTGCCACGGGCACCGCGACCAACGGCGCCGGAAAATCCCTGCGGACTTATGCCGCCACGCGCCCCGCCTGAAGAAAAGCCGGCGCGTCGAGCAAGGCGCGCACGTCGAGCACCTGCCATGCGCGGCCATCGCTGTCGTCCAGGCGCCTGCCTTCCCAGGTCTCCACCGTCCCGGCTGCCTGCGCCGGCTCGCGCAGGTCCGCCGCGTGGCGCAAGCCGACCACGCGCGTGGCCAGGATGCCGCACGCGCGCTCGACCTGGCGCGACAGCACGACGATCTTGCTGCCAGGCTGCAGCGGCGTCGGCGCGTCGCCGCAAAACAATCCGAAATCGATCACGCCAAGCAGGCTGCCGCGCGCATTGACCAGGCCCGCGTACCACGGCTGCGTCAGCGGCACGCGGCTCGGATGGCGCATGTCGAGCACCTCGCCGGTCTGCGCGAGCGGCAGCAGCCAGCCGCGCTGGCCCACCTGGAGAGCCAGGTAGCTGTCTGCGGCAGGCACGTTGCGGGCCTCGCGCAGGCGCCTGGCCAGCATGGCCTGGTAGTCCTGCAGCCGAGTCTGGCGGGTGCGGAGGTCTTGGCGTGGCGCGTTCATATGGCGTCCCCGGCGGTGCTGGCGATAACTGGTGCGGTCAGTGAGACAGCGCTGCGATCTTGGTCAGCAATTCCTTGCTGTCGACCGGCTTGACGATGTAGTCCGACGCACCCTGGCGCATGCCCCAGATGCGGTCCGTGTCCAGGCCCTTGCTGGTGCACATGATCACGGGGATGTCCTTGAAGCGATCATCGCGCTTGATCGCGCGCGTAGCCTGGTAGCCGTTCTGGCCAGGCATGACCACATCCATCAGGATCAGGTCGAAGGCCTCGGCCTCGAGGCGCGCGAAGGCCTGGTCGCTGTTGCCCGCGACGGAGACTTTGAAGCCCTGCTTGCCGAGCAGGTCGGACATGAACAGGGCTTCCGTCGGCGAGTCATCGACGATAAGGATCTTGTTGATGGTTGTCATGAGTCAGTTCCTTGAATCCGGGTCATGCCGGCAGCGCATTGCCACTTGCATGGCCGGGCAGGCACGCCTGCACGGCCTGCAGCAGCGCATCGCGCGTGAACGGCTTGGCAAGGTGGTCCTGCGCGCCCACGAGCCGTCCGCGCGAACGGTCGAACACCCCATCGCGCGAGGACAGCATGATCACGGGAATGGCGTGGAAACGCGGACTTTTCTTGATCAGCGAACAGGTCTGATAGCCGTCGAGACGCGGCATCAGGATGTCGCAGAAGATGAGGTCGGGATGCATATCGCCGACCTTGGCGAGGGCTTCGAAACCGTCCTCCGCAAGCACGACCTGATAGCCCGCCTGCGACAGGAAGATCTCCGCCGTACGGCGGATGGTGCTGGAATCGTCGATCACCAGCACTTTGCGCGATGATGCCGGCGCGCACGCCGGCCCCTGGTCCGGCTGCGCGCTGGCGCCGGCATTGACCCGATGGTTTTCTTGTAGTTGAGCGACCCGCATGTTGTTCCCGCGACCAGCGTCTCCATGCGGAGCACCGGCAATCTCTTGAGAACACCCGCGCGAAACGGCTTGGCCTGACCTGGCCAGCCGCCCCGACGGAACCCCGATTTAATCTTCCCTACAAAGGACCGGTCAACTGACCGGCCAGAGGCGATGCGTGGAACCCGCACCTGCCATTCCGCCCTGCACCACCCCCGGATGGCGGGATGGACGGATATTGATTTGTGTCAGAGTGTGACAAGACGCCCGATGCACGTCAATCCGGAGCGTCCGGCACGGTCAGGCGAATTGTCGCGCCGGCGCGACGAACATCGTCACGCTGCCGGCGAGCAGCAGCGTCAGATCGCCACCATCTCGAAATCTTCCTTGCGGGCGCCGCATTCCGGACAGGTCCAGTTGATGGGCACGTCTTCCCATTTGGTCCCCGGGGCAATGCCGTCTTCCGGCGCGCCGGTGGCTTCGTCGTAGATCCAGCCGCAGATCAGGCACATCCAAGTCTTGTATTCCATAACAGGCTCTGGCGCTCTCCATTAAAATTCAGCGCAGATGGTACCGAATCGGCGCCGACGGCGCCAGCCGCTTAAGCCAGAATCGTGCCAAATCCGCCGTGTTCGCGCACGTTAGCGTACAAATACCGGACAAAAGCCGCGCTATTCCACCGATTTGCACCGCTTTGCCCACGCTTTGGACGCCAGTTCGCGCCCGCTTGAACGCGTTTCCCCCGAGTTTTCCACCAGGCAGACCATGTCCCGTAACCAGCAGCTCTTCGACCGTGCCCAGCAAACCATTCCCGGGGGCGTCAACTCGCCCGTGCGGGCCTTCCGCTCGGTGGGCGGCACGCCGCGCTTCATCACGCGTGCCGAAGGCGCATACATGTGGGATGCGGATGGCCAGCGCTATATCGACTACATCGGCTCCTGGGGCCCGATGATCGTCGGCCACGCCCACCCCGACGTGGTCCGCGCCGTGCAGGAGACCGCCGCGCACAGCTTCTCGTTCGGCGCCCCGACCGAGGCCGAGATCGACATGGCCGAGGAAATCTGCAAGCTGGTGCCGTCGATCGAACAGGTGCGCCTGGTGTCGTCGGGCACCGAGGCGACCATGAGCGCGCTGCGCCTGGCGCGCGGGTTCACCGGCCGCGACCTGATCATCAAGTTCGAAGGCTGCTACCACGGCCATGCCGACAGCCTGCTGGTCAAGGCCGGCTCGGGCCTGCTGACCTTTGCCGACACCACGCAGAACGCACCGTCGTCGGCCGGCGTGCCCGCAGACGTGACGCGCCACACCATGGTGCTCGAGTACAACAACGTCGCGCAGCTCGAAGAAGCGTTTGCCCAGCACCGCGGCGAGATCGCCGCCGTGATCGTGGAGGTGGTGGCCGGCAACATGAACCTCGTGCGCGCGAGCGACGCGTTCCTGAAAGCCATGCGCGAACTGTGCACCCGTGACGGCGCCGTGCTGATCTTTGACGAAGTCATGACCGGTTTCCGCGTGGCACTGGGCGGCGCGCAGTCCCACTACGGCATCACGCCCGACATGACCTGCCTGGGCAAGGTCATCGGCGGCGGCATGCCGGCGGCGGCCTTTGGCGGCCGGCGCGACATCATGGCGAAGCTCGCCCCGCTGGGTGGCGTGTACCAGGCGGGCACCCTGTCGGGCAATCCGCTGGCCGTGGCGGCCGGCCTGACCACGCTGCGGCTGATCCAGGCACCGGGCTTCTACGACAAGCTCGCCGCGCAAACCCGCAAGCTGGCCGACGGCCTGAGCGAAGCCGCCCGCGCCGCCGGCGTGCCGTTCGCCGCCGATGCCATCGGCGGCATGTTCGGCATCTACTTCCGCGACGGCGTGCCGGGCAGCTTTGCCGAGGTCACCAAGAGCGACACCGCGCGCTTCAACCGCTTCTTCCATGCCATGCTCGACAACGGCGTGTACCTGGCGCCGTCGGCATTCGAGGCCGGCTTTGTCTCGGCCTGCCATGACGACGCCATCCTGCAGGCCACGCTGGACGCCGCGCGCAAGGCCTTCGCGGCCTGACCGGAGCCAAAGCAGGGACGGCACGCGCCGTGCGCTACACTTGAGATTCGCCTCAACCCGGGAGCCCACGATGCGCGCCTCACTGCCCCTGTCCTCCACCCCGACCCGCTCCGCCGGCTGGCTCCGCTGGCTGTTGCTGGCCTGCCTGGCCAGCCTGCTGTCGGCCTGCGGCTACAACGACTTCCAGTCCAAGGACGAGGCGGTCAAGGCAGCCTGGGGCGAGGTCGTCAACCAGTACCAGCGGCGTGCCGACCTGATCCCGAACCTCGTCAACACCGTCAAGGGCTACGCCACGCACGAGCGCGAGACGCTCGAGGCCGTGACCAAGGCACGTGCCGCCGCCACCAGCATCCAGGTCTCGCCTGAGACCCTCAAAGACCCGGAAGCCTTCAAGCGCTTCCAGCAGGCGCAGGGCGAGCTGTCCGGCGCGCTGTCGCGCCTGCTGGCGGTATCGGAGAACTACCCCCAACTCAAGGCCGATGCCTCGTTCCGCGACCTGCAATCGCAGCTCGAAGGCACGGAGAACCGCATCACGGTGGCGCGCCAGCGCTACATCGCGGCGGTGCGCGACTACAACGTGCTCGCGCGCAGCTTCCCGACCAACCTGACGGCCATGGTATTCAAGTACGAGGTCAAGCCTTCGTTCGCGGTGGAAAACGAGAAGGCAATCTCCACGCCGCCGGCCGTGAAGTTCTGACAGCAGGACACGCACCGTGGGCACACTGACCGCCCTGCCCGCTCTCCGTTGCTGGCGCCGCTGGCTGGCCGCCATGCTGTGGCTGGTCAGCGTGCTCGCCATGCCGGCGCTGGCGGCCAATGACGGCTTCGTGCCCGTTCCGCCGCTGACCCAGCGCGTCACGGACCTGACCAACACCCTCTCCGCCACCCAGCGCACCGCGCTGGAAAACGTGCTGGCCGAATATGAGCAGCAGCGCGGCAGCCAGATCTTCGTGCTGATGCTGCCGACCACCGAGCCCGAAACCATCGACGCCTACAGCATCCGCGTGGCTGACGCGTGGCGTGCCGGCCGCAAGGGTATCGACGACGGCGTGATCGTGCTGATCGCCAAGGACAACCCGCCCGGCCTGCGCAAGATGCGGCTCGAAGTCGGGCGCGGCGTGCAGGGGTCGCTGACCGATGCCATGTCCAAGCGCATCCTGCAGGATGTGATGGCGCCGCACTTCCGCCAGAACGACTTCTACGGCGGGCTGGCGGCCGGCATCTCGGCGATCCAGGCGACCATCGACAAGGAAGGCCTGGCCGGGCCACAGCCGCGCAAGCAGGAGACATCGTTCTGGTCGGACTGGCTGCCGGTACTGTTCCCGCTGGCCATCATCCTGTTCTTCTTCCTGACCGCCGCCACGCGCCGCCGCGGCCCGCAGATCGTCACCACACCGCGTGGCCGCGACGTCATTGCCGGTGGACTAGGAGGCCTCGGCGGCTACGGCATGGGCAGCGACTGGGGCCGCCGCGGCGGCTTCGGCGGCGGCGGTGATTTTGGCGGCGGCGACTCGGGCGGCGGCTTCAGTGGCGGGGGCGGCGGCGGCTTCGACGGAGGCGGCGCCTCCGGCAACTGGTAAGGAGACCCGGCCATGCCATCGCTGCGACGCGCGCTGCGCCACCTCGGCACCACCACCGGCACCGCCCGACGCCATTTCCCAGCTGAGGCGCAACAGCAGCTTCATGACGCCGTTCACACAGGTGAATCACGCCACCGGGGCGAGATCCGGGTGGTGATCGAGGCGAGCCTGCCGGTTGGCCATGCGTGGGGTGGTACCACGCCGCGGGCAAGGGCGCGGGCTTTGTTTGGGGCGTTGGAGGTGTGGAATACCGAGGACCATACCGGGGTGCTGCTGTATATCAATCTGGCTGACCATGCGGTGGAGCTGCTGGCGGATCGGGGGATTGATGCGCGGGTGGGAGCTAAGACCTGGCGGGTTATCTGCGATGAACTGGCTCATGGGCTGGCGCAGGATCTGTCTGTCCAACCTGTGCTCAAGGCGGTTGGACAGATTCATGACCTGTTGGCTACCCACTTTCCGGCTGGGGATGGGCCGAACCGCAATGAGTTGGAGGATCGGCCGATTGTGCTTTGATCGCTCTCTCAATCCACCTCGTTCCACCTCATCCCGCCTCATCCCGCCTCATTCCGACCGACGCTTGCCCATCAGGTACCACAGTGCTGCCAGCGCCTGCAGCGCCACGAGCCCTGACCATGCCGAGAGGTGGGCATTCGCGGGATACCGGCCATCTGTAGTCGGCCACAGATCCAATACCTGGCCAATCCCAACCTGGCAAAGGAATGTGGCCAGAAACACGGTAAGCGTCATGGCTGTCGTTGCACGGCCCATCAGTGCATCCGGGAAACTGCGCGCCAGAACGGCATAGGTCAGGATGCCGCTCGAGCCAAACACGCCATAGGCCGCCCACAGCAGCACCGGCGGCAGCGGCACCTGGACCATGATCAACACCTGGATCACGATAAAGCCCATCATGCCAGCGCCGGCAAAGGCCTTCAGGCTTACGCCGAGCCTCTCCAGGTGACGTGCGGCCCAGCCCGACCCTACGCAGCCCGCCATCATCGCCAGACCGATGACTGACACCAGTCGCGCGCTCTGGTCAGGCGCAAAGCCCGACACATCGCGCATAAAAGCACCCACCCACAGCGTTTGCACGGCAAGGAACACGCCCTGGTTGAGCAAGGTCAGGGGCACCACGCGCCAGAAGCGCTCGCTGCCAAGGATTTGACGCGTGCCGCGAAGTTGCTCGGCCAGGGTTTCCCGCCCCGGTCTGGCCTTGTCCGGCACGCCAAACCAAAGCAAGGCGGCCATGGCCAGCGATACGAAGGCCAAGCCGGCACTGACAGAACGCCAGTCCGTCCAGGACAACAGCCACGCCAGCGGCGATCCCACCACCACTGCACCCAGTCCGCCAATGGCCATGACAAGGCCGTTGAGCAAGGGCATACGCGACAAAGGAAACCACATCGACAGCGCCTGGATGGCCGCCCCCAGGCAAACCGATACACCGACACCGATCAACAGCCGCCCTGCAGCGAGTCCCGCCATACCGGGCGCCAGCGCAAATACCATGGATCCGGCTACCGCAGCCAGAAGCATCACGGCCTCGGTCTTGCGGGGTCCATATCGATCCAGCAGGATGCCGGCTGGCAACTGCGCAGCGGCAAACCCGAGGAAATAAAAGCTGGTGAGCAGGCCGAGGTCACCGGCGCTCAAGCCCAATTCACGGGTCAAGTGCGGCGCGAAGCCCAGATTGACACCACGGAATACATAAGAAACCAGAAAGCCCAGCGAAAAAACCGCCAGAACCCGCCAGCGGGCATCTGTAGCGGGACCGTGTTCCGGGCGGGCCATTGAAGATCGGGTAGCAGCAGAGGTCGTCATGCCGTCATTGTCCTCACCTGCATGGTGCAACGCCAACGAAAGATACGGTCGGCAATTGTGAGTAGAATTTGACGGCCATGGCCCGCAAACCTTCCGACCGCCCTGTTCACATTCCTCCACTGCAAGCGCTGCGTGCACTCGAAGCCGCCGCGCGCCATCGCAGCTTCTCGCGTGCCGCCCAGGAACTTGCACTGACTCACAGCGCCATCAGCCATCACATGCGGGCGCTCGAGGACAAGCTCGGCACCAAACTATTTCAGCGCACCGGCAGCCAGATGGCACCCACCAGTGTCGGTGCACGGCTGGCCGAGCAAATCCGTGCCGCGCTGGACGACATCGAAGGCGCGCTGCGCGAAGCCAGCAGTGCCGCCGGGCCACCTGTCGTACGCCTGCAGGTCAGTGTCATGGCGGACCTCGCCAATGCCTGGCTGATCCGGCGCCTGCCAGCACTCCATACCCTGGCGCCGCAACTGGACCTGCACCTGCGGCTACACGCCGAGATCAACCCACCCGATCCTTACAGCGTGGACGTCGGCATCTGGCACCAGCGCATCGACCTGCCCGGCTTCGCGTGCCATAACCTGATCGAGGATCACGTGGTTGCCGTGGCCAGCCCTTCCCTGTTGGCCCAGTATCCGGACTTCACCCTGGCCGACATACCGCGCATGCCGATGCTGCGTTTCGCCCTGCGGCCGTGGAGGGACTGGCTGGAAAGTGCAGGCCTGCCGGGCGACGAGCCGGAGCGAGGTCCCATCTTTCAGGATGCCGGCCTGATGCTCCAATCGGCGGTGGCGGGACTTGGGGTGGCCACAGCACGCCTGCAACTCGCACATGACTACATTGCGAACGGACAGCTGATCCAGCTCGGCGACGTGCGAATACCGTCCAGCCTCCACTATTGGGTGACCTGGCGCGAAGGCAATCCTCGCGAAAAGGCTATTCAACAGTTCCACGCGTGGCTGCAAGGGGAAGTTGCCGCGTCAGAACTGGCCTCGCGCCCTCATTGAACTGAGGCCATTCCGCTTAAGCGGTTACAAGACTGAAACCTTTTGGCTTCCACCGGGTGTACGCACCGCCACGCACCTGGCCTCATCCTTCAAGACGAGAAGCGAGTGTTCTGGCGCACATTCCACCTCATCCTCGCGAGCTCCCTATCCACCATACGCAGTTCCGGCCTCGTCCAATCTCGCGATTCGCAAACCCCGTACTTCGGTGTCGGCTATGCCTTGCGCACGCCAGGCTGGCAAAAGTGTGGCAAAAGGTGTTTCACAACTGCAACCTTTTGGCAGATCGCGGATACCCCTAATCAGATTGGATTATTTGTTTCGTCTGCTGCACAAAATTGCAGTTTTTACCTGCTTCCAGCATCACATTGACGGTTTTGAGCGTTCGTCGGGCCACAAACCGCGCTCACGCCGAGTCGTAACTGTCCAGACACATCTGGTTACACAGTACCGCCTGCGACACACGACCTCCAATTCCCCTCCTTAAGAATCAGGCACTTAGCTGCTGTGGCACGTTCGTCGCTCCTATGCCAGCAAAGCAAAACGACGGACGGGCCTGACAGCAGCATCGGAAGACCGCCCGGACTCAACGCAAACGAAGGGCTGCCATGACGGCCCTCGAGGGGAAATAAGACATCGGGACCGGCGCAAGTTCGCGCCCTTCTCCGCGGGACCGGCATCCGCCGGACAACACCGCATACGTACTGCTTTGCTGCAATTTCAGGCGTGACCGGTTCCTGAAGGAGGTCGGACCGACTCACGGCCCCGCAAGCATGCTCGCCGAAACCGGGCATGTGAACGGGGTGGGAACGCCGCGGCTTTCGGGTTATCGGCGCGAACTCTGAGAACGGTGAAGTCGGGAAGCTATCGGGTCATTTGCGCACCGGGGGACGTGCCGATCTTGCATCGGCCGGCGCTGGCAATCGCCTACGACACGGAAGATTCCTGATTTGGCCCTGGCCGGTCCGCCCGGCTGAATCCTGTGCCTGTCTTCAGCGGGTGCACTTTTCCCTTGAAACCACGACGTTAAGGAGAAGGTCATGAACTCCATGATCCAAGGCATCAAGCAATTTGTTCGTGAAGAAGACGGCGCAGCTGGCATCGAGTACGCACTGTTGCTGGCCTTCGTGGCGCTGGTGATGGTTGCAGCGGCTACCTCGGTGAAAGACTCCGTGAAGTCCATCTGGACAGCCATCAACACCGCGCTGGCCAACGCCGCACCAGCTGCACCGGCCGGAAGCTGAGCTTTGCGGCATGCGCATGGTCAGTTCAGCATCCTCCTGAACTGACCATCGCTGCCAATCAAAGCAAACAGTGTCTCGACTTTCCAGGACCGACGCCATGCACGCGTTCTCACCGGCCATTTCCTTCTGCTTGCTCGTCATGGTCGCCATTGCCGCCACCAGCGATCTGCGCAGACGTCGAATCCCGAACTGGCTAGTAGGTGCCGGGCTGCTGGTCGCATTGGTCCTGCAGATTCATCAACTCGGTGCTGCCGCTGGTGCCATGACATGGCTGACTGGCGCTCTTGCAGGCCTGGCGCCATTCGTCATCCTCTATCTCATGCGAGCTCTCGGTGCGGGAGACGCCAAGCTGATGGCCGCCATCGGCGCATTCGTTGGCCCACAGCCATTGCTGCACATCATGCTCGTCACCTTCCTCGCCGGAGGAGTCATGGCGCTGATCATGATCGCGATCTTCAGAAGCCCGCGCCAGGCGCTGGCAAGGGTTTCGGTCATGTTGCTGTCGTTGCCATTCGGCATGACGTCGGTCGAAGCCACCAGCGAACGCAAGACAAAAGGTTCGAGGTTGCCTTATGCCGTGCCTATGGCAGTGGGCGTGCTACTGGTGGTGACAGACATGATGTAGCGGAAGAACCAGGCAACAGGCCGCAAGGCGGACGATTCAGGCTTCAAACACGGGGAGGACCATCAAATGAGAAACATACGCGCGTTCGTAATGCTGCTGGTGGCAGCGCTGGCCGGCCTCGCAGCAGTGGTACTGGCCTCTCGCTGGATGATGCAACAGAGTGCCGGCACCACAACCAAAGTGGTGGTCGCCTCGACCGACATCAATCTTGGCCAGCGCCTGAGCCCGGAGTTCATAAAGGTCGTCGACTGGCCGCGTGAAAGCCTGCCGCCCGGCGCGCTGATCGACCAGAAGACTGTCGATGGCCGCGTCACCAAGACCAGCGTAATGCGCGGCGAGCCGATCCTCGAATCCAAGCTGACGCCCGCCGGGACCAAAGGTGGTTTGTCCGCCGTCATCGCGGATGGCAAGCGGGCCATCACCGTGCGCGTGAACGACGTGGTCGGCGTCGCCGGCTTCGCCCTGCCCGGCAGCTTCGTCGACATCATAGTGAACACGCAGAAGGACGCGAAATCCGAAGGACAGCATGAGCAGTCGATCTCCAAGATCGTGCTCGAGAAGATCCTGGTGCTGGCTGTCGCGCAGGAGGTCAATCGCGACGAGACCAAGCCCAAGGTAGTCAATGCCGTGACGCTCGAAGTCTCGCCCGATGAGGCCGAGAAGCTCGACCTCGCGCGCAGTGTGGGCTCGCTGTCCCTGGTGCTGCGCAACCAGATTGACCCGCGTCCGGTCGACACGGCCGGGGCCACCAAGCGCAGCCTTCTGAACGAACCGATCCTGCAGGCCGCGGTTGCAGCGCCGGTAGTCAAGGCAGTGCAGGTCGTGCACCGGATCACGGAACGCAAGGTTTCCGGAAACTGCGTCGGTGTCATCAGCGGCATGCAGCAAAACCAGGAGTGCTTCTAACAACGAAGTCAAAAAAGCACGCAGTACGCGGCCGCAGACGTCGCCAGCGCCAGCCCCATTGAGCCGGGGCATCAACCGGGGGAAATAAAATGAAGCCACTCAGCCAACAGGCAGGAAGCCGCGCAGCGGCGAACGGCTGCAAAGGCCACGCTGCACGCGATCACAGGCGCCTGCGCCTGACCGCGCTGGCCACACTGACCATGACCTGCGTCTGGCTCGCCAGCGAACAAGCGCAGGCAGCGGATGAAGCCAGCACCGCCACCAACGGCGGCGCCAGCGCCAACCAGCCGATGAAGCTGGCCGCCAATGGTCCCATCCAGCTCATGATCGGCGCAGCAGCTACGCCGGCCGCGCCTGCCGACAGCGGTGCCAGCCGCGGCCCGAGCTGCACCGGCGCCGCCGCCGAACCGGAACAGGTAACCGTGCCAGTCGGCAAATCGCGCATGCTGCCGCTGCCCGAGCCCGTACGTACCCGCACGCTCGGTAATCCCAGTGTGGTGCAAGCCATGCTCGTGGCACCGCAAACACTTTATCTGCTCGGTCTCGAAGTCGGCACGACGAACATGATCGTCCAGGGCAAGAGCGGCCGCTGCACGATCATCGACGTCATGGTCGGAGCCGACCCGGGCGGATTGCAGAGCGCCGTGCATTCCCTGTTGCCCAGTGCAAAAGGGGTCCGCGTGGCCGCCGCGGCCGACAGCCTGGTCCTGAGCGGCAACGTGCCCGACTCCACCACGGCGCAGCAAGTCGTCGACATCGCCAACGCCTTCGTCATGCGGCAGACCCGCAGCCCGCTGCAGGCACCCGCACAGCAACTCGGCGGCCCCCCGGGTCAGTCTGGCGGCTTCAGCATGGGCGGTGGCAGCATGCTTCCGGTCGGCGGCGCCGCCTCGTCCACTGGCCTGCCGTTGCGTAGCCCGCGCGTCATCAACATGATGACCGTCGATTCGCCGCAGCAGGTGATGCTCGAAGTCAAAGTGGCCGAAGTGTCGAAGACGCTCATTGACCAGTTCGGCGCTGCCGTCAATGTCAACGGGGCCTTTGGCAGCTGGAGCTTTGGCCTGCTGGCAAACTTCTTGTCGGGTGGTGCCGCCGCACTCACCGGCATCAAGAGCAACAACCTGCCGTTTGCCTTCCAGCTCGATGCGCAGAAGACGGACAACCTCGTCAAGATCCTGGCCGAACCGAACCTGATGGCGATCAGCGGTCAGGAAGCCAGCTTCCTGGCCGGTGGCAAGATCTTCATTCCCGTACCGCAAAGCTCAGGCTCCGGCGGCGCGGTGGTCGTCACGCTGCAGGAAGAGACCTTCGGTGTCGGCCTGAAATTCACGCCGACGGTCATGGCCAACGGTCGCATCAACCTGAAGGTGGCACCCGAAGTCTCGGAGCTGTCACCCACGGGCGTGTCGCTGACCGCACCCAACCTGAATGGTGTATCGATCCTGCCGCTGATCAACACCCGCCGCGCATCGACCACCTTGCAGGTAATGGATGGACAGAGCTTCGCCATCGGTGGCCTGATCAAGAGCAACGTGACGGGTGCCCTCAAGGCTCTCCCAGGCGCAGGGGAACTCCCGGTGCTTGGCAACCTGTTCCGAAGCACCAACTTCCAGCAGGACCGCAGCGAACTGGTCTTTGTCGTAACGCCGCGCCTGGTCAAGCCGCTGCCGGCCAACTATCCGCTGCCGACCGATACGTTCGGGCCGCCGATCAACGGCGAGGTCTACATCAACGGCAATATGGAAGGCCATCCTGTCAGCAAGCCGGTCAACCTGCCGCCTCCTGGCACTCCTCAGGCGCCCATGCCGGCTCCGATGCCCGCGCCCGCAGCGGCTCCGGCACCTGCACCGGTGACGCGCCTGCCTGACCCGCCCGCCGAGCCCGTGGCCGCTACGCCAGCAGTGTCTACGCCGGTCATCGAGCCAGCCGCAGTGGCAACCAGCATCGATGCTGCGGCCGTGCCCGCGCTGCAAGCAGGCACGTCTACCCAGTGACCAGGAGAACGATCATGACCACGCTGAAACACGCCGCTCGATTCGCCCGGCCCGTCGCAATGCTGTCTGCACTCACCAGCCTGCTCCTACTGGGCGGATGCATGAACTCGACGCCACGCTATGACGCACAGTTCGGCGATGCCCTGCGTACGCTGCGCGCCATGCAGACCATCGATCCCAATGCTTCGGCCAATACGGATCCGGTCACGGGCGTCGACGGACGCGCGGCAACGTATGCGATGGACCGCTATGGCCAGTCTTTCCGCAACCCGCCGGTGGAGAGCAACCCGTTCGTCATTGGCGTCGGCAGCGGCAGCAACGGCTCACCCTGAGCATCGCAAGACACGTATCGGAAACCGGTATTCACAAGGGGTAGCAAGATGGCAAAGCTCTTACTGATCTCGGCAGACGAGACGTGTGCCCGCCAGTTGGCGGCATTGGCCGGGCAGGTTCGCACCACGCGGCAGGTACGAATGGTCTGCGCCACGCCCGAAGCAGCGCTCGCCACGCAGGGGCTGATTCATCCGGCTGATTTCGTCGTGCTGCAGGCCGATGACTTCAGCCCTGCCTTGCTGGACAAGCTGCGCCAGCGCTTTCACGACCCCGATGACATGCCCTGCATGCTCGTCACGCAGGCGCCAGGCGCGGACTTGCTGATGCGCGCCATGCGGGCGGGCGTTCGAAGCGTGCAATGCTGGCCGCCAGAGGAACGCGAGTTCTGCAACGAACTGGAGCGGCTGGCCAGCAAGAACGCCGCAGGTGCCGAGAGCGAAGCGCACACCATGGCCTTCGTGTCATGCAAGGGTGGCAGCGGCACGACGTTCACCGCGTCGAACTTCGCTTACGCGCTGGCTGCGCTACGTGGCAAGCGCGTGCTCCTCGTGGACCTGGTGCAGCAGTTCGGCGATGCAGCCTTCCTCGTCACCGACAAGACGCCACCCGCCACGCTCGCAGACCTGTGCGCCCAGGTCGACCGGCTCGACTTGGCCCTGCTCGACGCGTGCATCACACATGCACATCCCAACTTCGACGTCATCGCCGGCGCGGGCGATCCGGTGCGTGCCGGCGAGATTAAAGGCGTGCACATGAAGCACATCCTGGAGCTGGTGCGGCCCGTGTATGACGTACTGATCTTCGACATCGGCCAGGACATCAACCCGTCTTCGATTGTCGTGCTCGACCAGAGCGACACCATCTATCCGGTGCTGCAACCGAGCCTGCCCTATCTGCGGGCCGGCCGCCTGCTGATGAGCATGCTGCGCTCGCTGGGCTACCCGTCTGACCGCCTGCATATCGTCGTCAATCAGTTCGAGAAACATGCTGCGGTCACCATCCGCACGCTCGAGGACGCCTTGGGGGCCGAGGTGCGCCATCTTGTGCCGCTCGATGCGAAGGCTGCCCGCGATTCGGCCAATCAGGGCGTACCAGCATTGCAGCTGTCTCCGAACAGCTCGATTTCTCGTGCCATGAAAGAAATGGTCGATGCCCTCTACCCCACCGCGGCAAAGAAGGACAGCGGACTGCTGGGCCGGCTACTGGGGCAGGGATCGAACGTCATGCGGCTGCCCGGAGCAGAAAAGCACGCGTGATAAGACCTGCAAGCATTTGACATCCTGTGGAGAATGAACATGTCTTTGCGCGAACAACTCTATGAACGAGCCGGCGAAACGCTCTCGGAGCGTGTGAACGCGACGGTGCCCGCCACAGGTGTCCCCAACCCTTCCAGCGCAGCGTATCAACAGCTCAAGCTCGAGATTCACGAGGCCATCATCGAACGGGTCGAACTGGACAAGCTCCAGCATCTTTCCCCGGAGCAGGTGAAGCGGGAACTGGGCATCCAGGTCGAACGCATCATCGAGGAACGCAGCATCCCGGTCAATGAATCGGAGCGCAAGCGCCTGGTTTCGGACGTGCGGGACGAGATGCTCGGCTTCGGCCCGCTCGAGCCGTTGCTCACGGACCCTTCCGTTTCGGACATCCTCGTCAACACATCGAAGCAGGTCTACGTCGAACGCCGCGGCAAGCTCGAACTGACCGACGTGACCTTTCACAACGATGCGCACCTGATGAAGATCATCGACAAGATGGTGTCGCGCGTCGGCAGGCGTATCGATGAGTCCAGCCCCATGGTCGATGCCCGCTTGCCGGACGGTTCCCGGGTCAACGCGATCATTCCGCCCTCCGCAGTCGATGGCCCGCTGCTCTCGATCCGGCGCTTCTCAGCCAATCCGCTGATGATCAAGGACCTGATCGAACTGCAAACGCTGACGCCGCCCATGGGTCAGCTGATCGAAGCCATGGTCAAGGCCAAGCTCAACATCCTGATCTCGGGAGGTACCGGCTCAGGCAAGACGACCATGCTCAACATCTTGTCCGGCTTCATTCCCGCCAACGAGCGCATTGTCACCATTGAAGACGCCGCGGAACTGCAACTGCGCCAGGAACATGTGCTGCGCCTGGAGACCCGGCCGGCAAACATCGAAGGGCGCGGCGAAATCACCCAACGCGCCTTGGTCAGGAACGCGCTGCGGATGCGCCCCGACCGCATCATCCTCGGCGAAGTGCGCGGCGCTGAAGCGCTCGACATGCTGCATGCCATGAACACCGGCCACGAAGGGTCGCTCGCCACCATCCACGCCAACACGCCGCGCGATGCACTGACCCGGCTCGAGAACATGGTCAGCATGGCTGGTCTGTCGCTGCCGCCGAAGACGATGCGCCAGCAGATCACGTCTGCCATCACAGTGATCCTCCAGGTCTCGCGCCTCACCGACGGGCGCCGCAAGCTGATGAGCATTCAGGAGATCACGGGCATGGAAAGCGACGTGGTCAATATGCAGGAGATCTTCACGTTCAAACGCACCGGTGTCGACCACGAAGGCCGCGTCAAGGGCTACTTCTGTGCCACGGGCGTTCGGCCACACTTCTCCGAGCGCCTCGCAGCGTTCGGCCTCAGCGTGCCGGAGCGGCTGTTCGAGCCTTCGGTCCGCTACGACGTCTGACGCCGCCAGCCCAGTGCAGGAGAACCTGTCATGAACACCACCTTTCTTGGCTTCGCCCTGGCTCTGTTTGTCGCGCTGCTGATGCTGATGATCGGGGGCTACCATTGGTGGAACACGCACCACGGCGCCAGCGCCAGGCGATTCGGCCGCCGGCTGCGCGCCGCCTCGGAGGCGGCCTGGGAGAGCGACGCGCCTGTGATCAGCAAGGTACGCACCCTGGGCGGTGCGGCGTGGTTTTCCAACCTGCTGAAGAAGCTTCCGCGCGTACATACCCTGGACCGACTCCTGATTCAATCCGGCCTGCTCTGGACCGTATCGGCCTTCCTCTTCATGACGCTGGTGCCGCCCGTGGGGGTGATGCTGGTGGCGATGATGCTCGGACTGCCTGCGCCGGTCACGATGGCGCTGACGCTCGCCTGGCTGCCGGTGCCACTCTGGTACGTCATGCGCAAGCGACAGCGTCGACTTCAGCGAATCGAAATGCAACTACCGGAAGGGGCGGACCTGATCAGCCGCGCATTGCGCGCGGGCCACTCCTTCTCCAGTGCGTTGGATATGGCTGGAAGCGAACTGCCCGAACCGCTTGGCGCGGAGCTCCGCGTGACGTTTGACGAAATCAACTATGGCGTCTCCATGCATGACGCCCTGACCAACCTTGCCATGCGGGCGCCGCTGCCCGATCTGCGCTACCTGGTCATTGCCGTACTGATCCAGCGTGAGGCAGGCGGCAACCTGGCCGAAATCCTTGGCAACGTCAGCCGCATCATCCGCGAACGCATGAAGCTGGCCGGGCAGGTTCGTGTGCTGTCGGCGGAAGGCAGATTGTCCGGCGTGATCCTCGCGCTGATGCCCTTCGGCGTCGCTGGCGCCATGTACCTGATGAATCCCGAGTTCCTGATGCCGCTGTGGACCGACCCGGTCGGCCCCTGGATCCTGGGCTATGCGTTCTCGCTGCTGGTGATGGGACTCATCTGGATGCGCAGGATCGTACGGATTCACGTCTAGCCGCCAGGCCTAACGATACGGAGGATGGGCCACGCCCAGCGCAATCATGAAAATTGAGCAAATCATCATCCTGGGCCTGACGTTTGTTCTGACTTTCGGCGTGACGCTTGCTGTCATGTGGCTATTGCAACCGGATTCACTGCGAAAGCGCATCACACAGGTCCTGCAAGCCCCGAACACCGTGGAGGGATCCCCTTCAGAGCAGCCAAGGGAAGACTGGCTCCAGGCCCTGAGCCGGATGTCCAAACCGCTGGCCAAGCTTTCGCTACCCAGCGAAGGGTGGGACAACTCGGCGATCCGCACGCGTTTCATGACGGCCGGCTGGCGCAATCCTGCAGCCATCGCCGTCTACTTCGGTGCCAAGACTGTGCTGGCCGTGGCCTTGCCTGCGCTGCTGTTCACGCTGATGCCCCCCGCCTGGAACGAGGACAGCCCGCGTTTGCTGCCAACCGCCATGCTGGGCGCCGCCATCGTTGGCTTCTACCTGCCCGACCTGGTTATGCGCCGCAGGATCTGGCTCAGGCAACGGCAGATCTTCGAGACCTTCCCAGACGCCCTGGACCTGATCATGGTCTGCGTCGAAGCCGGTCTTGCGCTCGACGCCGCACTGCTGAAGGTAGTGGAAGAGTTCCGGCGTGAGCGCAATGCACTTGGAGACGAACTCGAACTTCTCGTGCTCGAACTGCGCGCCGGCCTGCCACGCGAAAAGGCCCTGCGTAACCTGGCACTGCGCACCGGCGTGGAAGACGTCGACATGCTGGTGAGCATGCTGATACAGGCCGATCGCTTCGGCACGAGCGTAGCCGATTCCCTGCGCGTGCACGCCGACTCCTTGCGCGTCAAACGCCGTCAGCGTGCCGAGGAAATGGCAGCAAAAATTGCCGTGAAGCTGCTCTTCCCGCTGATCTTCTTCATCATGCCGTCGCTGATGGTTGTGCTGCTTGGCTCGCCTGCGCTGGGCTTCTATCGGACGCTGATGCCGGCAATGATGGGAGCGGGCAACTGACGGCGGCGAGTCTGCCTTGCTCGATTGACGCGAACCAGAGGGAGCCTGCCATGCCGAACCGCAGATTCATACCGTCACTACGGCGCCGGCGCCACGACACCGGTGCCAGCGCCGTGGAGTTCGCACTGGTGGCGCCAATCTTCTTCCTTCTGCTCTTCTCGATCGCCGACTTCGGCATGATGATGTTCGCCAATCTCACCATGCAGAACGCGGTGCGCGAGGGCGCGCGCTTTGCTGTGACAGGCCAGACGACCCTGGACCCTGCCGACACGTCCTCACAACGCTTCCAGGCCGTCCAACAGAAGATCCACGACAGTTCGCTGGGGATCTACGACATGTCCAACGCGTCGATCACAACCTGGGTCAACGGCAGCACCACTCCGCAGTCCAGTGGTGCCGGCATGTACGGTAATGCCGGTGACCTGGTCGTGATCGAGGTCGACTGCTCGTGGCCGTTGCTGACTCCTGTGGTAGCGGCCTTCTTCCCCAGTGGCAAGTACACCTTCAAGGTGGCTGCCACCATGCGCAACGAGGCCTTCTGATGAGACCCACCCGCCCCAATCGGTACAGGAAGGCGGCCCGTGGCGTCGCGGCCGTCGAGATGGGCATCCTGCTGCCGATCCTGATCTTCCTCACGCTGCCCGTGATCGACTTCGCCCGCGCCATCCAGGCGAACCTGATCCTGGTGAACCTTACCCGTGAAGGCGCAAGCCTCGCCTCGCGCTCTTCGACCTATACGCCGCAGGCAATCATGAATTCGCTGGCGGCCACGACGCCACCGTTGAAGATGCCAGGGCAAGGGATGATCTATATCACCAAGATCATGGGGTATTGCGAGACTAGCGGATGCGCACCGCGGAATATCGTGCTGGAACAGCATCATTGGCTACAGGGCTGGAAGCAGGCTGGGGGGTCGGCGCCAGCCAGTCGAGTCTGGGGCTGTGGCAGTGGCGGGGGTAGCTGGATCACCGATGGCAGCTGCAGCGGCATCCCCACGGGCAAGAATGCCCCGACCGCCAACGCCATGACCGGGTCGCTTCACGACGGCGATGTGGTCTATGTGGTCGAGACGTACTACAGCTTCGACATGCTGTTCAAAGGCCTCACGATGAGTGGCATGTCCATGCCTACCCTCGGACCCAACCTCTATTCGGTTACCGCATTCTGAGCCACGCAAGGAGATCGCCATGAAGCGCAAGCCACTCCATCGCAGAGACCGGGGCCAGATCACCATCATCGTTGGCACACTGATGATAGGCCTCGTCGGCATCGTCGGACTCGCCATCGACGGCGGCATGGCGTATATCGTCAAGGCAAAGCTCAATGCGGCCGTCGACTCCGCTGCCGTCGCCGCAGCGCGGGCCGTCACCAACGGCACCAACCAGGCCGAGCAGACCGCCAGCGCGCGCCAGGCTGCGCAGGACTTCTTCGCCGCCAACTTCCCGTCCGGATACCTGATGTCGACGCCCAAGCTGGGCGTGACAACGGTCGATTTCAATACGCCCACCGCCGGCGCGGTGACGATTGGCGTATCCGCCTCGGCCGACAAGCCGCTGAACCTGATGAAAGTGCTTGGCTTCGACAAGGTGGCAGTTGCCGCCAACTCGCAGACCATCCGCAGGGACCTCGACCTGATTTTCGTCATCGATTCGTCGGGTTCGATGGGGCCCGTCTGGAGCACGGTTCGCTCCAACGCCAACACGTTCCTGGACCAGTTCAGTCCCAGCACCGACCGTGTCGGGCTGGTGCATTTCTCGGCCGGTGCGGTCTCCGACATCGCGATCAACAAGGTACAGCGAGGATTCGACCGGCCGACCATGCAAGCCAAGATCACCAGCCTCAGCAATGGCGGCAATACCAACTATGCCGAAGGGCTGTACCAGGCGCGGCAGCAACTCGACAGCATACTTCCGGTGAACCGGTCGAGCCTACGCGTGATCGTCTTCTTCTCCGACGGGAAGCCGAATACGCTGGCTGCCTCATATCCGCTGACCGGCAGCACAAGTACCACAGTGACGACGGAAGTATGTACCGGCAAGAACGGAAAAAAGTGCGACTCCACAAGCACCAACCCTGCCGTCAAGAACATCACGTCCTGCGATGGCGGGGTGACGGCCACAGGCGGAATGAATGGCTTCTACATGCCTGATCAGCAGGCCACCAAGATGCCGGGCGCTTGTGCAAGCATTGGCATGACGAATGACACCACAAATAGCTCCACCTCATCGACCGTTGGCAGCGGCAAGGACGCTGTCACCACGACCGTTACCACCAGCGTTACGGCCAACTCGACCACGCCGACCAAGATGCCGCAGAACTACGACCTGCACTCGGCAACGGATTCCACCCAGACCTTCAAGATCGTTGGCAGCGAATCCATCGGGTCCGGCTACACCGTGGGATCGACCTTCAACAACACCAATGTCGCGAACGCCGCGATCAATGTGCCGCTGGAGATGGCTTCCTATCTGCGCAGCAAAGGAACCTATATCTTCACGCTCGGGCTCGACGGTAACGGCGGCTTCGATGAAGGCCTGCTGAAGAGCATGGCGAATACGGCTGACTCAGGAAAGATGTACAACCCGAACCAGCCCAGCGGCATCTACTGCTACGCCAAGACCATCAACGACCTCAAGCCCTGCTTCTCCAAACTAGCCTCCGAAATCCTCCGCATTTCCAAGTAAGCGCCACCAGGCGCCAACCGAACCCACGGTGCCCTTGAGCACCGCAAGGGTTCCCCTTTTCAGCCCGGCCTTGACCGGGCTGCCTTTTTTCCCAAGAATCCATGCGGAACAGCCCCCGAACGGGCCATCGGGAGACCGCATGAAAATCCGCATCCTCAGCGATCTGCATATCGAGCACAACCTGCCCCAGGAGGTTCCGGACTGCGGCGCCGACCTCGTGGTGCTGGCCGGCGACATCGCCAACGGGCGAACTGGCATCGATTGGGCCGCGCGCACCTTCGACGTGCCGGTGATTTATGTGCCGGGCAATCACGAGTATTACGAAAGTAACTTCGAGACCGTGGACCGGCTGATGGCCGAGGCCAACGCCGAGCACGCACATGTGCAGGTCCTCAACGGCGGCGTGGCGGAATTTGGCGTCGATCCGCGCAAGCGGGTACGCGTGATCGGCACGACGTGGTGGACCGACTACACGCTTTTCGGCACCGACCGGCGCGAGGCCTCGATGGAGGCTTGCGCCAAGGTGATGTTCGACCACAAGCTGATCCAGCTCGCGGGCGAGGACGGCCGCTGGCGACAGTTCCTGCCGCAGGATGCGCTGGAACGGCACGAGGCTGCGTCCGCATGGCTGGCCGCGCAGCTCGCGCAACCGTTTGACGGCAAGACCGTCGTCGTCACGCACCACGGACCCGACCTGGGCAGCCTCGATCCGCGCTATTCACACGACCTGGTGTCGGGCGGATTCCTGTCCCGGCGGCCCGACCTGGTGGCGCAGGCGGACCTGTGGATCCACGGCCATACGCACACCAGCTTCGATTACTTCATCGACAACTCGCGCGTCGTCTGCAATCCGCGCGGCTACGTGAGCCGGCGCACGGGCGAACTGGAGAACGGCCGGTTCGACTGGTGCTACGTCGTGGAGGTCTGAGCCACGGCCGCGTACATCGACACGGGCTCCAAAAGCAAAACCCCCGCAGGCTTGCACCTGCGGGGGTTTTTTCAGACAGCCTGCCTGTTAAGGCAGTCAGTCGGCGTGATTTACATCATGCCTTCCATGCCGCCCATGCCGCCCATGCCGCCCGGCATTGCCGGAGCCGACTCTTCCTTCGGCGTTTCGGCAACTGCGCAGTCCGTGGTCAGCATCAGCGAAGCCACCGAAGCGGCGTTCTGCAGTGCAGTGCGGGTAACCTTGGTCGGGTCCAGCACGCCCATTTCCACCAGGTCGCCGTACTCGCCCGAAGCCGCGTTGTAGCCGTAGTTGCCCTTGCCTTCGATGACCTTGGCAACGACGACCGAAGCTTCTTCACCAGCGTTCAGCACGATCTGGCGCAGCGGCTCTTCCATGGCGCGCAGCACGATCTTGATACCGGCGTTCTGGTCCGGGTTCTCACCGGTCAGTGCCGAGATCGCAGCGCGGGCACGCAGCAGGGCCACACCGCCGCCGGGGACGATGCCTTCTTCCACCGCAGCGCGGGTGGCGTGCAGGGCGTCTTCCACGCGGGCCTTCTTTTCCTTCATTTCGACTTCGGTGGCAGCGCCAACCTTGATCACGGCAACACCGCCGGCCAGCTTGGCCACGCGCTCTTGCAGCTTTTCACGGTCGTAGTCCGAGGTCGCTTCTTCGATCTGGGCGCGGATTTGCTTCACGCGGCCTTCGATCGCACCTGCGTCGCCGGCGCCATCGATGATGATGGTGTTTTCCTTGCCGATCTCGATGCGCTTGGCTTGACCCAGGTCGTTCAGGGTCGCCTTTTCCAGCGTCAGGCCGATTTCTTCAGCGATGACGGTGCCGCCGGTCAGGATGGCGATGTCTTCCAGCATGGCCTTGCGGCGGTCGCCGAAGCCCGGAGCCTTGACGGCGGCGGTCTTCAGGATGCCACGGATGTTGTTCACCACCAGGGTCGCCAGGGCTTCGCCTTCGACGTCTTCAGCGATGATCAGCAGCGGGCGGCCAGCCTTGGCCACTTGCTCCAGCACCGGCAGCAGGTCGCGGATGTTCGAAACCTTCTTGTCGAACAGCAGCACGAACGGGCTGTCCAGCTGGACAACTTGCTTTTCCGGGTTGTTGATGAAGTACGGCGACAGGTAGCCGCGGTCGAACTGCATGCCTTCCACGACTTCCAGCTCGTCGGCCAGCGACTTGCCGTCTTCGACGGTGATCACGCCTTCCTTGCCGACCTTGTCCATGGCTTCGGCGATGCGCTCACCGATCGAGGTGTCGCTGTTGGCCGAGATCGCGCCAACCTGGGCGATTTCCTTGCTGGTGGTGGTCGGCTTGCTGACCTTCTTCAGCTCTTCCACGGCGGCGGCGACAGCCTTGTCGATACCGCGCTTCAGGTCCATCGGGTTCATGCCGGCGGCGACGAACTTCATGCCTTCGCGCACGATCGACTGGGCCAGAACGGTAGCGGTGGTGGTACCGTCACCGGCGTTGTCGCTGGTCTTGGAAGCCACTTCCTTGACCATCTGGGCGCCCATGTTCTGCAGCTTGTCCTTCAGCTCGATTTCCTTGGCCACGGACACGCCGTCCTTGGTCACGGTCGGGCCGCCGAAGCTGCGCTCCAGCACCACGTTGCGGCCCTTCGGACCCAGGGTAACCTTCACTGCGTTGGCGAGAATGTTCACGCCTTCGACCATCTTGGCACGGGCGGCGTCGCCAAACACTACGTCTTTTGCTGCCATGTTCTGATTCTCCTAATTCGGTACGGTGCTAGTCGTCAACAAGTGATTACTTGTTCACCACGGCCATGATGTCTTCTTCGCGCATGACCAGCAGTTCCTGGCCATCGACCTTCACGCCCTGGCCGGCATACTTGCCGAACAGCACACGGTCACCCACCTTGACGTCGAGGACAATGTTGTTGCCCTTGTCATCCTTCTTGCCCGGGCCGACGGCCAGCACTTCGCCTTGATCCGGCTTCTCGGCGGCGTTGTCGGGAATCACGATACCGGACGCGGTCTTGGTTTCATTGTCCAGACGCTTCACGATCACACGGTCGTGCAAAGGACGCAGATTCATACGGACTCCTAGATACAAAAGTGAGTTTTGATTCACAAGCAGGCCGCGATATGAACTCGGCGGCCGCGGAATTTCGGGTACCGCAGGGGGCTGTTAGCACTCACCCCCAGCGAGTGCTAATTATAGGGACGGGGTATGGCCATTTCAAGACAGCGGCTTGATGGGGGTTTTCCCTTGGTCAATGTGACGGGGATCCACGTGGCCCCGCCCATTGCTCAATACAGTCTCGCGCGAAGGACGCGTTCCGACGCAGATTCTTCATAAGAAACAATGAGTTAAAGGGATCTGCGCGGCTTCGGTGATGCAAAGCACAGGAACCCCAGAGCGATCAGCGCCGCTGCAAACAGCGGGGAAAGTGCGCCGCCGCCTCCACTCCCCTGTTCGGGCGCCGATGCCGTCGTACCCGTCGGGGCAGGCTGTGCCGGCGTCGTAGCCGGCGATGAAGACACCACTACCCGGGAAACCACAGACAGATCGCTGGACGCAGCCACCCCGCTGTCATTGCGAAGCGTCGCGCGAAATCCATAGCTGCCCTCGGCGGCCAGGGTCGCCGAAATGTGACTGCCATCGACCGGCACCAGATTTACCCCGGGCCCGGACGTCTGCGTCCACTCGATAGCCTGGACGGTCCTTCCGTAGCCCGGCCCGCCGTTGGCCGATAGCGTGACCGTGGTGCCCGGCAGGACATTGAAGCCGGTGGCCCCAGCCTGTACAACGGGCAAGCCGGACGCCAATGCCACGGCGGCATCCGCGTCGAGCATGCCGGCGCCACACTGCACATTGACCTGCTGACAGTAGGTCCCCGGAGGGAACGGGCGTGCCGATTGCTGCAGCAGTTGAAGCACGTCGGCCGGAGTCAGCTGCGGATTCGCCGACAGCATCAGGCTGACGACACCGGTGACATGCGGCGCAGCGACGCTGGTGCCAATGCTGGTGGCATAGCCGGCGTCGACGGGGACGGTCGTTCCCGTGTTTGAGAGCGACAGCACGCTGCGCTGAGTACCGGTGATGCGGCTTCCCGCCCCCCCACCTGGCGCGCTCAGGGCGGTCCCCGAGCCCACGTTGGCATAGTCGGCATTGTCGCCGTCGGCAGTGTGCGCGGTCACGCCGATCACGCCACTGCAATTGGCGGGCGACGCAATGGCACTCGCACCGTTGTTTCCCGTTGCGGCAATCACCACAACCCCGGCCGCACGCGCGGCGTTCACCGCGCCCTGCATGATCGATGTGCAGGGCGCATACGCGCCAAGGCTCATATTGACGACGCGGGCCGGATTCGGGTTGACGGGCATTCCTGGCACCGCCAGTCCTGCAACCCAGTAAAGCGCGTCGATGACATCAGAGGTAACACCACCGCATCTCCCCAGCACACGCGCCATCATGACGCGCGCCGTTGGATTGATACCCGCGATACCGATCCCATTGTCCTGGCCCGCGGCAACGATCCCCGCGACATACGTGCCATGCCAGCTGCTGGGCGTGGCAAGCCCACAGAGTTGCGGGTAGTTCGCCGCGTCGGATGCCGTGACCCAGTCTCCCGGATCTGACGGATCGGGGTCGCGCCCGGCAATGCCATCATTCTTGACAAAGCCCGCGCCAAGATAGCCGCCCGTCTTGCTGTCCGGCGTGGAAGTCAGTGTCGCGGCACTCAGGAAGTCGTAGCCGGGCAAGAGATTTGCCGCCGTGATATCAGGGTGTCCCGTCAGCCCCGTATCAAGAATTGCGACATTTACCGCGCCAGGGCCTGGCGAGCGTTTCCACGCCTGCGCGAGATTTGCGCCACCCGGCACGCTCGACGGACTTGCGAGGTTCCATTGATCGGCAAATCGCGGGTCGGCACCGCTATACGCTGCCGGATGGACGCGATAGTCCGGCTCGACAGACTCGAACTGCCCGCTTGCCAGCATTCTGCGGGCAATGTCCTGTGCCTCGGGGCTCGTAAGCGGCCGCGGCAAGCGGAGCACGTGCGCGCCATCTGCCATCACGCGTACGTGGGCCATTGGCATCAGCGCGCTGGCCGACCAGCGTTGAATCTGCATTTGCGTCGGCGACGATGGCGGACTTTCCATCCGGTGGCTGCCTTGCAGACCTTGCGGCGAGGGTTCCTTCACAAGGATTTGCGCAACGGATTCCGACGGCACCAGCATCGGCGATATCTTCTGCGCCCCCCACGAGGTGCCGGATAACGCACTACACATACCTATTGCCACAGCAACGAACCGGCGTTTCGTACTGGCAACTGGCAATACAAGTCGGCTTTGAATCATTCCCACACACCTCAACAATCAAGACCCAGATACTAAATCGGACTATTCCTATTAAAAGTTAAATATTCCGAGAATCTCATTGTTCCGGCAGATGCAATATCACATAAGCAATTGTTTTTATTGGATATTTTCTTACAATATAAATTGTAATAAATGTTGATAATATCAAGACAATGGATCAAAAACGATGTAGCGAAATTGAGATTTGCTGCCCCGGATAATCAGTATCCAAGGCGCTCCCGATGCACTCCCTTCGCGCCGCGGGCGGCGCGCAAGCCATGCGGGCCGATGGAACCGGCCACCGCGATCTTCATCCCGCTGATGCGAGGCACTATGCTGTATGCACATCTTGGGCACTCACCCCCGGGGGCTAGCTGCGCAAGGCACGCGTCGCGAACTCCGGATGGCCGATATGAAGGCAAAGCGCACTTCGTCTGCTGTGTATCGATGTCTGATCCTGTGGGTGTCGGTCCTCTCCCTTTCATGGATAGAGCCAACCTGTGCGGCGGGAACCGTCGCCCCTGCCGAGGCGAAGCAGTCGGTCACGGTCGGCGTTGTCAGGGAGGGGTGGCCCCCACTGCTGATCTTGCGGGATGAACAGCTTTCCGGCGCGTCCTTCGACATATTGCGCGCCGCGCTCGGGGCCGGTATCACCTACAACGTCCGCGTCTATCCCGACCTGCCCACGCTGGCCGAAGCCGCCTGCGCGGGCCAGTTCGACGTCATGCTCGCCAGGCAAGGGCCGGCCGCGGGCACAGGGTGCCTGCAGACGACGAATCCATACTATGACGCCGACACCGTGCTGATCGGCCGTACCGCAGACCTGACGGCCGACGGCAGTCTCCATCCCCGGCCAAGGATCGCGCTGGACGCGGGCTCGCATTTCGACGTTTCGTCGCGCGACCGATATCCGGATGCGACCTTCCTGCGTGTGTCCAACACGACCGAAGGCCTGCGCGCCGTAGCCAACGGCAGTGCCGACTACTACGTCACCCTTCAGCCCGTTGCCGAGTATCAATTGAGCCAGGCCGAGTTTGCGAGCCTGTCGGAAGCCGCGCATTACCGGGATGCCAACAGCAGCATCAGCTTTGCCGTCACGTCGTCGGCCGCAATGCTCGGCAGGCGCTTGAATGTCGGGCTGGCTAACATGCCGGAAGCAACCCGGGTCGAGATATTCGCGCGCTGGATGACCGCGGGCCGCATCCGGCAAGAGCAGGACCGCCAGTTCCTGCTGACGCTCGAGGAACGTGCTTACCTCCGGTCCCTGCCCGCCCTGCGGGTCAACCTGGATCCGGGGCTGGCGCCTTACAGCTACCTTGACGACAGCGGAGAGCCCACGGGCATCGCCGTCGACTACCTGGCTTATCTCGAGGAAACATTGGGCATCACGTTCAATCGCCAGCCCCCCTCACGCTTCGCCACGGCCATTGAGTCGCTCCGGAATGGCAGCCTGGACATCATTGCAGTGGTGCTGCCGAACGATCCTGCCCTGGGGGCCGTCCCCGCTTCCCGCCCCTATGCCGTCTTTCCGATTGCCATCATCGGCAAGCAGGCAACGCCTACCGTTGCCGGGCTTGCCGACCTGAAAGCCGCGCGGATTGCGGTCACCGACGGGGGAGGCATCAGGTCGCTGGTTCAGCAGGTGTTGCCGCGCGCGAATGTCGTCGTCCTACCCGGCATCCGCGCGGGCATGGAAGCCGTAAAGAATGGCCAGGCGGACGTCTATGTGGACGACCTTGCCGCAGCCAACTTCGAGTTGCTGCGCAACTACGGCGATTTGCTCAGGATCATCGGCTCGGATGCCATCCAGGTACAAACGGCGCTGGCGATCAGGCCAGACCTGGCCGAACGGCTGATGCCGCTGATCAACCGGGCCCTTGCGGCCATGCCGGAGCAACGGCGCCTCGCTATCCAGCATCGATATATCACGGCGACCTACTCGTTCGGCTACTCGTTGGGAGCGGCGCTATTGCGGTCGGCTCCCTTGATTCTGGGGCTGCTTTGCGTGGTCGGCATCCTGATGCGATCTCGGCAACTCCTGCGCAAGGAGGCCGCAGTGCGGCGCGCGGCGGAGCACCGTCTTCAGGAAATCACCGGGAGCATTCCGGCCATTGTCTATCAGTGCCGTCGCCCGGCGGGCAGCACCGCACAATTCGAATTCACATATGCGGCGGGCAATGGGGAAAGCTCGCTCGGTATCGCGCCGAGAGACTTGCTGGAGTCGAAACTGTCTCTCGAGCGCGTGGTCGATCCGCGCTACCAGGCGCTGGTCCGCGCCAAGCTGAGCGAGCCGGTGAATTCCGACCTGCCGGTCGAGCTCGATTACCTGATACACGGCGCGCTTGGCCCGCGATGGATCAGAGTCCGTGCCGTCACACGAATCGAAAGCGGCTACGTGATCCGGACAGGCGTGGTGTCGGACGTCTCGGAGCAGCATCGGCAGGCAGAGGCCCTGGCCGAAGCGACCACTGCGGCAGAAGCAGCACTGCGCGCCAAGGAAAGCTTCCTTGCCATGATGAGCCACGAGATACGCACACCGCTCAATGGCGTGCTCGGCCTGCTGGAAGTCCTGCACTCGACGAGGCTCGACACCGAACAACGGCGTTTGCTCTCACTGGTCGTCGAATCGGGGCAGTCGCTTGCGCAGATTCTCGACGACGTTCTCGATTACGCGAAGATGGAAGCCGGCAAGCTGGCGATCCTGCCAACTCCAACGGACCTGCGCGATCTGGCTGACAGTGTGCTCGGGCTGCTCGCCCCGCAAGCCAACAACAAGGGCATCCAGCTTCGCATCCACATTGCGCCGCAGGTACCCGCGACGATTTCCGCCGACGCGATCCGCCTTCGGCAGATCCTGTTCAATTTGCTGGGGAATGCCATCAAGTTTACGGACCATGGCAACGTGATCCTGCGCATCTACATCGAAGCCGTCCACGGGGAAGACGCGGACCTCGCGATCCAAGTTGCCGACACGGGTATCGGCATCTCTCCCGAGAACCTGCAACGACTGTTTAGCCCGTTCGTACAGAGCGATCACAGCTCTACCCGCAGTTACGGCGGCACCGGTCTTGGCCTTTCCATATGCAAGCGGCTGGCGAGCCTGATGAACGGCGAACTCACGATGCAGAGTGAACCTGGCGAGGGAACGACCGTCACACTGCGGATAATATGCCCCGTCCTCTGCACCAGCTACGACCTGCCCGCATTCAAAGGGCGCCTCGTCATGGTGTCCGTGCGGGATGCGCCCTCCGCCGCTTGCTTGCGCGCTTATGCGCAGGCGGCGGGCCTGGTGTCGCTCGACGATCCGCCTGCCGCGGGAACGCCGTATAGCCATCTGTACGACGGCGATCTTCCTCCCGGCGTGCCGTGCAAGTATGCGATTCAGGTCACGAACACGCCAAAGCAGCTGGGTTTCGCAGTGGTCGGCGGCACCGTGAGGCTCAGCCAGAACCCACTGCGCTGGTCGGCCTTTCTTGGCGCACTCAAGGAGTCCATCCGCGCGGCAGACCCCGCGGCGTCCCCCGCATTTGCGATACCCGGCAACGATGGCATCGCGCAGTCGATAGTCACGCATGCACCGCAAAAACAGGTTCGCGTACTGGTGGCGGAAGATCATCCCATCAACCGTGAACTGATACGCCAGCAGCTCGACCTGCTCGGCTATCCATGCTCCCTTTGCAAGGATGGGCATGAAGCGCTGCAGGCATTGCTGCGCGAGCCATTTGATCTGGTTCTGACAGACTGCCACATGCCCGTCATGGATGGCTTCGATCTGGCGCGCGCGATCCGCGCCAGTACCGACGAGCGCGTGCGCGGCTTGCGCATTGTCGGCGTTACCGCGACCACGCTCGCCGAAGAACACCAGCGTTGCTTCGATGTGGGCATGAGTGCCTATGTGCTGAAGCCCACGACACTCGCCTCCCTGCAAAAGGCGCTGGACGGCTCACTGGCATCGCAGCCTGGCGTGACCGGTATCGTGGTGGATGGCGAAGCGCCGGGCCCGATCGAGCCATTGGCGGCCGCACTGACGTTCGATCCGCGTCGCGTCAGCCGCGAGACGCTGCTGGGAGGACTGGGTAGCGGCCTGTGGACCGATGCGATGCTGGCCACGTGCCGGGAGTCCATCCACGCGGACCGGGACGGCCTGGCCCGGGAACTCGTGGCAAACGGTGAACCGTCTGTCGGGCGCCTGCGTGAATGGTGCCACCGTGCCGGCGGCGCCATGGCCATGTTCCAGGTGCCCTATATCGACCAGTTGTTCGACGGCTTCAGCGCAATTGTCAAACGTGGCGACAAGGAACAGATTCTGGCGGCCGGCGCTTCGATGCTGGCGATGCTTTCCTACCTGGCGAGCCTGATATCCGTCCCCGGGGAGACGGCGGCTGCCCCGGCAGCCGGCCCCGAAATGAACGCGCCCGAAAGGCGCTGACATCAGGTCACCGGCGCACCCGCAACCACGCCGCCGTTTGCAATCCCCGGAATGCCCGGCGGCGCGTGCGTCATTGCCATGGATTCCGGTACGGAAGCCCTGACCTGGCACTACCGCGGGCCGTCGGGATCAACAAGCCAGTCATTCCCGCCCGGCTAGTATCCAGAGCGGGGGAGTCTCTGTCATGGCGCGACTCCCCGCTTCATCGGCCGGCATGGCAGCGTCGTTATCGCCGCCAGGCCGAGCGCCGATCCGGCTTGCCGGATCGCCCCCCGGGGCCGCCGCCCCCATCGACTCCGGCAGGCCACCCGTGCACTGACAACCCTCGTCGCCAGCGATGGCCGACGCTTTCGACGTCGTGGCGGTTTGTGCCCTGGCTGTGACGGCCACGCCCTCATAACCAAACGGGATCTCGTTCCGCATCGGCGCAGCTTGCGCCTGGCCGATCGCGGCCAGCGAACCGGCTGCTGCCAGGATCACGGTGGCCCTGCGCAGCGACGAGCGTCCACAGCCTTTGCCGCGGGCTTTTGCAGACTCGGCCACGGCAACCCATATGCGCGCGGTGGCGCTCCAGACAATGCGATAGATGGTGTTCATTTCAGATAGCCTCGAATCAATCAGGGAAACTGGATTCGCGGCAAGGGCAGTCCCGCCGGGCTTGCGCAGGTGCGCCGTCCGGGGTGGCTTCAGCTCTCGGGAAACGGGTGCACGCCTGGTGCCACCCGCTCAATCTGGAAACTGTTGCTGCGAACCTATGATTCAACAATAGGGCTGGCCCGCAGGTCCCACCCTAGGAGAAATCCGAGAGTCAAAGCGCGCCGGTCTCCGGCGATCAATACCGCGCCGTTGCAATCCGGCATGCGGATATCGGCACCCCGAAAAGCAAAATGGCCGATGCTTCACACATCGGCCATTCGTCGAGGATGACACCGGCGCGCCTTGCACACCGGTAATGTCGGAGGCACGTCGACTTATGCCGGCGCCTGCCCCACGGCCCTCACCTGCACGCGGCGATTCGGAGCCAGGCACTTGACCATTGCATCGCGCGGCATGTCCTCGCACTGCACGACGGGGTCCGCGGCGCCGCGGCCCTGAGCTACCACCACTTGCGGGTCCACTCCCTGCGAAACCAGGAAGCGCCCGACGGTCTCGGCACGCCGTTGCGACAATGCCATGTTCTCGGAATCCGAACCGATGCGATCGGTGTACGCGGTGACCTCGACCCGGGACAGCGTCTTCATGCTACGCAGCTGCTTTGCCAGATCGGCCAGCGCAGCGCGTCCCTGGGGATTGATATCCTCTAGACGCCAGCCGTTGAAGCCGAACACTGCGTCACCCTGCAGCGTGCGGTCTTGCACGGTCACCGGCGCCGCTTGCGATACAGGCACCTGCTGCGGCGACGGCGTTGCCGCCAGGAACTTCGCGCATGCGTCTGGCCGCCAGTACACACTGCCCGTGAGCTTCTTGCTGTCGAACAGTACCTTGTACTGGCAGGTCATCACTTCGTCGCCGTTGCCGGTACGGAACTTGAAGAGGTAGTCCCATTCGTGGCCGAAACCTTCATTGAAGTGCGGACGGCCGAGCAGGGCGAACAGCTGGTCCTTGGTCATGCCCGGGCGAATCATGCGCAGGTTTTCCAGTTCCGGGAACGTACCCTCCTTCGGCCACGCCGCCTCGGCCTTCGGAAAGACGACCTGGCTGGACTGGCCGCTGCTGTCAGGGCGGCTCGACGTCGTGGAACAGCCTTGCAACATCGCACCGGAGACAAGCACTGCGACGGCCAAGAGTTTGAGATTGATTTTCATGATGAACCTTCCTGTATCTGTTGCTGCCGGGACTGCACGTGCCGTCCCGGCTGTTGGACGGGCAGTTGCTTACCAGTGGAAGCCGGCGCCGACGGTCACGCCATATTCGCCGCGGGTGTTGGTCGATGCGGCGGCCTTGTACACCCAGCGGCCGCTGTCGGACAGGGCGGACATGCCAAGCGCCATGGCGCTCTGGCCCGCGTAGGTGCTGCCGGCCAGGCCCACCAGGCCCTTGCCGGGAATGACCGCCTGCGGCAGGCCAGCCATGGCCATCGCCGATGCGGCACCGGCGTTGGCGTCGTTGCGCACGCCACCGATCTTCGAATCGGTGTAGCCGTTGGCCAGGTTCAGCGTCTGCGCGTTCGAACTCTGCAACTGGCTCACGTTCACGGCATCGGTCTGGGCTGTACCGGCAGCAACGTTGGTGATCTGCCGTTCGTTGCCGACCGCACCCACCGAGACTGCGTTCGGACGATCCGCCACCGAGTTCGCGCCAATCGCGACGCTGCTGTCCGCGGTAGCCTTGGCGCCGTTGCCCATGGCAACGCTGTTGGTGCCGCTGGCGTTGGCGCTCGGCCCCATGGCCGTACTGCCGGCACCGCTTGCGACGGCCTTGTCGGCATCGGTATTCGAGCCATTGGCCTGGAAGTAGCGTGTCGCCGCATCCATCTTGTTGACCGTGTTGTCGGAGATCGACACGGTCATTTCCTTCAACTGCTGCAAGTTGACGGCATCGCTGTCATTCACGCCATATGCCACATTGGAAATCGTGGTGCCGCCGGTCTTGGTCGTCGAGTTGTAGGTGTCGCCACCCATCGTCACGCTGTTGTAGTTCACCGAGCCATCGGGGTTCTTGTCGTACTTGACAGCCCCCTTGTCCAGATCGCCCACTTGCGTGTTCACTGCCTTCAGCTGCGAAACGTTCACGGCGTCCGTGTCGGAGGAACCGGCGGCGACGTTGGTGACACGGCGCTCGTTGCCAGCCGAACCGACCGACACTTCACCGGCAGCGGTACCGCCCACCATGTACGCCTGGTTGCCGAGGGTCGCGCCGTTGGCGATCGAGCCCGCGCCGAGCGCTACGCTGCCGGCAGCGGTCGCCTGCGACTGGTAGCCAAGCGCCAGCGCGTTCGCTGCCGAAGCCTGGGCGTTGTAGCCCACCGCAGTTGCGCCCTGGGCCGAAGCATGAGCATCGTCCTCGGTCAGGCCCGTGTCATTGGTGCGAACGTACTTCACGCCACGGCCGTTGTTGGTAATGTAGGTATCGCCTGTATCGCCGGCAATGTCGGTGATCGTGTTGTTGACGTTGGTGATGCTCTGGTTCAGTTGATCCACGTTGACCGCGTCGCCGCCGTCCACGCCGGCGGCAACGTTCCTGACGCGCGTACCACCAGTCTTGGTGACCGTGTTGTACGTGTCGCCATTCATCGTCACGCTGTTGTAGTTGACCGTGCCGTCCGGGTTCTTGTCGTACTGAACCGCGCTGTCGGCCACCGACTTCAGCTGTGAAACGTTGACCGCGTCGGTGTCCATCGCGCCGGCCGAAACACCGGTGATGCGACGATTGCCGATATTGACTTCGCCCGTGGCCGATCCGCCCACCATGTACGCCTGGTTCCCCAGCGTCGCGCCATTGGCGATGGAGCCCGCACCAAGCGCCACGCTGCCGGCATAGCTGGCCTGTGCCTGGTTACCGAGCGCCAGGGCGTTCGTGGCCGATGCCTGGGCGTTGTAGCCAACCGCGGTGGCACCTTGCGCCGAGGCATGGGCATCGTCGGGCGTCAGGCCGGTGTCGTTGGTACGGACGTACTTCACGCCACGGCCGTTGTTGGTAATGTAGGTATCACTCGTATCGCCGGCGATATCGGTGATCTGCGACATGTTCACGGCATCACTGGGGTTTTCGCCGCGTGCCACATTGGTGATCTTGGTGCCGCCGGTCTTGGTCGTCGAGTTGTAGGTGTCGCCGCCCATCGTCACGCTGTTGTAGTTGACGCTGCCGTCCGGGTTCTTGTCGTACTTCACCGAACCATCGCTCACAGCCTGCAACTGGCGCACGTTGACTGCATCCGTTGCTTGCGTACCGCCCGCCACGTTGGTGATCTGACGCTCGTTGCTCGCACCGCCGACGGATACCGCACCCTTGTTCGACGTAACGGCAGCATTGCTGAACAGTTCCTTTGCGCCATTCATGCCGGCACGACTTGCGGTCGAGCCGCTGCCCACTGCAACGCTGTCGTCCGCGACAGAATTGGCATTCACGCCGAAGGCCACCGATTGGTTGCCCCGTGCGACCGTCCCGTAGCCCAGCGCGGCGGAGTTCGTACCGATCGCGTTCGAGTTCGCGCCGATGGCAACTGCACCCGCCGCGCTCGCCTTGGAGTTTTCGCTCAGCGCAATCGAATCATTCGCTGACGCGTTGGCACCGGCACCCACGGCAAACGCCGAGTTGCCGCTGGCCGTCGAGCCGTTGACGCCGTCGCCACCCAGCGCAATCGATCCGATTCCGCTCGACTTCGTGCTGTATCCGATGGAAACGGACCCGGTGCCAGTGGCGGTGGACGACTGACCGATCGCGGTCGACTGATCGCCCGTCGCAATCACGCCGGCCGAATTGGCGTGGCCGCCAATAGCAATGGCGTCCATGCCGTTGGCCCGTGCCTGGTCGCCAATGGCAACCTGCGAGCCGGCGCCGTTGGCGTTCGAGGTCGTGCCGATGGCGACAGGCGAGCCACCGTTGCCGGCCGAAACGACGGCTGTCGCTGCGGTACCGATGGCGACCGGGCCGCCGCCATACTGCGTAGTAGCCGTCGCGCCGTGGCCGATTGCCGTAGCGCCGGTTGGGAGTGGCGAGCCATTCTTCTTGCTCGTTGCCGTTGCGTCATCGCCAATGGCGATGGATCCCGGTGTGTTGGCATTTGCCGTTGCACCGCTGCCGCCACCGACGGCAATCGAGCCGGCCCCGGTGGCGTTACCGCTTGCATTCGACCATTGAGCGAAGGCCGCCGGCGCCACGAACACACCGGACAAAGCCAGCGTGCCGACGAGCAGCGGCTTTGCCAGCCGTGCTGACCGCGAGACGCGGGTGCTCCGCTTGCCATGGGCGCGGGCGGTCTCGCTGGCGACAGACCATGCGTTCTGTGCGGCGTTCCAGATGAGGCGATAGATTCTGTTCACGATAGATCTCCATGCTGGCGAAAGAGGGCCAGTGAATAACAGGACGGCCCCTTACATCAGCACCGGCACATCATTGAGTTCTTCGAATCCGGGATTCGCCTGAACGTGATGTACTTTCGGTGGAGATGCAACTGCAGGACTTGCAGCAGCGCCATCGACAGAACCCATTGTTGGATTCGCGAAGTCGTACAGGCATCGGAATATTCCGAGAAGCAGCGCGCAGCGAAGCGCCGGCGGCGTGACGGGGGATGAATAGGGTTCCAGTGTGAACAGCCGAGCCCACGCACTGGCTGGATGAGGCACCGGAGTCATCCGCGGCAGATCCGGCAAGCAATGCGGGATGGTTCCTTTCGGCAGGACCAGAATTCCCGGCAAGTCACCAATGTCTATGTCTGACCAAAATATTGTGCAACCGGACTAGGAATAATCCGAGCCAAGACAGCGCTGCGATTGGCGATAAAGGATGCGTCGAACATCACACATCGTCGCTGGAGCGCGCACATGACCACACCCACCGGCATCACGCAGCAATATGTGGCTGCCTGCCAGGGCACCTGTTCAACCTATTGCGGGCTGGTGCTCTGGCGCGCCGACAGCCACGGCGATTCGCGCGGCTGCGCGACGAACAGGGCGATGCCGAGCGCAATCACCGGCAGGGCGCACAGCAATCGTGTGGTTGCACGAGCGTATGAGCCACACCACCCCGATTCAGACAATTCCGATACGGATGCCGTCGCGGCAGGCCTAACTTCAAGAGCGTCTCCTCGCCATACGCAGCGCGATCCGCTTCATGCCGAAGATATGCCACCACGCCCGGCCGTTGCACCGGATGGTTCCGGACGATCGCGGCAACAGGCTTGAAGCGAAGCGACCTGCTGCACTGCGAGTGCGGGACCCATTTTCCGATTCACCCTCCGCCGGAGGCATCATCATGACCATCAACGTACTTGTCATCGACAGTCGTGCTTGCCAGCGCGCCCATACGCAGGCCGCATTAAATCAGGCCGGTGACATGTACTGCGAAGCTGCCGAAGACGTCGATGACGCCCTGAAGCATCTGGAAGCCGGCAGCTGGGACGTCGTGGTCTGTGCATTGCCCGCATGTGAGCATGGCAACACCAACCTGATCGACGCCATCATCGGATGCGGCGAAAGGCCGGACCTGGTACTGACCACCCACGGCGACCCCATCCTTCTCACGAACACGATGCGGCTGGCGCAGGCGCACGGGATCCGTGTGCGCGGCTACGCCGTGGACCCCATCAGCCCCAACGTACTGCTGGGACTCGTGATCTCGCAAGGGACTTCGGCACCTTGCTCGCAAGCGCGGGCGCCGAGTCCGCGTATCCCGGCGGAAGAGGTGGCGGCCGCGCTGGCGCGTGGCGAGATCCAGGTCAGGTTCCTGCCGCAGTCGGCATGCCGGGCTCATGACCAGGAAATCATCGCGGCCGAAGCACGGCTGAGTTGGCATCACCCGTTGCACGGGTGGCTGGATATGCGGGATCTGGTCCGGCTGGTAACCGGAACCGAGCATGCCTGCGTGCTGTTTCACCATTCACTGCGCCGTATCGGCGAAGCGATGGTGCTTTGGCGGCAATACGACTTTCATCCGGCGGTTTCCTGCATCGTCCCGCTTTGCCTGCTGAACCGGTCCGATAGCCCGGAAGGGCTGGAGACTGCCCTCAACAGGTATGGGCTGCACGCACGCGATATCACGTTCGAACTGGATCTTCCGGACCTCGATCCCAATGGTCTTCAGGCACTGGCTGCGCGGCTGCTGCTCTTGCGGCAACAGGGCGTGGAATTCTCTATCCGGAACTACGGTGCGACCGGAACCACGCTGGCAAACCTGATCGACCTTCCGGTCAGCGAGATCAAGCTGGCGTCCGACCTGATCAACGGCATCGGATTCGACCCGCTGGTCCAGCGCGTGGTTTCCGGAATCGTGGCACTTGCCAAGGCATTGGACATGCGGGTAGTCGCCACTTCGGTACAGCGGCGTTCCGACGTGGAAATGCTTGCCACGCTCGGCTGCGATTTCGCGGAAGGGCCGGTGGTCGGGGGACCGTGCGCGCCCGATGCGCTTGCCCGACTGAACCAGGATCGCACGAGACAAGACGCCGCCGCTTCCGGTTCGCTACACCCACACAGCATTTCCCAAGGCCGGCGATCTCCATGACATTCCTCTTTCGCATGAATGACTGCGTGCCGGTTGGCGCTCATCCCAGCCCTCGCTCGTGCCCGCTGCTCATGCTCGCAACAAGCACCCGACCCCTGAGACCGGAGCGGCAGCCATGGTGAAAGTCTTCCTGGTGAGCGACGACCGGGAAACCGCGACCGCCACGGCCGGCCTCCTGCAGGAAGCCGGCCACGAATGCCAGCTCTGCTCCAGCAAATCCGGACTCGTCAACGGCATTTGCGGGTCCACCGCCGACCTGCTGCTGATCGACGCCCGAGGCATCGACATGCCGTGCGCCGACCTGATCCGCGTGATCCGCGCCGGCTGGACACATGCCAGCCCCATCATTGCGATGGGCGGGGACAACGACGAACGCCATGTGGCCGATGCATTGAATGCCGGAGCCGATGACTATCTGGCGGGCGCCGTGCGGCCACTCGAACTGCTCGCGAGAGTATCAGCGGTATGCAGGCGCGCCGGAACATCTTCCAGATCAGCGGGAAGCATTGTCCGGGCGGGCCCCTACGAACTTAACTGCCACGGTCAGTTCGTCAACCTGGAATCGACGCGTATATCTCTCACGCAGAAGGAGTTCGAACTGGCGTTGTTGCTGTTCACCAATCCTGGCCGCGTGCTGTCGAACACCTTGATCGAACGAACCGTCTGGGGTTTTGAACTGGACAACCGGTCGCGGGCCCTTGCCGGGCTTATCTCCCGCCTGCGCCGAACGTTGCGCATGGGACCGAAGACCGGCGCTGCAGTCACGCCGGTCTATTCCCACGGCTATCGGTTCGATGCCTCGCTGCCGCAGGTGGTGGTGGATCCCGCCCAGCAGACCTGACCAGGACCAATCGTCCTGACGCCAGGGCCAGGCATCGCCGCAGCGGAAATACCTGCGATTCGGACAATTCCTAGTCGATGGTAACAAGGGCGTTACTAAGATCAGTCTTGAGCAGGCACTCAGGCCGCTTTGGCACGCACCCGATCGGCACGCTTCGGCGTCGATGGCCGCCTCGCAAGAAGAAACCCGCCCGCTCGGAATTCAATTGGTGTCTGCAATGTCATTCCCGAAGAAACTCTTTGCTGAAGGCTTTGGCACATTCTGGCTTACCTTCGGTGGTTGTGGCGCCGCGATCCTGGCCGCATCGGTGCCGGACGGCGCCGGCATCGGCCTGACTGGCGTCTCCCTTGCATTCGGTCTGACCGTGCTGACCATGGCCTATGCAGTCGGCCCGGTCTCCGGTGCCCACCTGAACCCCGCTGTGACAATCGGCATGGCAACGGCCGGCCGCTTCTCCTGGAGCCAGGTGTTTCCGTATATCGCCGCCCAGGTGGTCGGTGCGATCGGCGCAGCATGGCTGCTTTCGGTCATCGCAACGGGATCCCCCGATTTTGATCCGGCACACAGCACGTTTGCCGCGAACGGCTTCGCCGAGCATTCGCCTCGCGGCTATTCACTGCTGGCCTGCTTTGTCTGCGAAACGGTCATGACGTTCTTCTTCGTGGCGATCGTCCTTGGCGCCACCAGCAAGCGCGAAGGAGCGCGGACCGCGCCATTGGCGATCGGGCTTGCGCTGACGTTGATCCACCTGGTTTCGATTCCGGTGACAAACACCTCCGTCAACCCCGCGCGCTCGACAGGGCCGGCGCTGTTGATGCAGGGATGGGCGATCGACCAGCTCTGGATGTTCTGGGCCGCCCCGATTCTTGGCGCCGTGATTGCCGGCCTGCTCATGCCCTGGCTGCTTCGCGGCCATGCGGACGCCGGAGCAATCGTGTGAACGAACGGCAATGCGGGCTCGCACGGTAGCCCCCAAGCAGGGAGCGGCGTGAGCACTCCCCGGAGTCAGACAATGCAAGTGGACATCTCAACAGCACGCCGGAGGCAGCAGGCGACGGACGCACGGCCATCGAAGACTTCCGTCATGTCGGCCGCCATGACAGCGATCATGGCCGGCTTGATCCTGCTGGTCGCCATGCTCACCGTACCCGCGATGGCGGCAACCCCCGTGCGCGCCGCTCCCGCACTTCCGTCCCGCATTGTGGTCGGTGTCATAGTCGATGAGATGATGCCAATCGAGGGCGTAAAGAACGGCCAGCTGACCGGCTTCAGCGGAGACCTGCTGCGGCAGTTGCTCGAAGGCTCCGGCAGTCGCCTGCAGGCGCGCAGCTTTCCCGATCGCAGGTCCTTGCTTGAAGCGGCCTGCAAGGGAGACGTCGACCTCGTCATGAGCGCGGTGCCGCGCGACGAATTCCAGCACTGCCTGCACTATTCGGCGCCCTATCTCGAACGCAGCGTGGTGCTGGTGGCGCGACAGGGCGATCAGCGAGCGTCGGATCCGGGTTTCCTTGACAATGCCCGCGTTGCACTGGAAGCCGGTTCTCCGTGGACGGCAGAATGGCGCAAAGATCATCATCAGGCCAATCTCACCGAAACCGCAACCGTCACCGACGCGCTGGACAAAGTCGTCATTGGCGAAGCAGATGCCTATCTCGGCCTGACGTTCTCGGTCAACCACCTGCTTGAGCAGCCACACTACGCCACCTTGCGCGGTGTCCGTCTGCTGCATCCCCGCTGGGCGGGCTTTCACTTTGGCGGTCCGGTAAGAAGCAATGCGATCCTTGCCGAGATTGACCGCCAGCTGGCGCGGATTCCCGATGTCGTGCTGGAGAAGCTTCGTGATCGCTGGCTGCAGAACCATGGCGCGCTGGCGAAAGGCCCCTTTACCGTTTCCGCCCCCGAACGAGACGTGCTGCAACGCCGCGGCATGATCCGCTACACCATAGTGGCGCCCTTGCCGCCTTATGCGTTCGAAAATGGCGAGCGCCAGGAAGTTGGCATTACCGTCGACTACATTACCTACCTCGGCAAGATGCTCGGCGTGCCGGTCGAGTTTGTGCGCACCCGCGACCTTGCTGACGCGATACAACAGGCGAAGGCCGGTACCGTCGACGTCATTGCCGGCACGTCGCAACAGCGGGGCTCTCCCCTGGTGGTGACGGTGGGTGCCTACGAGACAGCGCCGATGGCGATCGTTGCCCCGGCGTCCGCAACACTCGCGCCCGGCCTCCCGTCGCTCGCGGGCAAGCGACTTGCCATCGCCGATGACGAGCCGATGTCCGTCGCGATTCGTGAGCGCCTGCCGGACGTGGTGCTCGTTCATGTCAAGAGCACCCGCGACGCACTGAATGCGGTAAGCGAGCACCGCGCCGATGCCATGATCGGCAACCTGACGACCATGGACGCCCTGATCCGCAGCGAGTACCCGGGCGAGCTCCGCATTGTCGGGCCGGCCGGCTTCCAGCAGGATCTTGTCCTGATGACGGCCCCCGGCATCGCCGAACTGGTCCCGGCATTCAAGCGGGCAATGGTCATGATGCCGGAGCTGGAGAAGCTCCGGATCCGTTCGCGCTGGCAGGCCGCCAACTACCGGTTCGATGCCCCGTGGGGCACGATCGTGCGACGCATCTGGCCGCTTCTGCTGCTTTGCGCCATCGCGATGTTTGCCGTCGCCTTCAACTACTCGCGGCTGCGCAGGGAAATCCGGCGGCGCCGCGCAGCGGAGCAACAGCTCCAGTGCCAGCTCGCGCTGAAGGATGCGCTGATGGAGTCTTTGCCGTATCCCGTGGTCGCGAAGGACTCCGACCAGCGATACGTCGAGGTGAATGCCGCATTCGAAGCGCTTGTCGGGATGTCGAAGCACCGACTGATCGGCAGGAAAGCGGATGCCCTGGACGCGCGGCAACCCGAAGCCAGTCTCCACGTTATCGACGACCTCTGCGAGGAGGCCATCGCCACCATGACACCGCGTGACGCCCAACTGGCTTTCCGCGACGCCGCGGGCCAGGCGCACACCATGATCTACGGCGTGCGCCCGTTTCGCGCTGGCGACGGCAGCGCAGGCGGGGTCATCGCAACACTGGCGGACATCACCGAAATCTACGAGGCACAACAGCGCGCACTGCTGCTCGAACGCCGGCTGCAGGACGTCACCAGCAGCCTGCCTGCCATCGTGTACCAGATGCGGCGCCTGCGTCGAACAGGAGCGCATGCGGAGTTCACCTATGCGGCGGGCAACGGCGACGAAACCATGGGACTGTCGCCGGACGACCTGCTCGGTGACGCGCAAGCGCTGGACCATTTCCTCCATCCCGATGACCGTGAACGCGTGCAAGCCGAGCTGGACCGATCCGAGGAGACCCGGGAGCCCTTCGACCTCGAATGCCGACTGGTTGGCCGGCATGGCATCCGCTGGGTCAACTTCCGTGCGGTCGCTCGCCGGGACGAAAATGCCACGCTCTGGAGCGGCGTCATTGCCGATGTCACGGATCAGCACACCCAGGCCGAAGCCCTGGCAAAGGCGAAGGATGCCGCCGAGGCCGCGCTGCGCGCCAAGGAAAGCTTCCTTGCCATGATGAGCCATGAGATTCGCACACCGTTGAACGGCGTGCTCGGCCTGGTCGAAGTGCTCCAGTCCACCGCGCTGACGTCGGAGCAGCAGAAGATGCTTGCCCTGGTCGTCGAGTCGGGCCAGGCGCTCGCGCAGATCCTGGACGACGTGCTCGACTATGCCAAGATCGAAGCGGGCCGGCTGGCCATTCTGCCCGCCCCGATGGATCTTCGCGAACTCTCCGACAGCGTGCTCGGCTTGCTGGCACCGCAGGCGCATGGCAAGAAGCTTCATCTGCGCGTGCATATTGCGGCAGAAGTGCCCGCCACCATCCACGCCGACGCCATCCGGCTGCGGCAGATCCTGTTTAATCTGCTGGGGAATGCCATCAAGTTCACCGACCATGGCGAGGTCATTCTCCGCATGGAAGCGGCGGCCGTGTCGGACGGCGAAGCCGAACTGACCATTACTGTGTCTGACACCGGCATAGGCATCTCACCCGACAACCTGCAACGGCTTTTCGCGCCGTTTGTACAGAGCGAACCCACTTCGACGCGCCGATACGGCGGCACCGGGCTGGGCTTGTCCATCTGCAAGCGGCTCGCCGGCCTGATGGGCGGCAAGCTGAGCATGCAAAGCGAGCCCGGCGAAGGCACGAGTGTCACGCTGCGCCTGCGGTGCCCGGTGGTCCATGCCCGGTACGATCTGCCCACCTTCCATGGAAAGCAGGTTTTCCTCGATATCTCCGATGCAGAGCTCGCGGCCTCCGTGCGTGCCCATGCCGAGGCAGCCGGCCTGGTTGTGCTGTCGACACTCCCCGACAAGGCCAGTCGCTATTCCCATCTCATTGACGGCGACACGCCGCCGCCGGGTGTCCCTTCGAGTCGGCTGGTCTATGTCACCAGGGCTCCCAAGCAGCTCGGTTTCCGCGTGCTGGGAGACCAGGTCCGGCTCAGTCAGAACCCGCTTCGCTGGGGCGCGTTCCTTGGTGCCATCCAGGCGTCGATCGGAAGCCAGGCCGCCGTGGCCGCAGCCGTAACGGAGCCTGCCTGCACCAGCACAGCCGCGTTGCCCGTTGCCCTGCATGGCCGGTTCACGCCACCGCGCATCCTGGTGGCAGAAGACCATCCGATCAACCGTGAACTGATCAAGCAGCAGCTCAGTCTGCTCGGCTATCGGTGCACGCTGTGCGGTGACGGTCAGGAGGCGCTGCAGACCTTGCACCGCGAGCATTTCGACCTGGTCCTGACGGATTGCCATATGCCTGTCATGGATGGCTTCGAACTGACGCGTGCGATTCGCACCAACACCGATGAACGCTTGCGTGCGTTGCCTGTCATCGGCGTTACAGCCACGACGCTTGCGGAAGAGCATCAGCGGTGCTTCGATGTCGGCATGAATGGATGCGTTCTGAAGCCGACTACGCTGGCTTCGATGCAGAAGGCCATTTCGCGCGCACTAAGCGAGCCGGAACACGTCGCGACGCGGGTTGTGGCGAGCAGCCGCCAGGCCAGTGGCCTTGAAGAAGCGAGCGGGCTGAACTTCGACGCTTCAAAGATCCACGAACAGGACTTCATCCAGGCTCTCGGTGGCGCGCCATGGTCCGACGCCATGTTGAGCACGTGCCTGAGCTCCATCGGCTCCGATCGTGATGCACTGGAAGCCAGCCTGCGCAATAGCTCGATTTCCGAGCTACGCCAGTGGTGCCATCGCGCAGGCGGCGCGCTGGCGGTGTTTCAGCATGCGTATATCGACCAGCTTTTTGATGAGTTCGGCGTCATCGTGAAACAGGGAGACGTAGGCAAGATTCGGGCAGCAGGAAAAACCATGCTGGAGATGATGTCTCACGTACTGAATCAACTCGCAGTGCCCCGAACGGCGTAGCGGCACTCGGCACCTTCGTTGATCTGCACGCACGCCATGGCAGATTCTTTTCTCGCGAGCCTCTACACTGGGATCGGATTTCTTCAACCGCAAGGGCCACAATAACTACAAGGGGTAGGTGATGATTATTCGAGTCATGCTTGCCGACGACCACCCGCTGATCCTGGTGGGTGCCCGTCATGTGCTGTCAACGGAACTCGGCTTCACCATCGTTGGGGAAGCCCAAAGCGCCGATTCACTGATGGACATGCTGGAAACCACGTCATGCGATGTTCTCGTCACTGACTTCTCCATGCCCAGCGAACGCAATGCAGACGGACTTGCCATGCTGGGCGCCATCCGCCGGCGCTTCTCGCAGGTCCGCATTGTCGTACTGACGATGCTCGACAATGCTGCGCTGCTGCAAAGCATGCGTGATGCCGGGGCTCTGGGTGTCCTGAACAAGCGCGGCGACATGGCGGAGTTGCCATCGGCGATCGTTACCGCGTTTCAGGGAAGGCCTTTCCTGGGGAAATCCGTGCAGCGCGAAATGGAGGCCCTGGGCATCAACCGGCCTGCGACAACGCCGGCCCAGGTATTGAGCCCGCGCGAAATTGAAGTGGTCCGTCTGTATGCCGGCGGCATGTCGGTGTCAGCGGTCGCGCAGCACCTGCATCGCAGCATCAAGACGATCAGTACCCACAAGCACAGCGCCATGGAGAAGCTTGGCATTCGCAGCGATGCGGAACTCTATCAATACGCCGTGCAGAACGGCCTGATGTAGCGCGCTTCGGTCCATCCCCGGGACCGCTTCGCACGTCCGATTCCCATATTCCATGCAGCGATCCGGCGTCTGCGGAACCGGACTACTTCTATGCTCCCCGACTGGCTCGCACTCGTGATCTGACCCTCCCGAGTATTCAACCCGCCTGTCCTCCCCTGGCAGGCGTTTTTGGCGCAATCGGGTCTCACGGTTGGTCAGCACGACGCTGGCTGTTGGCCGTACTGCCATGCCCCCGCTTCCCCACCAGAAAATCCGCTCTCCCGGCTCTCGTGCACCCTGCACAGTGCTCGCATGCACTTTCAATGAACGGAACAGCGCACGGTTACGCATTGACTCGCCACGGACGGGCGGCGACTCTGAACGCCAACGTTGCGCGTCCACGAGTGTCGGGACAGCGTCTCCATAACATCCTCGAAAGAGACCGCCTTCATGTCCCAACAACCGTCCACTTCCCCATCCCAATGCCCCCCGCTGGAGCAAGCCGTTGTCCGCCTGATCCAGGAACTGACCTTCGGCCATCTCGACGCCCCGGCGCATGCCGGCGTCAGCCGGCTCATGCGCGACCAGCTTGCGCTGCAGATCGGCACCTCGCAGATGCCGTGGTCGCAACAGGTGCTCGCCTATGCGACATCGCAACAGCGTCCGGGCCGCAGCCATGTGGCGGCCCACTCGCTCACCATGAGCGCAGCCGACGCCGCGTTCGTCAACGGCGCCTATGGCCACGGCTTCGAGTACGACGACGCGCACGGCCCCAGCGCGAGTCACCCCGGGAGTTGCGTGATTCCTGCTGCGCTGGCGATCGGTGAGGAGCTGGGATCGAGTCTCGAAGACATCATCACCGCGCTCGTTGCCGGCTACGAGGTCTACACGCGCATCGGCGTGCTGGCAGCACCCGACCTGCTCAAGCGCGGCTTCCATCCGCATGCGGTGCTGTCGAACTTCGGCGCGGCGGCGGTCGCGGCCAAGCTCCGCAAGTTCGATGCGGAGACGACGCTGCACGCGCTCGCCATCGCGCTGAGCCATGCGTCCGGTACTACCGAGTACACGTCGACCGGCGGCTCGATCAAGCGCGTGCATGCGGGCATCGGCACGCGCAACGGCATGGTCGCCGCGGACATGGCACAGGCGGGCATCACAGGGCCACGCGCCTTCCTGAGCGGCAACAAGGGACTGTTCCGCACCTTCCTGCAACGCGGGCCCGGCGACGGCGCGGAAGACCGGTTCCGGCTCGACCAGCCATTCGAGATCGGCACGGTCTGGCTCAAGGCGTATTGCGCGTGCTATTGCACGCATGCCTATATCGACGCGATCCGGCCGTTCGCGAGCCGCCGCGCCGACATCACGGACGTGCATGCGCGCATCCACCCGGCGTTCAACGTCGTGGTCGGCAACGCCAATGCCAACGCCTACGAGCCGTCCAATATCGAGCACGTGCAGTTCAGCCTGCCGACGCAGATGGCGTTCGCGCTGCTCGGCCTGGGCAACGGCTATCGCGTCCACCGCGACTACCTCGCCGCCCGCATCGACATGGCCCCGGTCATTGCCACGGCACGCAGCATTCGCATCTCCGAAGCGCCCGAACTCGAACAGCGCTATCCGGGCAAGTTCGTGGCCGACGTGACGGCCACCTTCCGCGACGGCTCGACGGAGCACGTGTTCGTGGAAGACCCGATCGGCACGCTCGCGAACCCGATGTCGGAGGAAGCGCAGGACGCGAAGTTCATGGAACTGACCACCGATGTGCTTGGCAGCGAACGGGCCCAGGCATTGCTCGCCATGCTGAGGAAAATGGACCCGCGCACAGGCGTCGCGGACCTGGCGAATCTCATGCACTGCTAACGTCAAAGCACACCTCGTGGGCCAACGTTCAAGGTACGGAATGCCCGCGGCTCGATCCGACTCGCTGCCGCATTCCGTCCCTATAGTGGCTTGGCATGATTGGGCCACTCCCTGGCCCGTGATGGACAGGAGATATGCAATGCCGCAGCACCCCGACAGCAGCCAGCCCGGCAACGACCTCGACACGCTCAACCGGCTGATGTCCGAGCGCTTCACCTGCCGGGCATACCGCAACGAAGCCGTGCCCGACGCGCTGATCCGCAGCATCGTGAGCACCGCGAAGCAATGCGCTTCATGGTGCAACGTGCAGCCCTGGCACCTCGTCATCGGCTCGCTCGACACGACGGAGCGCTTCCGCAACGCGCTGGTCGAGGAAGCCAGCCACGCACCCGAGGTGGACTCCGATATTCCGTTCCCCGATGCCTACCGTGGCCTGCACGCACAGCGCCGACAGGAAACCGGCTACCGGCTCTATGAAGCGCTCGGCATCGACCGGCACGACCGCGAACGCCGCGCGAGCCAGAGCTTCGAGAATTTCAGGCTGTTCGGCGCGCCGCACGTGGCCATCGTGACGATGGCGGCAGACCTCGGCCCCTACGCGGCCGTCGACTGCGGCGGCTTCATCGCGTCGTTCCTGCTCGCTGCGCACGCGCACGGCATTGCGACCACGCCGCAGGCCGCGATTGCCCGGCACGCGAAGTTCGTGCGCTCGCACTTCGGCATCGGCGATGACCGCAAGATGGTGTGCGCGATCTCGTTCGGCTATGCCGACCCTGCACACCCGGCCAACAGCTTCCGCACCAGCCGCGCGCCCGACGACGAAATCATGACGCTGGTGTAGCGCCCGGTTTGCGCGGAGGTTTCAAGGCACGGAACAGGACGCCGATCCTGGATTGAACCGTCTGCGCGCAGCCATATCCCCATTACAAATCCAAGGAGACGACATGACCGGCAGAAGGGATTTCCTGAGATCCATGGCATCGCTGGGCGCGGTTGCGTGCGCGCCAGCAGTGTTTGGCGAGCAGTACCCATCCAGGCCGATCCGCATCATCGTGCCAGCCTCTGCCGGCACCGCGGTGGATGTCACGGCGCGCTTCGTGGCCGAGGCCTTGTCGAAGAGCCTGAAGTCCCCGGTCATGGTCGACAACCGTGCCGGTGCTGGCGGCCTGATCGGCGCCGAAGCCGTCGCCAAATCGCCGGCCGATGGCTATACGCTGCTGTTCGCCGGCATCCCGCATCTGACCACGCGCTGGTTCGTCGACGGGCCGGTCAACTTCGATCCGGTCAAGGACTTCGCGCCGCTGGCCAGGCTGAGCAGTTCCGCGCTGTGCCTCGCGGTCAAGGCCGATTCGCCGTACCGCACGCTGGAAGAACTGGTCGCCGCGATGAAACGCAAGCCCGGTGACATCACGTACGCGTCGGGCGGGGCTGGCAGCACCTCTCATCTTTGCACAGTGGTGCTGAACGACCTGACAAAAACACGGGCCAAACACATTCCCTACAAAGGCAACAGCCCGGCGGTGACCGACGTGATCGCGGGCCAGGTGGACTTCACCTGCCAGGGCGCGCCGAGCGTCGTGCCGATGGTCAAGGCCGGCAAGCTGCGCGGGCTTGTGGTCACGAGCCCCGAACGCTGGCCCGAGATCCCGAACGTTCCGACCGCGGCGCAGGTGGGCTTGCCCGGCTTCAAGGTGTCGTCGTGGATGGGCGCGCTCGCGCCGGTGCAGACGCCGGCGCCCATCGTCGAACGGCTGTCCGAAGAACTGGTGCGTATTGCGCGCACGCCGGCCTTCAAGGACTTCTGCGCGCGGCAGTCGACTTATGTTGATATCGCGGATCGGCGGCAGTTCCTGGTTGAGTTGCCTCAGGAGGATGCGCACTGGAAGCGGATTGCGCAGCTTTCGAAGGAGTCTTGATATTGGTTTTGGCAGGCGCCGCTGTTTTGTTGGCGTAGCCGGCGGCGTTTCTCGTGGGATTGGGTGGTCGTGCTTGGCAGGCGTCGTTGTTTCGCTCGGCGTAGCCGGCGGGTTTTGGTTGAGACCAGGGTATCGCTCTTGGCCTGCGCCGCTGTTTCGCCGGCGTAGCCGGCGAGTCACTTTTTGTCCGAGCGACAAAAAGTAACCAAAAAGCGCGTCGTTGCCGCTGGCCATCAATTCCACGGCGGCAGGGGT
>NZ_CAJPVI010000039.1 GCF_905397435.1 Cupriavidus numazuensis
GCACACTACGATAAAAATTCGCCCCTTTGGGGCAACCAAAACGCGTTTTTGGTTACTTTTGTCGCTCGGACAAAAGTGACTCGCCGGCTACGCCGGCGAAACAGCAGCGCCCGCCAAGAGCGACAACCCTCACCCGCACACCCCCCAAAAATCCAACCCCCTTCAAGAAAGCAACGCCAAATGCCCCCCTGAAACCTCCCCAGTCTGAAACACCGCCACTGCCGCCGACAAGTCCCTCGCCCGCTCCTGCAGCGATTCCGCGGCGGCCGCCGCCTCTTCCACAAGCGCCGCATTCTGCTGCGTCACCTGATCCATCTGCGTAACCGCCGTGTTGACCTGCTGGATGCCCGAGCTTTGTTCTTCGCTGGCGGCGGTGATCTCGCCCATCAGGTCCGCGACGCGGCGCACGGCGGCGACGACCTGTTCCATCGTGGCCCCGGCCTCGCCGACCAGCGCGTTGCCCGATTCCACTTGGCCGACGGACGTCTCGATCAGCGTCTTGATTTCCTTCGCTGCGGTGGCGCTGCGCTGGGCCAGCGTGCGCACCTCGCCCGCCACGACGGCAAATCCGCGTCCCTGTTCGCCGGCGCGCGCGGCTTCCACCGCCGCGTTGAGCGCGAGGATGTTGGTCTGGAATGCAATGCCGTCGATCACGCCGATGATGTCGGCAATCTTGTTCGCGGACGTGCTGATCGAACCCATTGCATGCACGACCCTGGAAACGACTTCGCCGCCCTTTGCCGCGGTTTCGGAGGCGCTGGTGACGAGTGCGTTGGCCTGTCGCGCATTGTCCGCGTTCTGCCTCACCGTGGCGGTCATCTGCTCCATCGAAGCCGCGGTTTCCTCGAGCGAGCTGGCTTGCTCTTCCGTGCGCGTCGACAGATCGCTGTTGCCGCTCGCAATCTGCGCGGAGGCGGTCGCAATGGTATCGGCGTTGCCCCGCACCTGCGTCACGATGCCGGTCAGGCTCTGGACCATTTCCTTGAGCGCCTGCAGCAGTTCACCGACTTCATCGCGCGACGTCACCGCAATCTGCGGCGTCAGGTCGCCCTTTGCCACACGGCGCGCAAGATCCACCGCCCTGGAGAGCGGCACCGTGATCGCACGCGTGAGCCACACGCCCACGACGACCGCGAGCAGGATGCCAATGGCCAACGCAGCGACGGTCCCGGCAAACACGGTCTTGTAGCGCGCCTGGGATGCCTCGTATTCGGCCTTGCCGACACTGAGCTGCAATTCGATCAGCGCGCTGAGGTCCTTTCGCGTCGGCGTGTAGAGCGCTTTCATCGGACCGCGCACGAGTGCATCGAGACGCTGCGCATCACCGGCGCGCAGTGCCGCGAGCGCCGGCGTGATCGCTTCGTCGCGGAACTTCTGGTTGTGGTCGGCATATTGTTTGACCAGGACCTGCTCTTCCGATGTCAGGTACGTGGCGGTGTAGGCCTTCCATTGCTCTTCGGCGTCACGAATGAGCGCCTCGATATCGGCAGCCGCCTTTGCGATGCCCGCCGCGTCGCTGGCGTCGACCGTCGACAGGCCGAGCTGCGCCCGCAGCAGCGAGCGAGCCATTTGGTCAAGCTGCCCGACACAGACCAGCCGGTCCTCGTACACCGTCTTCAGCGAGGCATTGACGGACCCGAGGTTGACGACGCCGCTGACGCCGATGCCCAGCAGGAGCACCGACAGTAAAGCAACCAGAAAATAGAGACGCGACTTGATGCTTAAGTTGTTCACCGAGATTTTCCTACGCTGTCCGTGACCCGTTCCCTGCCGGCGAAGGCAAGTGATTGTCAGGCTGGTTCATCGCCAGCCCTTCCTTGTTGGATGCCTGTATCAGGCTTCCCGTTATCGTCAGGCGTAGGCCAGGTTTAAGGCTCGTTTTTGGTGCATTCCGGAAGTGCCTCGCGCGTACCACGCCCGAGGCCTGACGCCTGACAACCGTATCGCCATGGGCGCGAGGCGATGGAGCCGTGCGCATCAACGCGATGCCGCGAGTGTCTCGCGGCATGCATGCAAGGGGGAGAGTAGAACTACTCAGCGGCGCAGGGCCGTGTTTGGCGTCGGCGCGTCGACGAATTCCAGCGCGGTCGACAGCGACGACAGCAGCGATTCATATTGGTCCATGAACGCCGACAGCAGCGCTTGGTCAGGCCGGTCGTCGAGGAACTGGCGCTCCAGCGTGCGAAGCATCGGGGCGAGTTCCACCGCGCCGAGCGTCGCCAGGATTGCGTGCATATTGTGCGCAAGCAGGCTCGCATCGCGGTAGCGCGCTTCGGATACTGCCTGATGCAACTGCCGGTGGAAGTCCATGCGCTCGGCAAGAATGCGCTGCACGAGCCCGACGTAGATCTCGCGGCGTCCCTGCAGTCGTTCGAGTGCCGGCCCGACATCGAGCGCCGGGATCGCGCGCAGCGATACGATGCACGGAACTTTCGCGACGGCTGGCGCCGGGGTGCTCGCGATCGCCGCGGCGCTTTGCAATGACGGTGCATCGCCGCCAACAAGCCGCGCCATGACCTGGTAGAGCTTCCAGGGCTCGATCGGCTTCGACACGTAGTCATCCATGCCGGCCGCCAGGCAGCGCTGCCGGTCATCTTCCAGCGCACTGGCCGTCAATGCCACGACCGGCATCGAGGCGTGCCGCGGGTCGCTGCGGATGCGCTGCGTGGTTTCGAGCCCGTCCAGCATGGGCATCTGGACGTCCATCAGTACCAGATCAAAGCGCCCTTGTGCGAGCAGGCCCAGCGCATGCTGGCCGTTGTTCGCTTGCGTGACCTGCATGCCAGCCTGCGTCAGCAGCGCCTGCGCGACTTCCTGGTTGATCGGGTTGTCCTCCACCAGCAGCACCGTGCGTCCGCGCAGCGCGTGCGGAATCGCGGTGCGCGCAGCGCCAGGCAGATCGTCGTGCACGTGTTCTGCCGAAGACTGAACGGCGTCTTGTTTTGGCGTGACGGCCGGCAGGCGTGCAGCGCGGCCTTGCCATGCGGGCGGCGTCGAAACGCCAAGACCGATCTCGAGCGTAAATACGCTGCCCACACCTGCCTGGCTCTGCACGGTGATGCGACCACCCATCAACTCGGCAAGTCGTTTGCTGATCGCCAGGCCAAGGCCCGTTCCCTCGAAGCGCCGCGCGGCCGAACTGTCGGCCTGGTGGAACGGGCTGAACAATACGAGCAAGGCATCTTCGGCAATGCCGATTCCTGTGTCGCTGACCTCGAAGCGCACGGCCACGGTGTCGTCATCGGCATGGCATGCGCGCACCCGCAAGCGGATCTCGCCGGCATCGGTGAACTTGAGCGCATTGCCAAGCAGGTTGATCAGGATCTGCCCGATGCGCTGGGAGTCTCCGATGACATGGAGCGGCAGCGCGGGATCGACCTCCATATGCAAGACCAGGCCTTTCTTGCGGACCTGCTCGCGGAACAGGGACAAGACGTGGTCCAGCAGGCGCGCAAGCGGAAAGCTAGCGGCATCGACTGCCAGCATGCCCGCCTCCATCTTCGAGAAGTCGAGGATGTCATTGACGATACGCTGCAGGTGCTGGCAAGACTCTTCGATGCGCGCCAGGTAGTGTCCCTGCCTGCCGCTGTCCGGCTCGCCGATCGCGAGATGCGTCATGCCGCTGATGCCATTCAGCGGGGTCCGGATTTCGTGGCTCATGTTCGCCAGGAACTGCGACTTGGCGCGCGCCGCCGCTTCCGCCGACTCGCGCGCCTCCATCAGTTCGCGCGTGCGCTCGGCCACTTTCCATTCAAGCGTGCTCGCCAGGTTTTCCAGCGCCTGGCGCGTCCGTTCCTGTTCGGAGATGTCGGTAACCACGGTGCCGACGCCGATGATGCCTGCGTCATTGCGGCTGCGGACCGGAAACCTCGCGACGCGATAGACCCGTTGCCCGTGCGTACGCACGTCCAGCGTATGCACATCCACCTGCGTTTGGCCTGTGCGCAGCACGTCGGCATGGCCGCGCTCGCAGATGCCCGCGACGCGCCGGTCGGGCAAGGCCGTCCACGCGTTCCGGCCCAGCAGGTCATCGAGGGGCAGGCCGGCGAATTCGCAGTAGATATCATTGGCCATATCGACCCTGCCGCCGGGGCTCATGTAGGCAAGACCCGCCGGCACGTTCTTGCGAAAGGCCTGCCAGCGCTCCGCGTTCTGCCGCATTTCGCGGCGGCTGCGCCAGTGCAATGCAGTCAGCGCAAGGATCAGGCAAATGGCGAGCGCAGTCAGCGCGATGATCGCCTGGCGCGCCAGATGGAACGAGCGGTACGCCTCGTCGGTATCGAGCTCGACCATGACACCCATTGCGGTATCGGGAAACCAGTGCCCCACGCCGATGACGCGACGGCCGCGATAGTCGATGTAGTGATCGAATACGCGCGTCTCGCCGTCCCTGGCACCGATCAGCGCTGCAGCCAGTTCGGTCAGTTGTCCGTTACCGTCGGCTGGCACCCACGGGCCGCCACCGCGCGGCCGGGTCGGAACTTGCGCCCACAGGCCGAAGGGCGCCGATAGCCATGGCTTCGCCGACGGCTGCAACGCACCGTCGCCAGGCAACCCGGGCGACAGCAGACGTCCTGCGGCGTCGATGACATAGGCCTTGCCACTCTTGCCCGACCAGCCCACGCGCAGGATCTCGAACAGCCGGTCCTTGGGGTCCGTACGCAGGCAAAGGAAGGCGATCGGCGCCTGCGGCTTGCCGATGCGGGCACAGACCTGCTGGAACAAGGTGCCCGGAGGCTGCTCGCCCTCGGCAGTCTGGATCGGCATGGGCGACCGGTTCGGCCGTGTCGCCACGTAATCGGCATGCTCGGCGCGAGCCAGCGCTTCGATCACCACCGCGGTCGATACCGGCCTGCCGACATAGGCGCGACTGCTGGCCGCGACAATCACGCGCTCCGGCGTTATCAGGCTATAGCCCTCGAAGCCGCGACTGCGGAATACGGGCGTGATCCACGCTTCATACTCGTCGCGCAGCGCCTGGTCGGCCGGCGCCGCGGCAATGCGGCGGGCGAGGTCGATCTGGTACGGGTTCTCGATGATCGTCCGCAGCCGTGTCTCGCCGTCCTCCCTCAGCATGCCGATCATGCGCGTGACGGCATGCAGCGCGGCTTGCCGTTCGGCCTTCACGCGGGCACGCTCCTGCGAATGCAGCGTGTCAAGCACATGGGCACTCAGAAGCAGGATGAGCGCAATCGCGGCGCAAGTCATGCCCATCGTCTTGCGGACATCGGCAGCAGGAATCTTCCCGGCACGCTGCCAGAGTCGCCCGAGGCCTCGCCTGATTTGGCCGGGCGTGAAAGAGAATGAGTTCACGGTAGAGGGAGCGTGGGCGCGGTGCTGCCCGACGCAGGCCGGGTGCCGGCGCGGGGCCGAAACAGAAGCGCGTGCGACTGGCGTAGGTGGTCCATGGAGCGCCCGTCAACGGCGGACGCTGCGGTGCATTATCCGGGCCGCGCCGCGTCAGGGGAATCCGGCATTGCCCGGCAAAAACGCGATGCGATGACCCGCCGGGCTCGCAGATCTCGTACGAAGAAATGGGTACGCTTTGGCCAATTCGACAGGCGGGTGGCGATTTGCGCGGCCCGCCATACTGTGCGGAGGCTCACCGGGCCCCAGCGGAAAGTGTGGTGATTCGCACAAAAATAATTTACATTAACTTTGGTGTGGCAAAAGTGGCCTGCTCGGAATCCACTTTGACGAAAGTTGTTATAGTTCAGTCACTTACATGAGATCTGGCAATGAGTGAAGACGGCGCCGCATCGGGTGCCACCAAGCTGACGCGGACGGAATTCGCGGTCGTGCGCGCGTATGCGCAGGGCATGAGACCGGTGGATATCGCGAACCGGTACCTTACCGATCCGGACGACGACGACGTGCTGACCGAGCACCAGGCGATCACCCGGATCCTGAGTCTGCGCGACCGGCTGGTCCAGTTTGCATTGCAGCACGACCGGCCCGAGATCGCCGAGATGTTCGAGGCGCTGCGCGGGCGATCCGACGTCGGCATGACCCGCCGCGTTGACGCACTTTCCTCTTTAGAGGGTCTTGGCCAGGGTCGTCCATCGTCGGGACATGAGGTGGGACTATGGTTCGGCCCGAGCCTGGCCAAGCGCCTGACCTCAGCCGGCATTCACAAGATTTCAGATCTGGCGGGTCTGGCCAATGCGCGAGGCAGCAGTTGGTGGCGCGCCGTTCCTCGCATTGGCCCGAAGTCGGCGGAGGTCATTACACGATGGCTGATTCAACAGCATGCCGCACGTAAAGATACTAATAAAGCACTTATAGAGGCATATATCGTCGCGCCGTCGGACGTTTCGCGGCGCCCCGCCATGGTCCCTCTTGCACTGGGCCCGGGCATGACGCATCCCGTGCCGCTCGAACTTATGTTGCCGCATGGTGACTCGGGGCCAGACGCTGAACGATCGGATCTGGAACTCGTTCGGCAATGGCTGGATGCCAGGCCCCGCTCCCCGCATACCCGGAACAGCTATCGCAGGGAGGCAGAGCGGCTGCTGCTTTGGCTGGCTCAGGAACGATTACAAATGAAAAATATGACGGCGGAAGCGCTGCAACGCTATGCAGCGTTCCTGCGCGCACCGGCGCCGGCGTCGTTCTGGTGCGGCCCCGCAAGTCCGCGTGACCGGGTTCACTGGCGCCCGTTCGAGGGGCCGCTCGGCGCAAGCTCGCAGGCTGCCGCGCTACGCGTGGTGCGTGCCATGCTCAAGGCGCTGTCCCGGACAGGACGGATCGGAGATATCCGTGGGTCTCTGGAAGTGTCCATCGCCCAGGCCGACGTGGTGGAGTCCGACGCACCAGACGCACTGAAGCGCAATCATATTGATGAATTTCTCGATTGGCTGGGGACCCAACACGACGCGAAGTGGCAGGCAGCGCTCGCAGCCGGCCTGCTGGTGCGCGATGGCTTCAGGCTAAGCCAGCTTGCCTGCCTCACATGCGGCGCTTTGCGAATGGATGGAGACGGGGCCCGTCTGGATGAGGATGGTGCGCCATCGGTCCCGGCCGTAGTTGCCGCGGACACGCTCGCAGCGCTCCGGACGCATTGGGTACGGCGAGGGTTCGAAGGCAGCCCGCCTGCTGCCGCGGCGCTCCTCGGGCCGCTCGAATTTCCGCGCACCCGCCGTGGCCTCGCGAAACGCCTGGCGGGCTCAGCCGCCGGCTATGGCGCCAGCGGTCTTGATCAGTTGCTGCGCGCCGCGTGGAAGACTTTCGTGGCAGCGAAGGCAATCGAATTGCCGGCATTCACGCCGAGACAGATCCGTACTGCGACAGCCTGAAGTTTCTACGGGTCGCGCAAGGAGGAGCGGTTCATTCCCCTCCCCTCGCGCCCGTGCTTCGCCCTCAGTGGCGCGCCACGTCAGAGCAGCGTCTTGTCGAGGCCAAAGCGCGCCTTGAGCGCCTCCACCAGCGCCTCGCGCGCGCTGCGGTCGCTGAGCTGAACATCCAGCATCACCCGTCCGGAATCCCATTCCTTGATCGTGCCAAGCAACTGACCCGCGTCTGTACGAATCTTGTACTGGCGGCTGATCTCCTTGACCTTGCGCGACTTGCCTTCCTGCGCCTGCTTGCGGATCGACTCGACTTCGCGGCTCGACAATCCGTCCGTCATGATGCGCGTCGCGAGTTCGCGCGTGCGATCCTCGCCGGCCAGCTTGAAGTACAGCGTCAGTTCATAACCCGCGGCGATGCCGATGGCGTTCGGCCGTTCGCGCATGACCGCCAGAACCGACTCGGGCAGGCGCAACAATGCGAGGGTCTTGTTGACCGTGCCCGCGGAGATACCGGTCAACTCGCAGATGTCCTCCTCCTTCTGCACCTTGCCTTCATCGAGCAACTGGCGCCAGGCGATCGCGTTGTCGAGCGCGGACTGGTCCGACCGCTGCTCGTTGAGCATGAACGACAGCCGGTAGAAGTCGAGATCGGTAAGATCATTTTCGACAAAGCACTCCATCTCGAGCTTGCCGGCAGACGCCAGGGCACGCTTTCGATAATGGCCGTCGATCAGGATGTAGTGGCCCGGCCGGGAGGGATCTGGCGCGGCCAGGCCTGGCGTCTTCTGCCCGTGAGTGGCAATCGATGCGGCCCGCTCCTGCACGACGGCAGGATCGTAGATCCGGCGCGCATTGAGCGGATTGTCATGCAGGTGGGTCAGGAGAATCCGGACCAGCGAACGGGAGTTCTCCGTTTCCGCGCTTTCAGCGCTGAAAGCCGCGGGTTGCTCCGGCTGGCGCGCCTGCAGCAGGCCGTTCGGATGCTGGGAGATCGCCGCCTCGGCGCGCGCGAACCGATCGAGGGAATCGCTGCGATTCTTTTCGGCCGCCATGCCGGCCAGCATGCCCGCCTTCAGGCTCTTCAGTTTTGTAGCCATGCCTTAATGCTCAATCAAAGACAACACTTCATCGACCATCATGTCGACCTCCTGCACCGCTTCGCGCGCGCCGGCGACGCCATGGACGGTACATCCGATTGCCTGGCATTCGCGGAATGCCGAGCGCGATCCGATCATGGAGTTCAATAGCGGAACCTCGCCGTCATCGCCGAGGATTTCGATGGCCTGGCGCGCGATCGACACGCGTCGCTGCACCATATTCGCCATCACGCGAATCAGCAGCGTTTCATTCTGGACTTGTGCATGCTGGGCCAGCGTCTTCGCTGCCACGGCTGCCCATAAGTCGGGCGGCGACGGTACCACAGGAATGATCGCCAGATCCGAAATCAGCAACGCGCTCGACGGCGCCGCGGAATGCACTGCAGGCGGGCAATCCACAACGATGTAGTCGTAGTCCTGGACGAACTTGCGGACTTCCCGATGCATGGCACCGCCCGACGGTGCCAGGCCGATGACCGAAGCCGGAAAAGGGCGCTCATCGCTGGCCTGTGCCGCCCATCGCGTAGCAGTGCCCTGCTCGTCCATGTCGACCAGCATCGAGCGGGCGCCACGCAGGCCGAGCGTCCCGGCCAGATGCATGCTCACCGTAGTCTTGCCGCACCCGCCCTTCTGGTTGAAGACCGTGATGATTTTTGCTGCCACAAGGACCTCTCTTTCAGCGCTGAAAGCGCAGTTAACTTTAGGCGCAACTTTAGCCAAAACGAGGTGATGTATCAACCTGATTCGTAAATTTTATAAAAAATATAAAGATTCACTGCACTATGCGGGAGAGGGGCAGTTTTTGCGGCGGCTTTGGCAAAAAGCCCAAAGTTTGATATTTGTGCTTGAAATGCGTCAGACAATCCGCCTAAAGTATCTGTAGTGCGCTCTACGGCGCACATGACACGCCAGCACAATCTGGTTATGATGCGCCCTACAGTCGAGTCAAGTCGTGCCAACCTCGTCGGCTTCCGTTCGGTATCTACGAGAACTCAACGTGCTTGAACGGTTGTTTACGTGGTGTAAGAGAACTTGCTTCGAAAAGGAAATTCCTATGGCAACCGGTACGGTCAAGTGGTTTAACGAGACTAAGGGCTTTGGCTTCATCACTCCGGACGACGGCGGTGCGGATCTGTTCGCGCACTTCTCCGAAATCCAGGGTTCGGGCTTCAAGACGCTGAAGGATGGCCAACGCGTGACCTTCGAGGTCAAGCAGGGTCCGAAGGGCCTGCAGGCATCGGCGATCAAGCCCGCCTGATCTTGCGGCAGCCACGCAGCTCATGCGCGGCTGTCGTTTGAAAGCAAAAAAGGCAAGCCATGTGCTTGCCTTTTTTGTTGGCGCAGGCAGGTATCAGCCGAGCTTGCGGACGCTGGTCCTCGACGGTTGCAGGATCAGGGCCTTTGACGAGTCCGCGTCGACCTTGGCACCCGGATACACCACGAGCACATCCTTGAGGGCCTTGCGGAACAGAGCGCGGAACTTGCGTTCGCTCTCGGTCTCGGTGCCGAACTGCATTTGCAGGGCTTCCCAGGGGATCTCCGTACGCCGCTGGATCGTAAAGAACCGGTACGTCAGCCACGAGTAGACATCCAGCGCGAACGGCGACTGCTTGAGCGCCTTCAGTGCCCGCATATCGACCGGCACGGGCCGGTTGACCAACTCGTTGAAGAAGGGCTCGGACAACACCACAAAGCTCTCGAACATGGAGCCCTGCCCGGGCTGCATGGGATCCCACCAGGTGGACAGTTGATCCGCCAGCAGGTAACCGACGCGATCGATCGACAGTGGTTCGTGGTTGCTGGTCTGGTTCTGGCTCGGCATCGACTTGTTCTGCACGATCGCGATCGTGGCCGAGAACAGCCGGATCATCTGCTGGCGCACCAGCGTCATGGTCCCGCGCTTGCCGCCAGTGGCCATCGGAATGCCGAGGTTGTACATGAACTCCGACAGGGAGTTGCCCAGCGAGATGCGGCGGTCCTCCACCGTGCCGGTGAATTCGCCCCGCTTCTTCTTGGCCATGATCTCCTTGCCGATCCAGGCGAGCATCAGGCGAGGATACGAGCCATATGGGTAACCAAGCGACACGGTTTCCGACACCAGCTTCTGCCGGCCATTGCTGGCCCGCTCCGACCGTTGCTGCGTGAAGTAGCCGGGCTGGATCATCAGCGAGATATTGCCGCTCGTACGCGTCCACACCGGAGGCGCACCCTTGGGCGCGCGATAGGGCAACGTCACCTGGACACTGGCCCGGCTCAGGAACCCGACTTCGCCGCTCTGCCAGGCGTCTTCGCGCTCCATGGCTTGCGCCTCGTCGAACAGGCGTTGGAATTTTTCGGACGGAACCAGGTTGTTCTCGTTGCCGGGAACAATGATGCGGGATGGCTCGCCGTCCATATCCAGGACGGAGCGATCCCCCGCGGCGACCGGGGAGCGTTTGATGGGCATATTGGCGTGCTTCGGATTACCCGCCTTTGTACGCGAAGCCGTAAACCTTGTCACGCAGAAACGGGTACGTATACGTTCCGTTGCGTTTCCTGTGGCGCTTGCCTGGATGCTGATTGGGTTGAGGTGCCGTGTTTACCTGGCTGGCAGAAGGCTGGCATGTCGGTGGGCAACCCGGGAGGGTTGTCCACGGAACGCCAGACCTTGGCTACAAGTAAACGATACCGATACGGGTTAACTACTTGTAAACCGTATACGGAGAGGTCAGCGCCTTGATTCCAAAAGAGATCTGTCCTGCCCGCGAACCCGATTCTGCGGAAGAACGTACTCGATTCTGCGAAGCCCCGAACCCGAATCTGCGCAAAGGCGAACCTGTTTCAGCGCGTGACCTGAACCGGTTTCTGCGTGGATAACTTCTTGTTCCCACAGGCTTTTCCACAACCGGAGCGCCTATTTGCGTACCCGTTTCTGCGGGCGAAGTGTCGTTTTGGTCGCCGGGAGGCGTAAACGCGCTCGCCGGCCGGAGTTATCCCCGCAGAAATAGGTTCGCTCCGCAGTATACGCTCCGCCCGTTAACGCTTTGGCGTACCCGTTTCTGCGAAAAATCGATTCAAAGCGTACCTGATTCTGCGCTGGGGCAGTTTACCCAGCTGCTCGCTCGTTGCCGTACCCATTTCTGCGGCGTACCCGATTCTGCGATGCGCCAGTCCAGTCGGATCCTCATGTCCGGCGTACCCATTTCTGCGTGCTCTGCAGCATGTGCAATGGCGGAATGCGTACCCGTTTCTGCGGGACTCCCTGCGTTCGCGGGGTGAGTTGAGTCATATCAACTTTAATTATACACCTTCCTTTTATCAAAAGCCAGTGCTCACATTCATACGTTTACGTGCGCGAGCCGAATGAGATGAGGCGTACCCGTTTCTGCGGCGCATTGCGTGTTGAGTCGCCGGTCATGAACTGCTGGAAGGGGTAGCTCCGCTCCGTGCGTACCCATTTCTGCGCACTTCGGCCGGTCCAACCTGGAGCCGCCCGCGTACTCGTTTCTGCGAACGGGTCCGAAACGGTCTCAGTGGTGAAGAAATTTTGCGCTGCAACAACGCCGTACCCATTTCTGCGTAAGAAAAGCGCAGCCGGGCAACGGAAAAAGGCGCTAGCGATGCGTTGGGGCAACCGGTGCGGGGCACGCAAAAAAATTTTTTGGCGTACCCGTTTCTGCGGGCGTGGAGCGAGGGTCTGGACAGTAATTTCCGCTTTGCGTACCTGTTTCTGCGAGCCAGGACGAGAGGGGGCGTACCCATTTCTGCGTGCTGCGCTGCGGGAGGTATGCGGCTGGGCTCCCGGAGGACGGGGACTGCGTACCCGTTTCTGCGTGCCAGAGGCCGGCGCTTGCGGATTCGGTGGGAAGATGAGGGGAGGCGTCCCCCGGCCTGACGGAGGATGTGGCAGTGAAGGCGCGACAACGGCAGCCGCGACCCCGACAGGCGTAAAAAAACCCGCCTCAATGGGCGGGTTCGTTGCCGTGGCGCGCCAGGCGCGCCGCGCGCTCGCTTACAGCGGGGTGATGTTCGCGGCTTGCAGACCCTTCGGGCCGTTCTTGACTTCGAACGACACGCGCTGGTTCTCTTGCAGCGACTTGAAGCCTTCCGAGCGGATTTCGGAGAAGTGGGCGAAGAGGTCGTCACCACCTGCGTCCGGCTTGATGAAGCCGAAGCCCTTGGCGTCGTTGAACCATTTGACGATACCGGTTTGCATGATTTGCTTTCCAGAAAAAATAAAAAACCGAATGGCGAAACCGCCATCCTACATAGAACTCAAGGAAAGGACACCATGGACAACCGAAGTACCAGACGGTGGCTAACGAATGAACTGTTGCCTCGTCGCTTGAATCTAGGCCGATTTATACGGGGGTTCGATGTCACCGTCAAGCTGGGAGTGATCCCGGGGTGGGGCTGGCATCACTTTCCGGCGCTGTGGGATCATCACGCCTTTTGCATATCGTTCATGCGTCGGCACCGACACCTGCGCCAGGATTCTGTACGAGAGTACGCTTGCCGCGACCTGCGCAGGCGGCAAACCCGTGCGGCCGGCCAGGATGTCCCGGCCCCGTCAGCCATTGCGCCCGGCGCGCCGATGCCCCAACGATAGACAGTCAGGAGACCATTCATGTCGATACCGGAACCCGCCTCCACGCCGGGCGGCCCCGCCGCCGGCCAACCCGCGCCTTCGCTGCTTGAGCGGCTCTTCAGGCTGTCGGAACACCAGACGGATGTCCGCACCGAAGTGCTTGCCGGGATGACGACCTTCCTCACGATGGCGTACATCATCTTCGTGAACCCGTCCATCCTCGGCGATGCCGGCATGCCCAAGGACGCGGTTTTCGTGGCCACGTGCGTGGCTGCGGCGATCGGTACGCTGATCATGGGCTTCTATGCCAACTATCCGATCGCGATGGCCCCAGGCATGGGCCTGAATGCTTACTTTGCGTACACCGTGGTAAAGGGCATGGGCTTCGCGTGGCAGGCCGCGCTTGGCGCGGTGTTCATTTCCGGCTGCCTGTTCCTGCTGGTCACGCTGTTCCGCGTGCGCGAGATGATCGTCAACGGCATTCCGCATTCGATTCGCGTGGCGATCACCGCGGGCATCGGCCTGTTCCTCGCGATCGTGGCGCTCAAGAACGCGGGCATCGTCACGGCGAGCCCCGCTACGCTCGTGACCATCGGCGACCTCCACCAGCCGTCCGCGGTGCTGGCGATCGTCGGCTTCTTCGTCATCGTTTCGCTGGACCAGCTCAAGGTGAAGGGCGCGATCCTGATCGGCATCCTGCTGACCACGGTGCTGAGCTTCTTCTTCGCCGGCAATACCTTCCACGGCGTGTTGTCGGCACCGCCTTCGATCAGCCCGACGCTGTTCAAGCTCGATATTTCGGCGGCGTTGTCGATCGGCATCGTCAACGTGGTGCTGGTCTTCTTCCTGGTGGAACTGTTCGACGCCACTGGCACGCTGATGGGCGTGGCCAACCGCGCGGGACTGCTCAAGGCCGGCCGCATGGACCGCCTCAACAAGGCGCTGATGGCGGACAGCACGGCGATCATGGCGGGCTCGTTCCTGGGCACGTCGTCGACCACCGCCTATATCGAAAGCGCATCGGGCGTGCAGGCAGGCGGACGTACCGGGCTCACCGCCGTAACGGTCGCGGTCCTGTTCCTCGCGTGCCTGTTCATTGCGCCGCTCGCGGGCACGGTGCCGGCCTACGCGACCGCGCCGGCATTGCTCTATGTGTCCTGCCTGATGCTGCGCGAACTGCTCGACATCGACTGGAACGACGTCACTGAAGTCGTGCCGGCCGTGCTCACCGCGCTCGGCATGCCGTTCACCTATTCCGTCGCCAATGGCGTTGCATTTGGCTTCATTACCTATGCCGTGCTGAAGCTGCTGACCGGCCGTGCCCGCAATGTCCCGGTGATGGTGTGGATCATCGCTGCGGTGTTCGTCTTCAAGTTCTACTACCTGCCGGGCCATTGAGCGGTGCGGACTGCGGCGGCTCCCGCCGCACGCAGTCCGCGTGCTGAAAACCCCCAAAGCGTACCCGTTTCTGCGTGAGCGGCCGTGGCAAAGCGTACCCGTTTCTGCGGGCCTCGGACGCGCCGGCGCATGACCGCAGAAGCATGCCATGCCGATGGATGAGAACGGTGAGGCGCTTGCGGCAGGCTTCATCCCGATGGATGAGTGCGGCATGAGTTTGGTCGGACATCCCCCACTCGGGGCTGGACAAACCGCCGCAAATGCACTGAACTATAGGCGTGGCAAGGAGGGGGCGCATGAAAGCGCCCTTTCTTGACTCCGGTTCATCGGAAAAGGCGCCGTAGAGCGCACTGAAGCAGTTTCGGCAAGTCCGCCTGCCGTGGGACACGTCCGACAAGACCGTATTTCAATACGGCATCGCCACCACGAAGACAGAGCGCGCGGACACACGTGCGCCAAGCAAAAAACAATTTAAAGACAGAAAAGTGGTAAACGCGAACGTGTAGTGCCGGGGGTGTTGTACAACGGGGATCAGATCATGACCGCAGGAGAAATCCGGCGAACCGCCATCGGGCCCATCAGCGAGTCCGCCAGTCGTTCCATGCATCGCACCTGGGCTGTACTGGGAGAAGCCGCAGGTGAATCAGCCACCCGCAGGATCCGCCACGACGGTGCGGCGGTGTCGGACGTGACCGCGTTGCTCCAGGACGGCGAGCTGTCGTCGAGCGCGCGCGAGGCGATCGAGAACCTGCTGCGGCGCCATCGGCTGCTCGAGGCCGAACTGGTACGCCAGCGTGAGCTGCTGCAGGAATGGATCCTGAGCCAGCAGACCTACAAGGCTCTCTACTATCAGTATTCCGGACAGACGCCAGAGGCACCCCGCGTTGAACTGATGCGCGAGCGGGATGCCGTGCGGCGCCGTCTTCAGGAAGAATTGCATCTTGGCAGCGATCCGCTTGCTGTCATGGATGAACCAGCACGCAGTCAGTCCAGTTCGTGATACCGACGTCAAACCCGCGGCGGCAACGGCCGGGAGGGCCGGAACCGATGCGCCGGGAAACCGGGATGAACAATAAGCCCAACGTCCGGGAGATCGTAATGGACCGACTGTGCAAGGCGCCGACACGCGCCGCGCAGGTCGTGGTCGTGTCGCGTCATGAGGATTTTGGTTTTACCCCTGCCCAGTTCGGGCCGGGTTGGGATGTGCGCCGCATCCAGCAGGTGCGCGACCTCGAGCGCATCGTGCGGACAGGCCCGCCCATGGCGGGCGTGATCGACCTGCAGGCCGAGTACAGCGATGTCGAGCTCGGGCAACTGGAGCAGGGGCTGCAACACCTGCACGTGACGTGGGTGGCCATCACCACCGACGCACGACTTGCGGACCAGCGTATACGCCGGCTGATCCGCGACTATTGCGTCGACTACGTGCGCACGCCGTTCTCGCACGACGAGCTGCTCTACACGCTCAAGCATGCGCACGGCATGGCGTGCCTGCATCACGGGCGCACCACCGAGATGGCGCCGCACGGGACCATGATCGGTGAATGCGCGTCGATGCGCGTGATGTTCCGCTCGCTGGCCAAGGTCGCGCACAACGACGCGCCGGTGTTTATCTCGGGCGAGTCCGGCACGGGCAAGGAACTCGCAGCACAGGCCATCCATGAGGCATCGAGTCGGCGCAAGGGGCCATTCGTTGCGATCAACTGCGGCGCGATTCCTTCGCATCTCGTGCAGTCGGAACTGTTCGGCTACGAGAAGGGCGCGTTCACCGGCGCGAACCAGCGCAAGATCGGCTGGATCGAGCAGGCGCAGGGCGGCACGCTGTTCCTGGATGAAATCGGCGACCTGCCGCTTGAAAGCCAGGTGGCGCTGTTGCGTTTCCTGCAGCAGGGCACCATCACCCGGCTGGGCGGACACCAGTCCATTCCGCTGGACCTGCGCATCATCTCGGCCACGCACGTGGACCTGGTGGCGGCGCAGGCCGATGGCCGCTTCCGCGCGGACTTGTTCCACCGGCTCTGCGTGCTCACGCTGACCATCCCCGCATTGCGCGAACGCGGCGAGGATATCCTGCAGCTTGCCAATGCGGTGCTGGCCGAGCACGGGCACGAAGCCCACCGGCGCATCCGCGGATTCTCGCCGTGCGCTACCCAGGCGATGATGCAATACGCCTGGCCGGGCAATGTGCGGGAGCTGATCAACCGCGTGCGGCGTGCGATCGTGATGACCGACAACCGCAAGATCACCGCGGAGGATCTCCAGCTTCATGGCGGTGCCGAGTTGCCGCGCAAGACGCTCGATGCGATTCGCGAGGAGGCCGAACGCGAGGCGATCCGCAGCGTCATGGCGAGCCACGGCTTCCATGTCGTGCCCGCCGCGCGCGAACTCAACGTGTCGCGCGTGACGTTGTACCGGCTCATGCACAAGCACAACATCCGCGTGGAGACGCAGCCGACGGCCGGCGAGTAAGCGGCAAGCAGGCAGGCGAACGGCGGGTGGACTGATGGCCGCATACGCGCAGCCGGCGCGCGGACGTCTGCGCGCGCCAGGCGCTCCAGGGAAAGGGGAACTGGCGACGTCCGCTCGCCGGTTCCCCCTTCCCCGTGCCTTGCGGCACGTCAGCGCACAACGGCGACCGGCGCGTGTGGCGTGCGCTCCGGTCCGGAAGCCTGCGTCCCGGCGACGGGAGCCGCCGCCAGGTTCATGCTGATCTTGCCGCGCGGGCGCGGCGGGGCGTTGCCGCCGCCGTCATTGTGGCGGCCGGGCGCCGCGTCGCGGCGGTCCAGGCCATCGCGTGCCTGCCGCTCGCTCGGCGTCGCGGCGCCCGGGTCCTGCTTGAACTGCAAGTCGCCCCACGCCCAGCCGAAGCCGCGCACGTAGACGTCGCTGCTCACGGCCGCATGCGAATTGTCACTGGCGTTGTCGGGCCGGTCGAAATAGGCATAGCTGGCCGCCACGGCGCTGGTCGAGCACAGAGCCAGGGCGGCGGCAAGGTATCCGGCTTTCATGGGTGGCTCCTCCTTGGTGGAAAAAAGTGCCCGCCGGGGGACGGAGCACAAGTTCCTGCTGGCTTGCGGCGCTTGCTGCGCTGGGGCAGCTGCACCGTGGCCATATCTAAATATCTAATGTCCTGTGCGGCGCCGGTACGCCGAGATCGCAAGCGCCCGGCTCCACAACGCGCAAGGCGATGCGGGCTGTGTGGGCACACGCGGATGCGGCAGCAACGGCGATGACAACAGGTCCATGACAGACGGCGGCGGTCCCGCCAACCGGTGCGAACGCCGGCGTGCCGTCATACGTGCTGGCGGATGACGCATGGCTGGGGGCTCCTCTTGCAATCGTGCGTAATGGCGTCACGGATTTTTACGACTCCCTGTCAGACAGAGAGCGACAAGTGTGCCAATGGCCGCAAAGGCTTGTTTTATGCGGCTTCCAGCCCGATGCGAAGGCTGTAGGGTCACTCCGCGCCGCGGTCGCCGACGATTCCGTTACGCAGATGCAACGGCAGCGGCCCGCCCGCCTCGCCGCGCGGCCCGCCCCGCGTAAGAGTTACATGCCGCGATCCCCCGCCCCAAGCGGCATTGCGCCCCGCGAGAAGGTCCTGCGGCGCGCTTCTGCCACGGTTGCAGCCCTGTTACACAGGCCACGGGTGTGTCACATCGCGCGCGCCTTGCGCTGTACGCAGAAACGGGTACGCCCCGAGCCGTTGCCACGGCGGGCGAGCGATGCTCAGCGTGCCGGGGCTGGCTGCTGAGCCGGAGCCGGCGACTGGCCGTCCCCGCTGGCGGCCGCGCCGGAAATGGGTTTGGGTCCGGGCTGGCTGCGCTCGCAGCCGCCGCAAGCCAGCAGGCTTAGTCCAAGCAGCAGAATGACGGCCAGCGGCCGACCTGGGATTGTGCGGGTCACAGTGGCTCCTTTCGCGGTAGTTGCGGCGCAGATGCCGCGTCACAGGCGCGGGCAGGCATGCCTGCTTTTACTGTAGCAGGTCGGTCCTGTGCTGCCGGATGCGGTCCCAGGCTCGGAAGAGTGCGCCGATGCGAAGTATCATGAACGCAGGTGTCGCGTCGGCTGCGGCTGCACAAGGCATGGCAGCTGGCGCCACGTTCTGTCCGTGGTGCTGCGAAGGTCTCCCGAGCATGACTGCTGATGAGCACAACCTGTCCGATTCCACGGACCGCCACGCCCGGCGTCCGCACACTGGCCTGCGGCGCTTCCTGCCTGACCGCCACACCGGCCAGCGCACGGTTCGCGTGGTGATCGCTGCAGTTCAGTCGTGGTTCGCGCACCGCGCGGCCAGCAAGGGCGCCGCGCTCTCGTTCTACATGCTGTTCTCGATGGCCCCGATCCTGGTGCTGGTGATATCGATCGCCGGCCTGTTCTTCGGCGCAGAGGCCGCGCGCGGCGAGATTTTCGAGCAGTTGCAAGACCTCGTCGGCGAGCAGGGCGCGAGCGCGATCCAGAGCATCCTGGCAGCCACGCACCGCGCCGGGGGCAGCGGGGTGGCGGCCATCATCGCCACCGGGATCCTGTTTGTCGGCGCCACCAGCGCCTTTGCGGAACTCAAGAGCAGCCTCGACGATATCTGGCACGTGCCGGTGCCTGCGACTGCGGGCTGGCAGCAGCTGCTGCGCTCGCGGCTGCTCTCGTTCAGCCTGGTGCTGGTGCTGGCGTTGATGCTGCTGGTCTCGCTGATCGTGAACGCGGCGCTTGCCGTGGTGGATCGCTTCTGGGGCGCGCTGTGGACACAGTCGTGGTTCGCGCCCGTGGCCGATGTGCTCTCCACGCTGTTCTCGTTTGCCGTGGTGACGGCGTTGTTCGCGGTCATCTTCAAGATGCTGCCCAACGCGCGCATTGCGTGGCGCGATGTCACCATGGGCGCGATCATCACCGCGGTGCTGTTTGCCGTGGGCAAGCGCCTGATTGGCCTTTACCTGGGCAACAGCGCGGTGGCATCGTCGTATGGGGCCGCAGGCTCCGTCGTGGCATTGATGCTGTGGGTGTATTACTCCGCACAGATCTTCTTTTTCGGCGCGGAGCTGACGCGCCAGTACGCGCTGCAGTTCGGCAGCCTGCGCGGCCAGCAGGCGGATGCGTTGCCCGGGCAGGGCGGCGAACCGGTAAAATAGCGCCCCATTCCCTTTCGTGCGTGCCCGCAGTGCCGGCCCGACCGCCTGCCCGCGGTCCCCGCCGTTGCCCGGTCGGCTCCCGCATGCCGGGCCTTGCAATCTTCCCGATCCCTATCCGCTGCCGTGAGCTCGCTCGTATCCGAAATTGCGCGTCGACGCACCTTTGCCATCATCTCCCACCCTGACGCGGGCAAGACCACGCTGACCGAAAAGCTGCTGTGGTTCGGCGGCGCGATCCAGGTGGCCGGCGAAGTGCGTGCGCGCAAGGCCGACCGCCATGCCACGTCGGACTGGATGGAGCTGGAAAAGCAGCGCGGCATTTCGGTGACTTCGTCGGTGATGCAGTTCCCGTACCGCCGCGAAGCTGCCGACGGCAAGGCCGAGGAGAACATCGTCAACCTGCTCGACACGCCGGGCCACGAGGACTTCTCCGAAGACACCTACCGCACGCTGACTGCCGTGGACTCGGCCGTGATGGTGATCGACTCGGTCAACGGCGTGGAAGCGCAGACCATCAAGCTGCTCAATGTCTGCCGCCTGCGCGCTACGCCGATCCTCACCTTCATCAACAAGCTCGACCGCGAAGGCCGTTCGCCGATCGAGCTGCTCGATGAAATCGAAGACGTGCTGCAGATCCAGTGCGCGCCGATGACCTGGCCGATCGGCATGGGCAAGGCGTTCCGCGGCGTGTACCACCTCATCGACGACAAGGTGCAGCTGTTCGATCCGCACGGCGACAAGGGTACGGCGGCCATTCTCGATGGCCTCGACAATCCGGAGCTCGACCGCATCCTCGGCAGCCAGGCCGACGAGGTGCGCCTCGAGATCGAACTGGTGCGCGGTGCCTCGCACACCTTCGACAAGGATGCGTTCCTGGCCGGCAAGCAGACGCCGGTCTACTTCGGCTCCGCCATCAACAACTTCGGCGTGCAGTCGCTGCTCGACGCGCTGTGCCAGCTGTCGCCGCCGCCGCTCGCGCGCAATACCGAATCGCGCGTGGTCGAGCCGCAGGAAGGCAAGTTCACGGGCTTCGTGTTCAAGATCCAGGCCAATATGGATCCGCGCCACCGCGACCGCATCGCGTTCGTGCGCGTGTGCTCGGGCCGCTTCGAGCGCGGCATGAAGCTGCTGCATGTCTCACAGGGCAAGACCGTGGCGATCAACAACGCCATCACGTTCATGGCGCAGGACCGCAACACCACGGAAGAGGCCTACGCCGGCGACATCATCGGCGTGCCGAACCACGGCACCATCCGCCTGGGCGATGTCTTCACCGAGGGCGAGCCGCTCAAGTTCACGGGCATCCCGTCGTTCGCGCCCGAGTTCTTCCGCCGCGCGCGGCTGAACAACCCGCTCAAGGTCAAGCAGCTGCAGAAGGGCTTGCAGCAGCTAGCGGAAGAGGGCGCCACGCAGATGTTCCGTCCGCTCGCCTCGAACGAACTCGTGCTGGGCGCGGTCGGTATCCTGCAGTTCGACGTGGTGGCGCACCGGCTCGAGCATGAGTACGGCGTCGATGCCATCTTCGAGTCGCACGAATGCGCGACCGCGCGCTGGCTCAAAGGCGCGCCGGCCGAGATCGAGAAGCTCATCGCCAAGGCTGGCCACAACGTGGCGCTCGACGGTGCCGGCGACCATGTCTACCTGGCGCCCAGCATGGTCAACCTGCGCCTCACCCAGGAAAAATTCCCGGACGTGCAGTTCCTGGAAACGCGCGAGATCGTCTGACCCGCGCGCATCCCGGATGCAAAACGGCCCGCAGCAATGCGGGCCGTTTTGCATTGAAGTGCTGTTTTGCGCGCATTTGCACCTACGATAGCAACGCGGCCCGGGCCAGAAAGCCCCTCCCTTTACGTCGTGTGCGAATGTCGGCAGCTGTATGCACGCGATCCGCCATGCCGCCGTAGAATAGCGCTCTTGCCTTGACGGCGCGCTGTGCAGCCGGCTGCTCCGCAGCTGGCCGCGAAGTCACGCCATCCATCTCCCTGACCGGCAAACGCCGCCGCGACTGCTCCCATGTCTTCCCCCGCCGCCACCACTGCCGAAGCGTCCGACAGCGTCTTCGGTGATGCTTCATTCCGCCGTTTCTGGTTTGCGCGCCTGTGCACCACCATCGGGTACCAGATCTTCACCGTGGCGGTCGGCTGGCAGATGTATGACCTGACGCGCGACGCCTTCATGCTTGGGCTGGTGGGGCTTGTGCAGTTCCTGCCGTCCGTTGCGCTGATCCTGATGTCGGGCCACATGGCGGACCGCTTCGACCGGCGCCGCATCGTACGCACCTGCCAGGCGCTTGAAGCGCTGATCGCTGTCGCGATGGCAGTGTCCAGCCTCTCCGGGTGGATCAATCCCGAGCACATCTTCGTGTTCGTGGCCCTGATCGGTGCGACGCGGGCGTTCGAGACGCCCACGCTGCAGGCGCTGCTGCCGAGCGTGGTGACGCCGCGCCAGTTGCCGCGCGCGGTGGCGCTGTCCAGTTCGGCGGGGCAGGCGGCCATCATCATCGGCCCGGCCATAGGTGGCTTTGCCTATGTTGCGGGGCCTGGCGTGGTGTACGCGCTGAGCGCCACGCTGTTCGTGATCGCCGCGGTTCTCGTCAGCGGCCTGTCGCTGCGCCAGCCGGTGCAGCGGCTGACCGCGCCGGTCAGCGTGAAGACGCTGATTGCCGGTTTTGCCTATATTCGCAGCCGCCCGGTGCTGCTTGGCGCGATCTCGCTGGACCTGTTCGCGGTGCTGCTCGGCGGCGCCACGGCGCTGCTGCCGATCTATGCGCGCGACATCCTGCACACCGGGCCCTGGGGGCTCGGGTTGCTGCGTTCATCGCCCGCGATCGGGGCGCTGGTCACCGCGCTGTGGCTGGCCCACCATCCGCTCAACCGCCGCGCGGGGAAGGTGATGTTCGGTGCCGTGGCACTGTTCGGCGCAGCCACGCTGGTGTTCGGCGTGTCGCACTGGCTGCCCCTGTCGATGGTCGCACTGGTGGTGCTCGGCGCATCGGACATGATCAGCGTGGTGGTGCGCTCGACGCTGGTCCAGCTTGATACGCCCGATGACATGCGCGGACGCGTCGGTGCGGTCAACTCGGTCTTTATCGGCGCCTCCAACCAGCTCGGCGAGTTCGAGTCGGGCGTGACGGCGGCGTTGCTGGGCCCGGTCGGCGCCGTGATCCTCGGTGGCGTGGGCACGCTGCTGGTGGTGGCGGTCTGGATGCGCCTGTTCCCGGCACTGACCCACCGCGACCGCCTGCACGACCATCCGGCCTGATGACCGGGGCGCAGAAGTCCAAAGCGTACCCATTTCTGCGTGCATGCATGGTGTCGTCCGGCAACGTCGGGCGGGCGATCGCGGTATAGTCGCCAGGCATTCTTCTGACACGCATGGCCCCCCCTGACACCAGCCTCCACACCGGGAACGATCCGCTGCGACACCATGCGGTGTTCAACGCGCTGACGGGCTCGCGCGCGTCGCTGGAACGCGCCGCCGCGCTTGGCGATGGGCTTGGCCTCGCGCTGTGGCGCAACGGGCATGACGACACTGCCTATGCGCAGCCGGGCCACCATACGCTGTCGGTTTACCTCGAGGGCGGCCACTCGACCTACCGGCTCGACCAGCCCGGCAACCTTGGTGCGCCCGGCCGTCTGTGCCTGTTGCCCGCGGATCATGAATCGCGCTGGCATGTCGGCGGTACCCAGCGCTTCCTGCACCTGTACTTCGATCCCGACTACGTCGCCTGGCACTGCGTGCGGCTGCTCGACCGCGAGCCGCGCGGCCTGCAGTTGCGCGACCTGACCTTCGCGCAGGATCCGGCCCTGTTCGCGCTCGGCCAGCGCCTGGCCATGCTCGACTGGCAGGCGCCCGATGCGCGCATGACCGGCAACGCGCTGGCGCATGACGCCGTCACCCACCTTCTGCTCAGCCATGCGGCACACCGTCCCGATGTCGACTGGCGCGGCGGACTGTCTGCGGTGGCGCGCCGCACGGTGCGCGACTGGATCGAAGCCCATCCCGAACAGAATCCGACGCTCGGCGAGCTGGCCGCGCTGGCGGATTTGTCGGAATACCACTTCGCGCGCATGTTCCGCGTGAGCTTCGGCATGCCGCCGCATGCGTGGATCCTGCGAGCGCGGCTGCAACGGGCGCTGCGACTGTTGGGCGAGCCGGGTCTGAGCTTGCATGAGATCGCTGTGCGCGCGGGGTTTGCCTCGCCCAGCCATTTCAATAACCGCTTCCGTTCAGCGTTCGGCATCACGCCCGGCGCGTGGCGCACCGCCCGCGCGCGCTGAACCGGTTTGCCGCCGGCGGTCGATGCCGGAAACCAATTCGTCTTGCGGTTGTCCTCTAAAAAATAGCGTAAGCCTGTGCAACTGCGTCCTTTGTCGGTGAATGTCTGACATTTAGACTCGACAAGCGCGGTTGATTCGTTGCTTCGCGGCGAATCTCATGCCGCGCGCGGCATTCGCCTGCGCACGCAGAAACGGGTACGCCCACAACCTGGAGCCGCTTCTCATGAACTGGACTATGGACGCCGACAAGATCGAAACCGCGTGGAATTACCTCGTACAGCTTGCCGTGCATCAGGGTATGAACTGCATTGCCGCCGTGGTGATCCTGCTCGCGGGCTGGTGGCTGTCGGCGCGCGCCGCCGCCGCTGTTGGGCGCACACTGGGCCGAACGCATGTGGACGAGACCGTGCGGCCGCTGCTGGCCAATGCGTTCCAGTGGATGGTTCGCGTGCTGACCATCGTGCTCGTGCTGTCGCAGTTCGGCGTGCAGACAGCGAGCATCATAGCGATGCTTGGCGCAGCCGGCCTGGCGATCGGGCTGGCGCTGCAGGGCACGCTGCAGAATATCGCCGCCGGCATCATGCTGGTGCTGCTGCGGCCGTTCCGCGTCGGACAGTACATCGACGCTCAGGGTGTGGCCGGTACGGTGCGTGAGACCGGCCTGTTCATGACCGAGCTGACCACGGCCGACGGTGTGTGCCTGCGCGTGCCGAACGGCAAGCTGTGGGGCAGCGCCATCACGAACTACAGCGAGAACCCCACGCGCCGCATGGACATCGAAACCACGGTGGCCTTCGGCAGCGATATGCACAAGGGCCTGGATGCGCTGCGCAAGATGCTCGCGGACGAACCGCGCCTGCTGCCGGAGCCGAAGCCCGAAGCGATGGTGGTCAACTACACGCAGCAGGGCATTACATTGAACCTGCGCTGCTGGACTTCAAGCGGCGATTACTGGGCCGTGCTTGATGCGTTCTATGAGCGCATCAAGCACGTGCTCGAGGATGCCGGTTGCAAGATCGCGGTGCCTATTCAGGAGGTACGCATGCCGGATCCAGGGGTTACGCCGGTGACCACGCCGCCCGCGGCCGCGCCGGATCCGCGCGCCAATCCGCTGCGGCGCGCGGGTTAGCTCCGTGCTTCAATCGCGCGCGTCTTCGTCCGCGAACAGCGTGCAGGCGCCCGCTTCGGCCTCGCTGACGTTGCGGCGGAAGGTCGCGAACAGGTCGCGTCCGACGCCGTGACGATTGGCCCGCAGATTGGGACGTGCCGATTCGCGCGCGTCCCACTCGGCATCCGCCACCAGCACGGTCAGCACGCCGGCCGGCGCGTCGACGCGCACCATGTCGCCGCTGCGCACGCGAGCGATACCGCCGCCGTTCAGGGCCTCGGGACAGACGTGGATGGCCGCGGGCACCTTGCCCGAGGCGCCGGACATGCGTCCGTCCGTCACGAGCGCGACATGGAAGCCGCGGTCCTGCAGCACTGTCAGCGTCGGCGTGAGCTTGTGCAGTTCCGGCATGCCGCACGATGCAGGCCCCTGCCACGGCAGGACCGCGACGAAATCGCGCTCCAGTTCGCCGCGCTTGAATGCCGCTATCACATCGTCCTGGTGCTCGAACACGATCGCAGGCGCTTCCACGACCTGGTGCTCCGGCTTCACTGCTGAGGTCTTGATGACCGCGCGTCCGAGCTTGCCGTCGAGCACCTTGATGCCACCGTCCGCCGCGAACGGCTGCGCCGCGCCGCGCACGATCGTGTCGTCGAGCGAGGCCTGGGGTCCGTCCGTCCATTCGAGCTTGCCATCGCGCAGCACGGGCTCGCGTGTATAGGCCTCCAGCCCGCGGCCGACCACCGTGTTTACGTCGTCATGCAGCAGGCCGAGTTCGAGCAGCCCGCGAATCACCACCGACAGGCCGCCGGCTGCCTGGAACTGGTTCACGTCGGCCTTGCCGTTCGGATAGACGCGCGCAAGCAGCGGCACCGCAGCCGACAGTTCGTCGAAGTCGTCCCACGTCAGCACGATGCCGGCCACGCGTGCCATGGCAATCAGGTGCAGCGTGTGGTTGGTCGAGCCGCCCGTGGCCAGCAGGCCGACGATGCCGTTGACGAAGGCGCGCTCGTCGAGCACGTCGGCCACCGGCGTATACCGCTCGCCGCCGTGCACAAGGCGCAAGGCCTGCCGCGCCGATTCACGCGTGAGCGCTTCGCGCAGCGGCGTGTTGGGATTGATGAAGGCCGTGCCCGGCAGATGCAGGCCCATGATCTCCATCAGCATCTGGTTGGAGTTGGCGGTGCCGTAGAACGTGCACGTGCCGGGGCCATGATAGGAACGGGTCTCGGCCTCGAGCAGTTCCTTGCGGCCGATCTTGCCTTCGGCATAGAGCTGGCGCACATGCGCCTTCTCGTCGTTGCTCATGCCCGTGGTCATGGGACCGCCCGGCACGAACACCGCGGGCAGGTGGCCGAACGACAGCGCGCCCATCACGAGCCCCGGCACGATCTTGTCGCAGACACCGAGATACAGCGCGCCGTCGAACATCTGGTGCGACAGCGCCACGGCCGTGGCCAGCGCGATCACATCGCGCGAGAACAGCGACAGGTCCATGCCATCCTGGCCCTGGGTCACGCCGTCGCACATGGCAGGCGTGCCGCCGGCGAACTGCGCGGTGCCGCCGGCTTCCAGCGCCGCTTCCTTGAGCCACTTCGGGAAGGCAGCCAGCGGCTGGTGCGCCGACAGCATGTCGTTGTACGAAGAGACAATCGCAAGGTTGGGCCGTTCGTCGGCCTTGAGCCGGATCTTGGCCTCGTCCGGCATGGCGGCGATGGCGTGCGCGAGGTTGGTACAGGAAATCTGGCTGCGCTCGACTTTCTGGCCCGCCATGGCGCGCGTGCGGTCAAGGTAGGCCTGACGCGAAGGGCCGCTGCGCGAGACGATGCGGGCCGTGACCCGTTCGAGTACTGGGTGACGTGGCATAGGTTTCTCCTGCGGGGTTGCTTTCAGCCTAGCGCACTTCGCGGCACGCTGCACGGTGGAAAGCCGCTGCCTGTCGTCACGCAGAAATGGGTACGCTTTGTGGCCCGCGCGCCTCGCCAAGCGGCAGGGACTCACGTAAACTGGCCGGAACTTATGCGCCGCTGCGGGACACTCATTCCATGCGGCCGCATCGGGCAGGTGCCGCGCACGCGCGCGTTCTGACCGCCATCCTCATGCCAAGGAGTCCACGGTGAGCATGCCTGATTTCGACATGGTGCTGTTCGGCGGCACCGGCGACCTGGCCCGGCGCAAGCTGTTGCCGTCGCTTTTTGAAGCCCACCATGCCGGGCTGCTGCACCCGCGTGCGCGCATCCTCGCCACGGGCAGCCAGCCACTGAGCCAGGAAGACTACATTGCGTCGCTGGAGCAGGGCGTACGACCGGGCCTGGCGCATGCGCCGCCCGAGTCATGGGCCGCGTTCCTGGCCCGCATCTGCTACGTGCAGGCCGACGCACGCGTGCCCGCGCACTTCGACGCACTCGCCGAAAAGGTGCTGTCGCGCAGGCCCGAAGTCGTGGTGTGCTACCTCGCCACGGCACCGGACCTGTTCGTGCCGATCTGCGAGCAGCTCGCACGTACCGGCCTGAACACACCCAATGTGCGCATCGTGCTGGAAAAGCCGCTGGGACACGATCTCGAATCGTCGGAGGCGATCAACGCCGCTGTCGCCAAGTTCTTTGCCGAGGACCAGATCTACCGCATCGATCACTACCTGGGCAAGGAGTCGGTGCAGAACCTGATGGCGATCCGCTTCGGCAACGCGCTGTTCGAGCCGCTGTGGCGGCGCGAATGGGTGCAAGACGTGCAGATCACGATTGCCGAGGAACTCGGGGTCGAGACGCGCGGTGACTTCTACGACCACACGGGCGCGTTGCGCGACATGGTCCAGAACCACCTGCTGCAACTGCTGTGCATGGTGGCCATGGAGCCGCCGAGCAGCCTGTCGGAAGACGCGATCCGCGACGAGAAGATCAAGATCCTCAAGGCGCTCAAGCCGATCACGCCCCAGGCCGTGGCGGAGAAGACCGTGCGTGGCCAGTATCGCGCCGGTGCCATTGCGGGCAAGCCGGTGCCGGGCTACCTCGACGAGAAAGGCATTGCCGCCGACAGCCGGACCGAGACCTTTGTCGCCATCAAGGCGGAGATCGCCAACTGGCGCTGGGAAGGCGTGCCGTTCTACCTGCGCACGGGCAAGCGCATGCAGTCGCGCGTGGCCGAGATCGTGGTGCATTTCCGCGATGTGCCGCATGCCATCTTTCCGCGCCCGCTGACGCTGTCGCCGCAGAACCGGCTCGTGATCCAGCTGCAGCCTGAGGAAAGCATCCGCCTGTACTTCCTCGTCAAGCAGCCGGGCGACACGCTGGAACTGACGCCGACCTCGCTCGACCTGGACTTCGCCAACTCCTTCAAGGTGCGTCGCGCGGGCGCCTATGAGCGGCTGCTGCTCGACGTGATCCGCGGCCGGCTGGGCCTGTTCGTGCGGCGTGACGAGCAGGTGCAGGCCTGGCGCTGGGTCGAGCCGATTCTCGACACATGGGAAGAAAGCAACGTGCCGCCCAAGCCGTATACCGCGGGCACGTGGGGTCCGGCGGCGTCATCGGCGCTGATGTCGCGCGACGACTCGCTCTGGCACGAGGAAGCCTGACAAGGAGATAGCGCCATGCGCGAATTCGAGCACGCAACCGCGATGGATCAGGCCGAGGCGCTGGCCATTTCCATCGGCAATGCACTGGACCAGGCGATCCGGGTCAACGGCTGGGCCGTGCTTGCTGTGTCCGGCGGGCGTTCTCCCGTACCGATGTTCGAGCGCCTGCGCTACCGGCCTGTGCGCTGGGAGGCAGTGACCATCACGCTGGTCGACGAGCGCGTGGTGCCGTTGGACCATCCCGACAGCAATGGCGCGCTCGTGCGCGCCCACCTGCTGCGCGAGGCCGCGGCCAGTGCGGCCTTTGTGCCGCTGATCGCGGATGCCGCGGAGGTCGAGGACCCGGCGAGTGCCGTGGCGCGTCTCAACAAGGCGTTCCGCCAACCCGACGTCGTGGTGCTTGGCATGGGCGAGGATGGACACACCGCATCGCTGTTTCCGGATGCGCCCGAACTGCAGACCGCGCTCAGCGACCCGAAGCCCGGGTACCTCATCACCCATCCGTCGACTGCGCCGCATGCGCGGGTGACACTGAATCTTGCCGCGCTGCTGGCGGCCGAGCGTGCTTTCCTTGCTGTCACGGGCCAGGTCAAGGCCGAGGTGCTGGCCCGCGCGATGCAAGGCCCGACGCCGGCGCTGCCGGTCAGCATCGTGCTGGCCAACCAGCGCCGCGGCTTCGACATTTTTCGTGCATGAGCGACGCCATGACCGCTTCGACCGTGTCCGTTGACAGCGCCTATCCGCGCCTGCTTGCCGACGTTGGCGGCACCAACGTGCGGTTCGCGCTGGAAGCCGCGCCGATGCAGATCGGCACGGTGACCGCGCTCAAGGTGGCCGACTATCCGTCGCTCGAGGCGGCCATGCGGCACTACCTCGACGCGCAGTCTGCCTCGGGAGCCACGCTGCCGCTCCATGCCGCCATCGGCCTCGCCAACCCGGTCACGGGCGACCGGGTACGCCTGACCAACCATGACTGGGCGTTTTCGATCGAGGCCACGCGGCAAGCGGTGGGATTGCAGACGCTCGTGGCCATCAACGATTTCACGTCGCTGGCGCTGGGCTTGCCTTACCTCGGCGCGAACGATCTCGTGCAGATCCGCCCCGGCGCACCCGTGGCCACTGCGCCGCGTGCTCTGGTCGGCCCCGGTACCGGCCTGGGCGTGTCGGGGCTGGTGCCGTCGCCGGGCGGCGCCGCCGTGGCACTCGCGGGGGAGGGCGGCCATATCGAACTGATGCCCGTGACCGACGACGAGTGGATCGCCTGGCGCGCCGCGCACGCGAGCCTCGGGCGGGTGTCGGCGGAGCGGTTGTTGTCGGGCATGGGCCTGTCGCATATCCATGCCGCGCTGTCCGCAGAAACGGGTACGCTCCTGGACGTCCCGCTGACGCCGGAGCAGGTCACGACGGGAGCCTTGGCGCGCCACGATCCGCTCTGCGAGCGCACCATGGCCGTGTTTTTCGGCCTGCTGGGGTCGGTCGCGGCAGACATCGCGCTGGTGCTGGGCGCGCGTGGCGGCGTGTACTTGGGTGGCGGCATCCTGCCGCGCTTCGTGCCGGCGCTGCAAGCGTCGGCGTTCAATGCGCGCTTCGTGGCCAAGGGCCGCATGCAGGCCTTTCTCGACAAGCTGCCTGTCTACGTGATTACCGCGCGCTATCCCGCGCTGCCGGGCCTGGCGCGCGCGCTGGCCGATACGCTGCATCACGGCCGCCCACAGATCGGATAAGACATGCGCGTGCTGCTGGTGGAAGACGATGCCATGATCGGCGACAGCGTGAAGCTTGCGCTGCGCCAGGAAGGGTTTGCCGTGGACTGGGTCCAGGATGGCGAGGCGGGCCTTGCCGCCGGCACGCCGACCGGCGGCTCGGGCAGCGCCGATGAAGGCGCGTGCTATGACCTGATCCTGCTCGATCTGGGGTTGCCGCGCCGCTCGGGGCTCGACGTATTGCGTGCCTTGCGCGCGCGCGGCGTGTCCACGCCGGTGCTGATCCTGACTGCCCGCGACGCGGTCGCGGACCGTGTGGCGGGACTCAATGCGGGTGCCGACGATTACCTGGTCAAGCCGTTCGACCTGCAGGAACTGGCCGCGCGCATGCACGCGCTCGCGCGCCGTGCCGAAGGGCGGGCCGAGCCGGTCCTCAGCTACGGCGCCATTTCGCTGAACCCGGCCACGCGCGAGGTCACGCTGAACGGCGAACCGGTGCACTTGTCCGCGCGCGAGTTCTCGCTGCTATCGGCGCTGATGGCGCGCCCGGGCAAGGTCTGGTCGGTCGCGCAGTTGCAGGAACGCCTGTACAGCTGGGATGACGAGGTGGGCAGCAATACGGTCGAGGTCTATATCCACGCGCTGCGCAAGAAGTTCGGTGCCGCGCTGATCCGCAATATCCGCGGCGTGGGCTATGTCGTGCCCCGGCTCGAAGAGGGGCACGGCAACTGATGCGTTCGATCCAGCGAACCCTGCTGTGGTGGCTTGCGGCCGGGCTGATGGCGGGCATTGCCATCGCGACCGTGCTGATCTACGGCCAGGCGCGGCAGGAGGCCAATGCACTGTTCGACTACCAGATGAAGCAGGTCGCGGCGGCGCTGCCGAGCCAGTTCGCTGACCCCGTGGCACCGCCGTTCCTGGTGGAGGGCGGGGCCGGCGTCGACCTGCTGCATGCCGATGAGGACGTGGTCATCCATATCTGGGACGGTTCCGGCCGCAGCCTGTACCTGTCTCACGCGCATCCGGCGCTGCCGGCGCGCGCGGAGCTCGGGTTCTCCAACGTCACCACGGGCGAAGGCGAATGGCGCCTCTACAGCATGCAGCTGGGCCCCGCAGTCGTGCAGATCGCGCAGCCGATGAGTGCGCGACGCACGCTCGCGGCACGCATGGCGCTGCGCACCGTGGCGCCGCTGCTGCTCTTGCTGCCGCTGTTGGCCTGGCTGGTGTGGATGGCGGTGGGCCGTGGCCTGCGGCCGCTGCGCGAGATTGCCACCGAAGTCCGTGCGCGCGACGCGAATGCGCTCACGCCGCTGGCCGTGCGCCCGATGCCCGACGAGATCGCGCCGCTCAGCGACGCGCTCAACCAGCTGCTTGAGCGGCTCTCGCATGCCATCGACACCCAGCGCGCGTTCGTGGCCGACGCCGCGCACGCGCTGCGCACGCCGCTGACGGCGCTGCAGTTGCAGGCGCAACTGGTCGAGCGCGCGGAAGATCCGCAGGCGCGCCGCCAGGCAGTCGGCAACCTGCGACAGGGGCTAGAACGGCTGACCCATCTGGTGACGCAACTGCTGACGCTCGCGCGCCAGGAGCCCGGTGCCGTGACGTTGACGCAGGAACCGCTGGACCTGCACGAGCTTGCCACCGGCGTTGTCGCCGACATGGCCCAGGCCGCGCTGGATCGTGAAATCGACCTCGGGCTCGATGCCGACAGCGTCCCGACTGTGCGCGTTCGCGGCGATACCGATGCGTTGCGCATCCTGCTGACCAACCTGATCGACAACGCGCTCGCCTACATCCCGCGCGGCAGCCGTGTCGACGTGCAGGTCAGGCAGGCGACGGATGGCCGCGCGGTCGAGCTTCTGGTCAGCGACAACGGGCCGGGCATTCCTGCCGCGGAGCGCGGGCGCGTGTTCGACCGCTTCTACCGCGTGCCCGAGGCGCCGACCGGCGGCAGCGGGCTCGGCCTGGCCATCGTGGCCGAGATTGCGCAGTCGCATGGCGCCCGCGTGTCGCTGGAAGACGCGGGCCCGGGACTGCGCGTGCGCGTGACGTTTCCCGCCGCCTGAGGGTGCGCGCCGCTCAGACCGGCGTGAGCAGCGGCTCGCCGGCAAAGTGGCGGCGGGCGTTCTCCAGGAACTGATCCACCGACGCCTGGATCGCCTCGGGCGACCAGCCGGCCATGTGCGGTGTCAGGACGACGTTCGGGCAGTCGAACAGCACCGTCGGTGGTGCCGGTTCGGTTTCGTAAACATCAAGGCCTGCACCACGAACCGTCCCCGCATGCAGTGCCTGCGCGAGCGCGGCGGTATCCACCACGCTGCCGCGCGCAATATTGACCAGAAAGCCCGCCGGACCCAGCGCCGCCAGCACGCCGGCATCGACGAGGTGGCGCGTGCCCGCGCCGCCAGGCGTGGCGATGACGAGATAGTCCGCCCACTGCGCCAGCGCGGTCACGCTGTCGAAATAGCGGTACGGCACCTCGGCGCGCGCCGTGCGGTTGTGGTAGCCGATCTCCAGATCGAACCCTTCGCCGCGCCGGGCAATGCGCCGCCCGATGGTGCCCAGCCCAACGATCCCCATGCGCTTGCCCGAGAAATTCGGGCTCAGCGGCAGCGTGTCGCGCCACTGGCCGGCGCGCGTGGCCTTGTCCAGTTGCGGGACGGCGCGCACCGTGGCGAGCAGCAGTGCCATGGCATGGTCGGCCACGCAGCTGTCATTGGTGCCGGCACCATTGGCCACCGCAATGCCGCGCGCGCGGGCGTGGTCCAGCGCGATGTTCTCGTAGCCGGCGCCGAGTGCGCAGACCAGTTCCAGTTTCGGCATGGCGTCCATTTCCGCCGCGGTCAGGCCGATCGATCCGATGGTGAGTACGGCCTGCGCCGAGGCGCCATGCGTGGCCACGGCGTCGGCGCGCGTGGTGGCATCGGGGCCGTAGTGCACCGTGAATCGCTCGCCGATGCTGGCGAGGTGTTGGGACGACATCGGGTTCAGGACAAGCAGGACGGGCTTCATGACGGGAAACTGCGGAAGGACGTGCCGCGGCAATGCGTGCGGCTAACAGGGAAAGGAGCGCACATTCTATCGCCGGGGCACGGCCTGCGCAGGCACACGGATGCGTACGCAGAAACGGGTACGCTTTGCCTGTTCGCAGAAATGGGTACGCCCGCAGAAATGGGTACGCTTTGGCTCCGGCGCGCCTGCGAAATGCGGCATTTCAGCGCCCCGGACCGACAATCAGCGGCGGAAATCAGGGCTGCCGCAGGCATGCCGCCAGGCACGCAGAAATGGGTACGCTTTTGCCGGCGCGTATCATCGTGCTCTCTTCTACTCTTCCCGGAATCCCTGCATGCGCGCGATCGGCAATTTCCTCTGGTTCATCCTTGGCGGTGTCTTCATGGGCCTGGCCTGGTGGCTGGCGGGGCTGCTCGCGTTCTGCTCGATCGTCGGTATCCCGTGGGGCAAGGCGTGCTTCGTGATCGGCAGCTTCACGTTCTTCCCGTTCGGCAAGCAGGCGATCAGCCGGCGCGAACTGAACCAGCGCGACGACATCGGCACGGGCGCGCTCGGCATGGTCGGCAATGTGCTGTGGTTCGTCTTTGCGGGCATCTGGCTCGCGATCGGCCACGTGATGTCGGCCATCGCGTGCTTCGTGACCATCATCGGCATTCCGTTCGCGATCCAGCACCTGAAGCTGGCCGGTATCGCGCTCGCGCCGATCGGCCAGACGGTGGTGAGCAATGAGGTAGCGGAAGCCGCGCGGCGCGAAACAGCGCGCGGAGAGGTAAACAGTCTGAGGCGTTAAGCGTCGTCGGAAAGCTCGTCGCGGGTAGCGTGGGCGACGAGCCGGTCCAACAGGCTGCCCAGCACTTCTCGTTCCTGCTCGCTCAGGCAGCCGAAGATCTCTTCATTGCGCCGGGCGATCATCGCGATGGCCTGCCGGTACAGCGGCTTGCCCTGCGGCGTCAGCGCGAGCACCACGCCGCGCCCGTCGGCTTCGCTTGCCGATTTGCTGACCAGCCCGCGTTCCACCAACGCCTGTGCCGAACGGCTGGCCTGGCCCTTGGTCAGGTTGGCCTTCTGCGCGAGCGCGTTGACCGACAGCGGCGCAAACGCGCCAATCGCGGCCAGGCAACGGCCTTCGCTGAGCAGCAGGCCGCATTGCTCGAGGTACGCGTAGGCGCTGTCCTTGTCACTGAGCTTGTTGACCTGGTGCAGGCGGTAGGTCAGGAACTGGTCCAGGCGGGGCAGGGCTTTCATGTCGGATCCGTGCGGAGAACCGGAACTTTACACCCGCGCCTCGGCCGTTTCGATCAGGGCGAGCACGGGGGCCAGCGCGTCCTGCCGGCTCATCAGGCCCAGGCAGACCATGGCGAGCAGCAGCGGCGTCTTGTCCTGGCCGACCCGGGCCATGGTTTCGCACAGGCGCGTGTAGGCGAGATCGAGTTCGTCAGCTTGCATGGCGGGCTCCGTCAGCAGGGGTTTGCAGGAAAGGGGCGAGGACGCTGCGGACCTGGTCCGGTTGCGGCGCGCGCCAGCGTGCCAGGACATAGCCGTCCGGACGGACCACGTACAGCGTGCCCGGCTGTGCGCCATAGCGCTGGAAGGCCTGCCCGTCGGGATCGACCAGCGTCCCTTCCTGAGGCGTACTGCCAGCGGGATGGATGGCGAGCAGCTGCACGTTCGCGGCGTGCGCCTGCGCCAAGGCGGCGATGTCTGCCGGCACGCTGCCGCCAAACCACAGCAGCGTGAAGCGATGGCCGAAGCTGGCGGTCAGGTGTCCGCCGTCCACGCGGGCTTCCGGCGCAGGCATGCCCGGCGCCGCAGCGGCGCACTCGCCGCCAAAGTCCGAGGGGCCGTTCAGCGCCGAGTCCGCATACGCGATCGGCGCCGACTGACGCGGATTGATCAGCGAGCGCACGCCCGGCTCATCGAGCGCCAGGCGCAGCGTGGCCTGGCGCATCAGCTCGAAGGCGAAGTTCGGCGGTGCCATGAACTCCGTGCTCTTGGCACCGTATGCGATGTTCTGGCGCGTGGCGTGCACGCGCTCCGTGGAATAGCTGTCGAGCAGGCTGGCATCGGCGCGGCCCTGGAGGACCCACGCAAGCTTCCACGCCAGGTTACCCGCATCGTCGAGGCCGGAGTTGAGGCCGCGCACACCGAAGATCGGCACCAGGTGTGCCGCGTCGCCCGCAAACAGCACGCGCCCGTGCCGGTATGCATCGAGCGTCAGGCACTTGGCGTTGTAGATCGAGATCCACAGCGGTTCCCACGGTTCGGTCTCGCCGATCATGTCGAGATGGCTCTGCACGCGGGGCAGCACGTTCTCTGGCTTGACGGCTTCGACCGGGTCCTCGTCGTCGCGGATCTGGTAGTCGATGCGCCAGACGTCGTCGGGCTGGCGGTGCATCAGGATGGTCGAGCCCGGGTTTGACGGCGGATCGAACCACGCCAGCCGCTCCACGTCGCGCTGCGTCTTCTGCACGATGTCGACGATCACATAGCGGCCTTCGTACTGCGTGCCTTCCATGCGCAGGCCGAGCTGTTCGCGCACGGTGCTGCGGCCGCCGTCGCAGGCGACGAGCCACTGCGCGCGGACCTCTTGCGTGCCCTGCGCGGTTTCGATGTTCACGCTGACGCCGTCCGCCTCGTGGCGCACGGCGGTGACGCGCGCATTGAAGCGCACATCGGCAAGCGGCCCGCATGCAAGCGCGGCCTGGTGCGCGAACGCTTCCAGGTAGTACTGCTGGATGTTGACCATCGGCGCGAAGCGTTCGCCGGGTTCGCTCGGCATGCGGAAATGCAGCACCTCGGCATCGCGGTAGTAGCTGCGCCCGCCCACCCACGGCAGGCCCTTGTCGACCGTGGCCTGGTCCGCGCCGACCCAGCCGAGGATCTCCAGCGAACGGCGTGACATGCAGATCGCACGGCTACCCGCGCAGTACCCGTCATCGGCCTCGATCACGAGCGAGGCGATGCCCTGGCGCGCGAGCAGGGCGCTCAGCGCCAGGCCGACCGGGCCACCGCCGGCGATCAGGACAGGAACCTCGGACGGCCATGGCCGCGCGTCGGCGACGGGCGGCACGGGCAGCGCCGCGGAGGCGGGGGCGGAACGATCTGACATGGACAACCTCGGCAATGTAGTTGTGTGCGCAACTATATCGGCATAATAGTTGCGCACGAAACTAGCGTAAACCCCTGCGTTCGATACTCTCGCCTATGCTTTGCAGGAAGCACTTCTCCGGCTCATTGTCTGCCTGCCATGCCATCTGTTCCGTCCGAAGCCGCACCTCGCCTGCATTGGCTGCCCGCGCCCGGGAGCTGGCAGTACCACGTGCTGCTTGGTGCGGCGGGCATGCTTGTGCTCGGCCCGCTGGGCGGAATCGCCGCGGCGTACATGAACTTCTCGCTCGGCTTCTTCGTGGGCGGGCAGGTGCTGGCCGGGATACTTGGCTCGGTGGTGACATGCGGCTATGGCGCATCCGGCCGGCACGGCGCCAACTACATCCAGACCGCGGCCGCGTCGGTGGCCGGCATGGGCGGCATGGCCGTGGTGATCCAGGCGATGAGCTGGCTCGGGCTCGCGCAGCCGCCGCTGTGGCAGCTCGTGGGGTACATGCTGTGCATCGGCATGTATGGCGTCGGCGTCGGCATGCTGTACACGCCGCTGCTGGTCGACCGCATGCAGCTGACGTTTCCGTCGGGCCTGGCGGTCGCCAATATCCTGCGCGCGCTGACCGATCCGCTGCTGCTGCGCCGCTCGGTGTCGCGGCTTGCGGGCGGCATGGCGGTGGGGCTTGTGAGCGGGCTCTGGTTGTCCAGGCTCGCACCGCTGGCCGCGCTCGATATCTCGGCATCGACCTTCGGCGCCGGGATGATCGTCAGCGCGCGCATCGGCATTGCCGCGCTGAGCGGTGGCCTGGCAGGCTGGGTGATGACGCCGTATTTCGTCTCGATCGGCTGGCTTGCGCCGGGCGACCCGTACCGCAAGATCACGTTCCTGATTGCGCTGGGCATGATCGTGGGCGCGGCAGTGGTCGACGTCTCTTTGCTGGCCGCACGTGCATGGCGGCAGTGGCGTACCCGCGCAGCGCCCGCGGCAGCCCGTGTCGACGGGCCCGGCTTGCGCTGGGTTGCGGCGTGGGTGGTGCTGTGGGGCGCGGCCGTGGTCGCGGCGGGCGTCGCGTGGTTCGGGCAGCCGGTCGGCTACCAGCTGATGGCGGTGCTGCTCGTGCTGGTGTTCGCGCTCGTCAACGGCATTTCGGTGGGCATGGTCGACCAGAACCCGATCTCGTCGGCGTTCGTGCTGTGCGTGATCCTGATGGCGGCGGCCGGGCTGCGTGCGCCGCACGTCGGCCTGATCGCCGCGACGGTGCTGCTGGTGTCCACTGCCGAGGCGTGCGACATGCAGCAGGACCGCTCCACGGGCTGGCGCCTTGGCAGCAGCCGCGTGGTGCAGTTCGGCTATCAGGTGGCGGGGATCATCGTCGGGGCGCTGCTCGCGGTCGCGCTCGCGCGGCTGTTCATGCAGGCGTATCCGGTGCTGGCACTGGACCAGACCACGCTGACGGCCGACCAGCAGCCGGCGCGCTGGACATCGGCGATGACCTACAAGATCGTTGGCGTGCTGCGCGGACTGGCCGAGTCGCGCGGCTATCAGCATCTGGCCGTCATCCTCGGCGTGGCGATTGGCCTGGTGACCGAAGTGCTGCGCAAGGCGCTGCGCGCGCATGACGGCTACGTGCATTTTGCCCAATCCGGTCGAACGGGCAGGGTGCTGGATTTCGCGCTGGACGCCGTCTTGCTGCCTTCGCCGTATGCATCGTCGTTCGGTGGCTTCGTCAACCTGCCCGCCGCGGCATGGATGGCGGCCGGCGGCATCGTGGCCGGTCTGACCGAGGGGTTCGGCGCGCGTCGCCCAAGCCGTTCCCTGCCGGAGGACATGAGCACCCCATCGCTGATTGGCGGCGGCATGATCGCCGGCGACGCGCTGGCCGCGCTGGCCATCGGCATGGCAGGGCTGTTGGCCGTCACACGCGGCTGACTGTCAAATTTTATTGACGCTTCTGTCCAATGTGGGATGGATTGTCAAATCAGATGGCGCGCGTACCATTGCGCCAAGACTGTCGAACTGGCTTGACTGGAGAAACGCCATGGCCCTTGACCAAGAATCCTTTGCCCTGCTGCGCGCCTCGGTGCAGCGTTTCATCGACGAACGCCTGAAGCCGGCCGAAGACACGCTCGAGGAGCTCGACGACGTGCCGGCCGACATCGTCGCCGACATGAAGGAAATGGGCCTGTTCGGCATCTCCATCCCTGAAAACTACGGCGGTATCGGCCTGTCGATGTCGCAGGAATGCGACGTGGTGTATGACCTGGGCCACACCGCGTTCGCGTTCCGTTCGGTGTTCGGCACCAATGTCGGCATCGGCTCGCAGGGCATCCTGATGGATGGCACCGAGGAACAGAAGCAGGCCTACCTGCCGAAAATCGCCAGCGGCGAGCTGATCATCTCGTTCGCGCTGACCGAGCCGAACGCCGGTTCCGACGCGGCTTCGCTGCAGACGAAGGCCGAACTCGATGGGGACCACTACGTCATCAACGGCACCAAGCGCTTCATCACCAACGCGCCGCGCGCGGGCGCCTTCACGCTGATGGCGCGCACGGGCGGCCCCGGTGCGTCGGGCATCTCGTCGTTCATCGTGCCGGCCGACACCCCGGGCATCTCGCTCGGCAAGCCGGACAAGAAGATGGGCCAGCGCGGCACCAAGACCTGTGACGTGGTGCTCGAGAACGCGCGCGTGCCGGCCGCCAACATCATCGGCGGCGTACCGGGCGTGGGCTTCAAGACCGCGATGAAGGTGCTCGACCGCGGCCGCCTGCACCTCTCGGCGCTGGCGTGCGGCATGGCGCACCGCCTGATCACCGATGCCGTGGCCTATGCCAAGGAACGCAAGCAGTTCGGCAAGCCGATCGGCGACTTCCAGCTGATCCAGGGCATGCTGGCCGACAGCCAGGCCGAGCTGTACGCCGGCCTTTCGATGATGCGCGATTGCGCCCAGCGCTATGACGCCAAGCCGGCCGGCAAGAGCGATCCCGAAGTCAGCATGCTGGCCTCGTGCACCAAGATGTTCTGTACCGAAATGGTGGGCCGCATTGCGGACCGCGCGGTGCAGATCCACGGCGGCGCCGGCTATATCGCCGAATACACGGCCGAACGCTTCTACCGCGACGTGCGTCTGCTGCGCCTGTACGAAGGCACCACGCAGATCCAGCAGGTCATCATCGCCAAGCATCTGCTGCGCGACTGATGGCCGCGACAGCAGGGCGCGAAAAGAGCAGCCTGCCGGACATCCGCGGCGCGCATCGCCTGCGTGCCGTGGTGGCTACCTACCGGCCGGACTTCCCGGCCTACACGCTCGCGGTGTCGCCGGCCGCGTTGCTGGCGCTCAGCGCCATGCCTGGAGAACTGGCGGCAGCGCGTGATCCGCGCGCGCATGCTCACCTGGAACGCTTGCGGGAAGACGTGCATGGCAGCGGTATCGCGCTGCCCGGTGCGATCGTGGTGGCCGTGAGCGGTGGGCACATGCATTGCGAGTGCGACCACCTGTATGCGCTGGAAATGCGCCCGCAGGCCGGGGACCGGCTGATCGTGATCGATGGCTATGACCGCCTGCTGGCGCTCGCCCACAGTGAACGTCGCCATTGCCAGACGCTGGTGTCGGCGGTGTTGTGGCACACCGCCATGCAACCGGCGCCCGCTGCGTGTGGCGGGGCCGCTCACGAGGCGACCGCCAGCGCGATGGCGCAGTCGGCGGCCGCGCGCTGGGCCAATGCCGCGCGCGTCTGGCACTGAGTATCCGGAAACGGGTGAACGAAGCATGCCTCCGATTGGCGGCATGTTTGTTTTCGGGGGGCGGAATTCGATTCTGTGAGTGGCGCCCTATTCGGCAGGCCAGACGCTGTCCACATCCCGCAACAGATGCCCGGCGAGGATGTAGTCGCCAAGCCGCGTCGCCTTGGCTTCCAGGTCGAGCAGTTCGTGGTCCGTCAGCGTGCCCAGATCGAACTGGCAATACAGGTTGCGCTGCCTGAACGTGGTCTTGACCTTGGCCAGGCCTTCGATCAGCGCTTCGCGCGAGCGTACGGCGACGCTTTCCTGGCCGCGATACTGCACCTTGATCCCGCGCTTCTCCCCGAGCCTGCCGAGTTCGACGGCGTCCTGCCATCCGGTCTCGTAGTCCAGCTCCAGCGCCAGCACTCCTTCCGCAGCGAGAAGCCGGAGCGCTTCCGCCTTGCTGCCAGCCCGCACGATTGACATCCACACCTCTTGTCTCTACTTATACTGTACGAATATACAGTCAACACCAGGGCACGGCAAGGGGCGCGCCGTGGGGTAGCGCCCCCGCAAGCCGGCGCGTCGGCCAATTCTGGGCCGTATCCTTTTCGCCTGCATGACAATACTACGGACGCGCGGCGGGCGTCTCGCCGGATGCGGCACCATCCACGACCGCTGCCGCCGCCGGCGCCGCGCCGAAATCGCCCGCATAGACCTGCGACAGTCCGCGCGGGCTCACATATCTGCGGATCGCCGCGTTGACCGCCTCGGGCGTGGCCGCACGCAGGCGCGCTTCGAGTTCCTCGGTATAGGCCATGGTGCGGCCCAGATAGAGCTGGTTGGCCAGCGCACCAGCCAGCGCGCCGTCGCTGCTGCGGCTGACGATGCCCTGCTGCAGGATGCCGCTGACGGCTTCGGACAACTCTGCCTTGCTGACGCCTTCACGCACGAAGCGCTCGAGTTCGTCGGCCACGGCGCGCTGCACGCGTGCAAGGTTCTGCGGCGCATATTGCGCCTGCAGGCCGAAGCGGCCCGCGCGGTCGAGCGCCCCCACATTCACCCAGCTCGACGCGCCGTAGCTGAGTCCCTCCTTCTGCCGGAGCCGGTCAGCCAGGCGGCTGCGCAGCGAGCCGCCGCCGAATACGCGGTTGGCGATCAGCATCAGCGCGTAATCGGGTGCGTCGCTGGTCAGGTCGATCGGCTCGGCGGCGAGGTAGACCGCATTGGCCTTGCCCGGCGTGGCCAGCGTGAAGTCCGTGGGCGTGATCGGCACGAAAGGCCTGTCCACGCGCGCAAACGTCTGCTGTGCGCGCCAGTCGCCGAACAGCTCGCCGGCCTGGGTGACAGCCGCATCGGCATCGAAGTCGCCGACGAGGCTCAGCTGCGCGTTTTCCGTACCGTAGAAACGTGTGTGGAAATCGCGCACCTGCGCGAGTGTGGCGGCCTGGAGTGCGGCGATGCTTTCATCGAACGTTTGCGCGTGACGCGGATCGCCGATCGGGTACGGATCGCCATGGCGGCCGAGCGTGTCGGATGCCATCACGCCCGGTTGCCGCCGCACGCTTTCAATATCCGCAATGGTCGTGCTGCGCAGCGTTTCGAATTCCGCTTCGGGGAAGGTCGGCGCGCGCAGCAGGTCACGCAATAGCGCGAGCAGTGCGGGCAGTTGCTCGCGCCGGGTCTCGAAGCTCACCGCTACGCGCTCCGAGCCGCCGGAAATCGATACGCGCGCGCGCAAGGCCTCGATGCGATCGGAAATCTGCATGCGATCCATGTTGCCCGCGCCGCGCCTGAGCATCGATGCGGCAAGACTGCCGACGGTCGTCAGGCCCTGCAGGCTGTCCAGGTCGCCCATGCGAAGGATCAGCGTGCCATTGACCACGCCGCCGCGCGTGGGCTTGGGCAGCAGCGCGAGCTTCATGCCGTTGGCCAGCGTCTCGCGCCGCGTGTGCGCTTCGATATTGGCCGGGCTCGGATCGAACTCGGCGACCGCTGCCAGCGCCGGCTTGCCCTGATAGCCGCGTACGAGCTGCGCCACGTCCGGTGCCGTGGGGACTTGCGCGCGCTGCGGCTTGTCCTCGGGTACGAACAGCCCGACCGTGCGGTTCGACGCCTGGAAGTAGTTGAGTGCGGCGCGCTGCACATCTTCGAGCGTCACGGTCTCGATGCGGTCGCGCGCAATCAGGAACAGGCGCCAGTCGCCCTTGGCAATCGCTTCCGACAGCGCAATGCCGAGCGCGCCGGGATCGTTCATGTAGTGCTCGTACGCATTGCGCATGCGCACGCGCGCGCGTTCCAGTTCTTCCTGTGTCACCGGCGCATCGGCGAAGCCTTCGACCTGCGTGATGAGCGCCGCGCGCGCGGGCGACATCGCCTGGTCCTTCGCGGTTTCCGCCATGAAGAGCAAGGTGCCGGGATCCTTCATCGCGCTGAACGATGTGCCGACCGAGGTCGCCTTCTTCTGCTCCACCAGCGCCTTGTACAGCCGCCCGCCCGGCGTGTCGCCGAGGATGATCGTCAGCATCGCGAGCGCCGTGGTGTCCGGATGGGCGCCCGGGCTGACGTGGTACTGCGCGGCCACGAGTCCGCTGTCGCCGGGCCGCTTCACGACCAGTTCGCGTGCGCCTTCCTGCGGCGGCTCCACGGTGTGCTCGGGTGGCAGCACGCGCGTCGGACGTGCGATGGATCCGAAATAGCGCTCGATGCACGCAAGCGTCCACGCCGGATCGAACTTTCCGGCCACCACCAGCACCGCGTTATCGGGCTGGTAGTAGCGGCGGTAGAACGCGCGCAGGCTGTCGATGCTGACCTGCTCCACATCGCTGCGCGCGCCGATCGGTGCCTTGCCGTAGTTATGCCAGCGGTAGGACGCGGCCATCATCTGCTGGATCAGCATGCGGCCAGGGCTGTTCTCGCCCATCTCCATCTCGTTGCGCACGACCGTCATCTCGCTGTCGAGATCAGCGCGCGAGACGAAGCTGTTGACCATGCGGTCGGCCTCCATGCGCAGCGCCCAGTCGAGGTTGTCGTCGCTCGCGGTGAAGGTCTCGAAGTAGTTGGTACGGTCCTGCGCCGTGGTGCCGTTGGACGACATGCCGCGTTGCGCGAACTCGGTCGGGATGGTCTTGCCCGGCAGCGTCGGCGTGCCCTTGAACAGCAGGTGTTCGAGCAGATGCGCCATGCCGGTTTCGCCGTAGTTCTCGTGGCGGCTGCCGACCAGGTAGGTCATGTTGACCGTGGTGGTGGGCTTGGCCGCGTCCGGCGCCAGCACGATGCGCAGGCCGTTGGGGAGCCGGTATTCGGTGATGCCCTCGACCGAAGTGACCTGTACCGCGCTCGCGCTCGCCTGCGCCGTGCCGACCGGTGCGGCGGAAGCGCCGCCTGGCAGCCCGAGCCACAACAGGCCCGCCACGGCGAGCGAGCAGGTCAGCGGAAGCGGTTTGGCAGGACGCATGGAATCTCCAGGAAACATCGCAGGCTGGTGATTCTAGCCGTACTCGGTTCCGTTAACTGTGCCCCACGGCACGGTCGAAGGCCACAGGGGAATGTCCGAATCCAGCGCGTGCATGGGTGCCTGGCGCGGTAGCATGCATGCATGGAACTCGATCCCGACACCTGCTACAAGGCCGTGGCCTCGCACGACCGGCGCTTCGACGGCCGCTTCTTCGTCGGCGTGTCGTCCACGGGCATCTACTGCCGGCCCGTGTGCGCGGTGCGTACCCCGAAGCGCGAGAACTGCACGTTCTACGAAAGCGCCGCGGCGGCGGAGAAGCACGGCTTCCGTCCATGCCTGCGTTGCCGCCCGGAACTCGCGCCCGGCCATGGGCTGGCCGATATCTCGGGCCGCCTTGCGCAAGCCGCAGCAACGCTGATCGACGAAGGCTTCATGGCCGATGCCGGCGTGGCTGCGCTTGCCGGACGCATCGGCGTGACCGAACGCCATCTGCATCGCCTGTTCACCGCGCAGTTCGGTGTGTCGGTGCTCGAGTACGTGCAGACGCAGCGCCTGCTGCTGGCCAAGCGCTTGCTGACCGATACTGCGCTGCCCGTGACCGAAGTGGCACTGGCCGCCGGGTTTGGCAGCGTGCGGCGCTTCAACGACGTGCTGCGCACACGCTATGGCCTCACGCCCATGGCATTGCGCAAGCGCGCGTCGGACGGCGTGGCCGACCGGCTGGTGTTCGAACTCGGCTACCGGCCGCCGCTCGCATGGGAGGCGCTGCTGGGCTTTCTGGCGGTGCGCGCTGTCAACGGGATCGAACAGGTGCGCGATGGCGCGTATGCGCGCACGCTGTCGGTCGAGAGTGGCGGCACCATGCATCGCGGCTGGGTGCGCCTTGATCATGTGCCGGGGCGGCTCGTGCTGCGCGTGACACTGTCGGCGTCGCTCGCGCGCGTGATTCCGCAAGCGCTGGGCAAGGTGCGCCGGCTGTGCGATCTTGGCTGCCGGCCCGATATCGTCGACCGCCACCTGGGGGAGTTGGCCAGCGATGTACCGGGCATGCGGCTGCCGGGCAGCGTCGACGGATTCGAGATCGCCGTGCGCGCCGTGATTGGCCAGGTGATTTCCGTGGTGCAGGCGCGGCGCATCCTGGCGCGGCTCGCGCAGGCCGCGGGCGATGGCCTGCCGGCGCCCGCCATGCCGATCGACGGATGCGCGCCGCTACAGCACTGCTTTCCGTCTGCCGCTGCGCTGGCCGCGTTGCCGGACGTTGACATGGCCGCTGCGGGCGTGTCGCCGGGCAAGCTGCGTACGCTGCGCGCGCTGGCCCAACGCGTTGCCAGTGGCGAGCTGCCACTGGAGCCGCATATGCCGCCCGAGCAGACCGTGGCGGCGCTGTGCGAGATCGACGGAATCGGCGACTGGACCGCGCAATACGTCGCGATGCGCGCATTGGGCTGGCCCGATGCATTTCCGGGGACCGATTACGCGTTGCGCAAGGTGCTCGGTGTCAACACCGTACGGGCCATGCAGGCGCGCACCGCGCAGTGGGCGCCATGGCGCGCCTATGCGGCCATCCACTTGTGGCATCGCTATGAAGCGATGAAAACCCAGGGCGATGCCGCAGTGATACCTTTCCCGGACATGACTACTGCTAATTCCGATATCGAGGTGACGACATGATCAGCTACCGCCAGATCGACAGCCCGCTCGGCGCCATGCTGCTGCGGGTGCAGGACAGCTTCCTGACGGGCGTCTATTTCGAGGGGCAGAAGTACTATCCGGCCGCTGCATTGCCCGGTGTGGTGCCGGAACGCGCGGCTGGCATCTTCGACGAGACCGCCAGGCAGATTGCCGCGTACTTCGACGGCTCGCTCGAAGCTTTCTCGGTGCCGATGCGCCTCGTCGGCACGGACTTCCAGACGCGCGTGTGGGAGGCGCTGCGCGCGATCCCGTTCGGCGAGACGTTGTCCTATGGCGACCTCGCCGGGCAGCTCGGGCTGCCGCCCGGTCATGCGCGCGCGGTCGGCGGCGCGGTGGGGCGCAACCCCGTATCGGTGATTGTGCCGTGCCATCGCGTGCTTGGCGCGGCCGGCGACCTGACCGGCTACGCCGGCGGCACCGACCGCAAGCGCGCGCTGCTCCGGATCGAAGGCCACGCTGCCGCAGCGCGCCTGCCGATCCTGCAACAGTCCGCGCTCGCCTTCGCCTAGGCCCGGCGTGGCACGCCTGTTCATCGCCGTCGACACGCCGCCTGAGATAGCGGCGCGGCTGGTGAAGAGCGTGCCGACGGCCAGCGGCATCCGCGCTGCACCGACCGGTCAGGTGCACCTGACCTTGCGCTTTCTCGGGGAATGCGACGCGGAGCAGGCCGAGCATATCCGCGGCGCGCTCGACACCGTCCGTGCGGCGGACTTTACGTTGAACGTGGCTGGCGTCGGTCGCTTTCGCGGCCGGCAGGGCAACGTGCTGTGGGCAGGAATGGCGCCGACCCCTGAACTCGATGCGCTTTATGTGGCCGTCACCGCCGCGCTGCAGTCCGCCGGTATCGCGCCGGAGCCGCGGCAGTTTCGCCCGCACCTGACCCTTGCGCGCTGCCGTCCCACGGCGCCGGAAGTGCTGCAACGCGAATGGCTGGCCAATCACCGCGACATGGCCGTGCCGCCTTGGCACGCGCGGCGCTTTGTGCTGTACGAGAGCCGCCTCGATCGGCAGGGCGCGACACATGCTGCGATCGGGTCGTGGCCGCTCGTTGCACCGGACGATCCCCCAGCGACAGCGAGCGTACCCATTTCTGCGTGACGGAGAACTGACGAAATCCGCGCGCCGACAGCGCGAAAGCGGCGTGAACGCTACCCCCCGGAAGTCTGTGCTCAAGTTTTGCCACAGATTGCCGAAGCCCATCCCATGAGTCTTGCCGTCGAACGCAGCGTCCCCTTAATATGCGGCGCTCGGCCGCATGCCGATCCTGCCGCGCCGCCCCCCTGAATGTGAACGCGCGCGGTGCGCTGCCATCCTGATGTTGCGTGATTCCATGAGCCTCCAAGAATTTCCCGAATCCACCCAAGCCGGCGACGGCCAGCAAGACGATATCGATGAGGAGGCAGGCACTGCGCAGCCGGACGAGCGCTACCGGCTGACCCATACGTCGCAGATCGGCACAGTGTTGCGCGACCTGTCCTGGCAGAAGTGCCTGATCACCGTGCGCACGCGCACCGGCCATCAGTTCGTGACGTCGATCCTGCACATGGACCCGGTCAACCGGACCTTCATCTTCGACTGGTGCAATGCGGATGCCGAACGCCAGTCGCTGATGACGTCGGACGAGAACGCGTTTTCGGGCCTGCTGCGCGGCGTGCCGGTCAACTTCGTGGTCGGCCGTCCGGCGGCCACGCGCCACGACGACCGTCCGGCCTTTACCGCCGCGTTTCCGGAGAAGCTTTACCACTTCCAGCGCCGCCGGCATTTCCGCGCGCGCACGCTGGTGACCAAGGGCTACCGCTGTGAAGTCCGCAACCCGGACAACAGCGTGCTGTCGCTCGATATTGCCGACCTGTCGCTGTCCGGCGTGGGCCTGCGTTCGAAGACGGTGGGCGAAGACCGCTTGCCCGTGGGCACGACGGTGAGCCGCTGCCGCCTGGATTTCCGCGAGCTGGGCAAGCTCGACATTGATCTCCAGATCGTTGGCCACTGGCTGGTGGGCAACGACGGGAGCGCGATCCATCACTATGGCTGCGCCTTCGTGAACCCCGACGGCCGCGTGGAGAATTTCCTGCAGCGCCTGGTGTTTGCGCTGGAGCTCGCGCACCGCGGCTGAGGCCGCAAGCAGCCTCAGCGAACCGCGGCGCGGTCAGGACGGGATCAGGACGTGATCAGGCGGCCAATGGCCGCCGCGGCTTCGCGCATCGGCGGCAGCAGGCGCGACACCATTTCCGCTTCCGTCACCTTGGCCGCGCGCACGCTCACGCTGATGCCGGCCAGTACGATGCCCGCGGCCGAACGCACTGGCACCGCCATGGCACGCAGGCCCGGTTCGAGCTCTTCATCGACGATCACGTAGTCCAGTTCGCGGGCCCGCTCGAAGCACGCTTCCAGCTCCTGGCGCGATACCTTGGTTTGCAGCGTGCGCGGGCGCAGGTCGGCATGCTCGAAGAAGCCGTCGAGCACCGACGCCGGCTGGTGCGCCAGCAGCAGGCGCCCGTTCGACGTGCAGTAGGCCGGCAGCCGGCTGCCCATGCCGAGCGAGTAATTGACCACGCGCTGCACTTCCGAACGCACCAAGTAGAGGATGTCGGTGCCGTCCAGGATGGCCAGCGTGCAGGTCTCGTGGATGCGCGCGCTCAGGTTGTCCAGGATCGGCTGCGATAGCGAAACCATCGACGTCGACGAGAAATACGCATGCCCGAGGTGCAGCACGCGCGGGCGCAGCGCGAACTGCCCGTCCTGCTGGCTGACGTAGCCGAGCTGCTCCAGCGTGTACAGGCAGCGGCGCACCGACGCGCGCGACAACTGCGTGCGCTGCGCCACCTGCGAGATCGTCAGCGGACGCTTGCGCTCCGAAAACGCCTCCAGCACGGTCAGGCCGCGTGCGAGCGACAGCATGAAGTTCGGATCGCCGGAGAAACTGCTGAGCAGATCAGACTGGGGATAGGCAACGCGGACGGTATCGGCCTGGGCCTGGCCAATACCAAGGGGGCGGGTGGTCTCCATCTTTGATTTGCTTTGTTCGATAATCGCGCAATCTTAAACGGAGTCGGCGCCGCGGGCCAGTGGTTTCGCAGGAATGGGGCAAGGACGCCCTGTATACCCGGTGTTTCAGCGCCGAAAGCGCGACTCTGCCAGCTGGAGGTAAGGCGGCATTCTCGGCAGTCCGCTCAGGAGTCCGATCATCCGACCTGTTCGCGCAGCAGCGCGGCCATACGTTGCGCCAGCGGCGACAGGTAGGCGCCCGCGCGCGTCACCACGCCGATGCGCCGCCGCAGGTCAAGTGCTTCCAGCCCCACGTCAAGCGGCTTCAGGCCGGGCAGCCCGGCTTCGGCGTGGCCGCTCGATACGCTCAGCATGGGCGTGCCGCGGACCAGCGCGAACAGCGAGGCGGTGCCGAAGTCCACTTCCACACGCATCGCCGGGGGCGGCAGCCCTTGCCGGCGGAAGGCCTCGTCGACCTGCTGGCGCAGCACGATATGCCCCTCCGGCAGCAGCCACTCCTGGCCGCACAGGTCGGCCAGGCTCAGGTTGCGCCGCTGCTGCAGCGGATGGGTTTCATCGGCCACCACCACCAGGCGGTCGTCGAACAGCTCTTCAATGGCCAGGATGTCGGTGGCCTGCCGCGGCACCGGTGCCACGGCGATGTCCAGTTCGCCGGCCGCGAGCAGGTCCATCAAGTCGCGCGCCAAGCGGCGGCGCAACTTCAGGCGGGCCACCGGGCGCTCCCTCAGCAACTGACGGCAGGCGTCCAGCACGATCGCGTTGGGCAGCGACGGCGAGTATCCCAGCCGCAGCACGCCCAGTTCGCCGGTGCGGATGCCCTGCATCTCCTTCAGCGCATCCTCGTATTCGAGCTGGATGCGGCGCGCGCGCTCGATAAAGTGCCGGCCCGCGTGCGTGGTACTCATGCCGTTGGCGGTGCGCTCGAACAGCGGCAGGCCCACCTGCGCCTCGACGCGCTGCACTGCCTTGGTCAGCGCCGGCTGGGTAATGCCCAGCGACTCGGCGGCGCGGCCGATGCCGCCGCACCGCTCCACGGCCAGGATGTATTCGATATCCCGTGTCTCCATGCCTGCATTCCCGTTGGTTATGACTTTATAGCCAAGCCTGCATTGTGGTGATGGCGCTCATCTTACAGACTTCATCCAGACATACAGCATGGAGACGCCGATGGGCTTTGCATATTTCCTGCGCCGCGCCGCGCGCTACTGGGGCGACCTGCCGGCCGTCCTCTACCGCGACCAGGTCCTGACCTACCGCGAACTCGACGAACGCTCGACGCGGCTGGCCAACGCGCTGCTCGCGATGGGCCTGCGCCAGGGCGACCGCGTGGCGGTGCAGTCGCGCAACCGGCCGGAACTGGTGGAAATCGAATGCGCGCTGTACAAGGCCGGCCTGGTGAAGGCGGCACTCAACCCGCGCTTTACGGCCGCCGAGGCGTCCGACGTGGTGGAAAACTGCCAGCCGCGCGTGCTGATCGCCGGGCCGGGCTACACCGGCTATTCGCCCGCCACGCGCGGCTTCGGCTCGGTGGAAACGTTCGTCGCCATCGGCAAGGATGCGGCCGGCTACGCCGCCTATGAGGCGCTGCTGGCCCAGGGCGGCACCGAGTTGCCCGAGATCACCCCGGCACCCGGCGATCTTGCCGTGCTGCATTTCTCGTCCGGCTCGACCGGCAAGATCAAGGCCGCCATGCAGAGCTACGGCAACCGCCTGGCGGCGCTGCGCAAGATGCTGATGGGCATGGACAGCCCGCCGCGGCCCGGCGACCGCCTGGCGCTGATCGGGCCGGTCACGCACGCGTCCGGCATGTTGATGCAGCCTTACCTGTATTGCGGCGCCACGCTGGTGCTGTTCGAGAAATTCGAGCCGGCGGATTTCCTGGCCGAGGTCGCGCGCCTGCGCATCACGCACGTGTTCATGGTTCCGGCCATGATCAACATGCTGCTGGCCGAGCCCACGCTGGCCAGTGCGGACCTGCGCAGCCTGCGGACGCTCGCCTATGGCGCCGCGCCGATGGCACCGGCGCGCATCCGCGAAGCGTGGGAGCGCATCGGTCCCATCCTGTCGCAGGGCTACGGCGCGAGCGAGTCAACCTCGGGCGTCACGCGCCTGTCCACGGCCGACCATGCGCAGGCCATCGCGTCGTGCCCGGAGCGGCTGGCCTCATGCGGCCGCGCGCTCGGCGAGACCGAGGTGCGCGTGGTCGACGATCAGGGCCGCGAGGTGGCCGTCGGCGAGATCGGCGAACTGGTGATCCGCGGCGAGGACGTGTTCCAGGGCTACTGGGGCGAGCCCGCGCTGACGCAGGAAGTGCTCGTCGATGGCTGGCTGCGTACCGGCGACATGGCGCGCGTCGACGCGCAGGGCTACCTGTACCTGGTGGACCGCAAGAAAGACATGATCATTTCCGGCGGCTTCAACGTCTACCCGACCGAGGTCGAAGCCACGCTGTACCAGCACCCCGACGTGCTGGAGGCCTGCGTGATCAGCGTGCCCGACGAGACCTGGGGTGAGAGCGTCAAGGCCGTGGTCACGCTGCGCCCGGGCCGGCAGGCCAGCGCCCAGTCGCTGATCGCGCATTGCCGCGAACGGATTGCCGACTACAAGTCGCCGCGCTCGGTGGACTTCGTCGACGAACTGCCCAAGAACGCCAGCGGCAAGCTGGCCCGCAAGCTGGTGCGCGAGCCGTACTGGCAGGGCGCGTCGCGCCGCGTGAACTGAGAAAGCCCTAGGACGCTGAGGAAGCCACCATGTTCGAATACCTGACCAACCCGCTGCTGACCGAGACGCGCGCCGCTGTCCGGCGCTTTATCGACGAAGAACTGCTCCCGCTCGAGCGCGAACTCGGCCTGGGCTCGGAAGACCCGTGGCCGGTCGACACCCTGCGCCACGTGTGGCGCCGCTCCAGCGAGCTCGGCCTCTATGCCGCTTGCCTACCGGTGGCGCTGGGCGGCAAGGGCCTCAACATTGCCGAGCAATGCGCGCTCAAGGCAGACCTTGCCGCGAGCGGCTGCGTGCTGGCGCCGCACGTGCTGGGCGACCTGGGCGGGCCGCCGCGCGTGGGCAATATGCTCAGGTACGCGACGCCGGAACAGCTCGACCGCTACTTCCTGCCCGTGATCCGCGGCGAGAAGTCGACCTGCTTCGCGCTCACCGAAACGCATTCGGGCTCCGACGCCCAGAGCATCGCGACCACCGCCGTGGCCGATGGCGACACACTCGTCATCAACGGCAGCAAGCACTACATCAGCGGCGCGCCGTTCGCGAGCTTCGCCATCGTCATGTGCGTCACCGACGCAAGCGTGTCACCGCCCGCGATCAGCGCCGTGCTGGTGGACCTGGACCTGCCGGGCGTGACGGTCACGCAGGCCTACGTGCCGATGTCGGGCCAGCATATCGATGCCGACATCGCCTTCGACAACGTGCGCGTGCCGCGCGCCAACATCCTCGGCGGCGAGGGCAACGGCTTCAAGCTGGGCATGTCGCGCATCAACGTGAACCGGCTGCTGCATTGCCCGTCCATGCTCGGGCTGGCCACCAGCGCGTATCGCTCGTCGCTGGAATACGCGGGCAGGCGGCGCCAGTTCGGCGGCCCGATCGCGCGCTTCCAGGCCATCCAGCACATGCTGGCGGACATGGCGGCGGCGCTGTGGGCCTGCGAGAGCATGATCGCGCAGACCGCCGCGCTGGCCGATGCCGGTGCGGACCTGCGCATGAAGGCCGCGGCATGCAAGCTGTTTGTCTCGGAGCGCTGCTTTGAGGTCGCCGACAAGGCCGTGCAGATCCACGGCAACGTGGGCGTCACGCGCGGCCATCCGGTCGAGCAGGCGTTCCGCAAGCTGCGCATGTTCCGCGTGTTCACGGGTACCAGCGAGATCCAGCGCAATACCATCGCCAAGGCGATCCTCGAACCCGCGACGAAGTAGCCGCCTGCCCACGGCACGGCATCGACATACCCAGACACAAGGCGGCGCAGGACACTGCCCGCCAGCCACGGAGACAACCATGAACCGCCGACAATGGCTTGCCACCACAGGCGCCGCCGCGGTCAGCGCAATGCTGGCCCCGGCGCGCGCTGCCGCCCCCGCATCCACCGCTGCCTATCCGACCCGGCCGATCCGGCTGATCGTTCCGTTCATCGCCGGCAGCTCGCCCGACAACTCGGCGCGGATGCTTTCGTCGGAACTGGGCGCCCGGCTCGGACAGCCGCTGATCGTGGAGAACATGCCCGGCGCGGGCGGCATCATCGGTGCCGGCGCGCTCAAGCGTGCGGCGCCAGACGGCTACACGCTGGGCATGCTGGCCAATACGCACGTGATCAACGTGCACATGTACCGCAATGCGCCGTACGACGCGGCACGCGACTTCACGCCGATTGCCGCGATCTCGGGCGGCCCCACCGCACTGGTGGTGCCGGCCGATTCCCCATACCGCACTGCCGGCGAACTGATCCAGGCGATGAAGAAGGCGCCGGGCAAGCTCAACTACGGCTCCGGCGGCAAGGGCAGCATCGCCCATCTGGCGGTCGAAGCGCTGCTGCACCAGACCGGCTGCGAAGCCGTCCACATTCCGTACAAGGGCGCGCCGGAAATCGTGTCTGCCATGCTGAGCCACCAGACCCAGTTCGGCATGCCGGTGCTCGCGACGGCCACGCAGTACGTGCGCAACGGACAGGTGCGGGCGCTGGCGGTGTCGTCGTCATCGCGCTCGCCGTACTTTCCCGACGTGCCGACGCTTGCCGAGGTCCTGCCGCCGGGGTTTGTGATCGACAACTGGGGCGGCCTGTTCGCGCCCGCGAACTTCCCGCCGGCGCTGACCCAGCGGCTGTTTGCCGCCGTCACTGAAGTGCAGGCGAGCGGCCGCCTGGACGCGCAGATCAAGGCCAATGCCGGCGAAATGCGGCGCAGTGCCTCGCCGGCCCAGTTCCGCGACATGGTCGCCGCCGATAGCGCACGCTACGGCGCGCTGATGCGTTCGATCGGCATGCTTGCCGATGTCGGTTGAACTTTACGGAGCGTTGCGATGAAACCAGAGTGGTCCTGCCTCAGGGACGTGAAGATCATCGACGTCAGCCAGTTGCTGCCCGGCCCGCATGCCACCAGCCTGCTGATGCAGCTTGGCGCGGACGTGATCAAGGTGGAGCAGCCCGGCACGGGCGACACCTCGCGCCAGCTCGGCAAGGCGGTGTTTGCGCAGTTCAACCGCGGCAAGCAGTCCGTGGCGCTCGACCTGAAGTCGGCGCAGGGTCGCGAGGCTTTCCTTGCGCTGGTGCGCGATGCGGATGCGGTGGTGGAGGGTTTCCGCCCGGGCGTGATGCGGCGGCTTGGACTCGACTACGAGGCGCTGGCCGCGGTCAACCCGGCCATCGTGCTGTGCTCGGTCTCCGGCTTCGGGCAGGAAGGTCCGTACGCGGACCATGCCGGCCATGACCTCAATTACCTGGCGCTCGCCGGCTACTGGTCGGTGCCGGTGCAGGTGCACGACAAGGTGTCGCGGCCGCGTGCGCGCATCTCGGACTATGCGGCGTCGGGCTATGCGGCGCTGTCGCTGGCAGTGGCGATCATGAGCGCGCGCCAGAACGGCCGCGGCCAGCATCTCGACGTAGCGATCCACGATGCGATCCTGTCATGGACCGCGCACGGCGCATGGGGCGCGCGTGGCTACGAAGAGAGGCCTGCCGATGCGCCGATGGTGATGCCGGACAACGACCTGTTTGAGACGCGCGATGGCCGCCACCTGGCGCTTGGCATCCTGGAAAACAAGTTCTGGGGAAACCTCTGTGAAGCGCTCGGCGAGACCTTCCCCGCATTGCGCGATCCGCGCTTTGCGCAACGGCCGGGTCGGCAGCAGCACAAGGCCGAAGTGCATGGTCTGTTGCAGGAGATCTTTCGCACGCGCACGCTGGCCGCGTGGTCGGACACATTCGCCGCCGTGGATGTGCCGTTCTCGCCCGCGCTTGGGGCACGCGAACTGTTCGATGATCCGCACGTTCAGGCGCGCGGGACAGTTCGTCATCTGCATGATGAGGATGCGATCACGCTGCGGTTTCCGGTGAAGTTCTCGTTGGGGCTGCCGGATAGTGATGACACGGTGCCGCCGCTGGGTGGAGCGTGCGGTTGAGGGTCGCGTGAGCAAGGGAAGCGCTTGCATGTCCCTCCGGCATCACAGTCGGTCTCCATCGGCCGGAGCGTGAGGCACTCTGGTCAGCATGGCCGTGGGGAGTTTCCCCAATGTTGCTGGTGTGTGAACCGGGAATAATTGTGGTGCCGTTCCTCGCTACCGGCCAGCCGCGCTGTGGCGTGACGGTGGTCTGCTTCTTGCCTGAGGAAGGCGTCACAATGCCTGCGACACCGCGACAGACGGTCAGCGCAGGCGAGATCCATACGCCCCCTCGCAAGCCATGAGTGCCACCTGTGTTTTTCCATCGGAACTGAATTCCTCGCATGCCGCCCTGCAGGGGTGGAATCGCGAACTGGACCGGGTGCAGGACTTCGACCAGGTTACCGAAATGGTCGGTCGTGCCTTCAAGCCCCATGCAATGCAATTGCGCGACCCGGCGCGCACGCTTGAGACGCGCCTGTATTCGACGCGCGTCGGGCGCCTGTCGATGTTCTTCCTCGAGTACGGCGCCGAGGTCAAGGTCGAGCCCGATTGCTTCGAAGGCTTCGTGCTGGTGGAAATCCCGCTGCGCGGCGGCGGGCAGTACCGCTGCGGAGGCGAGACGCTCGACGGAGACACCGCGCATGCCGCGGTGATGTCGCCGGACAAGCCCGTGCACCTGAATCTGGCGCCGACGCTGTCGCAGCTCATTGTGCGCATCGACCAGGGCATGATCGACCGCTCATGCGCGGCGCACCTCGGCTATCAGCCAAAGGAAGCCGTCAGTTTCGATCTTGGTCTCGACCTCTCGGGCCATGCGGGACGCGCGTTGACGAGCACGCTGCGGCATGTGCTGGACGGCGGCGCGGGGTTTTCGCCGTTGCTGGACAACCCGATCTATTGCGCGCATATCGAGCAGATGCTGATCGACACGCTGCTGTACGCGCACTCACACAATCTCTCGCACCGCTTCGAGATCTCGCGCACGCGTCCGGCGGTCGCGCCGGCCTATGTCCGCCGTGCGGTGGAATACCTTGAGGCGCATGCGGCCGATGCGGTGACGATGGATGCGCTTGCGGCGGCGGTGGGCGTGAGCAGTCGTGCGCTGTTCACGGCCTTTCGCGAGACCTATGACCAGACGCCGATGGGGTACCTGCGGGAACTGCGGCTGCAGCGTGTGGGGCAGGCGCTATTGTCGGGCGACCCGGCGTCGGCGAATCTGACGCAGCTGGCGTTGCAGTGGGGGTTTTTTCATTACGGGCGGTTTGCGCAGTATTACGGGGAACGGTTTGGGGAGAGGCCGCAGGAGACGGTTAGAAGGGCGAGGGGGTAAGGGAGGATGGGCTTCTGGATTGCGCTGGGGTGTCGTTCTTGGCAGGCGCTGCTGTTTCGCCGGCGTAGCCGGCGACCTACTTCTTGTCCAAGCGACAAGAAGTAGGCAAGAAACGCGTCGCTAGCCGCTGGCATCAATTCCGCGGCGGCAGTGGTTCAAACGGCTTTGGACGCCTGCCACGGTGGCCAGTCGTTCGAACCTGCTACGCGCAGTGAGTCAGGGACCGCGGCTGGCGAAACCCATTTTTGGACGACCCCCGACCACGCATTGGTACAGCGTTATTGGTTGGGACGCCGTCGGCTGCGCTGCGCGCACGTCGTAGTCGGTCGGCAACCGACATCAACTTCGCTGGCCTTCGAGATCTTCAAGTCTTCGCGCATGGCACATGCGCGCGGGGCGTCGTCGCCGAGGCGCGGTTCGCCTGCGGCCCGCGCGCTCAGACTAGGACTCTGCGCGCAGCGCAGCCGAAGGCGATTGCACGATATCGCTAGCAGCAGGGGCCACGGGCAGTTTCGGGGCTCGTTCAATCAGCGCTGTAATTCCCCTCACGGTGGTGCCCCACGCGGCAGGCAGCCAGAAAAACTCTGAAGCCCATACCCGTACAACACCCTCAGCACACTACGATCAATATTCGCCCGTTAGGGCCGCCTGACGCGCTTTTGCCTACTTTTTCCGCTCGGGCAAAAGTAGGTCGCCGGCTATGCCGGCGAAACAGCAGCGCATGCCAAGCACGACAACCCCGCCCCCGACCTTTACGTCAAACGTGCACCTCATCTCCCACCTTGCACGCGGCGCCCTGCGGCACGAACCCGATCGTCCCACTCGGCACATGATTCGCCGCACGGAAAATCTGCTCCGACACCCACGCATTCCCCATCGCCCCACGAATCGTCGCGGTACGCACGGCATCCGGCAGGAACGCCACCTCCCCATACAACGTCGACCACTTCTGACAGTGGTCCACCAGCGGACGCTCGCGCGCTTCCCACGCCTCCAGCGCGGCCGGAATCTGCTCGGCATGCTGCACGCCTTCGAGCGCAACGCCCAGCGCGAGACCATTCTGCATCGCCATGCCGCCACCCTGGCCAAGGTTGGGCGGCTGCGCATGCGCGGCGTCGCCCAGGATCACCGTGCGTCCTGCCGACCATGCACTGCACTTGATGATGCTGTACACGCCCCAGCTCACTTCATTGCCGATGCGTTCGATCAGATGCCGCCATTGCGGGAAGGCCGCGCTCCAGAGCGCCTTGTCGATGTTGGTGTCGCGCGCGGCGCGGTCGCTCTCGGTGCAGGTCAGCGCGAGGTAGATCTGCTGCGCGTTGATCGGCGTGATGAGCAAGCGCCGCGTGCCGTTCCAGTTCTCGATGTACTTGCCGGCATCCGCTTCGGGAATGTCGCCGGGTCGGCTGTCGATCACCGTGCGCAGCGCGCCTTCTTCGGTCTGCTGGTGATACATCTCCAGCCCCAACGCCTCTCGCACGCGCGACCAGATGCCATCTACGCCGACAGCCAGGTCGGCGCGGGCGATGTCGCCGTTCGCGAAACGCAGTTCGCCGCGCGGCGTGGCGCCAATGATCTCGGCGGAAGTGACCACCTTGACGCCGGCGCGCAGGCTCGCGTCGCGCAGGGCATCGAGCAGCTGGCTGCGCTTGACGGTGATCAGGCGCTTGCCGGCGGCGATGGGCGCTGACTCGATAATGCCGCCAAGGTTGTCGCGCTGCTCGAAGCAGCGGCCGTGGAAGGCATCGCGCACGGCGTCTTCGCAGGCGCCCAGCGCTTCCAGTACGCGCAGGCCGTTTTCCCAGATATAGATGCCCGAGCCGGCCGCGCGCAGTGCGGGCTGACGTTCGTAGACGGTCACGTCCCAGCCGCGCTGGGCCAGTGCCGCGGCGGTGGCGAGGCCGCCCAGTCCGCCTCCGGCGATGATCGCTGACAGTGCCTTGTTCATGGTTGTTCCTCCAGTGTTCGGTATGGGTGCGCTCAGGGCGGCTCACGCCAGCCAGGCAGCGTCAGGATCCGCGGGCAAAGGCGCCGGCGTGGCGGCGCGCCGGACGTACCACTCGCTGTACTGGCCGTCGGGATCGCGCAGGAACAACGCGTGCTTCCAAGGCACATCGACCACCCGCTCGGGCGTGATGCCGCGGGCACGCAGTGCTGCGAGCGCCGCGTCCAGCGCGGCTTCATCATCCAGTTCGAATGCGGCATGGTGATATTGCGCCTGGTCGCCCGCGACGAGCACCAAATTGTACGGATACGCCGCGACGCTGGCGCCGAGATAGGCGATGCCCGCCGCACGATGCACGACCTGCAGGCCGCCGATGCGCGTGTAGAAGTCGAGCATGGCGTCGAAGCGCGGCGTCTTCAGCACGGCATGGGTGATGCGGCGCGGCTGCACGCTGGCGCCATCCACGCGGCGCAGCACGGGGGCGTCATCGTAGAGGCCGACCGTGGACGGCTCGGCCGCGTCCGGGTCCCACGTGCTCGTGAGCAGTTCCATTTCGCCCGACAGTACGGAGCGCCAGTCCTTCACGGTATCGCAGTAGAACTCGTTGTAGTTGTGATCGGGATCGAACAGGTAGACGCTGTGCGCCACCTGATGGTCGACCGTCAGGTCCAGCGGCACGCAGGCAGCGTTCAGGCGGCGCCACGCCTGCACGAGCGCGGCTTCGTTCTCGAGCTCCCATGCGAGATGGTTCAGGCCGGGCTTCAGGCCGATGGTGCCCGGCAGCTGCAGCAGGCCATTACGGCCGTAGCGGTCCACGCCGCCGGTCGTCTTCATCATGCCCAGATCGTGCGGGGTATGGCCGGTGCCGAGGAACGTGGCTTGCAGGTCCGGCTCCCAGAACTCCACTTTCAGTCCGCACACATCGCGATAGAAGGTCTCGGACACGCCAAGGTTGTCCACCCACAGGTTGACGTGGCCGAGGCGGCGCGGGGCGAAGAAAGTGCCGGGCCTGGCCGGCGCGGGGGACGACATCGACGTCATTGTCTTTGGCTCCTTTCTGAAGTGCCTGGATGAGGAATGTCCTGCCGGGCCCGCACGGCGAACCGATGGCGGCAGGTGCGAGGCCATCTTATCGACGCTCTGCACTGTCGCGGACAGCCGCCGCCAGATCGTTGCGGTATGCGGATGTTCGCTGCGGTTTCCGGACTGCGACGCCCCGCGCGTTGCCCAACAATGCCTTCACCGCTCCGTACGGACGCTGCCGGGATGCACGGACGCGCAGGGCGGCACAAAACACAGAGACGGCTTACGGCGACACGGGCCGGCACACAGACGGTGACAAGACAGGAGGAACCCCCATGCTTTGGACGCAGGCAAACGCGGCGCAGCGCCGCAAGATCCGCAACTGGCAGTACTACGCGCTTGGCATCGGCGTGCTCGGCGAGTTGTTTCTCGCCGGAGACTGGTATGGCTTCGCGGCGGTGATGACATTCGTGACCGAGGCGCTGCACCTGAGCCCGACGCAGGCGGGGTTCGTGCAGGGCGCCTTCGCCATCACGTACTGCCTCGGCATGCTGTTCTGGTCACCGTTTGCGCGGCGCTGGTCCGCGCGCCGGCTGTTCGCAATCGGGCTGCTAGGTACTGGGGCATTCATGCTGGCGCAGGCGGCAGCGAGCAGTTTCACCGAGCTCGTGGCGGCGCGGCTGCTGATCGGCTTTTTCGATGCCGCGGTCTGGGTCGGCACGATGAAGCTGATCGTCGCCTGGTTCCCCTCGGAGCGCCACGGCGCCACCATGGGCGTGCTGCTGGCCGCGTTCAGCCTGGCGATCACGCTCGATTTCGCCATCGGCATCCCCGTGGCCGCGGCGCTCGGGTGGCGCGTGTTCTTGCTCGCACTGGGTGTGCTGACGCTGGTGGTCGGCCTGCTCGGATTGTTGACGATCAAGGGCAGCCCGCGCGAGATCGGCTTCCCCGCATTCCGCTGGCAAGCCGGCCCGGACGTCGACCATCATGCGGCCAACGTGCCGCTGTCGCACATTTTCCGCTCGCGCTGGATCTACGTAGGCTGGCTTGCGATCTTCGGAGATACCTTCGCGCTGGCGGCCACCGCCACCTGGGTGGTGCCGGCGTTCATCCAGCAACAAGGCATGCCGGTGGCCAATGCCGCGCTGGTCGGCACGCTGATGGGGCTGTCGCAGGTGGCGTTCCTGCTGATCGGCGGCTGGCTGTCGGACCGCATGCCGCGCGTGGCCATGCTGAAGCTCGGCGCGCTGCTTTCGGTGGCTTCGGCGCTGAGCTTCGTGGCAGCGACGTACTACGCGATGCCGTGGGCGATGCTGCTGACGATCGCCGGCCTGAGCGGCGCGACCGTGCTGTCGGGCGGCGCCATTTTCAGTCTCGTGAGCGAGCGCTACGGAGAAGCGCTGGCGGCCACTGCGATCGGCTACGCGGAACTGGGCGGCATCGTCTCCACGTTCATCGCGCCCACGCTGATGGGCTTCGTGATCGACGTGACGCACTCGTTCACCGCGGCATTCATGGCCTTCCTGGCGGTCGAGGTGGCGGTCCTGCTCGCGTTGCTGATGCTCGCTGGCGAACGCCGCGCGGAACCGGCCGCCGTGGTGGCGCATTGATGCGCCCCAGTGCGGACCACACCCGTGGAGATCACGTCATGAGCACTTGCGAATCGCGAACTGACTGCGGCCGCCCGTTGAATTCAGAAGCGGAGGCCAATTACAACCTGCGCTTGCGGCATCCCGATGCGCTGGACCAGATGGCGGCCTGGCAACGCTACGCGGCGCAGGCGCGGGCTGGCCTCGCGCACCTGCCCGATCTCGCCTTTGGCGACGATCCGGACGAGCGCATGGACGTCTTTCCGGCCGCACAGGCCGGCGCGCCGGCGGTGATGTTCGTCCATGGCGGCTATTGGCAGGCCGGCGACAGGCGCGATGTGTCGTTCGTGGCGCCGGAACTCGTCAGGGCCGGCATCGCCGTTGCGGCCAACAACTATTCGCTGGCGCCGGGTGCCACGCTGGACCGCATGGTGGCGCAGACGGCCAAGGCCCTGCACTGGCTGCGCCGCAACGCGCCACGGTTCGGCATCGACCCGCACCGCCTGCACGTGATGGGCCACTCGGCAGGCGGCCATCTCGCTGCGATGATGCTGACCGCGCATGGCGTGAATCAAGGCGAGGATGGCGGGGAACTGCGCGGTGCCATTGCCATCAGCGGCCTGTTCGATCTCGGGCCACTGGTCGGGACGAGCATCAACCATGCGCTTGGCCTGGACGCCGCCACCGCGCGGCGCCTGAGTCCGGCACACCAGACGCGCGCGAGCGCCGCACCGCTCTACACGCTTGTGGGCGGCGATGAGACTGAAGGCTTTCACGCGCAGTCACGTCAGATCGCAGCGCACTGGCGGGATGTCCATGCCTTGCCGCCAGTCACCGGGCGGCATCACTACGATGTGCTGGATATTTTTCGCGACCCGGACAATCCATGGCTCGCGGCGGTGACGGAGGTGATTACGCGTTAGCCGTGCCGGCGTTCGCCAGCGCCGTCAGAGCTTCTGCTGCGCCGCGAGTGAGAGAATCTTCGCCCACCGCCGCGCATGCGTGCGCGTGGGCATCGGGATCTGCCAGAGCGGCCGGGCATTGTGCTCCAGCCGCAGGGCCAGCGCCCACGCGCCCTCATCCGAGACCGGCTCGGCGCCCGCGATGTCGGCGAAGATGAAGCGCGATTGCGCATCGCCCAGCGCTACCGTGCCGAGCTTGTGATCCGCATCGATGCGCAGGCTACCCCATGCGCCGTCGATCGACAGGATGCGCTTGCCCTGCCTTCGTACGCCATGGATAGCGCGCCAGCGCCGCACGCCATCGGCGACCAGTGCGGCCAGCAGCGCGATGGCGAGCCCGACGGCGCCAGCACCGGCAAGGGTGCCGGCCGCGTCGGCAACGGCATGGTAAAGACGGACCAGCCCGTAGATCAGGGCCCCGATCAGGGCAAGGCCAAGCAGGATAAAGGGCACGTACGGCTCCGGCGCGTGCCGGGCGCGCTGCCCGGCGGTCAAAGCCGCGATTCTACCGGCGCCCGGTGACAGGCGCCGGCTGGCACTACGAGAGGCGCCGGCCCAGCGTCTCCGGCACCATCCTCAACCCGATCAGCGACACCAGCCCGCAGCCGATCAGGTAGAACGCCGGCGCATTGGGGCTGCCCGTCATGTGGATCAGCACGGTCGAGAACAGCTGCGCAAAGCCGCCGAATACCGCGATGGCCACGTAGTAGGTCACCGCCATGCCGGTCGCGCGCAGGCGCTGGGGCAGCACCTCGCTGACCAGCACCAGCGTGGCGGGCGAGGTCATCGCCATCGGGATGGCCAGGCACCCGACCACCACCAGCAGGCAGGTCAGCGACGGGAAGGTGTTGATCAGCACGAAGGCCGGATAGGCCATCACCAGCAGCGCGATACGCGACCACCACACCATGGTGCGGCGCCCGACCCGGTCGCTCAGCCAGCCTGCGATGGGCCCGAAGATCACCATCATGCCTGCCGCGACAAAGCCGGCCCAGACCGCGTCGCCGCGCGGGATGTTGAGCTGGAACGAAGCGTAGTTGGGCAGGTAGTACGCAATCAGGTGCACGGCGGCGGCAAGGCCGGTCATCAGCAGCACGCTGGCCACGAGTTCGCGCCAGTGCGCGCGCATCAGCTGCCAGCCGCCTGCCGCGGCCTTTTTGCGGGCAGGCGCCTCCAGCGTTTCTTCCAGCCGGCGGCGGATGACCTGGCCAACGGGAATCACCAGGATGCCGATCATGAAGGCCACGCGCCAGCCCCAGTGTTCCAGCGCGTCCGGGCTCAGCGTATGGCTGAGCGCGAGCGCAACCAGCGCGGCGAACACCGCGGCAATGCCCTGGCTGGCGGTCTGCCAGCTGGTGTAGAAGCCGCGTGAACCTTCGTCCGCATACTCCATCAGCATGGCCGTGGCCGAGCCCATTTCTCCGCCGATCGCGAAGCCCTGCACCAGCCGCGCCACGATCATCAGGATCGGCGCCATGATGCCAAGCTGCGCATAAGGCGGCGTGACGACAAGGATCAGCGCGCTGAACGCCATCAGCCACATCGACAGCAGCACCGCGGGCTTGCGGCCATAGCGGTCGGCGTAGGCGCCGATCACCAGCCCGCCGAGCGGGCGCATCAGGTAGCCCGCGCCGAACGTGCCGAAGGACAGCAGCAACTGGCCCAGCGGATTGCCCACGGGAAAGTAGAGCGGAATGATCAGCGTGGCGAAGAAGTTGTACACGCCGGAGTCATACAGTTCCAGCGCACCGCCGATGGTGATGGCCGTGATGGCCGATGCCTTCGACATCGGCTTCTTCTGCTCCGCGTCCTGGCCGGATATCGGCGGGTGCGTGGGCGCCACCATGGTGGTCGGGTCGAGAGGCATTGCAAGTCTCCTGGGCGCGGCAGTCCGGTTAGCCATGTATGGCTGCCGCGTTGTTGACGTCTGAATCTGAGTGCGACGCCGCCTCAGGCGGCGCCTCCGCTATTCGGGCTTGAGTCCTGCGCGCCTGACGGCAAGCGGCCATACCTTCTGTTCCGCCTCGATGAGGCCGGCGAATGCCTGCGGCGTGCTGCCCACGGGCTCGAAACCCTGGCTGGTCAGCCGCTCGCGCACCGCTGGCTTGCCCACCGCACTGGTCAGCGCCTGGCTCAGCCTCGCGATGATTTGCGGCGGCGTGCCGGCGGGCGCGACCAGTCCGTACCATTCGGTGGTATCGATGCCCGGCACGCCGGCCTCGGCAAGCGTCGGCACATCGGGCAACTGCGGCAGCCGGTGCTTGCTCACCACCGCGAGCGCCTTGAGCTGTCCCGAGCGCAGCAGCGGTTCGGCCACCGGCAGGCCCGGGAACATCAGTTGCACATGGCCACCGACCACGTCGGCCAGCGCCGGCGGCGCGCCTTTGTAGGGCGCATGCACGATGTCCACGCCGGCCTGCCGCTTGAACGATTCGCCGATCAGGTGAAGCTGCGTGCCCGGCCCCGAAGACGCGTAGCTGTAGCGCCCGGGCTGGGCTTTGGCCTTCGCTACCAGATCCTTTACCGAACTGGCCACGGCCGGATTGACCACCATGACGTAGTTCAGGCTGACCAGCTGACCGATCGGCGCGAACTCGCGCGACAGGTCCACCGTGGGGCTGCCGGACAGGCTGCGGTTGATGATCATCGGGGTGGTCGCCACCAGCAGGGTGTATCCGTCCGGCGCCGCCTTTGCTGCCGCTGCTGCGCCGATATTGCCGGCCGCACCGGGGCGGTTATCCACCACCACGGGCTGCCCCAGGCTGACGGCGAGCTGCTCGGCTACCACGCGCGTGGCCATATCAACACTCCCGCCAGCGGGCCACGGCACGATGAGTTTCACGGGGTGATTCGGGTACGAACCCTGTGCCCAGGCTCCCGCCATCATCACGGCCAGCCCGATCGCGCCCAGCATCTTGTGCCTGCCTTGCGTCTGGGATTTCACAACCACTCTCCTTGACTGCTTGCTTTGCTGTTTGCGTTAGTGCGTCATTCCAGGCGGAAGCCGGTCTGCTTGATGGCCAGCGCCCATTTCTTCTGCTCGGCGGCCATGAAGGTCGCGAACTGGTCCGGCGAACCGCCGGCGGCCGGCTCATAGCCCTTGCTGGCCAGCTGCTGGCGCACGCCCGGCGCATTCAGCGCTTTTTCGATCTCCTTGCCCAGCAGCGCGACGATGTCCTTGGGCGTCCCCGCCGGCGCCACGAGTCCATACCACTCGCTCGCCTCGATGCCCGGGTAGCCGGCCTCCGCCATGGTCGGGATGTCGGGGAACAGCGGCAGGCGCTGCTTGCTTGCCACCGCGATGCCCTTGAGCTGGCCGCCCTTCACGAACGGCATCACCGCCGGCACGCCATGGAACATCATGTGGATGTGGCCGCCCACCATGTCGGTCAGGGCCTGCGGGCCACCCTTGTAGGGCGCGTGGACGATGTCGACGCGGGCCATCTCCTTGAAGACCTCGCTGACCACGTTCTGCTGCGTGCCGGGGCCGACCGATGCGTAGCTGAGCTTGCCGGGCTCTGCCTTGGCGCGGGCCACCAGGTCCTTGACCGATCCGGCCACCGACGGGTTGACGACCAGCATGTAGGGCGAGCTCGCCATCAGTCCCAGCGGCGCGAAGTCCTTGCCGAAGTCGAACGGCAGGTTCTTCTGCAGGCTGGCATTGATGGCCATCGGCGCACTGGCGACCAGCAGCGTGTAGCCGTCCGGCGCAGCCTTGGCGCCCATGCCGGCGCCGATATTGCCGGTGGCGCCGGGCCGGTTGTCGATCACGAACTGCTGGCCCAGGCTCGCCGTCATCTTCTCGGCCACGGTACGCGTGACGGTATCGACGCCGCCACCTGCCGGCCACGGCACGATGATGCGCACGGGGCGATTCGGGTAGCCGCCTTGCGCCAGGGCGCTGGTGGCACCCGCAACGAGGGCAATGGCGCCCAGGGCATGACCCATGCGGTGCAGTACGGATTTCATGGCTAGTCTCCTTGTTGTCTTCTGATGGTCCCCGCGTCTCAGGTCGCGGGGACTCGCTACACCAATCGTTTCAGCTTTTCGTCTTGCGTCGTTCGTCTTCAGGCTGCCACGGTGGGCCGGGTCGCTTCGCGCTGTACGTCGCCTTGCTTCCATTGCGATGTCAGCCGCTCCCAGCGCGTCCGCACGGCGGCGAGGTTGCGCGCCTTGATGTGGCCATAGCCGCGTATGTCCATCGGCAGCCGCGCGATCTCGAGCGCCAGCTCCAGGTTCTGCGCCGACAGCTTCGGCAGCAGCGCCTCGATGCCGCGGCGGTACTCGGCGATCAGCGCGCGTTCTTCCTTGCGCTCTTCGGTATAGCCGAACGGGTCGAATGCGGTGCCGCGCAGGCCCTTGAACCTGGCCAGCACGCCGAAGGCAGTGCGCATCCACGGGCCATACGTGCCCTTGACGAGTTCGCCCTTGTCGTTCTTCTTCGCGAACAGCGGCGGCGCAAGGTGGTGCACCAGGCGCACGTTGCCTTCGAACATCGACTCGATCTGCTTGCGGAACGCGGCGCCGGTGTGCAGGCGGGCCACCTCGTACTCGTCCTTGTAGGCCATCAGCTTGAACAGCGAGCGCGCCACCGCTTCGGTGAGGCGCGTGCCGCCCATGACCGATTCGGCGATCTTGACGCGGTCGACGAAGCTTTCGTACTGCGCGGCGTAGGCGCGGTTCTGGTAGCCGGTCAGGAACTCGACGTGGCGGGCGAGCAAGTCATCCAGCGACGGCTTGCGCACGAACTGGATCACCTGGGCATTGGCCGCGCGCACCGGCACGCGCGACATGTCATGCGCGCACATCCGGCCCCATTCGAACGCCGCCTTGTTGCTGTCGATCTGCACGCCGTTCAGTTCGATGGCACGCATGATCGCGTCATGCGACAGCGGCACGCGGCCCTTCTGCCATGCGTAGCCGAGCATCATCAGGTTCGCGTAGATCGACTGGCCCATCACCTGCTTGGCCACCTGCTCGGCGTCGAAGCTGCCGACCTGGCCCTGGCCCACGGCCTGCGCGATGCGGCCGACAGCTTCCTCGGTCTGCGGGTCCCAGTCCGGGTTCTTGACGAAGGCGGCGGTCGGGGTCACATGGCTGTTGAGCACGACATAGGTGCGCTGCGGCGACATGGCGGCAATGCTTGCCTTGCTGGCCGCGACCACCGTGTCACAGGCGATCACCAGGTCCGCCATGGCCATGTCGACGCGGCTCGCATGTAGCGCATCGGGGCTCGCGGCGATCTGGATGTGGCTCCAGGTGGAACCGCCCATCTGCGCCATGCCGGTGGCGTCCTGCGTGATCACGCCCTTGCCTTCCAGGTGCGCGGCCATGCCCAGCACGCCGCCGATGGTCACGATGCCGGTGCCGCCGATGCCGGCCACGACGATGCGGGCCGCCTCAGGCAGCGCGGGCAGCGGGATGTCGGTCGGCACGGAGTTGGTCTTGCCATTCGTCGACGGCTTCTTGAGTTTGCCGCCCTCGACCGTGACAAAGCTCGGGCAGAAGCCCTTGGTGCACGAGAAGTCCTTGTTGCAGGTGTCCTGGTTCACCTTGCGCTTGCGGCCGAACTCGGTTTCCACCGGTTGCACGGCCAGGCAGTTGCTTTCCACCGAGCAGTCGCCGCAGCCTTCGCATACCAGCTCGTTGATGACCACGCGCTTGTCCGGGTCGACCATGGTGCCGCGCTTGCGTTCGCGGCGCTTCTTGGTCGCGCAGGTCTGGTCGTAGATGATCGCCGTGACGCCACTCACTTCACGCAGTTCGCGCTGCACGGTATCGAGTTCGTCGCGGTGGCGCACGGTGACGCCCGCTGCCAGGTTGGCGACGCCCTTGTACTTTTCCGGCTCGTCCGTGACCACCACGATCTGGCGCGCGCCTTCGGCGTGCAGTTCGCGCGACATCGCGGGGACGTCGAGCTCGCCGCCGTCCACCGGCTGGCCGCCGGTCATGGCCACCGCGCTGTTGAACAGGATCTTGTAGGTCATGTTCACGCCGGCGTGGATCGACTGGCGCACCGCCAGCAGGCCCGAGTGGTTGTACGTGCCGTCGCCCAGGTTGGCGAACATGTGCTTGCGCTTGCTGAATTCCGACTGGCCCATCCAGTGCACGCCTTCACCGCCCATCTGCGACCACGACGTGGTCGAGCGGTCCATCCACACCACCATGCCGTGGCAGCCGATGCCGGCCGTCGCGACGGAGCCTTCCGGCACCTTGGTGCTGGTGTTGTGCGGGCAGCCCGGGCAGAACCATGGCAGGCGGTCGGTGCCGCGCGAATCGCCCTGTGCGGTGGCGCGTTCCTTGGCCTCGATTTCCTTCAGGCGAACGTCCATGCGAGCGGCCACGTCGGCGGGCACGCCCAGTGCCTTGAGACGCTGCGCGATGGCCTTGGCCACCAGCGCCGGCGACAGATCGGCCTTGGCGCGCAGCAGCCAGTCATCGGCCGGCCGCGCGTGGCTCCATTCGCCGCCCGCGCCTTCGGTGTGGTGGTACTTGCCGAACACGGCCGGGCGCGCCTGCTCGGGATAGTGGTACAGCTCGTCCTTGAGTTGCTGCTCGATGATGGGACGCTTTTCTTCGACCACCAGCACTTCGCGCAGGCCATGCGCGAACTCGCGCACGCTGAGCGATTCCAGCGGCCATACCACGCTGACCTTGTGGACGCGGATGCCGAGCGCGCGGCAGGTGGCGTCGTCAAGACCCAGGTCCAGCAGCGCCTGGCGCGTATCGCTGTAGGCCTTGCCGCTGGCGATGATGCCGAAGCGGTCGTTCGGGCCTTCCACCACGTTGCGGTTCAGTCGGTTGGCACGCACATAGGCGAGCGCCGCGGGCCACTTGAACTCCATCATGCGCGCCTCGGCGGCGAGCGGGTCGTCCGGCCAGCGGATGTGCAGGCCGCCCTCGGGCACGGCGAAGTCTTCCGGCAGCAGGATGCGCACGCGGTCCGAATCGGTGACGACCGACGAGCCGGACTCCACCACTTCCTGCACGGTCTTCATGCCGGACCACAGGCCGCTGAAGCGGCTCATGGCGAAGGCGTGCACGCCCAGGTCCAGGATGTCCTGCACGTTCGACGGGAAGAACACCGGCAGGCCGCAGGCCATGAAGGTGTGGTCGCTCTGGTGCGCGAGCGTGCTGCTCTTGGACACGTGGTCGTCGCCGGCAAGCGCGATCACGCCGCCCAGGCGCGACGTGCCGGCCAGGTTGGCGTGCTTCAGTGCATCGCCGCTGCGGTCGACGCCCGGGCCCTTGCCGTACCAGATGCCGAAGACGCCGTCGTACTTTTTGCTTTCCGCATCGAAGTCCAGTTGCTGCGATCCCCACACGGCCGTGACGCCGAGCTCTTCGTTGACGCCGGGCTTGAACACAACATGGTTGTCGGCGAGGTACTTCTTCGCCTGCCACATGGCCTGGTCATAGTTGCCGAGCGGCGAGCCGCGGTAGCCGGAAATAAAGGCCGCGGTGTTGTGGCCCGCCATGGCATCGCGCCGGCGTTGCAGCAGCGGCAGGCGCACCAGCGCCTGCACGCCGCTCATGTAGGCACGGCCGGATTCGAGCGCGTACTTGTCATCGATCGAGACGGCTTCCATGGCCTTCCGGGCCGCGTCGGGGAGAATTGGAGCGTTCATGGGGCGGATTCAGCCAGTGTGTTTGTGGGGTACGGACGGCCAGCGTCTGCCGGTAGCCCGGATATCTGCAATTTCTGTGTGGTGGAATCAGGCCGGAAGCGGGGCTGAAAGCGGGACGGGAAGCGGAATGCCCAGTTGCTGGCCCAGCGCGCCCAGTTCACGGACGATGGCATCGGGCAGCGTGATGCCGTGTGTGCGGCCTTCGCGTTCCAGCGTGTCGCCGCGGTGGCCGGGGAGCCTTGCATCCCCGCCGCCGGCGGCCAGGTAGTTGCCGGTCCACTGCGCCATGTAGTCGGCGAAGATGCCCTGGCCGGAGAACGCCTCGGGCTTGACCAGCCAGACGAAACCGCCCTGGCGGCCGACCGCGCCGCCGCTGCCGACATGGTTGCGCTCCGGCGACAGCGAATCGGCCGTGGCGGCCAGCGCCCCTGCCAGGCACTCGACCATCATGGCGATGCCGATGCCCTTGTGGCCGCCCGTTGGCAGCAGCGAGCCGGCCAGCGCGCGTTGCGCATCGGTGGTCGGCTGGCCGTCGGCGTCGAGCGCCCAGCCTTCGGGAATGGGTTTGCCCTCACGGGCGGCAAGCAGGATGTGGCCGCGCGCGGCGACGCTGCACGCCACATCGAACACGATCGGCGCCTGGCCCGGCAACGGGCAACCGAAGGCGATTGGGTTGTGGCCGATGGCAGGGCCGGAAAAGCCTTCCATGCCGAGCACCGGCGGCGTGCGCTGTCCGACCATGCAGAATGCGCCAGCTTCGGCTGCGAGCAATGCATGGATGCCGAGTGCGCCGAGGTGGCCGCACGACTGTACCGCGACGAGCACGGAGGCGCTCGATTTCAAGGCTTCCAGACCAAGCTGAACCGCATGCGGCCCCGCAACCTGGCCCATGGCGCCATCGGCGTCCAGCACGATGCCACCGGCGAAGGTGCGGTGCGACATCGCCGCGCGCGGATTGAAGTCACCGGCGCGCAGGCGGTCGACGTAGGACGGCACGCGCGTCATGCCATGCGTCTTGTAGCCGCGCAGCTCGCTGCGCACGAGTGCGGTGGCGGCCTCGACAGCATGCTCGGGCGCCACGCCGCAAGATTCGAATACGGCCGACGTCCATTGCTCCAGGGCCTGGACATTCCATCGGGTCGTCATGACGATTTCTCCCGCACGATCATCAGCCGCTCGGTGAACGGCGCGGCATAGACCGACTGGTAGTAGAGCGGCTGGTCGCGCAGCGTGTAGCCGCGCATTTCCATGATGAAGGCCGGCGCCTCGGGGTCGATGGCAAGCTGGCGCGCGACCGTTGCCGGCGGCTTTTCAAAGCGGATCCACTGGTCCACGCGCAGCGTCGGCAGAGACAGGCGCTGGCCGATCAGTTCGCGCAGGTTCTTCTCGAGCGCCTCGCGGTCCAGTCCGCCCAGTTGCGCGAAGTCTTCCTCGCGCAGCCAGAACTCGCTGTACAGGTCAAAGCGCCCGCCGACGTTGATCACGCGCTCGATGCGCACGTAGCCATCGCCTTCGAGGAAGTCCGCCCACGGGCCCTTCTTCTTGATGCGCTTGACCGAGCGCGCGTGGACGTAGGACGGCAGCTCGGTGCCCTCTTCGTCGCGGAAGCGCAGGTAGCGGACGTCCGCCGGTGCCACCCGTGTGCCGGACACGAAGGTGCCGCGCCCCTGTTCGCGCGTGATCAGTCCCGAGTGCGTCAGCCGGATCAGCGCTTTCTGAATGGTGCCGACGCTGACCCCGTGCATGGTGGCCAGCTCTGCCTCTGACGGCAGGCGGTCGCCCTCGCGCAGGTCGCCGGATTCGATGGAGCGGATGATCGCGTCGGAGACGCTGTTCAGTTTGGTCATGGTTGCTCAGAGGCTCAGTGCGAATCGACTGATCGCGGTCTCCCGGACATCGAGCACCTCGCTGGTCAGCTGCGTGCCCGATGCGATATCCATCGCATAGGCATACAGCTGCTCGCCAAGGTCGGAGATCTTCTCCCCGTGCTGCAGGACGCCGCTCACGTCGAAATCAATGTTGTCGGCCATGGTCTGCAGCGTATTGACGTTGCCGCACACCTTGACGGTCGGTGCCACCATGCTGCCGATCGGGTTGCCCACACCCGTGCCGAAGAACGTGAGCTGGCACCCGCCGGCGGCAAGCGCAGTCAGATTCTCCACTGCCGCGGCCGGTGCGTCCATGAAATGCAGGCCTGGCTTGCGCGGCGCCTCGCCGTAGCGCAACACGCCTACCAGCGGCGTGCTGCCGGCCTTGGCCATGGCGCCCAGCGCTTTTTCCTCGACGGTGGTCAGGCCGCCGCGCTTGTTGTCGGGCGAAGGCTGGTCTTCGCGCATGTCGACGCCGCGCGAGATCGCCAGGTTTTCCATATTGCGCACCGCGGTGACAAAGGCCTCGCGCACGCGGCCGTCAGCGGCGCGTTCGGCAAACAGGTGATCGGCGCCAATGAATTCCGAGGTCTCCGAGATGATCACGGTGCCGCCTTCGGCGATCACCATGTCCGCCATGCGGCCGATGACCGGATTGCAGCTCAGGCCCGAGGTGGTATCCGATCCGCCGCATTCCACGCCGATGACCAGCGACGACACCGGGCAGGGCACGCGGCGCGCACGCGAAGCGGCCAGCGACAGCCGGGCCGCCTTGCGCGTGCCTTCGGCAATGCAATCCACGGTGCCGTTGGGCTGGAGGTGGACGCGTTCGACCGGTTTGCCGGCAGCCTGGATGCGGCGCGCCACTTCTTCGGTGGACGAGGGCTCCAGGCCAACCAGCAGCACCGACGCGATATTGGGGTTGCGGCCCAGCCCGGCCAGTTGCTCGAAGGCGAAATCCAGGTCGGCGCCGAACTGCCCACGCACGAACAGCGTAGTGACCGGGATGCATCCGCCCACGGTGCGCGCAATGGTGCGCGTCACCGGGTTGCAGTTGTCCATGACCGAAACGACGGCGACCCAGTTGCGCACGCCGACCGCGCCGTTTTCGCGCGGATATCCGAGGAAGGTGGTTGCCATCTGTGTCAGCCCTTGTGCAGGTCGCCGCGCGCGCGCGCCGATTCGATGTTGTGAACGTGCATGTGTTCGCCGGCCTGGATCTTGTGGCTGGCGCGGCCGATGACCTGGCCGTACTTGACGATGTCGACGCCCGAAGGCGTGTCGGTGATGCAAATCTTGTGGCCGAAGGGCACGTCCTGCAGCAGGACCAGTTTTCCTGATCGCTCGCCTTCCAGGACGCACGCTTCTCCGGCATGGCCCGCGTCCAGCAGCGTGGCCACATTGTCGGTCGGGTTCAGTACGATGGCTCGGGGCATTGATCAACTCCTGTATAGGTGTTGAGATGCAATGTAGGGAATCTCGCGGGGCTTAGTCAAGGTTAATAACGCTCACCCCCGAGAAAACCACTACTCCTACATGAAAGTCCTATATAGAAGTTGTTGACATCGACATCGGGCGTGTCTATCGTCATGTCAACGGCGCGGCAGTTTTGCGCGGATGTGGTTCAACAGGAGGAGTCAGGCATGAAGGTGGTGTCACACCTGGAAAAGATTGCGAAGCTTCAGGCACTGCGCGACCGCCTGGATCCGCTCCAGGATTTCGAACTGTGGTTCTGGGCCGGCATGACGGCCGGCACGCACGCGGTCAATGCAGCACTGCATCAGGCCGGCGTCACGCTGGACGACGACATGTTCGCCACGCAGCCCGGCGTTTATCTGGTGCCGCAAGCGGACGGCAAGCTTCAGGCGGCGTTCCGGCCGCTTGGCGATGTACTGCATGTCGGGCGCCCGAAAGTGGAAGCACCGGTCCCCGACGACATCGCCGCGATGATGGAAGACATGGAGTGCATCGAGCATTACCGCGACCCGTGCCTGCGCGAGGGCCTGGTCCCGACCGAAGCCATCGCCCGCAGCTGCGACACGGCGCTGCGGCATTGCCTCGATTTGCTGGCGACGCGCATGGAAGGGGGCGCACATGGACATTGAAGGACACATGGCGATTGCGCGCCGCATCGAGGCATCGCTGCAGAAATGCGGACCGGCTGACTACGAGATGACCATCGAAGCCGCGATGCTCGCCGGCACGCACTGGCTGAACGTGCTGCTCCACAAGCTGGGCACCACGCCGGCGCAGCAGGATGTGTTCCACACGTACCTGCTGACCGTCAACGAGTTCCGGCGGCTGACGGTGGCGGCGGAAAAGCCGCTGGCCGCGCTGGCGGCCATCGAGGACACGCGTGCGCCGTTTGTGCGGGGCAATCATCCCGGCGGCGAAGTCGCGGCCGAGCGAGCGTTGACGCTGCTTTCGCTGATCCGCGCAACGGCGCTCGGCCATGCATGAGACAGCAAGGAATCGAACGAAACAAGGAAGGAGCCAATAGTGAAGGCAATTCGTGTGGTGCCGGGCCCGGAGGGCGGCGAGGTCGAGGTGCAGGATATTCCCGTTCCCGTCGCGGGGCCGGGCCAGGTGCTGGTCAGGGTGCGCGCTTCGGGTCTGAACCGCGGTGAAATCAACCAGGCGAAGGAATTGCGTACCGGCAATACCATCACCACGGGCGTCGAGTTCGCGGGCGAGGTGGCAGAAGTCGGCGAAGGCGTGCACGGCTGGCGCAAGGGCGACCGGGTCATGGGGCACGGAAAAGGCTGCCAGGCCGAGTATGTGATCTCCGACCCGATGGCCCTGATTGCCGTCCCGGATGGCATGTCCTGGATCGATGCAGCCGCATTTCCGAACGTGTTCATCACCGCGCACGACGCGCTGGTGGTCAATGGCCAGCTCAAGGCCGGCGAGTCGGTGCTGATCAACGGTGCCTCGGGCGGGGTGGCGATGGCCGCCATCCAGATCGCGTCGCTGATGGGCTCCAAGCCGGTGATTGCCCAGTCGCGTTCGGCCGCCAAGCTCGACAAGCTGAGCCAGTACGGTGTGGACGTCTGCATCGATTCGTCGAAGGATGACCAGGTCGAGAAGGTGATGGAGGCGACCGGCAACAAGGGCGTCGACGTCATCATCGACACGGTCGGCGGGCCGGTGTTCGAAGCCAATATGAAGAGCCTTGCCGTTCAGGGGCGCCTGGTGAACATCGCGCGGCTGGGTTCGGCCACGGCGCAGATCGACCTGGCCCAGTTGTGGCTCAAGCGCCTGCACCTGATCGGCGTGACGTTCCGTACCCGCACCGAGCAGGAACGTCTGGATTGCATCCAGGCGTGCGCGCGCGACATGCTGCCGTTCCTGCGCGCGGGCCGCGTGCGGCTGCCGATCGACCGCACCTTTGCCATGACCGATATCCACGCGGCGCACGCATACATGAAGCAAGACCAGCACGTCGGCAAGATCGTGCTGCTGGTCGACTGAATCCACCGATAGAAGAGGAGACATCATGACCATCGAAATCAAGCCGCTGACCGGTTCGGTCGGGGCATCCGTCACCGGCGTCAGCCTGAACGACCCGATCAACGACGCCACCTTCAAGGTGCTGCACCAGGCGTTCCTCGAACACGGCATGCTCGTGTTCCGCGGCCAGTTCCTGCAGCCCGCTGCGCAGGTGGCCTTCGCCCGGCTGTGGGGCACGCCCGTGCAGGGCAACCCGCTGCTCAAGGGGCTGGCGGAGTTCCCGGAACTGTTCCAGGTCACCAAGATCCCGAAGGAGACCGCATCCACCGAAGCCTGGCACTCGGACTCGATCTACACCGCGGTGCCGCCGAAGATCTCGATCCTGTCGGGCGTCACGATTCCCATCGGCGGCGACACCATGTGGTGCAACCAGTACCTGTCGTACGAGCGCCTGTCGCCGGTCATGCAGCGTCTGCTCGAGGGCCTGCGCGCACGCTTCACGGGCGCGCGGCTGGCCAAGATGACCGGTTCCGACAAGGTGCCTTCGGCCGTGCACCCGATCGTGCGCACGCATCCGGAGACGGGCCGCAAGGCACTGTACGTGGGCCATCCGGACACCGCCGAGTGCATCGAAGGCATGACCGAGGCGGAAAGCCGTCCGCTGCTCGATTTCCTGTACGAACACTCGGTCACCCCGGACAACGTCTACCGCCACATGTGGCAGGAAGGCGATGTGGTGATGTGGGACAACCGCTGCACCATGCACTACGCCGTCCATGACTACGGCAATGCCGAGCGCGTACTCAACCGCGTGACGCTCGAAGGCGAAGTGCCCAACTGAGCGGCACGAACCAACCGGCACCGCAGGCGGCACTGGCCCTGAGCGGTACCCGGCGCGCAGCGTCCCCATGCCGGTTGGCGCAGCGGATCACAGGAGATGGAACCATGCAGATAGGCATCCCGACTGAGACTCGGGCGGGAGAGGCGCGCGTCGCCGCTACGCCGGAGACCGTCAAGAAATACGTCGCCCAGGGCCATCAGGTCGTGGTGCAGGCGGGCGCGGGCTTGCGCGCCAGCCAGCCCGACAGCGCCTATGAGGCAGCCGGCGCGACGATTGGCACCGCCGCCGACGCGCTGGGCGCGCCGCTTGTGCTGAAGGTGCGCGCACCTGAGGCCGGTGAGCTGGCGCAAATGAAGCACGGCGCTGTGCTGGTGGGCATGCTCAATCCGTTCGATACCGAGAACAACGCACGCATGACCGCCGCAGGCATCACCGCGTTCGCGCTCGAAGCCGCGCCGCGCACCACGCGTGCGCAGAGCATGGACGTGCTGTCCTCGCAGGCGAACATTGCGGGCTACAAGGCCGTGCTGGTCGCCGCGCATCACTACCAGCGCTTCATGCCGATGCTGATGACCGCGGCGGGTACCGTCAAGGCGGCGCGCGTGCTGATCCTCGGTGCCGGCGTGGCGGGCCTGCAGGCCATCGCCACGGCCAAGCGCCTCGGCGCGGTGATCGAAGCCTCGGACGTGCGCCCGGCGGTGAAAGAGCAGATCGAATCGCTCGGCGGCAAGTTCCTGGACGTCCCGTTCGTGACCGACGAAGAGCGCGAGATCGCGCAGGGCGTGGGCGGCTATGCGCGCCCGATGCCGCCGGACTGGATGAAGCGCCAGGCCGAACTGGTGCACCAGCGCGCGATCCAGGCCGACATCATCATTACCACAGCCCTGATCCCGGGTCGCAAGGCACCCGTGCTGCTGCAGGAAGCGACCGTGCAGCAGATGAAGCCGGGCTCGGTAGTGGTCGATCTGGCCGCCGCGCAGGGCGGCAACTGCCCGCTGACCGTGGCCGACGAAGTGGTCGAGCGCCACGGCGTGATCTTCGTAGGCCATACCAACCTCGCCAGCATGGTCGCCGCAGACGCCTCGGCGCTGTACGCGCGCAACGTGCTGGACTTCCTCAAGCTGGTCATCGACAAGGACGGCCAGTTCACGCTCAACCTCGAAGACGACATCGTCGCGGCCTGCCTGATGACGCGGCGAGTGGAAGAGGCGGTGGCCTGACGCGCGAGGGTGACAAGGGACGCCTGTTTGCTCCCCTCTCCCACTCGTGGGAGAGGGGTCGGGGGAGAGGGCAGGCGTTGCCACGAAGTGAAGGGGATCGCTGCTGCGAACACCGGCCCTCTCCCCCAACCCCTCTCCCGCAGGCGGGAGAGGGGAGCAAGCCGGTGGTCGATCCAGCCGCCGGTCATCGGACTGAGGTTGCAAGGAGATATGGAATGGAAATGGTGAACCACACGGTGATCAACCTGATCATCTTCGTGCTGGCGATCTACGTGGGTTACCACGTGGTGTGGACAGTCACGCCCGCGCTGCACACCCCGCTGATGGCGGTAACGAACGCGATCTCGGCCATCATCATCGTCGGCGCCATGCTGGCCGCCGGGCTGACCGAAGGCGGCGTGGGCCGTGCGATGGGTACGCTCGCCGTGGCGCTGGCCGCCGTCAATGTATTCGGCGGCTTCCTCGTCACGCAGCGCATGCTCGAGATGTTCCGCAAGAAGGCGCCCAAGGCGCAGCCCGCAAAGACGCCCGCGCACGCGGGCGGCGAACTGGTGGAGATGCAGCGATGAACGGACTGTCCATGAATACCGTGACGCTGTTCTACCTGGGCGCGTCGGTCTGCTTCATCCAGGCGCTCAAGGGGCTGTCGCATCCGGCTTCTGCCCGCAAGGGCAACGCCTTCGGCATGATTGGCATGGCGGTGGCGGCACTCACCACGGTGGCGCTGATCGTCAAGCTCAAGAGCGAGTTCCTGGCCGCCGGCAGCGGCACGGCGGCAGGGTCGGGCCTCGCGCTGATCCTGGCCGGTCTGGTCGTCGGTGGCGGCATCGGCGTGTACGTGGCGAAAAAGGTCGAGATGACCAAGATGCCCGAACTGGTCGCGGCGATGCACTCGCTGATCGGTCTCGCAGCGGTGTGCATTGCGGTGGCGGCGGTGGCCGAGCCAGCGGCCTTCGGCATCGCGCCGGCGGGCTCGCATGAGATCCCGCTGGGCAACCGCATCGAACTGTTCATCGGCTGCTTCGTCGGTGCGATCACGTTCTCCGGTTCGGTGATCGCGTTCGGCAAGCTGGCCGGGCGCTACAAGTTCCGCCTGTTCCAGGGCGCGCCGGTGGTATTCGCGGGCCAGCACATGCTGAACCTGGCGCTGGCCGTCGCCATGATCGGCTTTGGTATCGCGTTCTTCATGACGCAGGACTGGACACCGTTCCTGGTCATGCTGGCCATCGCCTTCGTGCTCGGTGTGCTGATCATCATCCCGATCGGCGGTGCCGACATGCCGGTGGTGGTGTCGATGCTGAACTCGTACTCGGGCTGGGCCGCGGCAGGCATCGGCTTCTCGCTGAACAACCCGATGCTGATCATCGCCGGCTCGCTGGTGGGTTCGTCCGGTGCCATCCTCTCGTACATCATGTGCAAGGCGATGAACCGCTCGTTCTTCAACGTGATCCTCGGTGGCTTTGGCAGCGATGCGGCAGCCGGTGCCGCAGGCGGTTCGCAAGTGCAGCGCAACGTGAAGTCGGGCTCTGCCGATGATGCCTCGTTCCTGATGGGCAACGCCGAGACCGTGATCATCGTGCCGGGCTACGGCCTTGCCGTGGCGCGCGCCCAGCACGCGCTCAAGGAACTGACGGAGAAGCTGACCGAGAAGGGCGTGACCGTGAAATACGCGATCCACCCAGTCGCAGGCCGCATGCCAGGCCACATGAACGTGCTGCTGGCCGAAGCCGAAGTGCCCTACGACCAGGTCTTCGAGATGGAGGACATCAACAGCGAATTCGGCCAGGCCGACGTGGTGCTGGTGCTCGGCGCCAATGACGTGGTGAACCCGTCGGCAAAAACCGATCCGAAATCACCGATCGCCGGCATGCCGATCCTGGAGGCGTACAAGGCCAAGACCATCATCGTGAACAAGCGTTCGATGGCGGCCGGCTATGCAGGCCTGGATAACGAACTGTTCTACATGGACAAGACCATGATGGTGTTCGGCGACGCCAAGAAGGTGGTCGAGGACATGGTCAAGGCGGCGTAAGCACTACGTCATACGGATATCGGAGGAGACATGGCAATGAACCATGAGGACGGACACAGCCTGAACCCGTTCGCTGATCTGGAGGGCAAGGTGGCGCTGGTCACCGGCGCCTTCGGTGGACTGGGTCTGCATTTCGCGAAGACCCTGTCGCGCGCCGGCTGCAAGGTGGCATTGGCCGGACGGCGCGTGGGCGAAGGCGAGGCGCTGCTGGCCGAACTGCGCAAGCAGGGTGGACAGGGTTGCGTGGTCGCGCTCGACGTCAGGGACCCCACCTGGGTCGATTCGGCATTCGAGCGTGCGCAGCAAGAGCTGGGTCCCGTGCAGATCGTCGTCAACAGCGCCGGCATTGCAACCACCGGCGCGGCCATGGACGTGGACGAGGCGCAGTGGCAAAGCGTGATCGACACCAACCTGAACGGCGCCTGGCGCGTGGCACAGCGTGCCGCGCGCATGATGCGCGACACCGACACGCACGGCAGCATCATCAACATCGCGTCGATTCTCGGGCTGCGCGTGGCCCAACAGGTGCCGGCGTACACGGCCGCCAAGGCCGGCCTGATCCACCTGACGCGCTCGCTGGCGCTGGAGTGGGCGCGCCACGGCATCCGCGTCAATGCGCTCGCGCCGGGCTACTTCGAGACCGAGATTAACCGCAGCTTCTTCGAGACCGAAAGCGGGCAGGCGCTGATCCGGCGCATCCCGCAGCGCCGGCTCGGACAGCCCCGGCAGCTCGACGGCGCGCTACTGCTGCTGGCTTCGGACGCGTCCGACTTCATGACCGGCACGGTGCTGCCTGTCGACGGTGGCCATTCCATCAATTCGCTTTAAGGCAAGCCTCCATGTTCACTCCCTGCCCCACCGAACGCAGCAAGGCCATTGCCGACCGCGTCGAGGCCTTCGTGCGCGACGTTGTCGCGCCGTATGAGCGCGATCCCCGCAACGCCGGCCACGGCCCGACCGAGGACCTGGTGCGCGAACTGCGCGCCAAGGCGCGCGAAGCGGGCGTCATGACGCCGCACATCCTGCCCGACGGCGACCACCTGACGCAGCTGGAGACGGCAGCGGTGCTCAAGCGCTCGGCGCTCTCGCCGCTGGGCCCCGTGGCCGTCAATACGATGGCGCCGGATGAAGGCAATATGTACCTGCTCGGCAAGGTCGCCACGCCGGAACAGAAGCGTCGCTTCCTCGACAAGCTCGTGAGTGGCGACGCGCGCTCGGCCTTCTTCATGACCGAGCCGGCCGAGGAAGGCGGCGCCGGGTCCGATCCGTCGATGCTGCAGACCATTGCCGTGCAGCAAGGGGACGAGTGGGTCATCAACGGCCGCAAGATGTTCATCACCGGCGCGGAAGGCGCTTCGGTCGGCATCGTGATGGCGCGCACGGGCGGCGACGACAAGGTGCAGTCGACCATGTTCCTGGTGGACCTGCCCAACCCGGCCATCCGCATCGAACGCGTGCTCGACACCATCGACAATTCGATGCCCGGCGGCCATGCGCTGATTGTGATCGACAATCTGCGCGTGCCGGCCAGCCAGGTGCTGGGCGAGGTCAACGAAGGCTTCCGCTACGCGCAGGTACGGCTGTCGCCCGCGCGGCTCTCGCATTGCATGCGCTGGCACGGTTGCGCCACGCGCGCGAACGAAATCGCCACGGCTTACGCGACTCGGCGCAAGGCCTTCGGCAAGCTGCTGATCGACCACGAGGCGGTGGGCTTCATGCTGGCCGAAAACCTCATTGACCTGCAGCAGGCGGCGCTGATGATCGACTGGTGCGCGGGCGTGCTCGATAGCGGCGTGCTCGGCACCAACGAAAGCTCCATGGCCAAGGTGGCGGTGTCCGAGGCGGTGTACCGCGTCGCGGACCGCTGCGTGCAGGTCATGGGCGGCACGGGCGTGTCGCGCGATACGATCGTCGAGCAGGTGTTCCGCGAAGTGCGCGCGTTCCGCATCTACGACGGCCCGACCGAAGTCCACAAGTGGTCGCTGGCGAAGATGATCAAGCGCAAGACCCTGAGCGGCGAGGCGAGCCATGGCTGAGGCACACGATTTCGCCGGCACAGTGCCGGTGCGCGAGCAGCACCGCTTCGACCAGGCGGCGCTGGAGCGGTGGATGGCGCAGCACGTCGAAGGCTACGCCGGACCGCTGACGATCGATCAGTTCAAGGGCGGGCAGTCCAACCCCACCTATCGCCTGCGCACGCCGGGACACAGCTATGTGCTGCGGCGCAAGCCACCCGGCGATCTGCTCAAGGGCGCGCATGCGGTCGAACGCGAAGCGCGCGTGATGGCGGCGCTGGGAGAGGCGGGTTTTCCGGTGCCGCGCATCCACGGGCTCTGCACCGACGATTCGGTGATCGGCAGCTGGTTCTTCGTCATGGATCTGGTCGAAGGGCGCATCTTCTGGGATGCGGGCTTCGCCGACATGCCGCGCGATGAGCGTGCCGCATACATGGATGCGATGAACGCGACGCTGGCCAGCCTGCATACGATCGATCCGCAGGCCATCGGGCTCGGTGACTACGGCAAGGCGGGCGGCTATGTCGCGCGGCAGGTGGCGCGGTGGTCGAAGCAGTACCTCGACGACGAACTCGCTGGCCGGCATCCGGCGATGGACTGGTTGGTCGAGTGGCTGCCGAAACATCTTCCCGCGAGCGACGACGTTGCCATCACCCACGGCGACTTCCGCGCCGACAACCTGATCTTCCATCCGACCGAGCCGCGCGTGCTCGCCGTGCTGGATTGGGAGCTGTCGACGCTCGGCGATCCGCTGGCCGACTTCGCCTACCACGCGATGATGTTCCGCATGCCACCCGATATCCTGGGCGGCATCGCGGGACGGGACCTGGTGGCGGCAGGCTTGCCGGACGAGGCGGCGTACGTCGCGGCTTATTGCCGCCGCACCGGGCGCGAAGGCATCGCCGACCTGGACTTCTACATCGCCTTCAATATGTTCCGTTTCGCGGCGATCCTGCATGGCGTGAAGGGCCGTGCTGCACGCGGCACCGCGTCGAGTGCCGAGGCGCATGCGATGGGCGAGCGTTTCGCGCGCGTGGCGGATCTGGCGTGGGCGCAGGCGCAACGCGTGGTCTGACATTGTCGTAGTCGTAGTCGTACTCGAAGTCGACCATCAGGCCTGGCGCAGCTGTCGGCGTAGCCGTCTGTGCCTGCGATCCCTGGATCCTCCTGTAAAGCCCGGCCCGTTGCCCCTGCACGGTCCGGGTTTTTTCATGTTGTCCCGTGCATCCCGCCTCGAATGTCGTGCGCCACACAGGCTCCCGCCGCCGCGTCACGACAACTGTCTATGTGTTCTGTTTATTCGAACACGATCGCTGATCCGGGGCCATTGAACCGCAGATTCTCGCTGCCCATACTCCTTCTTACATTGCCGGAGGCGGACGCGTCAGCAGCGACAGCGAAGAAGAGACGAGAACGAGCCAGCCGCGTCGCACTATGTTCTATGTAGGACTTCTGGATTTCCCTAGAAGAAAGTCATCAATGACGGATATATGCTTTAAAGACATATATAGGAGTTGATGAGTTGACCATGCGAGTCGAAGTTCCGCGGACGACCTTGCCCGGCTCTTCATTTGCGCGTCCAGGGACGCAGATTGGGGTAGTGCGCGGCATTGCGGGCTCGCGCGAAGCGGCCTCCTCGGTGATTCCGATTCGCGCCGCAAGCTGACCGCGAAACGGAGAAGCGCTGCACCAAACGATTCGTTGTGCCGCGACGCCTGCAGGCTCGATCTGCGGAGCTGCTGGCGTCGTGACTTCATGTCGACTATCAGGAGGTTTGAGAGATGCGTCTGAGGACCAAATTTCGCAGCGTTGCCTGCGGCTTGGCGATGCTGTGCGCTGGCTTGGGCATTGCGCATGCGCAAGAGTTTGCCGGCCGCCTGGTCAATGTGATGGTCAATTTCCCGGTGGGTGGCCCCACTGACCTGGAGGCGCGCGTTTTTGCGGAACATCTGCCGCGCTTTCTGAAAGGCACCAGCGCTGTCGTCGTTCGCAACGTTGCCGGCGCCGGCGGCATGATCGCCGTGAACCAGCTTGGCGACATCTCCGAAACGAACAAGCTCAACATCGGCTTCTTTACCTGGGACCCGATGCAGCAGATCCTGAAGCATCCGAACTTGCGGGTCCAATTCAACGACCTCAAGTTCATTGCCGGCATGGAGCAGACCAACCTGCTTTACATCCGGCGTGACACCGCGCCGGGCATCGCCAAACCTGCCGACATTGCCAAGGTCAAATCGTTTCGCGCCGCCGTGCTTTCGAACGGTTCGGACTGGTCGGCGTTGCGCCAGAGTCTGGCCCTTGACCTGCTCGGCGCCAAGTACCGGATCATTCCCGGCTACAAGGGGACGCGTGAGGCCGAAGTGGCGATGCTCCAGGGCGACATCCAGTTGGTCAGTAATTCCTTGCCCGGCTACAACTCCTTTGCCAGACTGAATTTGGTGGACAAGGGCCTCGCGATCCCGCTCTTCCAGTACGAGCGCGGCGAAGGCAACCTCAGACGCAGTCCCAACCTGCCCGATGTGCCCACCTTCCTGGAACTCTACCGCGAAATCCACGGCGCCAATACGAACCCGGCCGGGCCGAAGTGGGAAGCGCTGCAGTTCCTGAACCGGATCTCGCGCACGCCTCGGGTGATTTTCATGCCACCCAATGCTCCCGATGCTGCCGTCGCGGAACTGCGCAGCGCCGTGGAAAGGATGGCGAAGGATCCGCAATTCATCGCGCAGTATGAAAAGGTGGCGCAGGCGCCGGCCCATTTCGTCCAGGGTGCCGACGGCGAGCGCGTCATTGTCGAACTGAAAAGGTTGCCGCCTGAGATGGTGACCTTCTTCAACCAGTACATCGAATCGAATTCATCGCGCTGAGCGCTGCCAGCGCGGCCAACTGCAGCCGCGTGCACGCCGTCGCCGTGCGCGCACGCAGCGGCACTCAAGGGAAATGGGTATGGACTGCAACGATATGATGAATTTTGAGTTGCCGGAAGAACTGCGCATGCTGAAGGATTCGCTGCGCCGCTTTGTGAATCAGGAGCTGATTCCGGCCGAACTCACCGCGCGCAAGGACGACAAGCTGATTCCCGAACTGCGTGCCCGCGTCGATGCGTTCGGGAAAGAATTGGGACTCGACAAGTTCGATGTGCCCGTCGAATACGGCGGGCTGGGATTCGGCCTGCTTGCCAAGACCATCGTGTGGTCCGAACTCGCCCGCACGGTGGCCTTGCCGGTGCGGGCAATCAATCCGTTCGGCGCGACGGTGTACCCCGTGCTCTATGAACTCGACGCTGCGCAGAAGGAGCGCTTTCTCTTGCCGACACTGCGCGGCGAATTGAAATGGTGCTTTGCCCAGACCGAGCCCGATGCGGGTTCGGACCCCGGAGGCATGAAGACTACCGCCGTGCGCGACGGCGATCATTACGTGATCAACGGTTTCAAGCGCTTCATCACCGGCGCGGCTGATGCCGATTATGCGCAACTGATGGCCGCGACCGACCGCGCAAAGGGCTCGCACGGCGGGATCTCTGCGTTCATCGTCGACATGAAATCTCCCGGGGTAAAACTGCTGCGCGCGCAGAAGATGCTGGTCGACGACACGCCTTGGGAAATCGCCTTCGACGATGTCAGGGTGCCGGTGGAAAATCGCATCGGCGCCGAAGGCGAAGGCTTCAAGCACGCACAGAAAGTGCTCACCGTACTGCGCGTGCGTCACGGCGCCAAGGCCTGCGGGGTGATGGAGCGCTGTCTGGAACTGACCGCGGGCTACGCGAAGGAGCGGGTGACCTTCGGCAAGCCGCTTGCTGAACGGCAAGGCGTGCAATGGTTGATCGCCGATTCCTACCTCGAGTGGCACCAGCTCGAACTGATGGTCAGGCACGCTGCGTGGAAACACGATCGCGGCGAGGACATTCGCACGGAAGCTTACATGGTGAAGAATTTCGGTGACAGCAAGTCCTTTGAAGCTGCAGATCGATGCATGCAAGTCCACGGCGGTATCGGACTCTCGACCGAACTGCCGATCGAGAAGTTCTGGCGTGATCAGCGCAGCATGTTGATCACCGATGGGCCGACCGACGTTCTCAAGGCCGCCATTGCCCGGCATGCCTTGAATGTGTTCGGCTGATGGCACTGGTGCGCCGAGGCGCATTGCCGATCCAGGCAATGCATCGCGCCCGAATCTGTTTCCTTCTGGAGAACCCATGAATCCAAGCCGCATCCACGAACTTCTCGAGCCGTGGCTCACGAGTGAGCCCGACCGCGAGTTCATCCATCTCCCCGATCGCACTGTGACCTACGCCGAGGTCGGCGCGATGGCCAGCGCCCTGGAGACGGAACTGCTCGCCTTGGGCGTGCGCCCCGGCGATCGGGTGGTCATCGTGACGGAAAACTGCACCGAGCATATCGCCTTGCTGCTCGCTTGCAGTCGCGTCGGCGCCTGGTCCTGCGGCGTCAATGCCCGCATGGCAGCCGGCGAAGTCGATGCTTTTGCGCAATTGGTCGATGCGCGGCTGATCTACTTCACCACGGGGGTCTCGGCGGCGGCAATGACCCATGCCGGGCGCCACCAGGCCCGCTCATCGACGCTCGACGGACTCATGCACAGCGACGTGCGCGTTGAGGCAGTCGCCGAACAAGGCAGCGAAGCCGAGCGCGTCGCGGCGATCATCTCCACCTCGGGCACCACCGGAAGGCCAAAGGGCGTCATGGTGACCCATGCGGCCGTGCTGCATGCCGCGCGCGTCTCATGCAAATCGCGCGGCCTGGGTCGCGACGATCGCCTGTGCCTGTTCGTGCCGATGACCCATATCTTCGGCCTTGCCGCCGTGCTGGCCTCGTCGCTCCTTTCGGGCGCAACATTGGTCTTGCAGCAGACGTTCTCTGCCGCTGATGTGCTCGACGCACTCGCTCATCATCGGGTCAGCCAGCTGCAAGGTCCGCCGGCGCTGTATTCGCGCCTGCTTGCCCACCTCGAGACGCATGGCATTGACCGGCCATCAGCGCCGCATCTGCGCTACATCTACACCGGAAGCAGTCCGCTCGATATCGCGCTGAAGGAGCGCGTGGAGGCTTGTTTCGGCCTGCCGCTGCACCACGGTTATGCGAGTTCGGAATCCCCGGTCGGCTGCGCCACCACAAGCAACGTGCGGCGCCAGGACACCGCCGCAGGCTATCTACTGGAAGGCATGTCCATTCGCATCGTGGACGCCAATCATCGCGATGTAGCGGCCGGAGAGACCGGGGAAATCTGGCTCGCCGGGCCGTATCTGACACCCGGTTACTTTCGAGACCCCGAGGCTACCCGGCAGGCGTTCCGTCCCGGCGGCTGGTATGCCACCGGTGACCTTGGGCGGCTGGCGGAGGACGGCGCGCTGTTCATCGTCGGCCGACTGAAGGAACTCATCATCCGCTCCGGTTTCAATGTGTATCCGGCAGAAGTGGAAGCGGTGCTCAATCAGCATCCCAGCGTGCGGCGCTCGGCGGTCGTCGGGCAGCGAGAGCCTGATGGCAACGAGAGGGTGATCGCCTTCCTCGAGCTTCGCGACGGCATGGGCTTCGATGAGCAAGCACTGCGCGGCTACCTGCGCGAGCAACTGGCGCCCTACAAGCAACCGGCACTGTTTCGCGTGCTGCCCTCCATGCCGATGACTGACACCGGCAAGTTGCTCAAACGAAATTTGCTCGCCCACATCGATGCCGTGGCGCAGGGATGACCGGGCTGTTGCCCTCGTGAAATGAACGAAACATCGAAGGAGAAAGAAATGAGCAAGGAAGTAGTGAGTTATGAACTCGATGGCGACGTTGCCATTATCGGCCTCAACCGTCCGGAAAAGCGTAATGCCTTCAACGACGAATTGCATAAGCAGTTGCATACGGCGGTGATGCGCGCGGGTGAAGAGGCCAGGTGCGGCGTGCTGTTCGGTCATGGGGAGTGCTTCAGCGGTGGGCTGGATCTTGCCTACGCCGCGGCGATGTGGGAAAGCGGCAAGGAGCACAAACTGCCGTATCCCCGCAATTACGACACTGAGCTGATCGCTCGGGGGAGGATACCTTTCGTCTCTGCCTTGCATGGCGCCACCATCGGTGGCGGCTTCGAGGCCGCGGCCAGCACCCATATTCGGGTCGCCGACGAAACGGCATTCTTCGCCCTGCCTGAGGGCCAGCGCGGCATCTTCGTCGGCGGCGCCGGCTCGGTGCGGATCAGCCGGCTGATCGGCACCGCCCTCATGACGGATCTGATGTTGACGGGACGCGTGCTGAACGCCGAGGAGGCGCTGCGCTTCAACGCGGTGCAGTATGTGGTGCCCAAGGGGCAGGCGCTGGAGAAGGCAGTCACATTGGCCCGGCGCATCTGCTCCAATGCACCGCTGACCAATTTCGCCATCACCAATGCCTTGCCGCGCATCGCGGATATGTCGTACGACGATGGCATCTTCGTCGAACGGTTGGTCAGCGAATATACGCTCAGCCCCGAAACGACCGCGCGTCTGGGCGAGTTCCTGAGCAAGAAAGCGGCGCCCATCAAGGCGCCGGGAGGGGGGGAGACGCCGTGAAGTGCCTGCGCGAATCGGCGATCGTCGCTTATGCCGAAACCAAGGTCATGGAGAAAAGCGACCGCGACGTCTGGGAGCTTGATGCCGAGGTCCTCGAAGCCTTGCTCGAGCGCAGCGGCTTCGAGAAGGGGGAGATCGACGGCCTGGTCATGGCCGGGTTCGGGCTGACAGCGGCGGGTGAGAGCTTCTGGGCGCAGGTCACGGCCGACCAGCTCGGCCTGGAGCTCGACTACTGCGACCAGGTGCATATCGGCGGCTGTTCAGCCACCGGCAGCGTCGCACGCGCCGCGGCGGCGATCGATGCCGGCCTGTGCACCACGGTCCTGCTGCTGTTCGCCGACACTGGCGTGGCGGAAAACAACCGAGGTGACCGAAGCTTCCGCCGCGAGTGGGCCGATCCGTACGGCGTATTCGGTCCCCCCGACGCTTTCGGCTTGCTGACGCGGCGCTACGAGCATCAGTATGGACTTGACTACGAGATGCTGGGCAAGCTCGCGGTCACCCAGCGTGCCCATGCCGTGTTGAACGAGAACGCCTGCGAGAAGCTGCGCAAGCCGATCACGATCGACGACTACCTCAACTCGCGCATGATTGCCGACCCGATACGTCTGCTCGATTGCGTCATGCGCTGCGACGCCGCGTCCGGCCTGTTGATGACGAGCAGGCGACGCGCCAGGGAAAAGGGCATCGACAAGTTCGTCACACCGATCGGCTATGGGGAGCGGACCAACTTCCAGGGCGGGGAGAACTTCGTCGATGTGACCCGCAGTGGCCACGAGGCTTGCGGCAAACGTGCCCTCGCCCAGGCAGGACTCGCGCTCAAGGATGTTGCATCGTTTCATCCCTACGACGATTTCATCATCGCGATCATGCTGCAGCTCGAGGCGTTCGGCTTTTGCGGGCGTGGCCAGGGCGTGCAGTTCATCCGCGAAATGAACTTCGCCTTCGATGGTGATCTCCCCTTGAATACCGGCGGCGGCCAGATCTCGGCGGGGCAAGCAGCATGCTGTTCGCACAACCTGATCGAGGCAGTGAGGCAGTTGATGGGCGAGGGCGGTGCGCGTCAGGTCAGGAATACCGCCAATGCGCTGGTGAGTGGCATCGGCTGGATCAATTACTCGCGCAACTGGGGTACGAGCAGCGCCCTGGTTTTGGCTCCCAACGCATGATCAATACGCGAGGCGACGATGGAAACAGCTACTCCCGATCTTCTCAACGATACCTTTGATGTCAGGCGCGCGATCCAGCCATCCAGCTTCACGCAACCATACTGGGCGGCGACACGCGAGAAGAAATTGGTCATCCAGTATTGCCGGGCGACCGGCAAGTATCAGCATTACCCGCGCCCAACCAGCATCTTCACCGGCCGCAAGACCGACATCGAATGGCGCGAGGCTTCGGGTCGCGGCGAAATTTTTTCATGGACCGTCGTGCGGCGCGGCCCCGCAGCGTTTCGTGGACACGAGCCCTATGTGGTCGTGTCGGTGACCCTCGATGTCGGCGTCAATGTGATTGCCAACCTGGTCCATTGTTCGCTGGATGAGGTTTGCATCGGCATGAAGGTCGTGCCCTGCTGGCTGCCGATCGACGATGGCATGCACCTGCTGATGTTTGAACCGGAGCGGTAGGGGAGGGGGCCGCGGAGCATAGAGATTTTAGTTCTTCACGGAATAGTGAGTTTGTCGCTCTTGGCGGATGCTGCTGTTTCGCCGGCGTAGCCGGCGACCTCCTTTTGTCCGAGCGACAAAAGGAGGCAAAAGCGCGTTTACGGGTACGGTTCACCCACATAGGTAACAGAACAGTTCAAGCACATAGGTAACAGTTTTCTACCCTGCATGGGCGACTGCCACCGGGAGACGCCCATGCCCTGGAGTGAGCTC
>NZ_CAJPVI010000040.1 GCF_905397435.1 Cupriavidus numazuensis
AGCCCGGCGTGAAGACGATTTGGCTTGGCCTGAAAGAAGTTCATGTCGCCGCGAAGACTCTGCGAGGATTACGAGCCGTCGATGATGGGGACAATTGTGTATAACCGCATGGGGATATGGGGGGCAATTGCAATGCTGTGGTGAGTGTCTTGGCAAAAGGTCCAAAAACTATTGAAAAGGGTTGTTTGCCGAATATCGGTCTTGGCAGGCGCTGCTGTTTCGCCGGCGTAGCCGGCGACCTACTTTTACCCGAGCGGTAAAAGTAGGCAAAAGCGCGTTTACGTGGTTAATCCAAGGCTCAATGCCATTGAGGCATCAGAGGACCGCTGGACTGCCTGCCGCGTAGATGATTAGGATGGGACAGCGCGTACGAGCGAACCCGGATTACGGAGTGGTCCCTTCTAATGAGGACATCGCGGGGACGCCTTCGGCTGCGCTACGCGCGGCTCGGAGTAAGGCCGCGAAGGTCTGACCCGAACCCCGCCTCGGTGACGAAGCCTTGGGCGCATTGCATGCGCGTAGAGACAGGAAATCAGGAACTGGAACTGGAACGGGGGAGTCGGTCGCCAGCGACGCTGATGAGCTTGCGTCCAGACGACGACGTGCGCGCAGCGCAGCCGAAGGCGTCCCACCACTGACCGTGTTGGAACGCTGTACCCGAGTCCGTCTTGGGGATCGTCCAAAAGCCGTGCCGCGCCAGGCACAGGTTCTGACTCACATGGCGTAGCAGGTTGGAACGGCCGACCACCATCGCAGGCGTCCAAAGCCGTTTGAACCCCTGCCGCCGTGGAATTGATGGCCAGCGGCAACGACGCGCTTTTCTGCCTACTCTTTTGTCGCTCGGACAAAAGAGTAGGTCGCCGGCTACGCCGGCGAAACAGCGGCGCGAGCCAAGAGCGACACCTCAATCCCAACCACAAAACCCCGCCGGCTACGCCGGCGAAACAGCGGCGCATGCCAAGAACGATACCCTAATCCCAACCTCAAAAAGCGCCCAACTGCCTAAAAAAAAGAGCCCTGGGAAAGCAGGAATCCCAGGGCATAAATCCACCGTTGTGGCGGCAGAGGAGACATCGTTGAATTCACTGCGGACAACCGCGCCAGAGGCAGCGGTTGTCCGATTGGCGTATCGATTTCAGATCGCCCAGCCTCCGGCATAGAACGCAGCCAGTGCGACGGCAATCGCTACGGTGCCGACATTGAGCTTGCGCCATTCGCCCGCAACGATGCGGCCGACGACCAGCGTGCAGAAGCCGAGCATGATGCCGGTGACGATATTGCAGGTCAGCACGATAAATACCGCGCAGACCAGACCGGCGAGTGCATCGACCAGGTCGTCCATGTGCAGGCGCGAGACGCTCGACAGCATCAGCAGCCCCACGTACATCAGCGCCGGTGCGGTTGCGTACGACGGCACCAGGCCGGCCAGCGGCGAGAAGAACATCACGGCCAGGAACAGCAGGCCGACTACCACGGCGGTCAGGCCGGTCTTGGCGCCGGCGGCAACGCCGACGGTCGATTCGATGTAGGCCGCGGCCGGTGCGCCGCCGAAGATGGCGGAGAAGATCGAGCTGACCGAGTCCGCCGTGAGCGCGCGTCCGCCGTTGCGGATGTGGCCATTGGCGTCAAGCTGGCCGGCCTGGCCTGCGACAGCGCGGATCGTGCCGGTGGCGTCGAACACGGCAGTCATCACCAGTGCCAGCACGCTGGGCAGCACGGCGGCGGACAGTGCGCCGCGGATGTCCATGGCGCCGATCAGCGACTGGTGGCCCGGTGCGCTCAGCGACGGCAGCGCGAATACGCCAGTGAACTTCACAGCAGGGTCGAAGATCAGGCCCAGCACCGAGATGGCGACGATCACCAGCAGGATGCCGCCTGGCACGCGCCGGCGCTCGAGGCCGAAGATGGCGGCCAGCCCCAGCACCGACATCACGACCGGGAACGCGGTGATCTTGCCCAGTGCCACAGGCAGGCCCGCGCCGCTGTTCTTGACCACGAGGCCCACATCATTGGACGCGATCAGCAGCAGGAACAGGCCGATGCCGATCCCCGCGCCGTGGGCCACGCCGGCTGGCAGGTTGCGCAGGATCCAGGAACGTACGCCGGTCACGGAGATCGCGGTGAAAACCACGCCCATCAAGAACACGGCGCCGAGTGCCACGGCCGGCGACAGCCCCTGCCCGAGCACCAGGCCAAAGGCCATGAACGCGGTCAGCGAAATGGCACAGCCGATTGCGATCGGCAGTTTGGCCCATACACCCATCAGCAGCGAGCCGAAGGCCGTGGTCAGGCACACCGCCACGAACACCGCGCTGGTGTCGAAGCCGGCCTTGCCGAGCATGCCCGGCACGACGAAGACCGCGTAGACCATGGCCATGAAGGTGGTCACGCCTGCTACCAGTTCCTGCCGCTGCGTGCTGCCGCGGGCGGTGATCTGGAAGTAGGCGTCGAGCTTGTTCTTGACTTCGGGGCGCGCGGAATCGACTTCCGTCACTGACGGAAAGGGCTGTTCGATCATGATGATCTGTCTCCTTGCAGGGCGCTGCCACGGCTAGCGGGAAGGGGCCGCGAACAGGCTTTGTCTCACTTGGTTCTAGGTATCGGCCGTGGCATGCTCGCGCCGCGGCCGGTTTTATCGGTGTGCCGGCTGTCATTCGCCTTCTGGATGAGCGCGATCTGGGCAAGGCTGAAGGCTAGGTGACGCGCGGCGCGTCGTCATAACCCCGACAAAATGCGCGGTATGTCCGCAGGGGAATAGTGAATGTGATGAATTGCCGTCTTGCCCGGGACCGGTGGCGCCGGGGCCATTCGGTAAGGCGTTGCCATTATCAGCCAGATCGAATGGGGCCTATAGGTATTGACCCGTATGTCTTGAGGGCGACTTCGCTATACTAGGGATAACCCTCGGATCGAACGACAAGTGCGGTCCGGTGCGCTTATTTTCTATCAGGAATCTCTTATGCAAGTCCTTGCTGACACTCTCTATCGCCAGTCGCCGACCCGCCGTCCGGCAGCCCCCGCAGACCTTTCCCGCAATGTTGCGCCGTACGCGCGCATGGGTAGCGGCGATTCGCTGATCGCCCGCGTGCGCGAGTATTTCGCGCGCGGCTGGGCGCTGCATGTGCAGAACGCGCGCGAGGCCGCGCCGATCAGCTGGCTGTGAACGCGGCCCACCGCAGACTCAGTACATCCCCGTCGCTTCCCTGAAGCGTCCCAGCGTCCAGCCATGCCCGAGCAGCAACATGCGGGTATGCAGATCGTCCTTCACCACCGCGCTGACTTGCTCGCCCAGGTAGGTGAGCGTCTTATAGCGCAGGTCGACATAGCCAAGCGCGTACCGCCGGCCCAGCGACTGCCATAGCGCATGGGCGCCCGCCGACTGTCGCGCGCCGCTAAGCAGGCATAGCCCGCCATCGAGCGCCAAGCGGTAGAGGCCTGACGCCAGGCCCAGGCGCTGGTAAGCCGGCGCAAACTTCGTGTGGGGCGATCGCACCCACGGGTCGGCGCGCCGGCCGACTTCGATCAGCCGGTTGAAAACCGTATAGCCAGCCAGCTGGCGGCTGGCCACATCTTCCACGTACACGAAAATCTCGCCATCGGCCTCGCGAAAGCGCAGGCGCAGGCCGGGCAGCCCGCTCGGCATGTCCGGCATGCCATGCAGCCGGTCGCCGGGGCGGCGCATGCGGTCATGCAGGGCGCCGAGTTCGTGTTCCACTTCGGCAGTTTCTGGACTGACATCGACGCGCAATTCCAATGCGCGTGCCAGAACCTGCGCCGGGCCGCGCAGTGTAAACGTCAGGGTCATGGCGTGCTCCTCAGCTATTGAGGGCGACGTACAGAATGACAAGCGCCACCATGGCGCAAAGGGTGCGGCGATAGATGGATGGCATGGCTTTCTCCTGAATGCACGATGGTTTGCGGTTGCCAACGTGGCAGCCGCATGCAAAGTGCCGTGCGGGAAAGCTCAGATCGGGACGAGGGTCCGCCGAGCTGCCCGCACGGCCAGGAAAAGCACGGCCAGGCAGGCCGGGAGTGCCGGCAGGCCGATGCGCGTGGCCGTCTTCGACGCGCACGCGGCCGCGCCATGCGTGGCATGGCGAAGCGAGGCGGTGGCGTGGAACGGCAGGGGCATCGGCAAGGTAGTGGGGGCATTGAGCCGGCTGGGCAAGGTGCCGCCGGCCAACGACTCTTATGCCACATCGGACACTGAATGTCCAATTATCAGACGGAGATCTGCATTCAACGGCGGCCAAAAATCCTGATTCTCGGCGGACTTCACGACGCAGGACTGTCGCCTGCCGTCACAATATTGCAATTGTGAACACTGTCTACATGAACTAGACTCGGTAGCACGTGCCCCAGGACGGGGCAGTTCCGCAGGAGCCATGATGACTGCTAGCACGGCACCGCAAACCGACCCCCACCAGACGTCATCGCCGGAATCCGGTCCGGCCATGCTGTTGGTCGCTACGATCAAGGGTGCGTGGTTCCTGACCAGCGACCCCGCGCGCCGCGCCTGGGAGTTGCGTGGGCCGGTGTTCCTCGGGCACACCATCCACCACATCGTGCAGGATCCGCGCGAACCGCAGCGCATGCTGATGGCGGCGCGCACCGGCCATCTCGGGCCGACCGTCTTCCGTTCCGCGGATGGCGGCCGCAACTGGACCGAGGCCACGCGGCCGCCGGCGTTCAACAAGGCGCCCGAAGGTGAAACTGGCCGCGTGGTCGACCATGTCTTCTGGCTCACGCCCGGACATGCGTCCGAACCAGGCACGTGGTATGCCGGCACCTCTCCGCAAGGCTTGTTCCGCAGTACCGATCACGGTGCCAGCTGGGAGCCGGTGGCCGGCTTCAATGATCACCCGATGCGGCGCGCCTGGACCGGCGGCGAACAGGACGGCACGCCCGACGGCCCGAAGATGCATTCCATCCTTGTCGATCCGCGCGATCCGAGGCACCTGTACATCGGCATGTCGAGCGGCGGCGTGTTCGAAAGCACCGATGCAGGTGCCGACTGGAAGCCGCTGAACCGCGGTTGCGCGGCGAATTTCCTGCCGGACCCCGATGTCGAATACGGCCATGACCCGCACTGCGTAGTACAGCACCCGGCCGCGCCCGACATCCTGTACCAGCAGAATCACTGCGGCATCTACCGCATGGACCGGCGCGAAGCGGTATGGAAGCGCATCGGCGACGCCATGCCGCGCGAGGTCGGGGATATCGGCTTCCCGATTGTCGCGCACCGGCGCGATCCGCGCACGGTATGGGTCTTCCCGATGGATGGCAGCGACGTCTGGCCCCGCGTGAGCCCCGGTGGCAAGCCCGCGGTCTATGTCACGCGCGACGCGGGCGAGACGTGGCAGCGGCAGGATCGTGGCCTGCCAGCCGATCAGGCCTGGCTCACCGTCAAGCGCCAGGCCATGACCGCCGACGCGCAGTCGCCCGTTGGGGTGTATTTCGGCACGACCGGTGGAGAGATCTGGGCCAGTGCCGATGAAGGTGAACACTGGCAGTGCATTGCGAGCCACTTGCCGCATATCTACGCGGTCCAGTCCGCACGGCCGGTCTGACGCGCAAGGGAGTCAACATGCGGGTCCATATTGCCTCGCCGCTGCTTTCCTATACCGATCAGCAATCGGTCGTGGAAGCCCATGGCAGCAGCATCGGCCAGTTGCTCGAGGACCTCGACCGGCAGTTTCCCGGCATGCGCTTCCGCATCGTCGACGAGCAGGACAAGCTGCGGCCGTACATCCGCGTCTTCGTCAACCGTGTGCAGTGGATGCGGCTCGACGCGCCGCTGCACGACGATGACGAGGTCCACATCCTGCAGGCACTCGCCGGTGGCTGACTCGCTGCATCACGTATCGTTGGCTCCCACCGCCATGATCTGGCGCAAAGTTATAACGTAAATCAGATCAATCCCTACTTAAGCCCTGCTTAAATCCCCTATCCGCGTTGCCGATATCCAGACATCGAACGTCTGCTGTCCGCCTGCCGCCAGGCCGCAGACCGCACCTACCGCAGCGGCAAACCAATCAGCCATTCGGCACGCAAGGGGAGCATCACATGAGCAGTTCGATGAGGGACATCGACGAACGCACCAACCTGACCAACAACAACCAGTTCGAACTGCTGTTGTTCCGGCTGGGCGACGCCGAGCATTCAGGCCAGTCCGAACTGTTCGGCATCAACGTCTTCAAGGTCCGCGAAATCCTGGTGATGCCGCCGGTCACCACCGTCGTCGGCGCGGATCCGTCGATCCTGGGCATGGCCGACATCCGCGGCCAGGTGATTCCGGTGATCGACCTGCCGCGCCTGGTTGGCTGCAAGCCCGCGAACGGCCTCGGCATCCTGCTGGTGACCGAGTACGCGCGCTCGACGCAAGGGTTTGCGGTCGAGGCTGTCGAGGAAATCGTGCGCCTGGAATGGAACCAGGTCCATTCGGCCGAGGCCAGCGTGCGCACGGGCCACGTGACCAGCATCGCCAAGCTCGACGCTGGCACCGACAACGCGCGCCTGGTACAGGTACTGGACGTCGAGCAGATCCTGCGCGACGTGCTGCCGTCGCGCCAGCCGGACGTGGTTCCGGAAGCCGTCGGGCCGCAACTCACCCTGCCGCCGGGCACCAAGGTCATTGCCGCCGACGATTCCGCGCTCGCGCGCGGACTGATCGAGCAGAGCCTGAAGGCGCTGGGCGCACCGGTGCTGATGACCAAGTCCGGCAAGGAAGCCTGGGACCTGCTCGACCGCATGGCCGCGGAAGCCGCCAGCAACGGCCGTTCCATCCATGACGAAGTGGCGCTGGTGCTGACCGACCTGGAAATGCCGGAGATGGATGGCTTCACGCTGACGCGCAAGATCAAGGCGGACAGTCGCCTCAAATCGCTGCCGGTCGTGATTCATTCGTCGCTTTCCGGTGAGGCCAGCGAGGAGCATGTGCGCAAGGTGGGCGCGAATGCCTATGTCGCCAAGTTCGTCGCCAAGGAGCTTGCCGAGACGTTGCGCAGCGTGCTGGTGCACTGAAAGGCACGCGGCGTGGCGTCGTTGTATCGCATGAGGCACAGAACTGCCCCCGGCGCAACCATTTCCCCACGCCGTCCTGCTGCCTAGAAATTAGGCACGCCAGTCTTTTCCAATACCGGCGCGCCTTGTGCGGTTGTCAATAGGCCGGATATCCACTGTTCCTGTGGATAGTTTTCCCGGTGGCCTGTCCGCCTCATGCCAATGGATGAGACGAGGCCCGGAATCTCCGGGCCGGACGGGCGCCGCCGCCCGCCATTCTCCTTACTTTGGCTGCGCCACCACTCGAAGGTAGGGCTTCAGTGTCTTGAAGCCATTCGGGTATTTCTTGCGCGCGTCTTCATCCGAAACCGAGGTCGGGATGATCACGTCATCGCCCGGTTTCCAGTTGACCGGCGTTGCCACGGTGTGCTTCGCGTTGAGTTGCAGCGAATCCAGCAGGCGCAGGACTTCGTCGAAATTCCGGCCGGCACTCATCGGATACGCGAGCATCGCCTTGATCTTCTTGTCCGGCCCGATCCAGAACACCGAGCGGATGGTCGCGTTATCCACCGCGGTGCGCGGGCCGCCGCTGGCTTCGGGGTGGATCATGTCATAGAGCTTGGCTACCTTCAGGTCGGCATCGCCGATCATCGGATAGTTGACCGCATGGCCTTGCGTTTCCTCGATGTCCTTGGCCCAGCGCGAGTGGTCGCCGACCGGGTCGATGCTCAGGCCGATGATCTTGGTGTTACGTTTGTCGAATTCGGGCTTGAGGCCGGCCATATAGCCGAGTTCGGTCGTGCAGACGGGCGTGAAGTCCTTCGGATGCGAAAACAGGATGGCCCAGCCGTCGCCGATCCATTCATGGAAATGGATCGTGCCTTGCGTGGTCTCGGCGGTGAAGTCAGGGGCTTCTTCGCCAATTCGAATCGCCATGATCGAACTCCTTGGTTGGGGGTTAAGCAACAGGGCTAGTGAAATACCAGCACGGGAATCGTGCTGTGCGTCAGGACCCGATGCGTCTCGCTGCCGATCAGCATGGCCTGCAGGCCCCGCCGTCCGTGCGACGACATCACGATCAGGTCGCAATCTCGCTGCTGCGCCGTCAGGACGATCGCCTGCCACGGGTGGTCGTCCGTGGCGGTGACGGTCTCGCAAGGTACGCCTGCCTGGGTTGCCGCCCGGGTGAGGGCAAGCAGGAATTCGTCGGCGTGGCGCGCGGCTTCGGCGGCAAACGTTTCCCGCGACCCCTGCAGGCTGCTGAGCCGGTATGTCATCAGGTGGTACTGCGGAATCACATGGAGGCCGGTGACCCGGGCACCGATGCGCGCGGCAAAGGTCATGGCCCGCGCAATCATTGCGTCGGCTCGGGGCGAGCCGTCCGTGGGAACCAGGAAGTGCCTGAACATCATGTCCTCCGCTTGCCAGAGTCCACGGGAAGCCGGCGCGCTGGCGCCTGGCGCATGCCCCGGTCCGCGCGGGCCACTCCAGTATAGGAACTGGCCGGTCATGGCAACAGGATCGGAAGCCGGCCCAAACGCATGCCGCGTGGCAGGCCAGACATTAACATGCTGTTATCATCCAATGTGCCTTTCGATCAGCCGATGACAACGAGGTCGCACAATGATTGCACTGCGCGAGGCCTGGCAGGCCAGGCTATTCCACCGCGGGAACTGGTTTCCCAATATCGTCGCGGGTGCCATCGTGGGCGTGGTGGCGCTCCCACTGGCCATGGCCTTTGCTATTGCGTCCGGCGCGAAGCCCGAGCAGGGGCTGTACACGGCGATCGTGGCGGGGCTGCTGGTGTCGGCATGCGGCGGCAGCCGCGTGCAGATCGCGGGGCCCACCGGGGCGTTTATCGTGATCCTGTCCGGCATCACCGCGAAGCACGGTATCGACGGCCTGCAGATCGCCACGCTGATGGCGGGGCTGATCCTGCTGGCCATGGGGCTGGCGCGGCTCGGCAGCGTGATCCGCTTTATTCCGGCGCCGGTCATCGTGGGTTTCACGGCCGGCATCGGCGTGATCATCTTCGTCGGCCAGTGGCGCGACTTCTTCGGCCTGCCGGCGGTCGCCGGCGAACATTTCCACGAGAAGCTCTGGCACCTGCTGCAGGTTTTCCCGCAACTGCACGTGGCCACGACAGCGATCGCCGTGCTGAGCCTGCTGCTGGTCATCGGCGCGCCGCGGGTCCACTTGCTGCGCCGCGTCCCCGGTCCGCTGCTGGCGCTGGTGGCGGCCACCGCCATCCAGGCGGTGTTCCGCTTCGACGGTGTGGCGACGATCGGCAGCGCTTTCGGTGGTCTGCCGCGCGGCTTGCCAGGGCTGTCGCTGCCCGAGGTCACGCTCGCGCGGATCATCGAGCTGGCCGGCCCGGCCTTCACCATCGCTATGCTCGGCGCGATCGAGTCGCTGCTGTCGGCCGTGGTCGCCGACGGCATGGCCGGCACGCGCCATGATTCGAACCAGGAACTGATGGGCCAGGGACTGGCCAACGTCGTCGCGCCGCTGTTCGGCGGCTTTGCGGCGACCGGCGCCATTGCGCGCACCGCCACGAACATCCGCAATGGCGGCAACAGCCCGCTGGCCGGCATCACGCATGCGGTCACGCTGGTGCTGGTAGTGCTGTTCCTGGCGCCGCTGGCGGCCAATGTGCCACTGGCCGCGCTGGCCGCGATCCTGTTCGTGGTGGCCTACAACATGAGCGAGCTGCGCCATTTCGCGCGCATGGTGCGCCGCGCGCCGCGTGCCGACGTGGCGATCCTGCTGATCACGTTCAGCCTGACCGTGCTGACGGACCTGGTGGTGGCCGTCAATATCGGCGTGATCCTGGCCATGCTGCAGTTCCTGCGGCGCATGTCGGTGTCGGTGGAAGTGTCACGCCAGGATGCGCCCGATCTGGAGCACGAGCTGTCGCGCGACGGCGGCACGCCCCCCGGTTTGCCGCCAGGCGTGCTGGTGTACGGCATCGACGGGCCGTTCTTTTTCGGCGCGGTGGAAAATTTCGAGCGCGCGCTGATCCAGACGCATACGGATCCGCGCGTGCTGCTGATCCGGTTGCGCCGCGTGCCGTTCATGGACATGACCGGCCTGCAGACGTTGGAAGAGGTCATCGGCAAGCTCCGCGAGCGCGGCGTGGCCGTGGTGCTGTGCGAAGCGAACGCGCGCGTGCGCCAGAAGCTCATGCGCGCCGGGGTGCTGGCGGCACTCGGTGAAGCCAATTACCAGGACACGCTGGCCGCGGCGGCCGAGCGCTGCGCGCAGCTTGCGCGCGAGGATTGACGGCGCGGCTCAGGCCTTGTCGGCCGGCGCCTTCTTCTTGGCGGCGGGCTTTGCCTTGGTGGCGTAGTCCACGCCGTGTTGCGCGAGGTATTCGCGGATCAGTTGCCGCACCACCTGCGACGGCGTCAGGTCCTGCGATGCGCACAGGGTCTCGAAAGCCTTTTTCTTGACCGGATCGATCAGGATGGTGAGGCGGGCGGTCTTGGATTCCATGGAGGTCAGCCGCGATGCGCGGCGGCAATCGGAAACGCATTATATACAGCGGCCCAAGCGGCTCGCGGGCGCTTACAGTTCCTCCTCGATTGGCAATATCCGCAGCAGGCCCTGTCCGAGATGCTGCAGCGCGCCCATGTCGGGTTCGCTGTCATAAGTGCGCAGCAGGCCGTTCTCGCGCGTGACCCACACCAGGTGCGTGCCATTACCGTCGGCATCCGGCGCGAGCATGACCTTGTAGGCGACATCCAGCAGCGCCTGGTCCAGGTCCTTGCCGAGTGCCACGCACAGCGGCGCGCTGTCGACGACCACGCCCATTTCCGTATTGAGCCGGGCCGAGCGCGGATCCAGGTTGAGCGACCCGACGAACAACAGGTGCCGGTCCACCATATAGCTCTTGGCATGCAGGCTCGCGCGGCTCTTGCTGACCATGCTGCGGTGGCCCTGCTTGCCTTCGCGTGCCATCTCCGCGTAGGCAGAAGGCTTGAGTTCGTACAGTTCCACGCCCGCTTCAAGCAGGTCCTTGCGCCACGGCGAATAACCCGCGTGCACGGCGCTGACATCCGTGGCGGCGAAGGAGTTGGTCAGGATGCGCACGGTCACGCCGCGCTTCGTCATTTGCCCGAACCAGTCCACCGACTTGCGGTCCGGCACGAAATAGGGCGATACCAGCGCGAGTTCCTGTTGCGCACTGCCCAGCAGCTTCACGAGCTTGGGAATCGCATGGCTGGAATCGTCTTCAGGCGGCAGCGTGACCTTGGCGGCCTTGTCGGCGATGACCGTGGCCTGGCCCCAGTATGCGGGCAGCTTGCCGCCTTCCAAGGCCTGCGCGAGCCCGGAGGACAGCAGGGTCTGCGTATAGTCGCCGCCACGCGCTTCGGCGACGTGCTTGTCGAGATAGTCGCGCAAGGCCTGCAGCTGCGCCGCGGCGTCCTCGGGCGGCTTGACCAGCGCACTGACGGGGTAGGCGGCGGCGCCGTTCCAGTAGTCATCGAACACGGCCGAGACCTCGGGCACCACCGGACCCGCCAGCAACAGGTCCAGGTCGGTGAAATCGGAGCCCTTGTCGGCGGAGAAGTACGCATCGCCGATATTGCGCCCGCCGACGATCGTGAGCTGGTTGTCGGCGGTCATCGACTTGTTGTGCATGCGGCGGTTCAGCCGGCTGTAGTCGAGCGCCATCGCAGCCATGCGCAGGCTGCGCGAGGCGAACGGGTTGAACAGCCGGACCTCGATGTTCGGGTGGTCGTCGAGCGCCGACAGGATACGATCCTGTCCGGCCACATGCAGGTCGTCGAGCAGCAGCCGCACACGTACGCCGCGGTCTGCCGCGGCGACGATGTCGGCGAGCAGCGTCTTGCCGGTCAGGTCGCCGTCGTAGATGTAATACTGCACGTCCAGCGTGCGTTGCGCGGCCCTGGCCAGCGCGATGCGTGCCACGAACGCATCCGGTCCGCTGGCCAGCGGATAGAACCCCGACTGGCCCGGATGCGCCGACAGCATCGGTGCCATGGTGCGGCCCAGCAGCGTGCTGGCCGTGTCCGTCGCCGCGACCGCGTAGGAACTCACGCGCCCGTCCTGTGGCGGCAGGCTGGCGCAGCCGGCCAGCAGCGCGGCGGCCAGCAGCACCGTGAGGCGGTGCAGCCAACGGTGCGTCAGTCGGGGGCAGTCCTGGTCGGCGGACATGGCATCTCCTGGGCGGCGGCCAGCCTCCTGTGTAGCGCGTTTTGCGCGCGCGCGCCAGTCCCGCGCCGGCCTGCACTACTATCAAGGCATACCCGACGAAACCCGGCAGGAGACAGCCATGGATCAGGAAGCCTTCAATATGAGTATCCGCAAGTTCCTCAAGACCGTCGGCGTCAGCTCCCAGCGCGAGATCGAACAGGCCGTGGCGGCCGCGCTGGCCAGCGGCGATCTGGCCGGCAACGAGATCCTGCCGGTAAAGATGACGCTGGAACTGGGCAAGCTGAAGCTCAGCGCGACGTTCGACGGCGAGATCCGGCTGGCCTGACCTTGCCTGCCTCTATTCGGGCAGCGCCAGGTCGGCGATCACCGCGGCCAGGAAGCGTGCCGCCTCGCCGCCCGTGACCACGCGGTGGTCGAAGGTCAGGCTCAGCGGAATCACGCGGTGCACGGCCGGCACGCCGTTGGCCGCCACGACTTCGTCGCGGATGTGCCCGGCGCCGAGAATCGCCACGGTTGGCGGCACTACGATCGGCGCGGCATAGCGGCCCGCGATCATGCCGAAGTTGGACAGCGTGATGGTGTTGCCGCGCATTTCCTCGGGCGCAATCGTGCGCGCGCGGATATCGGCGCGCATGCGGTCCAGTCCGTGCCGCAGGTCCGCGGCGTCGCGGTTGCCCACGTTGCGCAGCACGGGAACGAACAGGCCCTCGGGCAGGTCGGCGGCAATGCCGACGTCGATCTTCTGCATCACGTGCCGCTTGCCGGTCTGGCCCTCGTACCAGCCATTGAGCCCCGGCTCCGCGCGGCAGCCGGCCACGAGCGCGCGCACCAGCCGGATGGTCACGTCATGCGCGCCTTGCCAGGCATGGATATCGGCATCGTCCATCACGGTCGCGGCCGCGACTTCGCTTTGCGCGCGCGCCATGTTCTGCGCCATGGCCCGGCGCACGCCGCGCAGCACTTCACCCGGGCCGGTTTCCGCCAGTGTGGATGCCACACGTTCCACGTCGGCAGCGGTGACGACACCGTCGGGTCCGGACGGATTTGCCATCGCCAGGTCCACGCCGAGCCGCCTTGCCAGCGCGCGCACCGCCGGCGTGGCCTTGATGCCCGCGCCGGCCGCACCCCCGGTGAGCGGCGTGGCGGACTCCGCCACCACGTGCGAACCGACCTTGACCGCGCCCACTACCGTGCCAGCGTCGGCATCGTTGCCCGCCCCTTCGAAACTCGCGAGCGGCGCGCCAAGGTGGACGAGGTCGCCCGCCTGCGCAAACAGCTTGCCAATCGTGCCGGCATACGGCGAGGGGATCTCCACAATGGCCTTGGCCGTTTCGACCGACAGCAACGGCTGATCCGCGGCCACGGTGTCGCCGACCTTCACATGCCACGTCACGATCTCGGCTTCCTGCAGGCCTTCGCCCAGGTCGGGCAGCTTGAAGACTCTCATCGTTGCGTCCCCGTAAGACTATGCCGACAGCGCCTTGCGCACGGCATCGACAATGCGCGCCACGCTCGGCAGATAAGTGTGTTCCAGCCGCGCGAGCGGCACCACGGTGTCGAAGCCCGTCACGCGCTGCACCGGCGCCGCGAGCGAATACAGGCCCGCGTCAGCGAGCCCTGCCGCGATCTCCGCGCCGAAGCCCGCCGTGCGCGGCGCCTCATGCACGATCACGCAGCGGCTCGTGCGCGCCACCGATTCAAGGATGGTCTGCATGTCGAGCGGCTTGAGCGTGGCCACGTCGATCACGGCAGCGGAAATGCCTTCCTCGGCAAGCTGGTCCGCGGCGGCCAGCGTTTCCTGCACCATCGCGCCCCAGCTCACCAGCGTGACATCGCTGCCATCGCGCAACGTGAAGCAGGCGTCGAGCGGCAGTGCCGCGCCATCATCGGCGACCTCCTGCCGGAACAGCCGGTACAGCCGCGTCGGCTCCAGGAAGATTACCGGGTCGGGATCGTTGATCGCGGCCAGCAGCAGGCCATAGGCGCGTGCCGGCGATGACGGGATGACCACGCGGATGCCCGGCATATGCGCAAACATCGCTTCGGGGCTTTCCGAATGGTGCTCAGGCGCGTGGATGCCAGCGCCGAACGGCGAGCGCACCACCAGCGGACAGCCGAGCCGGTTGCGCGTGCGGTGCCGCATGCGGCCGGCGTGGTTGATGATGTTGTCGATCGCCGGATAGATAAAGCCCGTGAACTGGATCTCGGCCACGGGCTTGAGTCCCATTGCCGCCATGCCGATCGCGGCGCCGACAATGCCGGCTTCGGCCAGCGGGGTATCGAGCACGCGCTGCGGGCCGAAACGCGCCTGCAGACCGACCGTGGCGCGGAACACACCGCCGTTCACGCCGATGTCCTCGCCGAGCAGCATGACGTCGGGGTCGTGCTCCAGCGCGTAGCCGAGCGCCTGGTTGACGGCCTCGACCAGAGTGATTTCAGCCATGGTGCGCTCGCCTCAGTTCGGGTTGGTCTGGCCATGCGGCGCGGCGTAGCGCCGCGCCGTCGCGAGCTGTTCCTGCAGCGCTGCGGGCATGGTCGCGTACAGGCAGTCGAACATCGCGGTGGGGTCGGGTGGCGGCAGCGCCAGGTACGCTTCCACGGCTTGTGCGACCTGCTGCGAGCATTCGCGCACGAGCGCTTCTTCGCGTCCCGCATCCCACGCGCCGAGCTTCACCAGGTGCTCGCGCAGCCTGAGCAGCGGTTCGGCCTGCCAGTGCGCCTTGACCGTGGACTCGTCGCGGTAGCGCGAGGCATCGTCGGCAGTGGTGTGGTCGCCGAGCCGGTACGTAATGGCCTCGATCAGCGACGGTCCTTCTCCGGCCCGCGCGCGCTCGATCGCTTCGCCTACGCGGTGACGCACTGCCACGACATCATTGCCGTCGATCTGTTCGCCGGGAATGCCTGCGGCGATCGCTTTTTGCGCGAGCGTGTGCGCAGCGGTCTGGCGGCTGCGCGGCATCGAAATGGCCCACTGGTTGTTGTTGACGACGATCACGAGCGGCGCGTGCCACGCGCCGGCCATGTTCATGCCCTCATAGAAATCGCCTTTCGAGGTGCCGCCATCGCCAAGCATGCAGACGGCCACGCGCGGCTCGCCGCGCAACTGCACCGCGTAAGCCACGCCTGCCGCATGGCAGACCTGCGTGCCGATCGGCACGTTGTTGCCGAAGTCGTGCGGCGCCGCCGCAAATCCGCTGCCGCGCTCGTCGCCGCCCCAGTACAGCAGGCTCTCGGTCATGGTGACGCCGCGCACAAACTGCGCGGCATGATCGCGGTACGACGGCACCAGTATGTCCTCGGGCCGCATCGCGCTGGCTACGCCAACGCCGACTGCCTCCTGCCCGAGCGCCGATGCGAACGTGCCGATCTTGCCTGTGCGCTGCATCGCAATGGCCTTGAGGTCGAACTGGCGGGTCAGCACCATCGCGCGGTACAGCGGCAGCAGCGCGTCCGGGTCGGTGGCGAATGGCGGGAGAGGGGAAGAGGAAACCGGGGTTGTGCCCGGCGGGTCGAGGTATCGTGTGTAGCCGATGTCAAAGCTCGCAACCGTGCCCATGTGGCCGCCTCCGATGTGCGTGTCAGGGATTCCGCACGTCCTTGTGGGACGGCAGGATCGGGTCGGGTTGCTTTGAGTTTAGGGCATGGACGCGCGCGCGGGGATTGGAAAGCGGCGTTTATGTTGCACGGGGCGCAAAAGGAGCCTGGGGCCCCGCTTCCGCCGTGGGGCGTGGATCCACGGGCGTGTTATCCCGCCAGCGCGAACGCCTTCTCGATCGCGTTCAACAATTCCTGCAGTCGCAGAGGCTTTCCGCACACCGCATCGAATCCGGATTCCATTGCGGCGCGTCGATCCTGCTGTCGCGTGAATGCCGTCAGCGCCACGGCGGGAACATGGTCCAGAGAGGCAACGGCCTCGCGCACTCGAATCCTGCGAATCAGGTCGTTGCCATCGCATCCGGGAAGACCGATGTCACTGATGATCAGATCCGGCATGCTGGTGGTCACCTGATCGAATGCCTCCTCGCCGTCACCGGCCGGGCGCACATGTGCGCCGTAGCCAGTCAAGATCGCCGTGAGCGCGGCGAGCGCATCCATGTCATCCTCTACCAACAGTACGTCCAGGCCGCTTAGTGGCATGGCATCCGGTGCTGAAGGCGCTACGGCGAGCGGGGCGTCCTCGTCGCTTCGCGCGGGGGCGGTCAATGGAATCGTGACCTCGAAGGTCGAGCCCAGCCCCACACCGGCGCTGGATGCCTGCACCGTACCGCTGTGCATTTCCACCAGTTGCCTGACGATGGCCAAGCCCAGTCCCAACCCGCCATGCTGTCGACGGTTGGCATCTTCGCTCTGGGTAAACCGATCAAACAGCAGCGGCAGAAACTCTGCGGGAATCCCTCGTCCGTGATCGATGACGCGAACGCGCAAGGCACCGCCATTTGATGCCACCTCGATCCGTACGATGCCCCCTTCGGGCGAGAACTTGATCGCGTTCGATACCAGGTTCCACAGGATCTGTTCGAAACGGGCAGGGTCCAGCCACGCAGCATCTGCCAACACAGGCGGCATCTCCGTGACCAGTGTCACGTTGCGCTCCTGAGCCTGGCGCTGCATGCTCTCGACTGCAACGCGCACGAGTTCGGCCGGATTGACCCGCTCGAGCTCAAGTTTCAGTTTGCCAACGTTGAGCATCGACACGTCGACCAGATCCGCGATCAAGCGGCGTTGAATCGCGATATTGCGTTCGACAGCGGCCAGTCCGCGCCGCCCTTCGTCGGAGTGGATGTGGTGGTTCAGGACATGGGTCCAGATGGAAATCACGTTTAGCGGACTGCGCAATTCGTGCGACAGGATCGCGATGAAGTCATCCTTCATGCGGTTCAGACGCTCCATCGCTGCACGTGCCGCTTGCTCGCGCTCTATCAGCTGCTCGCGCTGGCGTTCAAGGTTGACCCGGTCAGTAATGTTTGACACGACGGCGACCTTGACACCCGACTGGAGCACGGCAGAGATACTCCACTCGAGGTGCATGATCTCGCCTTTAGCGTTGCAAAGCGGAAAAGTGCCTTGCCATCCGTGCTCCTGCAGGCGCCCGGTGGACTCGGCCACTCGCTCTCGCCAGTCCTGCGGTGCAAATTCAGCGACAGGCTGCCCCGCGAGTTCCGGTCCTGACCGCTGCAGCAGCGTCACCATGGCAGGGTTCACGTCGACAAAGCGCCCGGACAAGTCCAGCGTGCAGATGCCTCCGATGGCCTGGTGATAGATCGCGCGAAAGCGCGCCTCGCTTTCGCGCAAGGACTGTTCGGCGGCACTTGCGCGTATCAGTGACGAGATCGTGGCCACCAGTATGGCTGGCTCGGCCGGGTGCGTCAGGTAGGCGCTGGCACCTGCATCAAGGCCGCGCACCTTGTCGCAATCGGCCATATAGGTGGCCGACAGATGCACCACGGGTATGGTGGCGGTTTCCGGCCGTCCGCGCAGGATCCTGCAGACCTGGAAGCCATCGATATCGGGCAGGTTGACATCGAGCACGACGGCCGACACGCTGACATCCGCGAGCTCCAGAGCCCGCTGCCCGATTTCGGCTTCTACGGTCCGGAACCCGGCGGTTGCCAGCACGCGCACCGTCGCATACCGCGTGACGGGATTGTCGTCCACCACCAGCACCAGCGGCTGGACGGCGCCGCCCGCTGCGTGTCCGCCCGGGACGACGTCGACGCTATCCGGCATGATCGTCTCCAGCGGGCGCCTGGCTCTGGCTCGGGAACGTCGCGGGCAAGGTCACGTAGAAGCGCGAACCGACCCCGAGCTGACTTTCGAAGCCTATCGAGCCGCCGAGCAGTTCCGCCAGTCGCTTGCTGAGCGCCAGTCCGAGTCCCGAGCCGCGATAGCGGCGCTGCAGCGGCGAATCGACCTGCACGAAGTCACCGAACACCGCGCCATGCGCCTCCGCCGGTATCCCGATGCCGGTATCGCGCACGGAGAACGTGATCATGTCGCCCGGCTCGCGCTTCGCCGAAACCCGCACTTCACCACTGGGGGTAAATTTCAGCGCGTTCGAGATGAAGTTGCGCAGGATTTGCGACACCTTGCGGTCGTCGCTGAACAACTTGCTCACGTCATGTGGCTCCTCGAAGATCAGCGATACCTCGGGATTGGTCAGCACCGGCTTGAACATGCCACGCAGCGCATCGAACAGCGCCACCATGTCGAACCACGCGGGCGATACATCGACGCGGCCCGCTTCCAGGCGCGCCAGGTCCAGCAGGTCATTGACCATGCCGGCAAACTCGGCGGCCGTATCGCGCACGAACCTGACCTGCTTCTCCTGTTCCGGGGTAAGCGGGCCATCGACACGGTCGATCAGCAAACGCGTGATGCTTTGAATCGCCACGATCGGCGTGCGGAACTCGTGGCTCATATAGGCCAGAAAGCGGCTCTTGAGTTCGGTGGCCTGCCGAAGCTGTTCCGCCTGGATGTCGAGTTCGGCGTAGAGCGCCACGACACCGCGGTTGGTCTCGTCGATCTCGGTGCGCAAGGTCTCCACTTCCCGCGTACGCGCGTCCAGTGCTGCCTGCAGGCTGGCAATGTCTTGCGGGGTGGAAGCGGGTGCGTTCATTTCAGACCTCCGCGCGGCGGATGACCACCACCGTGGCATCGTCCCGTCCGCGGCAGAACCTCCAGAGCACAAAGGCGGCAATCAACGCGGGGTCGCGTTGCAGCACGCTGGCGTCGTCGAGATTCCAGCGCGACTGGATGCCGTCGGAATGCAGAATCACCAGGGCATGGTCCGGCCATTCCAGGTCCTGCTCCTGCACGGTGCGCACTTGCAGCCCTGCCGTCCCACTCTGGCTGATCAGCGTGCGGTCTGCCAAGCCAGAGATGACGCGTCCGATAATATTGCCCGCGCCTGCAAAGCAGATGCGATTGGTGCCGGCGTCGATGCGCGCGACGCCCACCGCCGCACCTCGCGTCCCCCGCAATGCGGCATGCGCCTGTTCTACGTGATGGCGCGGATTGCCTCCTCGTTGCTGGTCGAAGGCCTGCAGGGCGGCCACCGCCGCGTGTGCCGCGTCCGGGCCGTGTCCGAGACCGTCAGCCATCATGACGTCGGCGCGCCGGTCGTGCAAGGCCACATCCCATCCATCGCCGCTGACGTGCTCGCCGGGGGCCGGCACGCACACGGCCCCAATCGCAAAGCCGTGGGCCGGGCGACGCGCTCCGCCATTGATGTCACGCTCGCGGTAGAAGCGTGCCAGGATCAGGCTACCGGAGCCGGGGCGCGTGTAGATATCGAAATCGTCGGCCAGGCGGCGGACCGCACCGAGTCCCTGGCCCGCGCTGCCGGCCGTTGAGTATCCGTCCTGCAAGCAGGCCTGCAGGTCGGCCATGCCCGGGCCATCGTCCATCGACAACAATTCGATCGCCACGCTGTCCGCGACTTCGCTTGCCGCCAGCAACAGGCGGCCACGCTGGGCATGGCGCAGCAGGTTGTTGCCAAGCTCGTTGACGGCAAGCGCGAGCCGCCCCGCCTGGACTGCATCGAATCCAAGCCGTCTCGACATTTCCGACGCCTGCCGCCGGACTTCGCCGACACGGGTTGAATCGCCCATCGGTACGATGAGGTGTGGTCCGTGGCGTCTACTTCCACCGAGTGATGCTGACACAGGTTCCCTCGCCAACTTTGGTACGGATGACCAGTTCGTTCACCAGGCGCCTGCTGCCCGACAGCCCCATGCCAAGACCGGTGCCGGTGGTCCAGCCATCGACCAGCGCCTGCTCGACATCCGGTATGCCCGGGCCGTGATCCTCGAAATGCAGGCGCAGCCCGCGGCGCACGCCCTCGTCCAGGATTTCCCAACGCATCTCGCCACCGAGTCCGTACACCATGGTGTTGCGTGCAAGCTCGCTTGCCGCCGTGATCATCTTAGTCTGCTCCACCAGCGAGAATTTGAGCTGGCCTGACAATGTGCGGACCAAGGCGCGCGCTTGCACGATGTCCCGCTCGTCGCGGAGCGGCGCACATCCGGTGCCAGGCAGTTCGTCGGCCACGTCAGTTCCTCCGCCCGCCGTCGAGTATGGCCATGCCACGCTCCACATTCAGCGCCGTGCGCACACCTCCGAGCGATAATCCCAACTCCACCAGCGTAATGGCCACGGCAGGCCGGATACCCACCACGACGGTGGTGGCGCCGAGCAACCTGCCGATATCCGAAATGCTGACGAGCATGCGGCCGATAAAGGAATCCACCACTTCCAGTGCCGAAACATCGATCAGCACGCCGTGTGCGCCGCTCTTTTCTATTTGCCCGGCCAGATCTTCCTGCAACTGCAGAGCGGTCTGGTCCTGCATATCGATCTGGATGGTCACGAGCAGGTGCTTGCCCATCCGCAAGATTGGAATCCGTTCCATGGCGGTTTCCGCGTCTCAGGCAGCGCCGCGCGACACCGTGTGTCCCGTCAGGCGCATCGCGGTGGCGAGCGCATCGGCCAGGGTGGACTTGGTAGTGATGCCTTGCAGGTCGATGCCCAGATGGACAATGGTTTGTGCAATCTGTGGGCGGATACCGCTGATGATGCTTTCGGCACCCATCAATCGAATGGCGGTCACCGTCTTGATCAGGTGCTGCGCCACCAGCGTATCCACGGTAGGCACCCCTGTAATGTCGATGATGGCCAGTTCCGAGCCGGTTTCCACCAGCCGCTCCAGCAGTGTTTCCATGACCATCTGCGAGCGGCTGCTGTCGAGCGTTCCGATCACGGGCACCGCCAGTACCCCTTCCCACAGCTTGATGACAGGCGTCGACAGTTCCATCAGCTCCTGCTGCTGACGCACGATGATCTCTTCGCGCGTTTTCTGGTACGAGGACACGGTCCACTGCGCCATGCGGTCGACAATGTCCGAGGCAGCCCAGATGACGTTGATCTGGTCCTCCACGCCCCCACCCTGCCGCTGCAGGGCTTCGAAGATCGGCCGCTTGAGCGCCAGCACGAAGCCACTGGTCACGTCGGCGGTTTCGCCCTGTGCGGCGCGCGCGCTGGATAGCCGCGTCAGCGTCTCTCGCAACGCAGTCCACGACGCCGCGGCTCTGAACTGGGCGGCATCCCCGGCGCCACGCATGCCGGCTTCCAGCGCCCGCAGGATAGCCCGCTGCTCGGAAACCAGATCGTGGGTCAGCGCTTTCCCCTCTGCATAGACCTGGTACTCCGCCGTCCATCCCTGGATCACGCTGTCCTGCTCGTTGCGCAAAAGATCGGCTAGTCGCTGGTTTTCTGGGGGCATGGGGTGTCGGGGTCAGTATGTGATAGGCACCCGCCTCAAGCTTGCGTCAGGCAAGTGGATCACTTCATTCTAGGAAAGATCACGGGTGTGCACTATCGGCCCATGGATTGAGGGGGCGGGCGAGGGCAAAACTGGATAAAGTGTCGCGTTAAGCACGTAAAAAGAAAAAGGCTCCCGATCGGGAGCCTTTCCATCTTGGCTGGGTTCAGCCGACCGCTTATTTCTGATAAGCCGGCGGCACGAAGCCTGCGAAGCGCTGCTGCGCCACGGCCTTGAACTCGGCCGACTGATAGGCCTCGCGAATGTCCTTGACGAACGGCTTGCCGAGGTCCGCGGTCTTCACCGCCACGAGGTTCATGTAGTAGTCGGGAATCTTCTCGAGCGCCAGCGCCGAGGTCAGCTTCAGGCCGGAAGCCAGCGCGAAGTTGCCGTTGACGAACGCATAGTCCACGTCATCGAGCGAGCGCGGCAGCTGCGCGGCTTCTAGCTGGATCAGCTTGAGCTTGTGCGGGTTGCCGTCGATATCGCGATCCGATGCGCGGATGGTGTCGGTGCCCGGCTTGAGCGTGACCCAGCCGATCTGCTGCAGGATGGTGATAGCGCGCGCGAGGTTGGTCGGGTCGTTCGGCAGCGACACCGTGGCGCCGGGCTTCACTTCTGTCAGCGTCTTGTGCTTGTTGCTGTAGATGCCGATCGGCGCGGTCGGCACCTGCACGACCTCGGAGAGCTGCAGCTTGCGGTCGGCCGAGAACTTCTTCAGGTAGGCCACGTGCTGGAACGCGTTGGCGTCGATTGCGCCATCGGCCAGCGCCAGGTTCGGCTGCACGTAGTCGCTGAACTCGACGATGGTGACCTTGTAGCCGCGCTTTTCGAGCACCGGCTTCACGCCGTAGCGGATCTGGTCGGCGTACGGGCCGGCCGTTGCGCCAAAGCGGATTTCCTTCTTGTCCGGATCGGCAGCGCCCGCTGCCTGCATCACGCCAACTGCCAGCACGGCTGCGAACAGCCGGATCCCCTTGCCGATCTTCATCAAAATTCCCCGTGGTTTTCGGAATGGCGCAGCCGGTGGCTGCATGGTCGAGCCATTGTAGGGACGGGCAGACAAGCAGGGAACGAGCGATTCGTCATGCCCATATGCCGAAAGCGCATATGGGGCGAAAGCGGTGCTGCAAAGGATGCCGCGCATTCCAGGGCAGGAGATGCGCGGCCGGAGGGCACGCCGCTCAGGCGGCGTCGAGTGCGCGGTCGAGGTCTTCGATCAGGTCATCGATATGCTCGATGCCGATCGACAGGCGCACCATGTCTTCGCTCACGCCGGCGGCCTTGAGCTCGTCGGCATTGAGCTGGCGGTGCGTGGTCGAGGCCGGGTGCGTGGCCAGCGACTTCGCATCGCCGATGTTGACCAGGCGCGTGAACAGCTGCAGCGCATCAAGGAAACGCGCGCCGCCCTCACGTCCGCCCGCCTTCAGGCCGAACGACAGGATGCCGGGGCCGCGGCCCCCGAGGTACTTCTGCACCAGCGCGTGATCGGCGTGCTCCGGCAGGCCCGCGAAGTTGACCCATGCCACCTTCGGATGCTTCTGCAGGTGGTGGGCAATGGCCAGCGCGTTCTCGGTGATACGATCCAGGCGCAGCGCCAGCGTTTCGATGCCTTGCAGGATCAGGAACGCGTTGAACGGCGACAGCGCAGCGCCGGTATTGCGCAGCGGCACTACGCGCGCGCGGCCGATGTAGGCGGCCGGGCCCAGTGCCTCGGTATAGACCACGCCGTGGTACGACACATCGGGTTCGTTCAGGCGCTTGAAGCGCTCCTTGTGCTTGGCCCACGGGAACTTGCCACTGTCCACGATAGCGCCGCCCACGCTGTTACCGTGGCCGCCCAGGTACTTGGTCAGCGAATGCACGACGATGTCCGCGCCATGCTCGAACGGCCGGCACAGGTAAGGCGAGGGCACGGTGTTGTCGACGATCAGCGGCACGCCATGGTTATGCGCCACGCGCGCAATGGCTTCGATATCGACCACATTGCCGAGCGGATTGCCGACCGATTCCACGAACACAGCCTTGGTACGTTCGTCGATCAGGTCGCCGAAGCTGGCGGGGTTGCGGCCATCGGCAAAGCGCGTTTCGATGCCAGATTGCGGCAGCGTGTGCGCGAGCAGGTTGTAGGTGCCGCCGTAAAGCTGGCTCGACGAGACGATATTGTCGCCCGCCTCCGCAATGGTCTGGATCGCGTAGGTGATGGCCGCCATGCCCGAAGCCAGCGCAAGCGCGCCAACGCCGCCTTCCAGCGCGGCCAGGCGCTGCTCCAGCACGTCGTTGGTCGGGTTCATGATGCGGCTGTAGATATTGCCGGGAACCTTCAGGTCGAACAGGTCCGCGCCATGCTGGGCACTGTCGAACGAGTAGGCGACGGTTTGATAGATCGGCACCGCTACGGCACGCGTGGTCGGATCGGGCGAGTAGCCGCCGTGGACGGCAAGGGTTTCAAGTCTCATGTTCGGGTTGTTCTTGGAGAGGTGCTGGACCGGCATGGGTGGGGAAGATGCCGGATGGAGCCGTGACGTACGGATGCGTCGGGCTTTGGGGATGGTAGCAGTGCGGGGTGGATCAGGCCATGTGCTGGAAAGAACCATATTGCATTTGCTTATGCGGGTGGGGGGCTTTTTGATGTTGTTGAGGTGTCGGTCTTGGCGGGCAAGAACGCGCTTTGGTGAACCGGCTCATCCTTGAAATTGATTAAATCAAAATCGTTAAAAAATTCAGAGCAACCAATAGCAAAGTCTAGTTGATAAACGCAAATCATTATCGTTATACTTTTCTCGCGGGTATTACAGGAAGACACCGGAAAACCCTGTTCCCGCTTCCTTAAACCGAAGGAGATTTTATGCAAACCCGTGGATATCTCTTGTCGTCGAGCAACGTGTTGAGGATTTGTGCGAGTCTGGCAACTCGTGGCACAGGTGGCGGTTCAATCGTGGAGGGAAGGTACGCGGTATACAAGTGCCCATATGGTCTGATTAGTCCGCGATGCTAAAGAAATAGCACTATTCTTTGGATTTGTCGCGCGCGCGGGATTATGGGCATCCAATTCCGCGCGTCGATCAACTCCCACAATCTAATGCAATCAGATTGGGAATTTTTGATGCTGCCGGCAAATATAAAATCAATGGATGCCAATCCAAAAATAATTTTTATAAGACGGGAATTTAATCGCTGGCGATATGAGATTGAGTATAGCGATGCGACGCGCAGAGTAGTATATCAGCCTATTTCTCCCTCGCCAGACTGCACCATAGTAGAGGCTGGAGCGTCTCTAGAGATTGGCACACGCTTCTCCGCCAAGCGTCCCACTTACCTAGCGGCGAAACGAGATGTAATATGCATTGGAAGTGAGCTAAGTAGTATCGTAAGTTGGCTTCGACCGAATCTCAATTTGACTGAGATCGCACTAGCTTTAGTGCACGATGAAGGATACTCCTTTGCATCGAGTTGGATTGGGCTGCATGTTGTTCCTGGTGGTGGCCGCGCAAGTATATCTGGACAGCCGTCGGGGAAACTTGATCTAGAATTTTACCCTCCCAAGATTTCAGCATCGTTCGCGCAACCTGATTTGTGTGAAAGTCTTATCCAATCGATTCGCGATTCCATAGGCGTTAGCGACGAAATTGCGGTTCGCTTTTCGGGGGGAGTTGACTCCACCTCTATTCTGTTTGGGGCACGTACGGCTTACCCAGATAGCAATATCGTAGCTGTCACATGGTCATACGCTGACGGAAGTTCCCACGAGGATCTTTCCTTTGCAAAAAAAATTACAAAGGAACTTCGGATCGAGCATGCAATTCTGGAAATTGACCCCGATCTTCTCTTTTCCATTCCCGCGGTTGATTATATAACCCCATTACCTACAACCGCCCTTGCGTTTTGCGGCGTTATCGAGGCCGAACTCAGCCTTTTATCGCGGGGAAAGGGACAAAATAACCTCGCAATCCTGGATGGTCATGGAGGGGATCATATATTTTTTGACCCACTCCCATCGGAGGTCATTCTACTGGCCGCGAAGGAACGAGGAATTTCGTATGGCATAAAAAAGTTGATGGAGTACTCCAGGCTGACTGCCAAAGGGGTCCCTCAGATAATAAAAGAGATCGCGCTTACCAAACTGCGCGTCCAAGCTCCCGGTGAACAAATATTTCTCTCCCGGGATGCTATCGAACACATCAACCTCATGCGGAAAAAGGTCAAGCAATCGAAGGAAGATCGATACGATAAGGTCGTGCAGCAGGCGATCTACCAAAATTCATTTGGACATATCGATAGCAGCAGCATCTCCATCGTCCACCCCTTTACAACGCTCGAGATGATGGGCGCAGCGGCAGCTTATAGACCATTTGAAATGTTCAATGAATCTTCTTATCGGGCGATATTTAAGCGTGCGATGATGGATCGATATGGCCAAGGAATAATGTTGAGAAACGATAAAGGACATCTCACCGGCGCATTTCAGCGCGCGTTATCTAAGAAGCTGCCAATTTTAACCGAGCTTATCCATGATGGCCGACTATCAAAGTGCGGAATAATTAATCACATGGAGGTTATGAAATCTATCAGGAGAAATGCAATTGGTGCTATTGGCGTTTCCAGTGCCGTATTAAAGATACTTGGTTTCGAACTCGCAATGGATCGCCTCGCGCGATATACCGATGCTTACATTTAGAGAATCCGTCCATCACTTGCTATTGAATGGCGAGATGACAATTCTCGACGAGCTCAACGATACGTATGTGCTTCTCGATAGCGAGTCAACACAGCAATTGGTTGCGGCAATAATCGGGGCATCGGAATCACTGCCAAGCATTGCCATTGATCTTATTGCGGACGGAGTTTTGGAGCGTTCTGCCCATCATCAGTTCATCAGCACCGTCGCTAGTCATGATATTGGGGTTGGAAACTACGAGTGGAGGTTGTCCTCATTCTTTCGAAACGCTCGAGCCAAGCTACCATTAACGACAAGGGCCTTATTTCTCCTTCTTATAATAAAATTACAAATAAGAATTTACGGATTTCACGATTGTCTATCCAGAATGCGAAGGAAGAAGCGTTGGATCCAGAAAAGAGCAACTGCTAGACAGAGATTGGATTCAGATTTTGCTGAACGGGCGGCGAAGGCATTCGAAATCGCGGCCCGATTAGTACCATTTCGAACCGAGTGCCTGGAATTTTCTGCAGCCCTGTTTCACCTGCTGTTATCGCGCGGCCTTTTGCCTTCATTCGTCATAGGAATCCAGCGCTATGACTTCCTGGCGCACGCCTGGGTTGAACTTGACGATAAGGTTATCGGCGATGCGTGGTTCCTGCCCGAGCGCCTCCCTGCGATAGTTAGAATCTGATCCGAATTTATGAAGTCATTCCTGCGTACCTGGTGGCATCCATATAAGGAGGCATTCTGTGTTGTCCGGAGCCGGTACCCCTCCTTCCCACTTCATTTCGCTCTTACATCCCTGCTGTTCGCGCTACTTAGCGCGCTGAATGCCGTTATCCCCTATTTGCTCGGTCGCACGGGCGAAATGCTATCGATCGAGGCGGGCAGCATCTCACCGGCATCCATACTAGGGATGGCAACACTGTTCGCTTTGGCGTGGACATTGTCCCAAGTGGTTTCATGTCTGAAGGGCATCGCGTCCGCCTTTGTGCTGGTCCGATGCGACGCCGGCATCTGCGCGGCGATCTACCAGCGGCTATTGCGAATTCCGCACGAGGTTCAGGTCGGGCTGGATCCGGGTCATGTGCTCCAGGATATTCAACGCTCCAGAGATAGCTTTAGCAGCATCAACTTGTCGTTGTTCTGGACTATCGCACCGCTGGTATTAGAGCTTTGCTTCGCGTACGCCATCTTGTGGAATACGATAGACCCGATCTTCGCGTCGGGATTCACGCTTGCGATCATTTTTCTTTTCATCATCGCTTATCGAGTCGCGAATGCAAGCGGCGGGCTTCATGGTGGCATTATCGCTTCCGAAAACCGGCTATTCGGCTACCTGACACAGAGGCTGAATGCTCTTCTCGAAATCAAGGTCAATGTGGCCTACGAACGCGAAGAGCAAAGTAGCGCAGAACATAATCGGGAAAACGTTTCCGTCATCACCCGTGCCAACGTCCGCGCCGGGCTTCTGATGAGCCTTCAGGCCGCTTGCACGGGGCTGGTACTCCTGATTTGCGCGCTGTATATCACGCATCAGACTCTCAATGGGAGACTGCAAGTCGGCAGTTTCCTGATGGTGGTGGGCTACATCCTGCAACTTACGGCACCGTTCACGATGCTGACTGGGTCGCTCATTACATTGAAGAAGAGTTACCTCGAGCTGGAAGCCGGCTTCAAATATCTTCGCATGGAGCCGGAACAGGCCTCGAGCGAGCTGCCGTTGGTGCGACGTAGCCCCTATGCCTTTGAAGTTTTCGGCGTTGAACCGATTCCCAATGGAACCAGGCTCATTTCGTGGCGGGTACCGGAAGGCGGCATGCACGTGATTATCGGGCCTTCAGGCATAGGCAAGTCCACGTTGCTGCGAATGCTGACGGGGTTGGTCTCCCCCGGCGGCGGGCGGATTGAGCACTGGGGCACCAACGTGCGGCTCATTCCGGGATCCACCTTGTTCTCGGCGGTCGCCTTTGTCCCACAGCATCCTGTCGTATTCTCGGGGACGCTACGGGAAAACCTGAGCTTCGGCGTTGCGGGGGAGATTTCTGACGACGTACTGCTCGAGTTGGTCGCCGAACTTGGACTGTCGAACCTGCGCGCCGACCGGTCATGGCCACTGCTTGACACTCAGGTCGGAATTTCGGGGATTGAGCTCTCCGGTGGTGAAAGACAGCGCATTGCTATCGGCAGAGCCCTCGCTAGGCGGCCGGATGTCATCATCCTTGATGAGCCAACATCAAGCCTGGACGCAGTTCATGAAAGGATGGTGCTGAAGGCTGTTCGCCATCGGGTCAAGACGGTTGTGGTCGTCAGCCACAAAGATTCGGTGATCGCGGCAGCCGATTCAGTGCTCAACTTCGGTGCGACTCCAGCCCTCGCGCCCGAGTACTCGGCCCCACGCGGGAGAGGCGGGAAAGCGGGAGGCTTGGCGTAGTCAAACCACGAGCGGCCCCGCCACCCGCGCCAGAGCGTGAACATCGAAGGCTATATCTCACCCCAGTTGGCCCAGTTCACCCCGGTGGCATGGCAACCAGAAGTCCCCCGCCCCCTGCCATAATCCATCATCCCAATCCCCCTGGAGCCTGACAATCATGAAAGTCGCCATCATGGGCGCCGGAGCCGTCGGCTGCTACTACGGCGGAATGCTCGCGAGGGCCGGCCACGAAGTCGTCCTGATCGCCCGCCCTCAACACGTCCAGACCATCGAAGCCACCGGCCTGCGGCTCGAAACGCAATCGTTCGACGAACAGATCAAGGTGTCGGCCAGCACGGACCCCAGCGCCGTGCAGGGTGCGGACCTCGTCCTCTTCTGCGTGAAGTCGACCGACACCCAGAGCGCCGCGCTGGCAATGAAGCCCTCGCTTGCCAAGAGCGCGCTGGTGCTGTCGCTACAGAATGGCGTTGAAAACGCCGACACGCTACGCAGCCTGCTGGAACAGGAGGTAGCGGCGGCAGTGGTCTACGTGGCGACCGAAATGGCTGGTCCCGGACACGTCAGACACCACGGACGCGGCGAGCTGGTGATCGAGCCGACCAGTCACGGTGCGAACCTCGCCGCGACATTTGCCGCTGCCGGCGTGCCGGTCGAGACCTCCGATAATGTGCGCGGCGCGCTGTGGGCCAAGTTGATCCTGAACTGCGCATACAACGCACTGTCGGCCATTACGCAGCTGCCGTACGGCCGCCTTGTTCGCGGCGAAGGCGTCGAGGCGGTGATGCGCGATGTGATGGAGGAATGCTTCGCCGTCGCGACTGCCGAAGGCGTGAAGCTGCCCGACGATGTCGCGCTGGCGATCCGCCGCATTGCGGAGACCATGCCTGGACAGTCGTCATCGACCGCGCAGGATCTCGCGCGCGGAAAGCGCAGCGAGATCGATCATCTCAACGGCCTGATCGTGCGCTGTGGCGATGCGCTTGGCATCCCGGTGCCGGCCAACCGCGTGCTGCATGCACTGGTGCGGCTGATCGAGGATAAGCAGCAACAAGGCTGATTGCAGTCCCGATGGCGCGGGCGGCAAATGTCCAGACATGGATATGCGCCGTCCGCATAAGGCGCAGCGATATGATTCGTTGACCCTGCCATTGCCCATTCCCTACAGTGCAAGGCTCGTACCCGCTGCGCAGTGCCATTCGGTTGATTGGCATGCGTCGCGGCGACGCTTCCCCCAAGCGCATCACCGAGCCTGCCATGACAGCCATTTCCCATAGCGGCCAGACGAGCCGCCAATCGTATATTCCCCCCGCACATGCGGGCACAGAGCCGATCGAGATCCGTCCGTTCGACGCGCCGCTCGGCGCGGAAGTGTTTGGCCTCGATCTGTCGCAGCCGTTGTCCGCCGAGGACTTCGCGCGCATCCATCGTGCGCATCTCGACTACCACGTACTGGTGTTCCGGGACCAGCGCATTACGCCGGACCAGCAGATCACGTTCAGCCGTCGATTCGGCCCGCTGCAGATCCATGTGCTGCACCAGTTCCAACTTCCCGGCCATCCGGAAGTGCTGGTGGTGTCGAACGTGGTCGAGAACGGCAAACCGATCGGTCTCGGCGATGCGGGCCACTTCTGGCATTCGGACCTCTCGTACAAGGAGACGCCGAGCCTTGGTTCTCTGCTGCATGCGCGCGAGCTGCCCGCTGAAGGCGGAGACACGCTGTTTGCCAACATGCATCTCGCATGGGACACGCTGCCTGCCGGGTTGCAGCGCGCTGTCGATGGCTTGCAAGCCGAACACACCTACCTGGCCCGCTATGCCGAACTGCAGGCGCGCAGCTTGTGGCGGCCCGACCTGACAGCCGAGCAGATCGCGCAGGTGAAGCCGGTGTTGCAGCCCGTCGTGCGCACGCATCCGGAAACCGGCCGCAAGGCGATCTTCGTCAGCGAGCACTTCACTACGCGCATTGCGGGTCTTCCTGAAGACGAAAGCCGCGACCTGCTCGACCAGCTCTTTGAGCACAGCACGCGGCCCGAGCATGTGTACCGTCACCAATGGCAGGAAAACGACCTGGTGTTCTGGGACAACCGTTCGCTGCTGCATCTGGCAGCGGGCTGTCCGCCCGAGCTGCGCCGTGTGATGTACCGCACCACCATCGAAGGCGACGTGCCGCGCTGAGCGCGAGGCTTGCCAGAAGGTCTTTCCTGTCCAGATTCTCCGGAGTCATCCGCATGTTTTCATCTCGTCTTTCCTTGCGTGCCCATGGCTGGCCGCGCAAGCTGGCATTGCTGGCACTCAGCGCCGGCCTCGCCATTTCCGGTGCAGCACATGCCGAAGGCAAGCTGCGCATTGCCGAGCAGTTCGGCGTGGTCTACCTGCTGCTCAACGTTGCCCGCGACCAGCAACTGATCGAGAAGCACGGCAAGCAGCAGGGCGTCGATATCAAGGTCGAATGGACGCAGCTTTCTGGCGGAGCGGCCGTCAACGATGCGCTGCTGTCCGGCGCGATCGATATCGCCGGCGCGGGCGTCGGTCCGCTGCTGACGCTGTGGGACCGCACGCTCGGCAAGCAGAACGTGCGGGGCGTGGCGTCGCTCGGCAACTTCCCGTACTACCTCGTCAGCAACAACCCGAAGGTGAAGACGATTGCCGATTTCACCGAGAAGGACCGCATTGCACTGCCGGCGGTGACGGTGTCGGTGCAGTCGCGTGTGCTGCAGCTCGCCGCGGCGAAGCAGTGGGGCGACAAGGAATACAACCGCCTCGACAAGTGGACTGTGGCGGTACCGCACCCGGATGCCACTGCGGCGATCATCTCCGGCGGCACCGAGATCAGCGGCCACTTCGGCAATCCGCCGTTCCAGGAACAGGAACTGGCCGGCAATCCGAATGCGCGCATCGTGCTGAATTCGTATGACGTGCTTGGCGGCCCGAGTTCGGCCACGGTGCTGTACGCGACCGAGAAGTTCCGCAACGAGAATCCGAAGACCTACCGCGCGTTTGTCGATGCGCTCGCCGAGGCTGCGAAGTTCGCCACCGCGAATCCCGAAGCGGCTGCCGATCTCTATATTCGCGTGAACAAGGCGAAGATCGACCGCGCGCTGCTGGTGAAGGTGCTGAAGAACCCGCAGGTGCAGTTCAAGGTCACGCCGCAGAACACGTTTGCGCTGGCCGAGTTCATGCATCGCGTCGGCGCGATCCGCAACCAGCCGAAATCCTGGCAGGACTATTTCTTCCAGGATCCGGCCACTGCGCAAGGTAGCTGACATGACGACGCATAACCTGCGCGTGGTGTCTGACCGGGGGGCGGCGCGTGGTCCGCTGTTGCAGGTAGATGGCGTCTCGCTGGAGTACCGCACTTCGGAGCGCATCGTGCGCGCCACGCATCGCGTGAGCTTTGATGTGCATGCCGCCGATCGCTTCGTGCTGCTTGGCCCTTCAGGTTGCGGCAAGTCGACGCTGCTCAAGGCCGTGGCCGGGTTCGTGCCGCCATGTGAGGGCGAGATCCGGCTCGATGGCGAGCGCGTGCAGGCGCCGGGGCCGGACCGCATCGTCGTGTTCCAGGAGTTCGACCAACTGCCGCCGTGGAAAACAGTGCGCCAGAACGTGATGTTCCCGCTGCGGCAATCGCGCGGCATGTCACGCGCCGAGGCCGATGAATGCGCGATGCATTGCCTCGACAAGGTCGGTCTGGCCGGCTTTGCCGATGCCTATCCGCACACGCTGTCGGGCGGCATGAAGCAGCGCGTGGCGATTGCGCGCGCGCTGGCCATGCGGCCCAAGGTGCTGTTGATGGACGAGCCGTTCGCGGCGCTAGATGCACTGACGCGCCGGCGCATGCAGGAGGAACTGCTCGCGCTGTGGGACGATGCCGCGTTCACGCTGTTGTTCGTCACGCACTCGATCGAGGAAGCGCTCGTGGTCGGCAGCCGCATCTTGCTGTTGTCGCCGCATCCCGGGCGCGTGCGTGCCGAACTCAACAGCCACCAGTTCAGTTTGTCGAGCCAGGGCAGCGCGGAATTCCAGGCCGCCGCGCAGCGCATCCACCAGATGCTGTTCGATGAACCGGCTGCGGCAGCCGACGCGCAGGCTCTGTCCGAACCGCCGCTAGCGCGCCAATCCTGAAGGAATCGATCATGACTGTCTCCTCCGCCGCCACGCTGCGTGGCGGCATGCCCGAGGTGCGGCCGGAATACATCCGCGAACCGGAACCTTTTACCGCGATGCCCGTTGCGCGGGCCTTGCCGTGGCCGCAGCGCCTGTGGCAACAGGGCTGGCTGCGCAAGGCCGTGATCCTGCTGGTGCTCGCCGTGCTGTGGGAAGTCGTGGCGCGCGTGCAGGACAACGACCTGCTATTGCCGTCGTTCGTGGCCACCGCGCACGCGTTCCTGGCCGACATGGCCAACGGCGAATTGCCGGGGAAGGCATTGGCATCACTGTCGGTGCTGCTGCGCGGCTATGCCGCCGGCGTGGCGCTGGCTTTCGTGCTGACCACGCTGGCTGTGTCGAGCCGATTCGGCCGAGATCTGCTCGATACGCTGACCGCGATGTTCAACCCTTTGCCTGCGATTGCGCTGCTGCCGCTGGCGCTGCTGTGGTTCGGCCTCGGGAGCAAGAGCCTGATCTTCGTGCTGATCCACGCGGTGCTGTGGCCGCTCGCGCTCAATACCTATGCGGGCTTTCGCGGCGTGCCGCAGACGCTGCGCATGGCCGGACGCAACTACGGGCTGCGCGGCGTGCGCTACGTGGTGCTGATCCTGGTGCCCGCTGCACTGCCGGCAATCCTGTCGGGCCTGAAGATCGGCTGGGCCTTTGCGTGGCGCACGCTGATCGCGGCGGAGCTGGTGTTCGGCGCGTCGTCGGGGCAGGGCGGGTTGGGCTGGTTCATTTTCCAGAACCGCAACGAGCTTTACACGGACCGTGTATTCGCCGGCCTGGCTACGGTGATCCTGATCGGCTTGCTGATGGAAGGGCTGGTGTTCACGACGCTGGAGCGGCTGACCGTGCGGCGCTGGGGCATGCAGCACTAGTCTTCTTGCCCTGCCCATCAAGCGGGAGTAGTGTACGGCTCCGATATCCACACCCCTCGGAGTCCCGCATGACAGAGATCCACCACGCCGCCGCCGAAGGCTTCGCCGCTCAAGCCGCCACCTACGCCCGCGGTCGACCGGAGTACCCGGAAGCCATCGGCGACTGGCTGCGTGGGACGCTAGGCCTTGGCGAAGGCAAGACCGTCGTCGATCTCGGCGCCGGCACTGGCAAGTTCTCGCGGCGGCTTGCCGCGACCGGTGCGGCTGTCATGGCGGTGGAACCGGTCGACGAGATGCGCGCGCAACTGTCTGCGGCGCTGCCGGCGGTGCAGGCCGTCGCCGGCACGGCCGAGGCGATGCCGTTGCCCGATGCGAGTGTCGACGCCATCGTCTGCGCGCAGGCGTTCCACTGGTTTGCCAACGACCGCGCCATGGCGGAGATCCGCCGTGTGCTGCGTCCAGGTGGCAAGCTGGGGCTGGTGTGGAACGTACGCGATGAGAGCCTGCCCTGGGTGGCCAGGCTCACGGCGATCATGACGCCATATGAAGGCGATGCCCCGCGTTTCTACAAGGGCGACTGGAAGCGCGTGTTTCCGGCCGAGGGCTTCGGGCCGCTTGCGCTTGAGAGCCTGCCTTACGTGCATGAGGGCCCGCCGCAGCAGGTCATTGTCGACCGCGTGATGTCGGTCAGCTTCATTGCCTCGCTGCCGCCCGAACAGCAGGCTGCCGTGCGTGCGCAATTGCTGGCCGTCATCGACGACGATCCGGCGCTGGCCGGACATGCGCAGGTGGCGTTTCCGTACCGGACCGAAGCCTACAGCTGCCTGCGCACGTAGCCACTGCAGCCGTGACGGGCGCGTTACATGGTGGCCTGTCGCACCCAGAATGCCACCGGGCCATAGGGCGGCATCACGGATTCAGGCATTGCCGGCTCGCGTGTCAGGCTGTCCAGGATATCGCGCCACATCGCCAGCACGCGCTGCGCGCGGGGCAGCATGCGAACGGCGTCAGGCGTGGGCAGCCAGTGCGGGCTGCAGACGCGGAACAGCGTAGTGTTCAGTGCGGACTCCAGGCTGCGCAATTGATACTGCAGCCGCTGTGGCTGGATGCCCAGTTCCGCGGCCGCACGGCCGCAGTCCCGATAACGCATGAGCGCGACGAATGCGCGCAGGGACAACAGGCTCACGCGCCGGTTCTTCAGGAGGTGTGCCATGCAAGGGGCCATGCCGGCTGCCGACAGCCTGCCGCAGGCTGTCGGTTCGCGCGGCGTGGCGCAGGTAAAACGCTGATCGTAGCCACCGGCGTGGCCACGTTGATTCAGAAACTTCCGCAACCTTGTCGCGATACGTCGGAAGTTTGGTTCGGCTTTCCCAGGTGGGATCCCTTCGGGGACTGGCGGAAAGCGGAGGGGAGAAGCATCCACATTGGGGCATGAATGCGCCCCGTGCGGCGTCAGTGCAGGGGCAACTGGCCCAGTGCAGTCAGCGCAAGCACGACTTCGGGTGACAGGCGGCGCTCACGGCATGGCACGCCGGCAGTTTCCAGCGTGGTCCAGAGGTCGGCGTCACCAGTGACGATCCGTTGCCTGAGGTGGGCAAGATAAGTGTGCTCGGATGGAGTGAGCGGGCGCGGTGCGCTGCGCAAGTCATCCAGGATGTCGCCAAGCGAGAGATCGGAGGGGGTCATACAAAGCGAAAAAGTAAAGCTGCGGCGGGATAACGCATGATTCTATCCATGCCATGCAGTAACGGCTTAACCAAAAGCAGGCAATAACCCTTCTAATTCAGGCATGTGGCGCGTACGCGGCGAATGCTGACGGACCATGTGCTTTAAGACGCCTTTACCTGTGCGGCCACGTGGCGCAGTTCGCCATTGTTGTTGCGGAAAAACGCCACTGTCTGTTGCCCGCATGGCTGTTCTCTGGCGGTGGCGCGCGCAAATTGCGCGGCGAAGCCGGGGGCAGGCGCGCAATGCACATCGCAGCATTGCCACGTCTCGGAATAAATCTGCGGCGCCGCGCGTATACGCCTATACAACAGGTATCAGGCGAGGTCGCAGGAACGGGCTGCATGGGCGGCCCGGATAGTTGTTGTGCAGGAGGTATGGCCATGGACCGTGCTGCAAGATGGGCGGGGGCCTGGGTGATAGCCGGCATCGGCCTTTGCGCCGGCACGCCGGCGCTGGCGGACGAGGAGTGGAGCACGGGACCGCCGTGCCAGCTGGTGGCGGGCCAGGTGGTCATCAATGGCCAGTGGCAGCAGGTGACCGGCGTGGCCTGCCTGCAGCAGGACGGCAGCTGGCAACTGGTGGACGGCAGCGGCGGCGCCTACTACTCGACGCCGTACTACTACGATGACGACGGCTATGCATGGAACTGGGCGCCGGTGGCCGTAGGCTATGGCGCGGCGTTCATCTTCGTCGATCGCCATCACCATGTGCACCCGATGCACCACGTGTTCTTCCGCTATGGCGGTGGCGGTGGCTGGGGCGGACGCGGCTTCCGTGCCATGCCGCCCGGCGCGGTCCGTGGCGGCATGGGGGGCGGCGCGGGCCACGGGATGGGCGGTGGCATGGGTGGCGGCATGGGTGGCGCGCACGGCGGCTTCCACGGAGGCGGGCATCACTGACGGCCCGGCGGCCATGCATTGACAAGGGCAGGTCCGTTCTATACGGTGGCTGCTCGTTCCGTCATGACCGGCGTGCGTTGCACGCCGGTTTTCCTTTCCGCGCCAGCCCATGCCACGCAAAGCCGCCCAGGTCTCCGAAGCCGACAAGCACGCCGCCGAAGGCGGAGCTGTTGCCGTGGATCGCGCGCTGTTCGTGCTGTCCGCATTCCGGCTTGGCGATACCTCGCTCGGGCTGGCCGACCTGGCGCAACGGTCGGGCCTGTACAAAAGCACGCTGCTGCGGCTGCTCGCCTCGCTCGAGCATGCCGCGCTGGTGCAGCGGCGGCCCGACGGGCGCTACAGCCTGGGGCCGGAGGTCGCGCGGCTCAATGCTGTCTATGCCGCGTCGTTCTCGCTGGAAGCCGTGGTGATGCCGGTGTTGCGCGCGCTGGTGGAGGCCACGCGCGAGAGTGCCGCATTCCACGTCGAGCAGGGCGAGCACCGGCTGTGCCTGTATCGCGTCGATTCGCCGCAGCCGGTGCGCGACCACATCCGCGCCGGCGAATTGCTTCCGCGCGACCGCGGCGCCGGGGGGCGCGTGCTGCGTGCGTTTGCGGGCGAAGACGGCGAACTTTACGAGCGCATCCGCCGCCAGGGCGTGATCGCGCTGGTCGGCGATCGCAGCCCCGATATCGCCGGCGTTTCCGCGCCGGTATTCGGCCCTGACGGCGCCCTTGCGGGCGCGCTCACGCTGACCTGCCCTGCAAGCCGGTTTCGCGAAGATTTTCGTGACGATGTCCTGGCCGCCGCCCGCGGCCTGACGCAGGCGCTGGGCGGCATATTCCCCGATTTCCCCGAGATGCCCGCCGCCGCCTGACCCCTTGTGTGCGCAGGTGTTGCAGCGAGGCGACCCGGCTTGTCGGGGGTGCCCCGCGGACACCGAGGCGGGATATCATTCGCGGTCGCCCCCTTTACCCGTGCCGTCATGTCGATTCGAGACCGATCGGCGGCACTCCCTCATGGCCTTGTCAAGGGATTCTCGTGCACCTGGACCAGCAGACCATTGCGGTCGTGATGATGGTGTTCTTTTCCAGCACGCTGGTCATTGCGGCTGGGCTGGTATTTGCGCTGCGCGCGATCGAAGCGGGGCGGCTGTGGGCGTTCGGCCATGTGGTCGGCTCCGGCGCCGGTCTGGCGTTGGCGGTCAGCGCCGCCGGAGGCGCTCCGCACCTCGGCATGGCCGGGGCCGGCGCCTTCATGGTGGGCTGGCTGCTGAATTATCGCGGCGTGCGCGTCTATTACGGCCTGCCGACGCACGCCGCGCCACTGGCAGTGGCTGGCCTGGTCGTACTCGCGCTGATGGCGACCTCCGGCGGACTGCCGCAGGGAACGCGCATGCTCCAGGCGGGGGTCTATGCCGTGCTGGCCATGATTTCACTGGCCACGATCGGTACGCTCGTGACCACCGGGCGCGGACGGCGCAGCATCGGCGCGCCGCTGGTACTGATGTCGAGCCTCGTGCAACTGTCGACGCAGCTCGTTGGCGCCAGCCATGCGCTCAGCCGGGTTGGCGCAGAGCGCCATGACCTGACCCTCTTCTTCGCCGGTCCGGCCGGCTCGGCCTGGACGCTGGCACCGCTGATCGCGGTGCTGCTCGGCCTGTTCGGCTTCACCGTGATGGCGATGGAGCAGATCATCGCCAACAACGAAAGCGGCGCGCGCGTGGACGCGCTGACCGGCCTGCTCAACCGCGGCGCGCTCGATATGTCCGCACTTGGCCTGGTCGCGCGCTGGCAGCGCGAGGGACAGTCGCTGGCCTGCCTGGTGATCGATATCGACCACTTCAAGCAGGTCAACGATACGTTCGGCCACCATGCCGGCGATGCCGTGCTGCGTGAAGTGGCCCAGGCGCTGGACAACTCGCGCCGCGCTTCGGACGTGGCCGGACGCTACGGCGGCGAGGAGTTCTGCATCCTGTGCCCGCATACCGATGAACACCAGGCCACCGCGCTGGCCAACCGTATCCTGCGCAAGGTCCGCGCGATCCCGCTGCCCGGGCAGGAATGCTTCGCGTCAGTGAGCATCGGCGTGGCGGAGCTGCACGGCGCAACGGGCAGCAAGGAGCTGCTGTGGCGCAGCTTGTTCGCTGAGGCCGACCGGGCGCTTTACCAGGCTAAGCAGCAGGGCCGCGATCGCTACGAAGTCGCTTCCGCCATGCTCGACGAAAAGCCTGCGCCGCTGGCGGTCCACGTAACGAGCCAGATCATGACGCCGGCGGCCTGAGCGGCGTCAGTCCCCCTGCGCGGGCACATCGCGCTGCGGTGTGCCGTCGTAGGTCCACAGGAACTGGCGCGGGATCGGGCCCTTGTTGCGGCCGCCTTGCTGCGTTTGCTCCCACGCGTGCGCCAGGATGCCCACGGAGCGCGACAGGCAGAACAGCCCGCGCGCCAGCGGCGCCGGAAAACCCAGTTCCGCGTAGATGACCGCCGTGGCCCCGTCGATGTTCATCGGCACCGGCTTGCTGCGGCCTTCGCCAAGCGCGCGCTCCACGGCCCGCGCAATGGCGGCAAAGCGGCCATTGACCACGCCTTTCTCCGCAGCCTGATCCACCAGCGCGAGCAGGCGCGGCGCACGCGGATCCAGCGGATGGAAGCGGTGGCCGAAGCCCGAGACGAACTTGCCGTGCAGGTCGCGATAGTGCGCCAGGCCGGCGCTGACCGCCTGATCCAGCGCGGCGCCCGCATCGATGCGCGCCGCGATGTCCTGGTACAACTCCACGGCCTGCTCGCCGGCGCCGCCATGCACGTCGCCAAGCACGTTGACGGCCGAGGCCATCGCGTTGTTCAACCCCACGCCACATGTGGCGGCCATGCGGGCAATGGCGATGCTGGGCGCCTGCGGGCCGTGGTCCACGGCCGCCATCAGCGCGGCATCGAGCAGTTCGCCTTGCCCCGGTCCGGGCAACTCGCCACGCAGCATCAGCCAGATCATCTGCGCGAACGACACCTGGCCGATCAGTTGCTCGATCGGATAGCCGCGGTAGCGGATTTCGCCGGGGCGCATGTCGATGATTTCCGTGCGCCACCAGTCCTGGGACAGCTGCTGGCCGGGGTCCATGGTTTCGCTGGTCTGCCTGGTCTCGCTCATACTGCACGCTCCTGTCTGAGGGTCTCGATGTCGGCCTCGCTGTAGCCAAGGCCCGCGAGGATCTGCTGTGTGTGTTCGCCAAGCTGCGGGGGCGGCGTGTCCACCGACGGCGCCTCCTGGTTCAGCTTGAAGCCCGTGCGCACCACGCGGATATCGCGGCCCACGCCGGGCACGTCGGCAAACGTGCCGATCATGCCGCGGTCGCGCACCTGCGGCTGCTCCAGGGTTTGCGGCACGCCGAGCACCGGCCCGGCCGGCACGCCGGCTTCATTGAGCAGCGCCCACCACTCGCTGGCAGGTTTCTTCTCCAACTCGGCTTCCAGCGCCTGCGTCAGCGCGGCGCGGTTCGCCAGCCGTGCCTGGCGCGCGGAGAAGCGCTCGTCGGCGATCAGTTCCGGGCGGCCAACGACGCGACACACGGCCTCGAACTGCTCCTGCTTGTTCGCGGCGATGTTCAAGAGGCCATCGCCAGTGCGGAAGGTGCCAGACGGGCTGGCCGTGAAGTTCTCGTTGCCCATCGGCACCGGTGCCTTGCCGGCGATCAGGTGGTTCGACACGACCCAGCCCATGGTGGCAAGCGTGGCTTCGAGCATCGACACGTCGATGAAATAGCCTTCGGTACGCTGATGGTCCGCCAGCGAAGCGGCAATGGCGAATGCCGCCGTGATGCCGCCGATGGTGTCCGACACGGGATAGCCGACGCGGTACGGCGCGGTCTGCGGATCACCGGTGATGCTCATCACGCCCGACATGCCCTGGATGATCTGGTCGTACGCGGGCAGGTCAGACAGCGGTCCGTCCTGGCCGAAGCCGGAGATCGCGCAGTAGATCAGGCGCGGGTTGTCCTGCTTCAGGACGTCGTAGCCCAGGCCCAGCCGCGCCATCACGCCGGGGCGGAAGTTCTCGACCACCACGTCGGCGCTCTGCACGAGCTTGCGGAACACTTCCTTGCCGCGCGCGTGCTTGAGGTTCAGCGTGATCGATTGCTTGCCCGGGTTCTGCGCCAGGAACGACACGCCCATCAGGCGCTGGTTCAGGTCAGCATCGGCGCCGAGCTGGCGTGCGAGGTCGCCGGTGCCCGGCGTTTCCACCTTGATGACCTCCGCGCCCATGTGCGCGAGCTGGTGGCAGCAGAACGGGCCGGCCAGCACATTGGTCAGGTCGAGGACGCGCACATGGCGCAACGGTTTTTGCATGATGAGATTCCTGCTGGCTGCGGGGAGGGGCGTGATGGATGGCCGCTGCGATTTACTCTACGCGCGCGCCGGATTCCCGCACGATCGCGCCCCAGCGTGTGTTTTCGGACTTGATGAAGGCCGCCAGGTCCTGCGGCGTGCCGCCGCGCGGATCGCTGCCTTCCTCGCGCATCTTGCTGATGGTGTCGGGCTGGGCCAGCGCCTTGTTGACCTCGGCATTGAGCCGCTTTACCACGTCGGGCGAAGTGCCCGCCGGTGCCACGAGCGCCTTCCAGTCTTCCGCCTGGAAGCCTGCATAGCCGGACTCGGCCACGGTCGGCACGGCTGCCAGCAGCGGCAGCCGTTTGGCCGATGTGACGGCCAGCGCGCGGATCTTGCCGGCCTTGATCATCGGCATGGCAATCGGCGGCGTCGCGAAATAGAAGTCGGTCTGGCCGCCGAGCAGGTCGGTCAGTGCCGGCGATGCGCCCTTGTACGGCACGTGCAGCATCTTGATGCCGGCGCGGCGCGCGAACATTTCGCCCGTCAGGTGGCCGACCGTGCCGGTGCCGGCGGAGGCCATCGACAGCGGCTTCGCCTTGGCGGCCGCCACGAGGTCTGCCACCGTCTTGTACGGCGAATCGGCCCGCACGATCAGCACCACGGGCTGGGCCGAAACGAGCACCACGGGCGTGAAGTCCTTCACCGCGTCATACGGCATCTTCGGGTACAGCGTCGGGTTGATGGCGAGGTTGGCGGTCTGCCCCATCCCGAGCGTGTAGCCATCGGGTTTGGCTTTCGCCACGACGTCGAGGCCGATATTGCCGCCTGCTCCGGCGCGGTTCTCCACCACCACGTTCCAGTGCGTGGCCACACCTACCTTGTTGAATACCAACCGCGACAGCACGTCGGTGCCGCCAGCGGGCGGGAACGGCACCACGAGCCGCACGGGCTGGCTCGGGTACGTGTCGGCGCGGGCAGGCCCGGCTGCTGCCATGACGGCGGGCAAAGCGAGGCAAAGAAGGGCGCTGGCCCAAGGGTGAAGCTTGCGGCGGTGCGGGAAAGTCATATTGTCTCCTGACGCTACTAAAATTCTATAAGACAGAACAACGATCTTATAGAAAGAACGTAGGCAGAATAGGAGCCGTTGTGAAACGTGTCAAGAGCCGGGCGTTTTCGCGATCTGCCACTACAATGGCGCCCGGCCCGCGCCTAGTCGGTTGGCGGCGCGGGAACATTGCAGTGGTTGTACGGAAAAACGGAATTGATGATGTCAAACGCATGCGGCCTGGACTTCGGCACGTCCAACTCCACGGTGGGCTGGACCCGCCCCGGCCACCCGGCCGCACTCTTGCCGCTGGAAGACGGCAAGCTCACGCTCCCCTCGGTGATCTTCTTCCACGCCGAAGACCCGCTGGTCAGCTACGGCCGCGCTGCGCTGGACGACTATCTGGCAGGTTATGAGGGGCGGCTGATGCGCTCGCTCAAGAGCCTGCTCGGCACTTCGATGATGGAAGACAGCACCGAGGTGATGGGGCAGGCCATGCCGTTTCGCAAGCTGCTCGCCCACTTCATCGGTGAACTGAAGGCGCGCGCGGAACGCGCCGCCGGCACCACGTTCACACGTGCGGTGCTGGGCCGTCCGGTGTTCTTTATCGATGAAGATCCGGAAGCCGACCGCCTCGCCGAGCAGACGCTGGCCGAAATCGCGCGCGATGCCGGTTTCCGCGACATCGAGTTCCAGTACGAGCCGATCGCAGCCGCGTTCGATTACGAGGCGAAAATCGAGCAGGAAGAACTCGTCCTGGTCGTCGATATCGGCGGCGGCACGTCGGACTTCTCGCTGGTCCGCCTCTCGCCGGAACGCGCCAAGCGGATCGACCGGCGTGAAGACATCCTGGCCAACGGCGGCGTGCATATCGGCGGAACCGACTTTGACCGCGCGCTGAGCCTCGCGCGGGCGATGCCGCTGCTGGGTCTCGGCAGCAAGCTGCGCAGCGGCAAGGAAATGCCTTCGAGCCAGTACTTCGATCTGGCGAGCTGGCACACCATCAACCTGGTCTACACGCGCAAGGCGTGGTCGATCGTGATGGACAACTACCGTGACGCGGCCGACACCGTGAAGCTCGATCGCCTGATCCGCCTGATCCGCGAGCGTGCCGGGCACTGGCTGGCCATCCAGATGGAAGCCGCCAAGATCGAGCTGTCGGGCGTCGACCGTACCGAGGTGGACCTGCATCGCATCGAGCCGGAACTGATGCTGTCGATCACACGCGGCGAGTTTGACGAGTCCATCGGCAAGCTGGTGGCCAAGACCGAGAAGACGGTGACGGACATGCTGGCGTCAGCGGGCGTGGACGGGGCTTCGGTCGACACGATCCTTTTCACCGGCGGCTCCAGCAGCGTGCCCATGCTGCGGCATCAACTCGGCCAACTGCTGCCGCGCGCGCGGCGTGTGGAAGGGGATTTGTTTGGCGGGATCGGGTCGGGGCTGGCGCTGGATGCGGCGCGGAAGTTTGGGTGACACCGGCTCCGGAGAGGACAAGCGCGCCAACTCAAGGTGGAGATTTCGGTCGATGTATACGCCAGAATGCTGTGAGTGCTGCAAACGCCTCTGGGTGAGTATTGCGGAAATTGCGACGAGCGGGTCGAAGGCACGTGGGTAGAATGCTGACATGGCCCGCCTGACTCCACCGCTACTTCCCAAAGATCCCGTGCCCCGTGCTGACGATGCTGTCGGTCCGCAGAACGAGGTCGAGCATCGCCTGTACGAGCTCATCGAAGAGGGTCTCAACAGCGGCGAAGGAACGGAGTACGAGCGTGTAGAAGAATTCGCTGCCGAGTACCGCGCCCGCCTGCAAAGCCGCAAGCGCTGAATGGCGCTGCGCCTTAAGCTACGTCCTGCAGCGCGCAGTGACGCTCACGCTGCGCAAGACTGGTATCACGATGCCGCGCCAGGCCTCGGCGAGGCTTTTACGGAAGAGTTGTTGGGCGTCCTGGATTTCCTGACAACGCATCCCGGGGTTGGATCCCGCCGCTACGCACACTTTCTGCCGGACGCGTCGCTTCGAGTCTGGGCTCTCGAGCGCTTTCCGTTTCTTGTGTTCTATCGTGTGAGTGATGAGGTGATCGACGTTGTGCGCATCTTGCACGAGCGCCGGGATATCCTTGCGGACCTCATTGCGCATTGAGCCTGACAAAGGCTTGAGTTTTCTGTATTCCCCAGCCCTCACCGACCGCCCGCCGCACCGCCAGCAGACTGGCCTTCGCCACCGCGGCATCGCGCCCCAGCCGCATCAGCGCCGGCAATTGCCACGGTGCCTTCAATAATCCCGCCATGACCGCACCGACATCGGTGCGCCCATCGCTCCCCATGCCAGCCACTGCCAGCGGGGGTACAGCGCGCGTCGCCGGATCGATCACCACGCGGCACGCCGCGAACGGGAGTCCGTAGCGGCGCGCGACGCGGGCGGCAATGTGGGATTCCATGTCCACGGCCAGTGCCCCGCCGGCATCGCGCAACGCGGCCTTGTCGGCAAGCCTGACCACCGCAGTGTCCGACCCGGCGATGACGCCAGATACCGCTTGCGGCAGCGTTTCCTGCAACGCGGTTACCCAGGCCTGATCGGTTGGGGTCGAGACGCCGTCCGTTTCATCGCGCACGCTGGTGGCGATGACCACGGCGCCTGGCACAAGCGCCGGGTCCAGTCCGCCGGCCACGCCGAAACTGATGATGCCCGCGCATGCGTGGATGCTGCGCTCGATAGCCGCGCCGAGCGCAGCTCCGCGCTGCCCATACACCACTTCGGAATGCGGTCCGCCGGCAATGCGGGCTTCGAAATCCATGCCGCAGACCACCAGCACACGGGACGCGCCTGTGGCGCGCACCTGCGGTCTGCCGATCACAGTCCCCACGCCACTCGACGGTTGCCGCTGCGCTCCAGGTTGCGATAGCGCGCCAGTGCCCACAGCGGGAAATAGCGCGCATAGCCGTGATAGCGCAGGTAGAACACGCGTGGGAAACCCACTGCGGTGAAGCGCGGCTCGTGCCACAGGCCGTCGGCTTGCTGCGTGCGCAGCAGGTAGTCGATGCCGCGCGTTACTGCGGGGTGCGCGGCCTGGCCCGCGGCCATCAGTGCGAGCAACGCCCATGCGGTTTGCGATGCCACGCTCGGTGCGCGTTCGTAGCCACGATATTCGAGCTTGTAGCTGTCGCCGTCCTCGCCCCAGCCGCCATCCGGATTCTGGATGGCAAGCAGCCATTCCGCGGCACGTCGTACCGGCGGCGCGTCCGGGTCCAGACCCGCGGCGTTAAGCGCGCACAACGCGCTCCAGGTGCCGTAGATGTAGTTGGTGCCCCAGCGGCCGAACCAGCTTCCATCCGGCATCTGTTCGGCGAGCAGATACTGCAGCGCGCGCGCGGCGGGCTCGCTCTTGTCCGGTGTGGCGCCCGTCTGGCACAGCATCGACAGGCAGCGCGCCGACACGTCGGCCGTGGGCGGGTCGAGCAGGGCCCCGTGGTCGGCAAACGGGATATTGTTCAGGTACAGATGCGTGTTCTCCGGCTCGAACGCACCCCAGCCGCCGTTGGCGCTCTGCATGCCGACGATCCATTCGATCGCGCGCGCGGCGGCTTCGGCGTTCGGATCCGGACGTCCCGCATGATCGGCACGCGCGGCGCGGTCCATCGCCGCGACAACCACGGCGGTGTCATCCACGTCGGGGTAGTGCGGATTGGCGTACTGGAACGCCCAGCCGCCCGGGCGCACGTCCGGCCGGCGCACCGTCCAGTCGCCGCGCACATCGAGCACCTGCAACGGGCGCAGCCAGTCCAGCGCGCGCGTGACCGCGGCGGTGGCGCGCGGCTCCGACGCTTCCAGCAATGCATGCGCGGCCAGCGCGGTATCCCAGACCGGTGACAGGCAGGGCTGGCAATAGGCTTCGTCGCCATGGACCACGAGCAGCTTGTCGATCGAGCGGCGCGCGATGGCGCGGTCCGGATCGTCCGGCGGGACGCCGAGCACGTCGAACATCATCACCGAGTTCGCCATGGCGGGGAAGATCGCGCCGAGCCCGTCTTCGCCGTTGAGCCGTTCGCGCACGAACGCCTTGGCCGCGTCGATGGCGCGCCGGCGCAGGCCACGCGGCATGACGTGTTCGGCCGTGCGCAGCAGCACATCGGCGCCGTGGAACAGCGCGTGCCAGCCCTTGTGCTGGTGCGGTGCCCTTGGCGGCAGGCGTACGGCATCACGCGAGCCGACGAACAGTTCGTCGATGCCGACCTTGCGCGGATTGCGCGCTTGCGGCCGCAGGCTGTTCAGCACCAGCAGCGGCACGATCACCGTGCGCGCCCAGTAGGACACCTTCGACAGGTGGAACGGGAACCACTGCGGCAGCAGCATGATTTCCACCGGCATCATCGGGACGGCCTGCCACGGCATCACGCCGTACAGCGCCAGCAGTGTGCGCGTGAAGACGTTGCTGGTTTCCGCGCCGCCCATCGCCAGGATGGCCTCGCGCGCGCGCGCCATGTGCGCTGCCTGCGGATCGTCGCCGGCCATCTTCAGCGCGAAGTAGGCCTTCACGCTGGCGCTGATATCGGAGCCGCCTTCATGGAACAGCGGCCAACCGCCGTCGGCATTCTGAATGCGGCGCAGGTAGCGCGCGATGCGGGCTTCCAGTGACAGGTCAGGCGTCTCGCCAAGGTAGTGCACCATGAGCACGTACTCGGCGGGGATGGTGGCGTCGGCTTCGAGCTCGTAGACCCAGTGCCCGTCGGCATTCTGCTGGGCGAGCAGCGCATCGACCGCGTGGCCGATGCCGGCGTCCAGGGGAGGCAGGGCCTCCATGGGGCCGTGTAGGGCCGGCGTCGCGGTCGCGACCGCGACGCGCGGAGCGGCAAGGACGGCCTCGTTCATCGACATGCAAACTCCTTGTGCGGCACGACGCTTGCGTGCCTCGATGATGATGTTCAGGACACCGCCGGACGCATCGCGCCACAAGGCGGATCCTTTTGCAACATCCTCAAACCATGGTGTGCCGCAGGACAATCCACAGCAGCTGCGCGCGCGGCACACGCACGCGGGCGCGCGGCGCGCGCCAGCCCCGCGCACGCAGGCGCTCGAGCACGCAGTGGTAGACCTGGGACATGATGCGCGGCGAGCGCACCACGCGCGACGGGCAGCGCGCCATCACCGCGTCGGCCTGTTCGTAGTGCGCCTGCGCTTCACGTGCGACGGCCGCGCAGGCGGCGTCGATACCGGTATGCGCGATGATTTCCATTGGCGTGGCATGCTCCAGCCCCTGTACGCCAGCGGCGGCCAGCGCGGGCGCAGGCAGGTACAGACGGCCGATGGCGGCGTCTTCGTCGATATCGCGCAGGATGTTGGTGAGTTGCAGCGCGCGCCCGAGATGATGGGCCAGCGCCAGGCCTGGCGCCTCGTCCATGCCGAACACGCGCACCGCGAGACGGCCGACCGCGCTTGCAACGCGATCGCAATACAGGTCCAGCGTGGCGGCGTCGGGCGCGCGGATATCGGCGACCACGTCCATGGTCATGCCGTCGATCACGTCGAGGAAATCCTGCTGGCGCAGGTGGAAGGCTTCGATCTGTTGCGCCAGCGACCGCAGCGCGGTCGGGGCCATGCCCGCGTAGCACAGGCCGATGTCACGTCGCCATGCGTCCAGGCCGGCCAGGCGCTCGGCATGCGGCGCGTCGCAGTCGGCAATGTCGTCAACGGCGCGGCAGAACGCGTAGATCTCGAACATGGCCTGCCGCTGCGCTGCCGGCAGGATGCGCATGGCCGCGTGAAATGAACTGCCCGACGATACGGCCTGTGTGGCCGCACCGGCGATGGGGGCGTCTGGCGTTGCGATTTGAGTACCGGCCACGTAACTCCTCGACACGCTTTTTTTGCCGTCGCGCTGCATCGGCGGACCACGGTGCCGTGCCACGCTGACGGTGGATTGGGGTCGGCCGATTATAGCAACAACCTCGTAACACGCCGGCCGGACTAGAGTGCGCTATCGGGAGCCTGCGGAGGGGGCGGAAGCGGCCTCGCCTGCACGGCTGCTGCCGGGCACAAACCGCGTGTAAGGCAGGTTGCGCGCGGGGAAAGCGGTGGTCTGGTCGACTACCTTTTCCACGTCAGGGACTTCGCGCAGCGCATCCATGAACGGTGCCTTGGCGAAGCCCGGGCGCACGCAGCCCTGCACCGTCAGCCAGCGTCCGCGCACGGTGATCCACAACGTACTGTCCTGCCAGGCAGGCATGGTGGCGGCCAGCGTTCGCAGGCGCCGTTGCAAACTTTCGGCGATTTCCTTGTCGTACTGGAATGCGTTGGCAAGACGGCAGCGGCCTTCGGTCCAGCAATGGTTGCCCTGTTCGATGCGGTGGTGCGCCTCGCGGCGCCATTCGGCCTCGCTCACGCGCGGACCGGTGGGCTCGGGGCAGCCGGCAATGCGCGATGAGACTTGCATGAAGGGATCGTTGCCGTAGTTCACCATGGCTTCGGCGCGTGGCGATTCCACCGGCAGGAGCAGTGCGAGAAGAAAGGCGAGGCCCCAAATGCAAAGAGCCCCGCATTCGCGAGGCTCTTTGCCGGCAGGCGCGTGCATGGGCGCGCGCCTGCTGTGTCCAAACCGGTCAGACCGCCTGGATCTTCGTGGCTTGTTCGCCCTTCTGGCCCATCGCCTTGACGTAGCGGACCTTCTGGCCTTCCTTCAACGACTTGAAGCCTGCGCCTTCAATCGCGGAGAAGTGCGCGAACAGATCGTTCCCGCCTGCGTCCGGGGTGATGAAGCCGAAGCCCTTGGCGTCGTTGAACCACTTAACGGTACCGGTTTCCATATCTTTTTCAACCTTGAATTTCAAATGAGCTTAATTGCCCGCTGTACATCGTGCTCAATGCAGGAACGGAGCATGGGTTGGTGAATGCCCAGTTCCACCGCGCATTGTTTATGCCTTTCAAATGTCGGTGGTATGACAAACGAAAAACACCACGGAACGACACCCTGAAAGGCGCAGCACATGTGGGATTGCATTCTGACGAATTTTCCCGGCGTGTCAATCAGGCAAAGCGCCGAATCATGATGAGAGGTTCCGACACGAGATATTAGCGGTTTCTACATCACCGTCGATTCAGTGAATTCCCTGAGTTGCGCGCTTTCTGCACCGCTACGTGCCGTACGCCGGCGTACCGACAGACTTTCCAATTATGCAGATGTGTCAGCAGGACCGGTTGTCGGGCATAATGTCTGCTTTGTAAGCCATTGCCTTGCCACCGTTTTTACAATTGCTTACTCGTTGTGGTGCATACCGCGTTTGGGGGATATCCAACCGGCAGCCCGCAAACCAGAAACCAGAAACGGTGGGATGCAAATAAAGATATCGCGCGGACATTCCTTCAGGCTGCCGCGACGAAAACAACGCCGCCCCGCGCAGGCGGATGTCACTGGCAGAACGGGGAAACACGATGATTCAGTCGCAATAGCGTCCGCGCCGCCCGCAGTCGGCGTCGCTTCTCCCAGGACAGGGCAGCAGATTTGTCCGGTCCATCGCAGCAGATTCCGCAATGTCGTCGATCTCGGTCGGGATACCAGCCGGTGTGATCGCCTGTGCCTCAGCGATGTAATGCGTTTGGCACAATTGTTGACAATGTGTTGCGCCGGGCTGTCCTAGCATCCAGTTTTTGCCCTCGTTCGGTGCATGTGTGCGTCTTGGTATGGCGGCCGTGCAAGCATTCGTGGCGGAAACCCCAGCGTAGCGCGATCACAACACAAAAGTCATGATCGCATAGCTACAGCGTGGTAGGCTGTCAAGCTATTTTGTGTGACATTATGAAAATCCTCTCGGTATTTGGCACACGTCCCGAAGCCATCAAGATGGCCCCGCTGGTCAAGGCACTTGGTGGCAGCGCGGAAATCGAATCCGTCGTCTGCGTGACCGGCCAGCATCAGCAGATGCTGCAGCAGGTCCTGGATCTGTTCGACATCGTTCCCCAGTACAACCTGGAACTGATGACGCGCAACCAGACGCTCAACGGCCTGAGTTCGCGGCTGCTGGCATCGTTTGACGACGTGCTCGAGACGGTGCGTCCCGACAGGATTCTCGTGCATGGCGATACGACCTCGGCCATGGTCTCGGCGCTGGCGGCGTTCCATCGCCGCATCCCGGTCGGCCACGTCGAGGCAGGGCTGCGGACGGGCGATCTTTCGCAGCCGTGGCCGGAGGAGATGAACCGCCGCACCATCGATGTCTGCGCCGACCTGCTGTTCGCGCCAACTGAATCATCGCGCCATAACCTGCAGGCCGAAAACCTGGGCGGCCGCATCGTGGTCACCGGTAATACCGTGATCGACGCACTGCTCCAGACGACTGGCCGGATCCTAGCAGACCAGCCGTTCCGCGAGCGGCTCGACGCGCATTTCCCGTTCCTGCGCGATGACCGCAAGCTGCTGCTGGTCACGGGCCACCGCCGCGAGAATTTCGGCACCGGTTTCGCCAATATCTGCGAGGCCCTGGCACAGCTGGCGCGGCGCGACGACATCCAGATCGTCTACCCGGTTCACCTCAACCCCAACGTTCAGGGTCCCGTGCAGGACAAGCTGTCAGGCTTGCCCAACGTGCATCTGATCGAGCCGCTCGATTACGCGCTGTTCGTGCGGCTGATGCAGCGGGCCCACGTCATCCTGACCGATTCCGGTGGCGTGCAGGAAGAAGCCCCGTCGCTGGGCAAGCCCGTGCTGGTCATGCGCAATGTCACCGAGCGCCCCGAGGCCGTGCATGCCGGGACGGTCAGGCTGGTTGGTACCGAAGTCGCGAGCATCGTGCAGTCGGTCAACCACCTTTACGACAATGACGATGCCTGGCGTGCGTTCTCGCAGCGCCTCAATCCTTACGGCGATGGCGAGGCTTCGCAGCGCATCGTGGCGGCGCTGACGGGGGCGCCCATGAGCGAGTTCCTTCACGACCAGCAGGCGGCGGCGTGACCGCCATGACGCCTTCCGCGCCTGTCCACCATGCCCGACCTGCGGCACGCCACGGGGCGGCCGCATTCTGATGGGAACCATGGACACCCTGTCGCTAGTCAACCACGTTCTTCTCGCGGCCTCGCTGTGCATCATCGTGCTGCTGGTGATCTACACGGTGCGACACTACGTGTTCACGCTGAATCGCCTGTTCGGCCGCCAGCGCCAGCCGTACCTCGATATCGAGCATGGGGTATGGCCGCAGGTCGTGGTCTGCGTCGCCGCGCACAACGAAGAGCGCGTGATCGCGGATTGCCTGAACGCCCTGCTGGAGGTCGACTATCCGCACGACAGGATGACGATCATGCCGGTCAACGACCGGTCCACCGACGGCACGCGGCAGATCATCGACGATATCGCGGCGAAGCATCCGGGCCGCTTCTCGCTGTTTCACCGCACCGAAGGGCGCCCCGGCAAGGCGGCGGCCTTGCGCGACGCCACCGCGCTGATCGACGCCGAGATCATGATCGTATTCGACGCTGATTACCTGCCGGCGCGAGGTCTGATCAAGCAGCTAGTGGCGCCGTTTTTCGATCCGGAGGTCGGCGCGATCATGGGCCGCGTGGTGCCGGTGAATGCGGGCGCCAACCTGCTGACGCGCCTGCTCGACCTGGAACGCGCGGGCGGCTATCAGGTGGACCAGACCGCGCGCATGAACCTCGGGCTGGTGCCGCAGTACGGCGGCACCGTGGGCGGCATTCGCTGCCGAGCGCTGGCCGAGATCGGCGGCTGGAATATCGACACGCTCGCCGAAGACACCGATGTCACGTTCCGCCTGCTGCAGCGTGGCTGGAAGACGGTCTACCAGAACCGGTCCGAGTGCTATGAAGAGGTGCCGGAGGTGTGGCCCGTGCGGGTCCGGCAGATCAGCCGCTGGTCGCGCGGTCACAACCAGGTGATGGTGAACAATATCTGGAAGCTGATCACGAACCGGCGCATCAGCCTGCGCGAGCGGGTTGACGGCGCGCTGCTGTTGCTGATCTTCATCATGCCGCCGATCCAGCTGCTAGGGTGGGTGATTGCCGCCATCCTGTTCTACATCGCGGCGCAGTCGATCGTGTCGGGCTGGGTGTTCCTGACTGCGTTGCTTTGCTATGGCGGGCTGGGCAGCAATGCGGCGTTCTTCGAGATCGCTGCGGCCACCTACCTTGACGGCCACCGCAACCGCATCCGCCTGTTGCCGCTGAACCTGTTCGGCTTCCTGGTCAGCATGGTGGCGATCTCGCGCGCGGCCGTCACGCAGATCGCTGACGCAGTGCGCAAGCGCGAGCTGGTCTGGGACAAGACCGAACGCTTCCGTACGCCGGTCCCGGGCAGCGCCGGCGCCGTGCCAGCAGCCTCCGACACCCAGCCGGGCGGAGAGGCGCGATGACGGCAAACTACTTCCTGCTCGCCGGCGCGGTGTTGGGCCTGTTGTTGCTGCCGTTCGTGCCGGCGCTTTCCGAATGGCTGCGCCCGACCGACTTCGCGCCGCTGCCGATGCGGCGCGACCAGCCGAACAGCCTGACCTTCTTCGCCAATGGTTTCCGCTCGCGCCTGGTCGAGCAGCACGGGGTCGATCTGGACGCGCTGCGCACGGCGGGCAACACCTACGAGATTCCCGTGAGCAAGGCGCTCAGCGTCGGGCGTGATATCCGTACGCTGCAGCGGGACCAGCAGAAGGCGCTTGCGCGCGCGCTCGGCAAGGCCAACCATATCGTGGTATTCCGCGGCAGCGCGTGGCTGGGGCGGGACAGCCGCGTGCGCGCCGATCTCTACGTGGAGCGCGACTTCGAGGGCGGCGCCGGTACGCAATTGCGTGCGTGCCTGGCGGAAGGGAAGGTCCGGCTTGGCGAGAGGGCGGAGGTGCAGCGTTGGGTGCATGGGCGCCAGGTGCACCTCAAGGCGAATTCGCGCGTGGCGGGACGGGTTACGGCAGAGCACTTTGTCTGCTTTGCGGCGCCGGCGAGCTTCGAACGGGCTGGTGCGCCATCCGTAGTATTCGGCGATGTCGCCGACACCCCCAAGCCGGTGCCCATGCCGCAGCCGGTGGCTTCGCGCCAGGTGCTCGACGGCGATGCCGAGATCGGCCACGACAGCACGCTCGCGGGCGACTACGTGGTCCGCGGCGATTGCCGCGTGGCGGGCCAGATCGCGCTCGACGGCAGCATCAAGAGCCACGGCCATCTGCAGGTCGGCGATGGCGCCCGCATCATCGGCAGCCTTTCGGCACGAAAGAATATGGAGATCGGTGCAGGTAGCGCCATTCTCGGACCCCTGATCGGCTTCGAGGATATCGTGCTCGGCCCCAATTGCCGGATCGGACGTCCCGATGCGCCGACCACGCTGGTGTGCAACCGCTTGTTCGTCTCGCCAGGGTGCATCGTTCATGGGGTGATCACCACCCATGAAGGTGCGCGCTTCGCAGCGTAGGAGCCGGCTGTGTCGTGGCTCCCGAACCTGTTCCGCGGCTTCGCCGCCGCATGCCCGGCCCGCGGCGTGTGCCGGCTCGTACGGTACTGCGCCGGGATGTTGCTTGCCTCGGGTGTGTCGCTGACCGCGGCAGCGGCGGACTCCAGACCGGCAACGCCCATGTTCGAAGATTTCACGGTCGCCAATGGCGCCATGACCGTATTCGCCCACGGCGACTATGTGGAGCCCTACACCGCGATCTATGCGCTGCTGGTCGCGCACCGGCTCGGGGTGGACGTGCGCGCGCGTGCTGCGGCACTGGCGCAGTGGCTGCTGCCCTACCAGCAGGCGGACGGCCCGTTCCCGCGCATCTGCCGCAGCGGCGAAACGCAGTGGGTCGCCTGCGGTCCGGCCGATGCCGACGATTCGCTTGCGGTGTTCTGGTGCCAGCTGGCCAGCGAGGTGCTCAAGGGCGATCGCGCACTGGAGGCCAGTTGCGGCAAGTCGCTGGAGAACCTGGCCACGTTGTGGGATCCGCAGCGTGCCACGTTCCGGGCACGGTTCGGTCGGCCCGAGGCTTATTTTGCCGACAACGTCGAAGTGATTGGCGCGCTCGGAAAGCTGCGCGCCCGGCCCGACACGGCGGCGCGATACGCGCGCGAACTGTCGCAGCTGCCTTCGCAGAGACTGATGCTCGACGGGCTGGCGAGCAGCTACGGCTACAACCCGGCCGTGGCGCTGGAGCCGGCACGGGCCACCTTGCCGCCGGCGCCCTACGGTTTCTATCCCAATGTGGTCGCCCCGGTCTATCTGTGGCTATGCGATGTGACCACCGGCTCGCAGGCGGCACGCCAGTGGGCCGTCTGGAAACACCGCCATGCCGAGGACTGGCTGGCCGGCAAGAGCGACCACTATCCGTGGGGCGTAATCGCATTGGCGGCTTACCAGGCTGGCGATCGCGAGAGCGCCGCCGCGTGGCTGAAGGCATCGGCCGCGTGGCGCGCGCAAGGGCGCTGGAATGTACTGGAGGAAGGTGTGCGGATCGGGCTCCTGCATGCCATGCCTGACACGGCCGACAGGCCCAACATGCAATGAGGTTGAACTTGCTGAAAGTATCCGCGTGGCGCAAGCATGTCTTCGGCGTGCTCGCACTGGTGGCGATCGTGGCGTGCGCGCTGCTGGCGTATCGCAGCATGAACGAAGGGCCAGGCAAGCCGCAGAGCGACAGCATCGTGCTGGTGGTTCCCGACAACCTGTCGGGGGAGAACCGCATTTACGCGCAAGCCTGGATGGACGCCGCGCTCGAAGAGGGCGTGCGCCTGAGCACGGTCACGGCGTCAGAGTTCGTGCGCCATGGCCTGAACGGCGAGCGCGACTATTCCGCGGTGATCCTGCCAGACACGGTGCACCGTTCGATGACCACGGCATTCGTCAACAAGGTCAGGCAGTTCGTGGAGGCCGGCGGGGCGCTGATGCAGGTGTATGACGCCGGCATCCTCAACGAGAACGGCTTCTACGAGCAAGGCGCTTCGCGCATGTCGGATGTGGTCGGCGTGCAGTACGGTTTCTATGCCAGGCTACGCAACGACATGGCGCACCAGGCGACGGTGTATGGCGCACCGGAGGTCATGGTTGGCCTGCACATTCCGCCTGGCCGCTGGATCGCCAAGGACGGCCGCGCAATGCTGTCGGGCTATGGCGAAGACATGCTGCGCTATCCGGCCATGCACACCGGCAGCGGCTACACCGGCAAGGTGCTGATGGTATCGGACGAGAACTCGATCATTGCCGGCGAGCGCAAGCTCGGCAAGGGCCGCGTGCTGTTCGTGAACCTGCCGCTGGGTTATCTCAAGCTGCGCACCGACGGCGTGTTGCTGCACGGCTTCCTGAACTACTTTGCCACCGGCATGCTGGAACAGCCGAAGCTGTCGCCGGCGCCGCAGGGCATCGGCGGGCTGGTGCTGAACTGGCACTGCGATGCGCAGATCTGCATCGACGCGGTCGACAGCCTGATCAAGGACGGCGTATTCAAGCGCGGTCCGTTCAGCTTCCATATCACCGCCGGGCCGGACCAGCGCCAGTTCAACGATGGTCGTGGCGTCGATCTTGCGAACAACGCCGCGTTCACCGAAGTCGTGCGCGGGCTGATGCGCGACGGCCATGAGATCGGCAGCCATGGCGGCTGGATCCACGACTGGTTCGGGCTCAACGTCAACGAGAAGAACCAGTCGTCGATGGAGATCTACCTGCAGAAGAACGCGGATGCCATCCAGACGCTGACCGGCAAGCCGCAGACGGAGTACTCGGCGCCAACCGGCAACCAGCCGGAATGGGCGACGCGCTGGCTCGACGAGCACCACGTCAAGGCCTACTACTTCACCGGCAACATCGGCCAGGGGCCGACACGTACCTATCGCAACGGCCGTCGCGACGAGCATATCTGGTCGTTCCCCGTGCAGACCTATGGCCAGTACAGCACGATCGAAGAAGCCTACATGTCCGACATTCCGGAGACGGAGATAGCGAACTGGCTCACGTCGCTGGTGCGCTTTGCTGCCGGGACCGGCGAGATCCGCCTGATCTACTTCCATCCGCCCGGCGCCGTACGTTACTTGCGCGCCATCGACGCGCTGCTTGAATCTGCCGACGCCGAACAGGCCCGTCACCAGTTCCAGTGGCACACGATGACGCAGATGGCGGACTTTGCACAGCGGCGCGAGCAGACCGTCTGGCGTCTCGCCTCGGACCGCAACGACGTCCGCGTCACCGCCGAAAACAAGGAATCGCTCGACGCCCTGACGTGGCTGTTCCCGACCGACCGCTATGCCAGGCCGCGTGTGGAAAGCGGACAGGGCAGCGTGTCGATGCAGGGGGCAAGCTGGAAAGTGGTGGCGGGCCCCGGGAACCGGATCGTGATTGCCGCAGCGTTGAAGGGGAGCGGAGCCTGATGGCGCCGCACCGATCGCCGCGAATGAGTTTGGTCAGTATGAATTGGGTCAGTTGGACCGCAGCTAATTGGGATGAATTGAGCGTGAATTGGAATCGAATCGTATGGGGTGCTTCGCTGGCAGCATCCGCCCTGGCCATGGATGTTGCCCGCGCGCAGGGCGAGGTGCAGCCTGCCGCGGTTGAGCCGGAGGCCACGCTGGCCCAGGATGCATCCTCGATGACGCCCATGCCGATCCCAGTTCCGACGCCGCGGCCCATGGCGATCCCGCAGCCGCTGCCGGTGCCCTTCGAGCCGGAGAAGGGCGCCATCGAAGTCGTGCTTGGCAACGGCCGCATGACCAACGGCTATGGTGGGGCAACTGCCGCCGCCGTGCGCGGCATGGCCGTGACACCGCTGGGCGTAGTACAAGGCGAGCTTGATCACCAGAGCCGCTTCGGCTTCAGCGGCCAGTACGGGGCGCTGTCGCTGACGCGCGACCTCTCCGAGGATTACTACATGACGGTGGGCGCCGGCGCCGGCAGCAGCGAGCTGTTCCCGAGCTGGCGCGTCGATGCCAGCGGTTACCGCAAGTTCGGACCGGACCGCCGCTTCGTTGCAGGGCTGGGCGCCTACTATGCCAAGGGGCAGGACGGCGGACGTTCAGACCACGGCGTGTTGCTGAGCGGGCTCGCGTACTTCCCGTCGCTGGTGGTCGAAGGCGGCCTGCGTTTCAACCGCGCGAACCCGGGCCAGGTGTTCGGTCCGAGCCAGTATGTGGCCGCCACCATTGGCAGCGACGAGAAGCGTGCGTTTATCCTGCGTGCCGAGCACGCCCGCGAGGCCTACCAGGTGTTCACGACTGGCACCGAGCGCGTGGACTTCGACAGCTACAGCTTCAGCGTGCAGTGGCGCGAACGGATTTCCCGCTCGCTGCTGCTGCTGATCGGCGCGCAGTATTACCACAACCCCAACTACAGCCGCACCGCCGGTGAAGTGGGTTTCCGATGGAGTTTCCGGTGAACGGCACCGCCGCCCCACAGGATCCGCAGCAGACCAGGCGTCCCGCTGCCGCGCGCGGCGAGCCGCTGCAGCGCGTGACAGGCTATCGCGGCGACCGGTTCGAGAAGCACCGCGCCATGCGCCGGCTGGCGTTTCCGCTGACGCGCTGGATCGACGTGCTGCTGATTCCAGCCTTGCTCACCTATGCGTTCTGCGCGGGGTGGCCATGGGTGGCAGACCTCTGGCGCCGCATGATCGGCTTCTGGAGCGCTGCGCTGGGCGGCGAGATCTCGCTGCAGGCGGACCCCGCGCTGTTGCCTGGGTTCGGGACAGTGCCATACGCGCACGCCAATGCCGCCTTGCCCTCGCCGGTGCAGTGGCTGTGCGGCATGGTGATCACGCTGGTGCTGCTGTTCGGTACGCGGTGGCTGACTTCGGGCCGCGCGCTGCCGCTCGCCTACGGGCTGCGGCTGGTCGGGCTGATCCAGGCCAGCGCGCAACTCTACTTCTATGCCTGGCCTGCGAGCTTTCCATACGACGCGGGCAAGTCCATCGCGTCGCTGACGCAGGCTTCGGTGCTGGTCATCGCCATCACGCCGTGGTTGTACGCGCTGATCTACAACGTGCTGGACTTCGGCTTCGTGCGCAAGCTTCTGCTGTCGGCCATGGCCATGGCGTACCTGATCGTGCTGATCCCGCTCCAGTACACCCTGGCCGCCTCGTTGCTGCTCCATTTTTCGGTGCTGTGGTATCCGATGGTCTTCCTGCTCGGATCGATCTTCGTCCAGTTCGGCACATTGGTGGCGCTGTACGCCTGGGCAATGAGCTGGAAGCCGCGCAACTGAAGCGCGTTGCATGCCGTTTGTCTTGTGTCCTGGGGGCGCAAGCCGCGGTTGAGTAACATTGTGGTTTTGTGGCGATGCTTCGGCCAGGCTCGCTGCCATGCATTCCTTACGGCCGCGCTCTCCTGGTGGTTCAGGGGGGAACAAAGAAAATCAATAACCCACGACCGCAGGATCGCATCAGCAATTTGCAGTCGCAGCAGGCAGAAGGGTGTGAGGGATGAGGATTGCCTCGGTAGAAGACGATCCGGACCAGGCGGATCTGATCCGGAAAATACTGGGCGAGGCCGGATTCGAATGCGAATCCTACGCCACGGGTGCGGCCTTGCTTCGTGCATTGCGCGAGCAGGCATTCGACTTGCTCGTCGTGGACTGGCAATTGCCGGACACCAGCGGTTTCGAACTGGTGAGCTGGGTGCGCCAGACTTCCGGCGCCATGCCGCCGATCCTGTTTCTGACCAGCCGCACCGCTGAAGACGACATCGTTGCCGGCCTGAGCGTCGGGGCCGACGACTACATGCTCAAGCCGATCCGATCCGCCGAACTGCTGGCGCGCGTGCGCTCGCTGCTGCGGCGCGCCTATCCCGAGACCGCGCGCGAGACGGACATCATCCGGCGCGGCAGTTATTGCCTGGATCCGCGCGCGCGCACGATTGCGCTTGGCGGGGAGCCTGTCTCGGTGTCGCCGCGCGAGTACGAACTGGCGCTCTTCCTGTTTCGCAACATGGGCCGCTTGCTGTCGCGCGATGTGGTCGAGCAGGCCGTATGGGGACGATCCATCGGCACCGGCTCGCGCACCATCGATACGCACATGTCGCGCCTGCGCATCAAGCTGGCGTTGCGGCCCGAGAATGGCGTGCGGCTGACGTCGATCTATTCGCACGGCTACCGTTTCGAAGAGGCAGATGCCGGGGACGGCGGCCATGCGTAAGGCCGCCGCGGCAAGTACCGGAATCGCTCTGGCATTGTGGCTGGCGGCGTCCGGGCCGGCGCAAGCGGGAGCGGCCGGTGCAGAAGGCGCCGATTTCATCTACGTGGTCGAGCGTGGCGACAACCTGTTCAACGTGGCCGAGCGCTTCATGGCCAGCGCCGAAGGCTGGCGCCTGCTTCAGGCGCGCAATGGCGTGGCCGATCCTTATCGGCTGGCGCCCGGCACGCGCCTGCGCATTCCACTCGGGCAGATTCCCGAGCAGCCCGGCGCGGCGCGCGTGGTCTTCGTCAACGGGCAGGCGCAGGCCGACGGCGAGCCGCTGCGTCCGGGCATGGCGCTGCGCGAGGCCGCGCGTATCGTGACCGCGGCCGGAAGCACCGTCACGCTGGAGCTGCCTGACCGTACGCGCGTGACGCTGCCGCCGGCCACTACCGTGGCGGTGCGGCGCCTGCGCACGTTTCGCAAGTCGGGCCTGACCGATACCGTGATCGGCATCGAGCGTGGCCAGGCTGACACGCGGGTAGCACCCGAGGGGGGCGGCGTGGGCCGCTTCGAACTGCATACGCCGATGATGGTGACGGGTGTCCGAGGCACGCGTTACCGTGTGTCCGCCGATGCCGCCGGCAGCCGCAGCGAGGTGCTGGAGGGCCGCGTCGGCGTCAGTCTTGCGCGTGCGGGGGCGGCATCCGGTATGGCGGTGGTGGCTGGTTACGGCATCGGTGTAGCGGCGGGCGCTGGCCTGTCGCAACCCGTCGCGCTGCTGCCGGCGCCACACCTGCTGCCGCTGCCTGATACCGTGCTGGGGCCGGCGGCGGAGGCCGCGTGGCAGCCCGTGCAGGGCGCCGCCGGCTATCGCGTCTCGGTCGCGCGCGATACAGCGCATACCGAGCTGGTCTGGACCGGCGAAACGGCGGACACGCATGTCGGCCTGGATGGGCTGCCCGAAGGATCGCTCTACCTCGCTGTGAGCGCCATTGACGTGCAACGCCTGACCGGCAAGCCCGCATCCGTGCCGTTTGTGGTGCGGCTCAATCCGGCAGCGCCATTCACGCTGCAGCCGGCCGCCGGCACCGTGCGCTATGGCGAGTCGGTCGCGTTTGAATGGGCGGCCGTGGGCGCCGCGGCATCCTACGAACTCGCCGTGTCCGCCGATGCGGGGTTTGCCGCAACTGCAGCGACGCAGCCAGCCCGGTCAGAGCAGGCCGCACAGAAGCTTGGGCCGGGCGCCTGGTTCTGGCGTGTGCGTTCGCTGGACGCTGCCGGTCGGCCAGGACCATGGTCGGCCGCTGTACCGTTCACGCTCGAGCCCGCGCCGCCCGTGCCGACGCTGCGCGACGACGGCGACCGCCTGCGTATCGGCTGGCCCGCGGACGCGCGGGCCACGGCGGGATACCGCGTGCAGATCGCCGAAGACGCCGGCTTTACGCGCATGGTGGCGGACCAGCGCAGCGCCGACAACGAAGTGGCCCTGCCGCGGCCACCGGCCGGTACGTACTATGTGCGCGTGGCGCGCGCCTTGCCGGACGGCAAGGAGCCGGAGGCCTCGTTCTCTGCGCCGCAGCGTCTCGACATCGTCGCGCTCCTGCGTGACGGACAGGGCGTCACGATCCGGCTCGGCAACGGCACCCGCGACGAGAGCGGCCATGACGCCGGCATCCGGATCCGGTAATCCCTGGCGGCGCGCGCCGGAGTCCGCCTTCGGGCGGCGCACGCTGGCCGAATGGGCGTTGCTGCTGGCTGCCGTGCTGGCGCTGGTGACGGTCGTCGCGCGCCATGGCTGGGCCGAGCGCGCCGACCTGGCCATCTACGATCTTTCCATCCAGGCGCAGCACCACGCGGCGCGCAACGACATTGTCATCGTCGCCATCGACGACGCGAGCATCACGGCCATCGGCCGCTGGCCCTGGCGCCGCACGGTGCTGGCCGCGCTGGTGGACCGCATTGCCGCCGGCCACCCGCGCGTGATCGGCGTGGACGTGATCCTGACCGAGCGCGACACGCGCTATCCGAAGGACGATGCCGTGCTTGCCCGCAGTTTCGCCGCAGCGGGCAACGTGGTGCTGCCCGCGCTGGCCGAATCATCGGCCAATGGCATGGTGGTGCGCTATCCGCTGGCCGGGCTGGGTGCCGGGGTAGGGCACATCAACCTGACTGTGGACACCGACGGCGTGGCGCGGCAGCTTTACCTGCTCGAAGGTCCGGCACCCGCGCAACAAGCCGGGCTGCCCCATGTCGCGACGGTCATGGCGTCTTGGGGCCGGCCGCAGCAGCCGGTTGCCAGCTATCGACATGAGCCGGCCAGCGTGGCCGATGCGTTCGGCTGGGAGCGCCGATACCGCTTGCGCATCCCGTTCGCGGGCCCGCCGGGCACGTTTGCACGCGTTTCCGCGCGCGACCTGCTGGAAGGCCGCGTGGACCCCGCCATATTCCGTGACAAGGCCGTTCTGTTCGGCGCCATCGCGACCGGGATGGGCGACGTATTGCCCACGCCGGTTGCGCGCAACGGGCGCGGCATGAGCGGCGTGGAAATCCTGGCCAATACGGTGCAGACGCTACTGGACAACGATGCCATCGTCGCGGTGCCGCGGCCCTGGGAGGTGGCGTGCACCGTGCTGGCCATACTGGCGGCCGCGCTCGCCGCACTGGTGCTGACGCCGCGCGGCGCGCTGCTCGCGACAGGTGTGGTGGTAGCGGTGCTGCTGGCCGGCCCGCCGCTGCTGCTCGCCGGTGCACGGCTGTGGTTTGCGCCCGCAGCGGCGCTGCTTGGTTGCCTGATGTTTTATCCGTTATGGAGCTGGCGCCGCCAGGAAGCCGCACTGCGCTTTCTCGCGGAGGAACTGGCGCGCCATGAGCGCGAGTCCGACCTGCCTTCCGCTTCCGCGGCCATTGGTGCCACGCTCGAGAGCCGCATGCGTGCGGTCTATCGCATGAGTTCTCGACTGCATGACCTGCGCCGCTTCCTGGCCGACGGGCTCGAAAGCCTGCCCGAGGCGACGGTGATCTGCAACCTTGAAGGCGGCGTGCTGCTCGCGAACCGGCGCTGCGTGGCGCTCGTGCCCGGGGTGCTGGGCAACGGCCACGGCAGCGTCGCGCAGAGCGGCCATACCGGTATCGACGGTGGCGCGCGCCCGGATATCCGCGCGGTGATCGCGGTATTGTTTGCCGCGCCGGAACCAGCGCTGGAATACTGGCAGGCGCTGCATGCGCGCAGCGCTGCAGCGGGTGGCTCCGACGATGGCATCGAGCTAGCCGCGCGCGATGAGCGCCGCTACCTCATGCATGGCGCGCCGCTGCATGACGAGCAGGGCACGGTGGCCGGGCTGATCGTGAGCTTCATCGACATCACAGCGATCCGCGTGGCCGAGCGCCAGCGCGAGCAGATGCTGCGTTTCCTGTCGCATGACATGCGCTCGCCGCAGGCGTCGATCCTCGCGCTGATCGACCTGCATCGCGGCGCGGCCGGCGACGCGCCGCCCGCGGAGCTGCTCACGCGGATCGGCGCGCATGCCCGGCGCACCATGTCGCTGGCCGACGACTTCATTCGCGTCGCGCGTGTGGAAACGCAGCCACTGGCGCTTCATGATGTGGATCTGGCGGGACTGGTACTGGACGCCACGGATGAGATGTGGACACTGGCCAATGCCGGCGGCGTGCCCCTGAAGGTGGACGTGCCTGATGACCCTGCCATGATCCGTGCCGAGCCGGCGTTGCTCGTGCGGGCCATCGGCAATCTCGTCAGCAACGCAATCAAGTTCAGCCCTCGCGATTCGGCGGTCGTGGTCGCGTTGCGGGCGGAGCCAGAGGGCTTCGCCGTGTCGGTGTCGGACCATGGGCCCGGTATTCCGCTTGCGCAGCAGCAACGGCTGTTCGAGCCATTTGCGCGGCTGCATGAACATGCGGCCGGTGCGCCGGCTGGCAGTGGGCTTGGGCTGGTACTGGCGAAGACTGTCGCGGAGCGGCACGGTGGCAGCATCCGGGTGGTGAGCGATGCGGGGGAGGGGGCGACGTTTTTGCTGCGCCTGCCGGCGCCGGCTTGTTGACACAATTGTTGGCAGTTGTGTTGCGCGGATTTGCCTAGGATGTGGGGGTCGTGTGGCCCCGCTACGCACGGCTTGTGACGCTCGCTCTGGCCCCTCCCAGGTTGTTTGCTGGAGTGGGCGTTTTTTTTCGGGATCATTGATGAGGTTGTCGTACTTGGCGGGCGCCGCTGTTTCGCCGGCGTAGCCGGCGGGGGTTCTGTGGTTGGGATTGATGTGTCGTTCTTGGCCCGCGCCGCTGTTTCGCCGGCGTAGCCGGCGACCTACTCTTTTGTCCGAGCGACAAAAGAGTAGGCAGAAAAGCGCGTCGTTGCCGCTGGCCATCAATTCCACGGCGGCAGGGGTTCAAACGGCTTTGGACGCCTGCGATGGTGGTCGGCCGTTCCAACCTGCTAACGCTATGTGAGTCAGAACCTGTGCCTGACGCGGCACGGCTTTTGGACGATCCCCAAGACGGACTCGGGTACAGCGTTCCAACAACGTCAGTGGTGGGACGCCTTCGGCTGCGCTGCGCGCGCGTCGTCGTCTGGGGGCAAGCTCATCAACGTCGCTGGCGCCGGAGTTCCGATTTCGTTTCTCTACGCGCATGCAATGCGCCCAAGGCTTCGTCACCGAGGCGAGGTTTGGGTCAGACCTTCGCGATCTTACTCCGAGCCGCGCGTAGCGCAGCCGTAGGCGTCCCCGTGGAGGCGTTGTTAGTAGGGACCACTCCGTAATCCGGGTTCGCTCGTACGCGCTGTCCCATCCTAATCATCTACGCGGCAGGCAGTCCAGCGGACCTCTGATGCCTCAATGGCATTGAGCTCTGGATTGACCACGTAAACGCGCTTTTGCCTACTTTTACCGCTCGGGTAAAAGTAGGTCGCCGGCTACGCCGGCGAAACAGAGGCGCCTGCCAAGATCGACAACCCATCGCGAACGCAAAGCCCCCGCCGGCTACGCCGGCGAAACAGCGGCGCCTGCCAAGAGCGATAACCTGCCCCCACCCCAATCCCTCTACTCACCAAGCCCCGCCGCGGCCACCATCAGAACGTCCGCACTTTCGAATCCCAGTCTTTCCCCTAACGCCCGATTCGCCGGCTGCCACAAGGCATGCGCGCGCGCAAGCCGCACGGCTCCCGCTTCCGTCAGCCACACCGCGCGCCGGCGTCGGTCATGCTCGGAAGCAACGACCTCGGCAAAGCCCGCGCCGACGAGCTGATCGACGTTGCGGGACATGGTCGACTGGTTCAGGCCAGCCCGCTGGGCGAGTCCTGCAATGGTGTCATCGGGCGCGGCGGCAATCAGGCACATCAGGCTGAACTGGGTGCTGGTAAGGCCGGCCGGAATCAGCGCACGATCAAGTTCCGCCGTGATCCGGCGCGCCAGCAGGCGTGCCTGCAGGCCGAGGTCGGCATCGAGCGCCGCGGCTGCATCGGTGCGAAGGGTATGGATACCTTGTTTTCGCCTGGTCATGCGGCTAGTATATGCAAATACATTCAGTGTATCTACATGTAATTAATACGGAGACTGACGTGACGAACTATCGCTATGGGGTTGCATCGCCGGCCGAGATCGCGGAGATGAGCGGGAAGGCCGTGCTGGAAGCCATCATCGACGGGCGGCTGCCGCAACCGCCGATCTCCCAGATACTCGGCTTCCGGCTGACGGAAGTGGGCGATGGATTCGCAGTGTTTGAAGGCGATCCAGGCACCCACCTCTTCAACCCGATGGGTACCGTGCATGGTGGGTGGGCGCTGACGCTGATCGACAGCGCCACGGCTTGTGCGGCCAATTCCGTGTTGCCGGCAGGCACGGGCTACACGACGGTCGAGACCAGGGGCAATTTCTCTCGGCCGATCAAGGCCGACACAGGCCGCGTGCGTGCGGAGGGACGCGTGATCAACCAGGGCCGGCAAATCATCACGGCGGAGGCGCGCGTGCTCGCCGCCGACGGCCGCATCCTGGCCCATGGCAGTTCTACGTTGCTGGTGCTGGCGTCAGCCAAGTAGAAGCTGGCAGTCCCGGCGCTGTGTCGCCGGTCAGTTGTGTGCCCCGCCACGTCCGGCAGCCTCACGTCCCACCCTACATCCCCTGCTTCAAGCCGTGCATGCGCGATGTGCGCCGCGGCAAGCGCGTAGCGCACCGCGATCAGCGGCCGTACGTGCGTGCCGAGTTGCGGCCAGGCCCTGGCACCCAGCCGCGCGCTGAACGCGGCCTCTATCTTCATCGCTCATTGGGCGCTGCAGCGACCCTGCGACTACACCCTTCCCGCGCATAAGCTCGCACAGCAGGGCGCCGGGCCCGGCACCATTCCCTGGCATCACACAAGTCCCATCCTCTCCGCCATGCGCGCCTGCCAATTGCTGCGCGGCTCGAAGCCCGGCAACGAACGCGCGTGCGCCTCGATCTTCTGCATCAGCATGTCGTCGGACTCGGAGAAGTCGACCGCCACGCGCATCGGCTGGCTGACGTACCACGGCGTATCGACGAACAGCTCCAGACGGTTGCCTTCCGGATCGCGCGCATACACGGACACAGCATTCCCGTGCGTGATCGGATGGATGTCGGTGGCGCCTGCGGCCTCCATGCGCTGGTACAGGTCGCGCAGCGTGGCGAGGCTGTCCGCGCGCAGCGAGATCTGGTTGATGACATTGAACGGCACCTGTTCGGGCCGGCCCGTGGCCAGCACGATCTGGTGATGCTCGGCCGGGTCGCGGCTCAGGAAGACCAGCTCGATCGGGCCCGCGGGGCCGTCGAGCTTGCCAGCGTCGGTGATGGTGAAGTCGAGCAGCGCCGTATAGAAGCGCGTCATCGCGGGCAGATCCCGCACATAAATGCCGACGTGGCTGAAAGCAAGGCCCTTGCGCATCATTCGTCTCCTGAAAATATCGAATCTTGATAGCAGGCAAGATTCGGTTTGACAAATCATTGGAATTCGCAGAATACTACTATCAAATTGTGATAGTCAAATGATTCGGAGGCGAGATGCTTGTCGATGTCGCGGTGATTGGGATGGGGCCGGTAGGCGCCACATTGGCCAACCTTCTGGGTCGATACGGACTCAGCGTGGCGGTGCTGGAACGCGAGGCCGTGCCTTATCCGCTGCCCCGGGCGGTGCACTTTGATGCGGAATGCATGCGCGTCTTCGATGCGATCGGCGTGTCCGCCGAAGTCGCCGGCGATTGTCGGGTATCCACGGGCATGAAGTTCGTGAATGCCGAAGGCCAACTGCTTGTGGACTGGCCGCGTCCCGAAGACGTCGGTCCGCAGGGATGGCATTCGAGCTACCGGTTTCACCAGCCTGATCTCGAACGCACGCTGCGCCAATGTCTGGCCAGCCAGCCGAATGTGACGGTGCGCACGCGCTGCGAGGTCTATGGGCTGGAGCCCTGCGCCACCCATGTCACGGTGCGCTTCGAGGACCTGAGTCGCGGCAAGCTCGAAGCGATTGACGCCGCCTACGTGATCGGCGCCGATGGCGCGCGGTCGCTGGTGCGCCGCCTGATCGGCAGCGAGATGACGGACCTTGGCCTGCATGAGCGCTGGCTGGTCTTCGACGCGCTGCTCAAGCGGCCGTGGTCCGTGCTTGGCGATTGCAGCGTGCAGTTCTGCGACCCGTCGCGCCCCGCGACCTATGTGCGCGGCGTTGGCAACCGTCGCCGCTTCGAGATCATGCTGCTGCCCGATGAAGACGCAGCCGAGATCGCGCGGCCCGAATCGGTGTGGTCGCTGATCGACAAGTGGATGACGCCGGAAGACGCCGATCTCGAACGCGCGGCGGTCTACACCTTCCATGCGGTCGTCGCGCAGCGCTGGCGACAGGGGCGGCTTCTGCTCGCGGGAGACTCGGCACACCAGACGCCGCCATTCCTCGGACAGGGACTTTGCGCGGGCATCCGCGATGCGGCGAATGTCGCGTGGAAGCTTGCGGCCATCCTCAGGCATGGCGCTTCGGAAGCACTGCTCGACTCCTATCAGGGCGAACGCGCACCGCACGTCACCGAGTACATCCGGCTTGCCGTCGAACTCGGCGGGATCATCCAGGCACGCGACCCGGCCGAAGCCGCCGAGCGCGACCGAACGCTGGCCGCCGCACCGCGCCAGATGCGCAGCCTGAGCCCGCGGCTCGGCGCCAGCGCACTTCGCCTTCGCGAGCCGGCGAGCGGCATGGTGTCGGCCCAGCCGGCACTGGCCTCGGGCGAACGTCTGGACCAGCGCGCCCGGCGCGACTTCGCGATCCTGATGAAGCCGGGCCTGCTCGGCGAGAGCCAGCGAGATGCGCTGCGTCAGCTCGCGCCGTACCCCGTCACGATCATCGAAGACGACAGCGCAGGCACGCACGCATGGCTCGACGAACTCGATGCTGCCGCCGTACTTGTCCGTCCCGACCGCTACGTATTCGGCACGGCGTCGAACCTGCCGCAGTTGCAAGCACTGCTTGTGCAGCTTGCCGAATCGCTGCAAGGCACGAAGGCTACGGTAGCCGCAGCCTGACAGCAAACCACCGTTCCCATTTCCCCCACTCCCATCTGAACCCCGAACAGGAGAATCACATGCAATTCATCAGCTTTGCGCGCCAGGGCAAGAACAGCTTCGGCGCCGTATTGAATCAGGGCGTCGTCGATCTCGGTGCGCGTCTCGGCCTGACCGACCTTGGCGCCGCACTGCGCCGTGACGGCGTGGAAGCGCTGAAGAACGCCGCCGTGAAGGCCGATGCCGATTTCGCGCTCAAAGACATCGACGCCTATCGCCCGGTCGTCGCCGATCCCGACAAGATCCTCTGCGCAGGCCTGAACTACGACGAGCACGTTCAGGAAACGAAGAAGCAGCGCACCGACCACCCCACGATCTTCATGCGCGTGGCGGCCTCGCAGGTGGGCCACCAGCAGCCGATCCTGCTGCCGCCGGAGTCGGAGCGCCTCGACTATGAAGGCGAAATCGCCATCGTGATCGGCAAGGGCGGCCGCCGCATTTCCGAGGACCGCGCGTTCCAGCATATCGCGGGCTTTGCCTGCTACAACGACGGCAGCATCCGCGACTGGCAACTCCATACCTCGCAATGGGGGCCGGGCAAGAACTTCGAAGCCACGGGTGCCTTCGGTCCGACGCTGGTGACATCCGATGAAATCGGCGAGAACGAAGTGCTGACGCTGGAAACGCGCCTGAACGGCAATGTCATGCAGAAGGCCACCACCGACATGCTGATCTTCTCGATCCCCACGCTGATCGCCTACTGCTCGAGCTTCGTCACGCTCGCGCCGGGCGATGTCATCGTGACCGGCACGCCGGGCGGCGTCGGCGCCAAGCGCAATCCGCCAGTGTTCATGAAGGACGGTGATGTCGTGGAAATCGAAGTGAGCAAGCTCGGCGTGCTGTCGAACCCGATTCGCGCCGAGTAAGCCAACCCGCGGATGCGGCCCTCCGCATCCGGTTTGTTCCTCAAAGCCCTGGCGCCCGTTGCAGGCGCCACGGGCATGTTTTTGCCCTGTTTTTCGCAGCGGTCCCAGGGACATGGCCCGACTGGCAATGCAGTACGTCCCAACATAATCATAAGACGGAGACAAGCATGGATATACGCGAGGCCGTGCGCACGCAGCCAATGCGGGCGTCGCAGATTCTGATCGTGGCAATCTGCATTCTCATCACCATGATCGACGGATACGAAATCATCGTCATGCCGTTCGTCATTCCCACGCTGGCCAAGGCATGGTCGCTCAGTCCGGTCGAAGTCGGCTACCTGCTGAGCGCGAGCGTCCTTGGCATGGCGCTCGGGGCGATCCTGGTTTCGCCACTTGCCGACAGGATCGGGCGGCGCACACAGATCCTGGTATGCCTGGGCTTTATCACGACGGGCATGCTGCTGTCGGCAACGTCCGGCACGCTGGTGGAACTCATTGCCTATCGCACATTCGCCGGCCTGTTTATCGGCGGTGTGATCGCCAGCATCAATGTGCTCGTATCGGAATTCAGTTCGGACAAGCGCCGTGGCGTCGTGATGGGTCTGTACGGCATCGGCCTGCCGTTGGGCTCCGCGCTGGCGGGGCTCATCGTCACGCCCTTGCTCGCCAGCTACGGCTGGCGCGCGCCGTTCATCTTCGGCGGCGTGCTCACGCTGCTGATGCTGGTACTGGTCTTTTTCACACTGCCGGAATCTGTCGAGTACCTGATCGACAAGCGGCCGCGCCGCGCGCTCGAGAAGTACAACGCGATTGCGGCTCGCCTTGGCTTCGCGCCATCGCGCGAGCTGCCTGCGGCTTCCATGCAGACGGTGCGCAACGTAGCGTTGAGATCGATCTTTGGCGGCGGCATGCTCAAGCGCACGCTATGCCTCTGGATTGGCTATGCCGGGCTCACCGCGGCGTTCTACTTCGCGAATACGTGGACGACGAAGATCATCGCCGATACGAGCGGGAACCCGGCGCTTGGCGTGCGAGCGGGCACGCTGATCATGGTCGGCGGCGTCGCGGCGGCGCTGGTGTTTGCCGCACTGTCGCTGCGGATCCGGCCTGTGCTGGTGACCGCCGGCGTGCTGCTCGGTGGCGCGGTTGCCTTCGCGTTGTATGCCACGCAGATTCACAACTTGTCGATGGCGCTGCCGCTTGCCGTGCTCGTCGGTCTGTTCGTGAATGGTGGCATCGTCGCGTTCTATGCGATCAGTCCTGCGGTGTATCCGGCTGTGGCGCGTGGCACCGGTGTCGGACTGATGATCGGATTCGGCCGGAGCATCGCCGTGATCGTGCCGATCTGGACTGGGTACATGCTCGCGCATGGATGGACGCCGTTGCATCTGTATCAGTTCTTTGGCGGGGTGCTGGCGGTGGGCGGGGTGGCGATTGTTGTGCTGGACCGGAGTTATGCGGTGGACAGGGCGGGAGATACTGGTCGAGGCCGGGTGGTTGTGCTGGACTAGCGCCGCGTTGCCGATTGCCTCGGCTGGCGGGCGGGTAAAATGACGCCACTCTCACAATGTGAACGTCAGCCCCTTCCTCCATGTCCAGCCTCACCAAGATGCTTTCGATCCTTGACCTGTTCACGGTCGAGAAGCCCACATGGTCGTCCGAGGCGATCTGCGAGTACCTTGGTTGCTCGGTGCCGACGGGGTATCGCTATGTGCGCGAACTGGTCGACGCGGGCCTGCTCGCGCGCCTTGGCGATGGAAGCTACGCGCTTGGGCCGCGCGTGATGACGCTGGACTACCAGTTGCGTACCGTGGATCCGTTTTTCCGCGCGGGCCAGCCGCTGATGCAGAACCTGTCCGAGCAGACCGGCTGCGACTGCGTGATGACGCGGATCTTCGATGACGAGATCGTCGACACCCACCGCGAGTCCGGCGCCGATGGCCTGCACCTGGCCTATGGCCGCGGCCGGCCGCGGCCATTGTTCCGCGGCGCGGCGCCCAAGGTCATCCTGGCCACGCTGTCGCGCGCGCGGCTGTCGCGCCTGTTCGACAAGCACACCGCTGAAGTGCGCCAGGCTGCCATGGGGCAGACTTTCGACGAGTTCTGGAGCAGGCTGCAGGAAATCCGCAAGGCCGGTCACTACATGTCCCGGGGCGAACTCGAAGCGGATGTCGGGGCCATCGCCGTTCCGTTCTTCGCCAGCGGGCCCCAGGCCGTCGGGGCCCTCGCGCTCGTCATTCCGCTGCGGCGCTTCGAGTTCATGCATCACGCCAAACTGCTCGAACTGCTGCAGGACACCGCTACGAAGATTTCCTCTGCCGTAGCCACGGACGCGCTGCCGCGCTGATCGGTGCTGGCCTGCCAGGTCCCGCGTTGCCTGAGTGACGTCGCTGACTACACCGGCGGCACATCTGCGGAAAGCGCGGCCAGCATGGCAAGGTAATCCGCAAAGCCGCCTAGCGCACGTCCCTTTGCGCGCGCGCTGGTCATGACCCGCGGCTGCGTGCTCCATGCGATCTGTGCATTCAGCGCGATGAGGCGCTGCACCAGCGCCACGTCTTCGCTGCTCGCATGCGGCGGGAAGCCGCCGGCGTGACGGTAGGTGCGCGCGCAAATGCCGAAGTTGGCGCCGTGGATGTGCCGATGGCCGTCCTTGCGGCAATATCGCGCATCGAACCTTGCGGGGACATGGGCCGGCTGCTGGCTCCAGTCCTCCACCGTCACCAGCCCGCACACCGCATCGGCGCACAGTGCCAGTTGCGCCACCAGCCAGTCCGGCGCCACGCGGCTGTCGGCATCGGTGAAGGCGAGCCAGCGCGCTTCGCGTGCGAGCAGATGCTGCGCGCCAAGATGGCGGGCGATGCCGACATTGCGCGCGGCCATGGTCAGGCACGTCACCTGTGCCGCCGCATGACGTTGCGCGATGGCAAGCGAGTCGTCGGTGCAGTCGTCGAGCACGACCACGAGCATCACCGGCTCGCCGTTCAGCGCCGGATGCAGCGCCGCCACGCGCAGCGCCATCAGGCACGCTTCGAGGCACGACTCCTCGTTGTGTACGGGCACCACGACGCCGATCATTGCAGGGCCTCCCGCATGCGTAACGGCTGCGCATTGCGCGACCAGACTTCCAGCAGGAAATCGGGCTCGAGGTGTCGCACGTGCCGGTACAGTCCGGGCTGGCGCGCAATGGCCGCGTGGATATGGCGCGTTGCCATCTGCCGCTCGGCGAACGGGCGCAGCCAGTGGCACGCGACGATAGTGCCGGCTGGCGCAAGCGCGCTGGCAGCATGTTTGACCGTGGCGATCCAGTCGTCCGGCGTGAAAAAGTAGCCCAGTTCGCTGAGCACGATCAGGTCGAAGCTGCCGGCGGGCCATTCCTGCGGCAGCCGGGCCACGCGGCCCTCGACATGCGCGTGGCCGGCTACGCGCGCCAGCATGCGCTCGACGGCACGAGCGGCCACGTCGATGGCCAGCAGCGCATCGCATCGGCAGGCGAGCCGCTCGGTCAGCATGCCCGTGGCGCAGCCCGCTTCGAGTGCGCGCGCGTATCTCGCTTCGGGCAGCGCGGCCATGAGCAGGTCGCGCTTGCGTGCTTCGTACCACAGTGTCTCGAAGCCCCACGGATCGTCCTGTTCGAAGATGGCGTCGAAGTCTTGCGCGGAGGTCGGGGAGGTCGCGGAGGTCATAGCGCGTAGTCGCAGTCGGTGTGGCTCACTGCGGTTCCCAACACTGCAAGGTCGCGTTCGGCGTGGCTCTGCCGCAGGAATACAGGCAGGTCCGCATAGAGCGAAGCAAGGCGCGCATTCCGGCAGAGCGGTCCGGCGCCAAGCACATTGCCCGCGCGATGCAGCACGCGCTGCACGGCGGCTTCGACGGCCGTGCGCAGGCGCATCGCGGCGACGAATGCATCTTCGGTCGGATTGGCGTCGATCCATGCGGCGGTTTCCCGCAGCAACGCGGCAGCGGCATGGAGATCGCCATCGATGGCGCCGAGGTGCGCGGCGGCGTGGGCGTCGCCGTGCTTGCGCATCGTGTCGCGCACCGCCCATGCGAGCGGCAATACCGAGCCGTACCAGCAGGCGGCGATGCCCGCGCCGCCATGCCAGAAGCCGGGGCGTTCGAGATAGGCGCGCGGGCCGCCGACCTGCAGCGCGGGACAGTCATGCAGCAGCACATCGCCACTTGCGGTATCCGCCATGCCGACTGCATGCCATCCATCGGTCGTGATCGTTACGCCCGGGCCGCCCATATCGATCGCGGCGAGCACGGCAACGTCATCGTCGCCATGGCAGGTCAGCAGGGCATGGGACACGCCGCCCGCGCCCGAGCACCAGGCCTTGCGTCCGTTGAGCAGGAGCGGCTTGCCATGCGCGATATCCGCGCGTGTTGCGAGCGTTTGTGCATCGACGTCCGGCGCCGGGCGTGCGCGGACACGCGCATCGGGCGGCTCGGCGGCCCATATGGCCCAGTGGGTGTCGCGACCGGGACATGCACCCGCTACCTCGGCCAGGATCGCCAGCGCATCGGCATGGGCTTCGAACAGCTTGATGGCGACCGGTCCCTGCGTGGCGGCGATGGTGGCGAACACCTGCCACCGCGCGGCGGTATGGCCGTGTCCTGGCAGCGGAATGTCGCCAGACGGCCTCTGGCTGTCGATCAGGCCACGGATCGTATCGCGTAGGTTCATGGTGGCGAAGGAGAGCGGTCGCGCATGACGGCGCGTCCGCAAGTTCCTTGCCAGTCTCGCGCTACGACGGTACAGCGGCTACAGAGTGCCTATGCCACCGAACATGCAATCTTTACCGGTGCCAGTACTGCGCTTCTGAAAAAGTGAGTCAGCCCGGTTTGCGCGCGAGCACCATTGCCAGTTCAACCGCGGTGGCGGCCACCGTGTCGACGTCCGGCGCATAGCCGTCGCGGATCCAGCGCAGCGCGATATGCACGACACCGCCCGCGACGCCCGCCAGCAACAGGGGATCCGCAGTCTGTCCGGCGGGCAGCAGCGTTTGTGCGAGCAGGCCCCCGAACGCGCGCAGCGATTCGTCGAGCGCTTCGTCGACGCGCTTGCTGACGCCGCGGATCTCCAGCAGGAACACCCTGGCCGAACGCGGTTCGCGCTGCAGCGCACCGAAGTACGCACGCAGCATGGCCAGCGCGCGCTGCTGCCGGCCGCGCCCGGCATCTTGCGCTGCATGCTCGATCGATTGCAGCAGCAGATCGGTCACGGCGCGGAACGAGGCTTCGAGCAGCGCCTCGCTGTTGGCGAAGGACTCGTAGAAATAGCGTTCGGTCAGACCAGCCGCCTCGCAGACCGCCTTGACCGTGGAGTTCTGGTAGCCGCGCTCCCCATAGACCTGGATGGCTGCCGCGATCAGCTGGCAACGGCGCTGCGTACGGCGCTCGTCGGCTGCTGCACCGCGGTAGCGGCGGGCAGTGGAGGTCTCGGTGGGCTCGGTCGGCGCGGTCGTCATGGGGGCCATTATGACATTCCCTATTGTCAGATTGCATCTGACAACCTATGGTGTCAGAAGTGACCGCATCCGGGAAATCCGACATGACTGCTGCCGCACCTGAAGACACGTTGCTCGATGTGCTGATTGTCGGTGCCGGCTTGTCGGGCATCGGTGCCGCGCGGCAGTTGCAGCAGCGGTGCCCCGGCAAGCGCTTTGCCATCCTGGAGGCGCGTGAGGCCATTGGCGGCACCTGGGACCTGTTTCGCTATCCCGGTATCCGGTCGGATTCGGATATGTACACGCTCGGTTACCGCTTCAAGCCATGGAAGGGCGCGAAAGCAATTGCCGACGGTCCGTCGATCCTGTCCTATATCCGCGAGACCGCCGACGAGGCGGGCATTACGCCGCACATCCGATTCGGCCACAAGGTGGTGAGCGCGGCGTGGAACAGCCACGAAGCCTGCTGGACGGTCACGGCCGAGCGTGGTGCCGATGGCAGCCGGCAGCAGTGGCGCGCGCGGCTTCTGTATGTGTGCGCGGGCTACTACAGCTACGCCGCGGGCCACCGGCCGGCCTTCGCGGGCGAGGACAGTTTTCGCGGACGCATCGTGCATCCGCAGTTCTGGGACGCTTCGCTCGACTACGCCGGCAAGCGCGTGGTGGTGATCGGCAGTGGCGCTACTGCTGTGACGATGGTGCCTGCCATGGCCGGCACGGCCGCGCACGTGACCATGCTGCAGCGTTCGCCGAGCTACGTCGTGACACGGCCCGGCGAGGACGCCATTGCCGCGAAGTTGCGCCGGCTGCTGCCGGAAGGACTGGCCTATGCCGCTACGCGCTGGAAAAACGTGCTGCTCGGCATGTTCTTCTTCCAGCTCGCGCGTCGCCGGCCGGAACGCGTCAGCGAGCGCATGATCGGCATGGCTGCCGCGCAGCTCGGTCCTGACGTCGATGTCGGCCAGCACTTCACGCCGCGCTACAAGCCGTGGGACCAGCGCGTATGCCTGGTGCCGGACGGCGACCTGTTCCGCGTGATCCGCGAGGGCCGCGCTTCGGTCGTGACCGACACCATCGACCGCTTCACGGAAGACGGCATTGTGCTCGGATCGGGCCAGACACTGCCGGCCGATATCGTCGTGACGGCGACCGGGCTCAAGCTCAATATGCTCGGCGATATTGCCCTCAGCGTGGACGGCCAGCCGCGCGTGCCGGCCGAGCAGATGGCCTACAAGGGCATGATGCTCAGCGACGTGCCGAACCTGGTGCTGGCCTTCGGCTACACCAATGCCTCGTGGACGCTGAAAGCGGATCTCACCGCGGAGTACGTGTGCCGGCTGCTGCGCTACATGGACCGTCGTGGGTATCGCGCGGCCATGCCGCGGCGCAACGCCGCGGTACAGCCCACGCCTTTCCTGGACTTCACGTCCGGCTATGTGCAGCGCGCCGCCAGCGTGTTGCCCCGTCAGGGCGACCGCAAGCCATGGCGGCTCTACCAGAACTACCTGATGGACATGCTCACGATCCGCCACGGCCGCATTGACGATGGCGTGCTCCAGTTCGATACGCCCCATGCCGCGTCAGCGCCGCGCAAAGCGCCGGTCAGCCTGTCGGGCGGCGAGGTACAACCATGACCTTCCTGTTCTATGCAGTGCTGGCTTTCGCGGCGCTCTTCGCCGCCCTGTTCCTTTACACCGTGCGCAAGGTGCGGCGCGTCGAGGCCGCGCTGCCGCCCGATGGCCGTTTTGTCGATGTACCCGGTGCGCGCCTGCATGTCGTCGAGCGCGGGCAGGGGCCCGCGTTGCTGCTCGTGCATGGCCTGTCGGGCCAGCTCGGCAATTTCGGCTACGGCATGATCGAGCCACTCGCGCGCGATTTTCGCGTCGTGGCGGTGGACCGGCCTGGCTCGGGCTATTCCGTACGCACTGCCGGCGCGCGCGCAGACCTGGCGGCGCAGGCCGACGTGCTGGCGGCGCTGATCGACAAGCTCGGATTGGAGCGGCCGCTAGTGGTCGGCCATTCGTTAGGCGGGGCCATTGCGCTTGCGCTGGCGGCAGGCCATCCGGATCGTGTCGGCGGACTCGCCCTGTTGGCGCCGCTGACGCATCCGGCCGAAGAGATTCCACCGGTGTTCCGGCCGCTGACCATCCGGCAGCCCTGGCTGCGCCGGTTCGTGGGGTGGACGCTCGCGGTGCCGATGTCGGACTTGCGGCGCGACGAGGTGCTGGACATCGTCTTCGGCCCCGATCCCGTGCCTGCGGACTTCGCGCTGCGCGGCGGTGGCATGCTGGCTTTGCGGCCCAGCCATTTCGTTGCGGCGTCGGAGGATCTGGTCGCTGGTGTGCCGAGCCTGCCGAGGCTGGTGGCGCGCTACGGAGAACTGCGCCTGCCGGTGAGCATCCTGTTCGGCCGCGAAGACCGGATACTCGATCCCGCTGCCAATGGCGACGCCCTGGTGAACAAGATGCCCGGTGCCACGCTGACGCTGGTGCCTGGCGGGCATATGCTGCCGATTACCGCCGCCGCGACCTGCGTCGATTTCGTCCGCGAAGCCGCGGCGCGGCTGCGCGAAGGTCAGCAGGTGGCGGCATGAGTGCAATGCCCCGCGCGCGGCTCCGGCACCGATCCTCAGTGGTGGGCCATGCCGGGCTTGCAGTCCTGCACCCAACCGGCGACACGGCTCGGGGTCATCGTCGGACGCCACTCGCCCGAACCACGGATCTCGACATCCGTTCCCTGCCGCGCCTGCCGCAGGCTCACGATGTAGAAATAACCGGTGTCGGAGCGCGTGGCCGAGCCGATGCGCACATCGACCTTGCCCGGTTCCGGGTAGGCGACGACGTTGGCTTCTTCCCGGAGCCTGCTCTTCAGGCACAGCGTGAGGTCGCCGACGCTCGCGTCGGAATGGATCTGCTTCGGTTCCTGGGCCTCGAGGTATTCGACGTTGGCGCCGCTGGCGCAGGCGGCCAGCCAAGGCACCACGACCGCCGCGAGCAGGAGGATGCGGGTTGCGGACATGCATGTTCCCTTTGTGGATGCGACGCTGCATGCTACCTGAGAATGTGTAGCGCAGGTCCGTCCGAACCTCACACCGTGCCGGCTGCTGCCGAACGCCCGAGCCACTGACCCACTGCCGAAAGGATGACGCCGATGGACGCCGCGATTGCTCCAAATCCGTACAAGCGTGACTACGCCACCGCCTTCAGCGCGATGCGCAAGCTGCTGGCCGACGGGCACGACACCACGCAGGTGTTCCTGATCATGCGCGCGCTGAACGGGCCGTCCATGCCGAAGAATTTCGCGCGCCTGCTCGGCACGCCCGACGGGCGACGGCTGGTTTATCAGCGCACCGAACTGGCGGAGCGGCTCGCCGACCCTGCCTTCGTGGCGAGCTTTGCGCCGGGCACAGTGGGCGCTGCGTATCGCGATTTCCTGCGCAAGACCGGCTACAGCGCCGATGGACTGGCGGATATCTCCAACCTCGGCCGCGAGCCGCTGGTCGAAGACGCCTACATGTGGTTCGGCCGGCGCACGCGCGATATCCACGATATCTGGCACGTGCTGACCGGCTACCGCGCGGACGAGAGCCTGGGCGAAGCCGCGCTGGTCGCGTTCAGCTATGCGCAGACTGGCGGACTGGGTTGGGCGTTCATCGCGGTGGCGGCATCGCTGAAGAGCCTGCGCCTGACAGGGAGCGTCGCTTTTGCGCGTGCAGTGCTGGAAGGCTACCGCCTCGGCCGCCGCACGAAATGGCTGCTGGAAGAGGACTACGAAGCGCTGCTGCATGAACCGCTCGATGCCGCGCGTGCCCGGCTGGGCATTGGCGAGGCGCCGCGCTACATGGCGTGCAATCCGCTGCAGGACTGGCACGCCTGAGCGGCACGGCAGTTACGGCTGGCCGCGCCGCATGATCGCGGCCAGCGAATCGACGCGCGTCCTGTCCGCCGCAACGGCGATGCCATCCGCAAATACGGGCTGCGCCAGCCGCGTCAGCACATCACCGGGCGGCGCTTCGATGATCACGCGTGCACCGTTGGCGTAGGCCAGCAGCATGGTCTCGTGCCAGCGCACCGGGACGGCCATGTTGCGGGCCAGGTCATCGACGATCCGGCGCGGGTCCCGCAGTTCGCGCGCATGGCTCGCGCTGAAGTAGCGCTGGCGCGGTGGCGACACGGCAATGTCTGCCATGGCCTTGCCCAGTTCGGCGGCCGCGTCATCGAGCAGGGCGCAATGCGAAGGCACGTGGATCGCGACACGCTTCGCCGCCTGTGCGCCTGCAGCAAGTGCCAGCGTAGCGACGGCTTCCATGGCCGGGACGCTGCCGGCGATCACGATCTGTGCGGGCGCGTTGAAGTTGGCGAGATAGACGGGCGTTTGCGGTGTGTGGATCTGCGCCACCAGCGGCTCGAGCCGCATGCGCTCCATGCCGAGAATTGCCGTCATGCCGTAGCCGCTCGGATACGCCTGCTCCATGAGTTCGCCGCGCAGCCGCACGAGCCGCAGCGCGTCGGGGAACGACAGGACATCCGCACTGACGGCCGCTGCATAGGCGCCGATCGAAAGACCGGCAACGGCGTCGGCCCGGCCGCCTTCCGCCGCCAGGCAGCGCGCCATGGCCACGCCGGCCGTCAGCAGGCACAGTTGTACCCATACCGTCGATTGCAGGCGTGCTGCGGTGTCCATGCCGGCGGGCGGCATTTGCAGCACGTCGGCGGCTTCTGCAAGCACGGCGGCGACGGCCGGATGCTCGGGCAGGTCGGCGAGCATGCCGGCCCGCTGCGAGCCCTGGCCCGGAAAGGTCAGCAGCACGCTCATGGCGTCGCTCGCCACGGGTCAGCGCACATGCGGGGTCCGTGCGCTGTCTTCAGCAGCACCTTGCCGCGGGTGCGCCGCCATTCGAGGAACGAGAAGCCGCCTTGAGGCGTATCGACCTGGATGTCGATCCGTGCAGGGCCGGCATCCTGCAGCGCCGCCAGCAAATCCGCATTGGCTAGTGACAGCGAGTGGTCCGCGTAGACCAGCAGATCGAGGTCGCTCTGCGCATGCAGCACGTTGATGCCGCTAGCAAGCGTAAATCCAGCGCTGCCGCCCACGCCCCAGCGGATGTTGCGCGCGTCGAGCGCATCGGCCACCGCGTCGAGCGTGCGGATGGCGGCAAGTGCGGCCAGCTCCGGATGCCGCCATGCGCGCGACGCCGCGATGTCCATGGGCGTGACCACGCGCGCCACATCTACCGGGGAGACCCACGTACCGAACCGTTCTTCACGCGATCTTCCGCGCAGACCGATCGCGATCGCGCCGGTTCGTCTCGCATCACGCCGCACGACCACAGGTATCGTATCGAGCGCCGCGAGCGAGACCCAGTCCGGCAGCACCACGCCGCACAGGGCGCGGCGCGCATCGGCCAGCCAGAGCAGGTCGTGCGGCGCCGGACGGCACACGTTCAGGCTTGCCATTGCCGCAGCAGGCAATCGCGCACCTGACGTGACGCCTCACGGTTCTCGCCGTTGCGCCGGCCGGACAGGTCGCGCGCGCCGTCGCGCCGGATATCCGCGAGCGCGGCCAGGATCGTGTCGCGGGCCAGGTGGATGTCTGTTGGTTCGGGAGTATCGGCCGACGCCACATCGATCAGCCGCCACAGGATGCCGAGCGTCGCGAAGTTGCCGATGTCATACGCCATCGGCGGCACGGTGGCGGCCAGTGCCTCCAGGTCCTCGACGGTACGCATGGTGATGCGGGCCGCGGCGTCCTTGCCCATCGCGTGCACGAGCACGCCGCTGTCGCGCAGCGCGATGATGCGGTTGGCCTGGTAGCCATGCGCGAGGAACGCGCCCGACATGGCCTTGCCGACGATCAATGCCACGACCGGATGCCCGGCCAGGCGTGCTTCGGCATACGCGGCCGCTGCGGCTGCCAGAGACTGATGAATGCCGAGCGCCTCCTCGCGGCGGCCATAGGCCTGGCTGGGCGTATCGACCACCGCGACGATGGCGCGCTTGACCGCGGCATCGCGATCGGCCTCGACCACCTCGCGCACGGCCTGCGCGAGCGACCAGCCTTCGATCAGTCCGACCTCGCCGTTGCGAGCGCGTGGGAAGCGGCTATCCGCATCGGGCACCACGGCGATCCAGCGGACCAGTGTGCCGGCCAGCTCGCCGTCCGCGACGGTGACGGAGTCCGGAAAGCCTTCGCGGTATTGCGCCGCTGGCGCCAGTGCGCGCAGCCAGCGAGCGCCGCGGCTCATGTCCTTGTCTGTGGCGTTCATGCGTCAGTCTCCCGATGGAAGTGGCCAAACAGGCGCTGCACTTCGGCCGGCGTGGGCTGCACGCTGGCGTCGTAGTCCTGCAGCACGGACAGCACCTCGCGGTAGCGTTCGCTGCGATGCGTGGCGGATACGGGCACACGCAGCTCGCTCGCGACCGCGTCGCGCAGCGCGGCGCAGTCGTCGGCAACGTACACATCCGCGAAGCCCATGGCGGCACGCTGCGCGCCGCCGGTGAAGCTCCAGATAAACGGGCGGTCACGCGAATCGTATTCGGCAATGCCGGCTTCTTGTTCGATCACGGCGGGTCCGTTCAGGCCAAGCCGGCCTTCCTGCGTCATGACCAGCGACGTGCACAGCCCGGCGGCAATCGACATGCCACCAAAACATCCGACCTGCCCGGCGATCACGCCGACTACCGGCTGGTAGCGCCGCAGATCGACGATCGCCGCGTGGATATCCGCGATGGCCGCGAGGCCCAGGTTGGCTTCCTGCAGCCGCACGCCGCCGGTTTCCAGCAGCAGCACGGCGCGCGTCGGTACGCCGCGCCGGTTGTCCTCGGCGGCAAGCTCCAGCGCTCCGGCAATCTTCGCGCCGCCGACTTCGCCAAGGCTGCCGCCCTGAAAAGCCCCTTCAATGGCCAGCACCACGACGGGCTGCCCGTCGATGTGACCCTTCGCCACGATCACGCCGTCGTCGCTTTGCGGCACGATCCCCTGGCGTGCGAGCCACGGCGATTGCAGGCCGTCGAACGGCCCCGCCAGCTCGCGGAACGTGCCGGCATCCAGCAGCACGCGGGCCCGTTCACGCGCACTGAGTTCGATGAAGCTGTTGCGGGCGAGCAAGGACGCGGTGTTCATGTGCGCTCCTGTTGTCCGTGCGCGTCCAGCGCCTCGAATGCTTCGGCCAGCCGCATGCCGACCACGCCCGGCGTGGCGCCGAAATCGTGGATGCGGATCTGCATGGCGGCGCGCGGCTCCGCGGCGAATACGCGCGATAGCTGCGCGTCCCAGACGCGGGCATAGCCGTTGACGGAGGTCGTGACGTCCACCGTGGTCACGCCACCGGTGCCGGGCTCGACCAGCACTTCGAGATCGCCCGATCCCACCACACCGACCAGCACGCGGGCTGCGGCAGGCAAGCCTGCCGGGTATTCAAAACGCAGTTGTTCCATGGAAGCCTCCTAAATTTGCCCGGTCCCGGATGCCTGAGACAGCCTGTCGAGGAAGATCGTCGCGGCCAGCAAGTCCGCGGCGCCGCCCGGCGATGCGCGGCGGGCCAGCATGCCGGCGTCGAGTTCGCGCAGCGCGCGCCGGCCCGCGACGGTGCCTGACCCGCCTGCCGCCAGCACCGCATGCGCACCAGCCTGCATATAAGCGAGGCCAGCTCGGCCCGTCCTGGCCAGCACACAGGTGTCGTCCAGCGCGCTCATCAGCGCGAGCAGTGCATTGAGGCGCGCCACGGACTCGCTGTCGCCGCGCGTGCGGCTGTGTTGCAGCACTGGCAACGCGCGCCGCATGACGTGTGGAAAGCCCGCGTGCGCCTGCGCGCGGGCGCCGCCTACGCCATAAGCCAGGCAAGCCAGCTCGCCCTTGTTGCCGGTCACCGCAGGCCGGTGCCGATCGGTGAGCCGCGCGATGGCGCCGGCGGCGTGGCTGACCGCGCTTGCGCTGGCTCGTTTGCCGGCCGCATCAAGCTGCGCAGCCGCGCCGACCAGCAGCCCGAGGCACCAGATCGCGCCGCGATGTGTATTGACGCCACCCGTCGCTGCGAACATCGCGGTTTCCGCCTCCCGGCCAAGCGCACCGAGCCGCTCGCGCAGCGCATAGCCGACGCGCGTTGCCCGCTGGCCGGCCATGGCCATCGCTGCGAACGACGGGCCCAGCGCATGCGCGGAGCGCAGCATCAACGCCAGCGTCAGGTCGGCATGCGCGCCACTGCCGCGGCTGTCGACCAGGCCGGGTTTGGGCGAAAGCCGCGCTTCGTCGATGATGGCGTCGACCGCCAGGCCGGCCAGCGCTTGTGCATTCGCCGACGGTGCGTCGTTCAACGGGGCTGCATCTTCAGCCCAAATGATTCTTGCCGCTGTGCCGCCCATTACCAGCTCCGGAAGCGGGCCGGCGGCGCATACAGGCCACCCGACCACTCGACCAGATCCGCCATGCTCTTGGCCGCCAGCAGGCTGCGCGTGGCCTGGCTGCGCTGCACGCCAAGGTCTTCGGGCAGCGCGATCAGGCCGTCGCTGCGCATGCGGCGCGTCTGCGCGGGATCGTGCTTCAGGCCGATCGGCGTCACGCCGGCGACTGCCGCGATCATCCGGCGCCGCTCTTCGAGCGACTGCGCCTTGTACAGGTAGGCAATGCCTTCCTCGGTCAGCACGTGCGTGACGTCGTCGCCGTAGATCATGACCGGCGCGAGCGGCATGCCGCTTTCGCGTGCGACGTCCACGGCATCCATCGATTCGACGAAGGTCGGCTTGCCGCCGGCCTGGAAGGTTTCGACCATCTGCACGACGAGCTTGCGGCCGCGTGCGAGCGGGTCATCGGTCTCGATCAGGTCCAGCCATGCCGGGGTGGGATGGCGCCGTCCGCCAGGGTTGTGGCCCATATTCGGCGCGCCGCCGAAGCCTGACAGCCGGCCGCGCGTGACCGTGGACGAATGCCCGTCGCCGTCGATCTGCAGCGTCGAGCCGATGAACAGGTCCACCGCGTATTGGCCGGCAAGCTGGCAGAACGCGCGGTTCGATCGCATCGAGCCATCCGCGCCCGTGAAGAAGATGTCGGGGCGAGCGGCGACGTACGGCTCCATGCCCAGTTCGCTGCCAAAGCTGTGCACGCTTTCGACCCAGCCGGTTTCGATGGCCGGGATCAGCGTCGGATGCGGGTTCAGCGTCCAGTACTTGCAGATCTTGCCCTTGAGACCCAGCGACTCGGCATAGGTCGGCAGGATCAGTTCGATCGCCGCCGTGTTGAAGCCGATGCCGTGGTTCAGCGACTGCACCTGGTGGCGTTCGTAGATGCCGCGGATCGCCATCATCGCCATCAGCACGTGCACGGGCTTGATCAGGCGGGGATCGCGCGTGAACAGCGGCTCGCAGAAGAACGGCTGGTCGGCCTGCACCACGTAGTCGACCCACGAGCCCGGCACATCGACACGCGGCAGGTCGGCCGGGTCGTCGACGATCTCGTTGACCTGCGCGATCACGAGGCCGTCGCGGAACGCGGCGGCTTCCACGAGCGCGGGCGTGTCTTCGGTGCTCGGGCCGGTGTACAGGTTGCCATCGCGGTCGGCCTTGTAGCCAGCAATCAGCACGACGTTGGGCACGAGGTCCACGTAGAGGCGCGCGTACAGTTCGATATAGGTGTGGATCGCGCCGACTTCGAGCAGCCCGTCTTCGAGGAACTGCGAAATCCGGATGCTCTGTGCGCCCGCATACGAGAAGTCGAGCTTGCGCGCGATGCCGCGCTCGAACAGGTCCAGGTGCTCGACCCGGCTGACGCTCGGGATGATCATGTGCAGCCCGTTCACGCGCTCCGGGCTGACCTGCGCGAGCGAGCGGGACAGGAAATCGGCCTGCTTCTGGTTATTGCCTTCGACCACCACGCGATCGCCCGGGAGCAGTACGGCCTCCAGGAAGGGCACGATATCGCCGGTCGGTATGCGCTTGCCCTGCGCGATGGCGGCGCCTTGCTGCTTGCGCCGTGCCTTGGCTTCTCTGCGGGTGTTCCACTGACGCCCCGGGGTGGTGCTGGTCATCGTGTCTCCGGCTATGGTCTGTCTGATGGCTTCAACCATAAACAGCCGGAGAGCGCGGAACAATCACGCGTGGGGCAGGATCGTTACGCTTGGCGAAAGCGAGGCTTACTTCTCGGCTTGCCGCATCGCCATGCGGCACACGGCCGCCAGCGCAAGCAGGTTGGGATCGCGTTCGCGCCGGCGCAGGAAGCTCAGGCCAATGGTCTGCCGGATATTGTCGTAGTCGGACGTAAGCGGCACGAATGCCACATTGCGCGAATGCACGGCTTTCACGCGGCCTGGCAGCAGCGTGTAGCCGACGCCGCCGCCTACCAGGTTCATCAGCGAAAAGATGTCGCCGACCTTCATGACCAGGTTCGGCTGGAAATCCGCGATCTTGAACGCCTCCGCGAAGCCGCGCGAGGTGGCGAAGCCCTCGCTCAGCGACACGAACGGCTCGTCGCGGCAGGCGCGCAGGTCGACGGCTGGCATCGCCGCGTAGGGCGAGTCGGCCGGCGCGGCGAAGAAGATCTCGTCCTCGAACAGCGGGATGGATTCGATCTCGGGGTCCGGCTCGGGCGTGGCCATCAGCGTGGCGTCGATCGAGCCCTGCTTGAGCATCTGCAGCAGGTCGGCGTTCGAGCCCAGCACCAGTTCGGTCTGCAGGTCCGGGCGCCTGGCTTTCAGGCCGATCACGATCTGCGGCACCGTGTGCGCCGTCAGCGAATACAGCGAGCCGATCTTCAGATGATCGGCCAGGTAGCCGGCAGCCTCGCGCGTGGCGCGGATGCCGTCGGCCATGGCCTTGAGCACCTCGCGCGCGGTATCGGCCAGCACATGCGCCGCATCGGTCGGGATCAGGTTGCGGCCTTCATGCCGGAACAGCGCGCAGCTCGTCCCTTCTTCGAGCGAGTGCAGCGCGCGGTGCACGCTGACCGTGCTGGTATCGAGGATCTCCGCGGCCTTGGCCAGGTTGCCGGATTCCATGAACGCCAGCAGCGCTTCGAGTTTGCGGAAGGTGATCTCTTCGCCGATGCGGATTCTCATTGGGGGCACTGTTGGGAACGAGGCCCCCTATCTTAGCCGCGCGGCGCTCACAGCACGACAAAGACAAACCAGAGCACCACCGGGGCAATGATGGTGACCAGCATCCCATAGACCATGAGCTTGCGGAAGAACGCCTGCCGGTCCACGCCCTGCGCATTCGCCAGCACCAGCGCGCCGTTGGTGGAGAACGGGCTGACATCGACGATCGTCGACGACACAGCCATGGCGGCGATGAAGCCGATCGCGCTGACATCCGACCCTTGTTGCAGGAACGGCACTGCGAGCGGGATCAGCGAGCCGAGCACCGCGGTCGAAGAAGCGAACGCCGACACGACCGCGCCGACGAAGCACAGCAGCAGCGCGGCCATCATCGGCGATGTCAGTCCGGCGACGCTATGGCCGACGAAGTCGATGGTCCCCATCTTGTCCATCACGCCTACGTAGGTGCTGACGCCGACGATCAGCATGATCTCGGGCCACGACACCTGGCTCAGCGCGCGTTTCTGCTGCTCCGGCGCCATCAGCGTGAGCGCCAGCGCAATGGTCAGCGACACGAAGCCGATATCGAGCTTGAAGTAGAGCGTCAGCACCGCCAGTGCCACCAGGCCCGCCAGCGTCAGGTACTGGTAAAGGCCGGCAGGTGCCTCGGACAAGGTGGCGGCGCCACCTTCGAGCAGCGCGTCGGGGTCGTGCGAGATGGTCTTCTGCTCTTCCTGGCGCGCCTCGGCCTCCGCATCGCCAAAGATCTGGGCGCCCTGTGCTACTGGCGAGCCTGCGCTGAACGGATGGCCCATGGCCAGCACGCCGGTGGCCATGGCCTGGGGCGTGGCGGCCGCTTGCGCGGACTGGCGCATCAGGCGCAGTCCGCCAAACGCGACGAACAGCCCGGCGGCCACCGCCAGGTTGACGCCGAGGCTCGCAAACGCCGTCGCCATTTCGTTCAGCGGCAGGCCCGCCTTCTGCACGATCTTGTTGGTGATGCCGCCGTAGATGCTCATCGGCGAAAAGCCACCGCCTTGTGCCCCGTGAATCACCATCAGGCCCATCAGCAGCGGGTTGATGCCGTAGCGGGCCGCAAAGCCAAGCGCGATCGGCGCAATGATCGCCACCGCCGCCGGGCTGACCGCACCCACCGACGTCAGCAGTGCGGCAATCAGGAACATGATCCAGGGAATCGCGGCAATCCGGCCGCCCACCGCGCGCACGGCCATCCTGACCAGCCAGTCGATGGTGCCGTTGTTCTGCGCCACCGCGAACAGGTAGGTAATGCCGACAAGCGTCAGAAACAGGTCGGCGGGAAAGCCCGCCAGGATCGCCTTCGCCGGCATGGCCGCGGCGAACGTGCCGATCAGGAATGCGCCGACAAAGGCCAGCACGCCCATATTGACCGGCAGGACCGTGGCGATGACGAACATCAGCCCCAGGACGGAGATGGAAATCAGGTGTAGCGACATGGCAGACTCCAAGGCGGCAGGCGCGAGCGCGTCCGCCGCCTGGTTGGAAGGCGGGGAGAAGGTAAAACCGGATCCTCGGGAAGGAACGCCTGGCGTGGGCGCCCCGGCTGCTATGGCGTGGCGGGAGTGATAGGCACGTCAGTCTCCTGTTGCTTGAGAACAGCGCGGGCAGCACGGGCGAGATGGGCGCGCCCACCGCTGTTCCAGACTATTTGTTGTGGAACTGACAATAGGGAGCGGCGGGAGGCACGTCAATTAAGGCGCCTTGCGAATCCTTACGCAAAGCGAAACAGGCAAGCGGGGCGAGCCGCTGCCGTCACGGCGAACTTGCTAGCGGCGGCCTACGAGATACTCCACGCCGTCGGGCCCGTAGCGCTCGGCATGCGGGAGATTGGCGGGCAGGTGAAAGACGTCTCCCGCCTTGTAGAGCCGCTCGTCATCGCCGATGCGGATGTGGATTTCCCCGGCCAGGATCAGCGCCTTGGCTTCGAACGGATGCGAGTGCTCGTCCATGGCGCCGGCTTCCCGCGTCACGGTCACGAATTCCTCAAAGCCCTCGCGGGAGAGGGCATCGACGAACGCTTCTCGTTGCATGTGGGTTCCCGGTGGCAGTGATGCAGGCGAGCAAGGCCTCTCGCGTCTCTGCAATATAGCGGATGCCGGGTCGGAGACTGCCACGCAGGGCCGGGCGCCACAGTGATCGAACGCCCGGCCCGGCAGGTCAGGCGACGCTCCCGTCCGTGTAGACATCCATCATGCGCGACGGCTCGCTCGACACGCCGCGGCGGTCCATACCGGCCAGTGAGCCTTCGCTATACACATCGAAACCGCGCGACGGCTCGCTCGACACGCCACGGCGGTCCATACCGGACAGCTTGCGTGCGTCCTCGATGTCACGCGTAGCGGGGGCGACATCGCGCGCGCCATCGGTGTACGGGTCATAGCGGCCCACGCGGGCGCCGTTGCCATAGACGTCGCGTGCGTCGGTGCGGAAGTTGTAGCCGTACTTGTCGCCGGGGAACGGACTGTCGCGCGGGTCGGTGGCATGGGCAGTGCCGGCAACGAAGGCGGCGGCAAAAGCGGCAGAAGCGAGGATCGAAGTGGCCAGTTTGCGGGTCATGTCGTAACTCCTTGTATTGGAAGGGAAGCGGGCAGAACGTGACGGACGTTCTCTTCCTTTTACGCACGCCGCATGCCAATGGATGTGGTGGGAAAAATGTGGCTGTGCTGGCGCAAAAATGCGTCGAAAGTGCAGTTGCCGCGTGTGGAATGGTGGGTGCGGGCCAACACGGGGTCTCAGCGTTACCGCGGGGATCCAACAGTTCCGATGCAGGCCTTGTGTGCTGCTGGTTCGCTGGTTCGCTGGTGTGGCCGGTGGGGCTTCTCGTTGGGGGCGGGTTGTCGCTCTTCGCTGGCGCGGCTGTTTCGCCGGCGTAGCCGGCGAGTCACTTTTGTCCGAGCGACAAAAGTAACCAAAAACGCGTTTTGGTTGCCCCAAAGGGGCGAATTTTTATCGTAGTGTGC